>JAGHVB010000062.1 GCA_018064525.1 Candidatus Treponema merdequi | reverse complement strand
TTTGGTTTAAAACAATCTTTAACTGCTGTAATTTTTTGGGCCCTTCCGTCAATTATTTTTTTTTTACCAATAAAATGCCCTTCCCAAAATTTTATTTTAACAATTTTAACTATTTTTAAAAAAAAATTCAAAAAAAAAAGCGGAACTATACTTATTGAATTAAGAAATAGTACCGCTTTTTATTTTAATTAAAACTTATTTTCCGAGTACGAAAAGTTTTGTAGTAGCAAAAGAGAGTTCTGCTCCTGCTTCTTTTCCTACCTGAGAAAGTTTAGTTGCAACAGATACTTTGTCATCTTTTACGAACATCTGGTCAACGAAACAGTTTTCAGCAAGGAGTTTCTTGATTTTTCCAGCAAGAATTCCTTCTTTAACGTTATCTGGTTTTGAAGCCATTTTTGGATCGTTGTCCATCTGTGCTTTGAAGATATCTTTCTGTTCATTGATGAAGCTTTCTGGAACATCTTCTTTTGTAATGTATTCTGGAGTGAAAGCTGCGAGGTGAAGACAACAGTCGTAAGCAAACTGTTTTACAACATCTGCATCAGATCCTTTTACGATTACACATGCACCAGTCTTAAAGTCTGAGTGAACGTATGTTGCTGCAGCACATCCTGCTGCAACGTCAAATACTGTTACGTTCTTAACTGCCATGTTTTCGCGGATTTTAATCTGCAAATCTTCAAGAAGTTTTTTGTGTTCATCAGCAACAGCTGTAAGATTTTTTTCGAATGTTACATCGAGGAGTTTTTCTCCAAGAGCGATGAAGTCTGCGTTCTTTGCAACGAAGTCAGTTTCACAAGTGAGTTCGATGAAAGCAATTTTGTTTCCGTTCTGGCGAACGAAGATGCGTCCTTCTGAAGTAGCACGTTCTGCACGTTTTTCAACAGCAGCGAGACCTTTTTCTTTAAGAAGTTTTGCAGCTTCTGCTTTGTCACCGTTACATTCTGTGAGAGCTTTCTTACATTCCATTAATCCAGCGCCAGTTGCTTCACGCAATTCTTTTACATCAGATGCTTTAATTTCCATAATTATGCTCCCGAATTATTTATAAAGTTTGTCTTCGTCAACGAGGCTGTCTTTTTCGTCAGCTTCAACGTCTTCTTCTTTTGCTTCAGTTGGCTGATAGTTAGAGTAGTCAACGATTTCTTCGTCTTCTTTCTTGTTAACAGCGTCTGTCTGAACTCCATCTTCATCTTCATTGAGGTTTTCAATGATTTTGAGACCTGCATCGTTGTCTGCTTCGATTACTGCGTTAGCAATGATAGAAGTGAACAATGTGATAGCGCGGATAGCGTCATCGTTTCCAGGAATTGGATAATCGATTCCTTCTGGGTTACAGTTTGTATCAACAACTGCAATTACAGGAATGCCCATTCTGTGAGCTTCTGCAACAGCAATCTGTTCTTTGTGTGTATCGATAATGAAGATTGCTCCTGGGAGTTCTTTCATTTCTTTGATACCACCAAGGTTCTTTTCGAGTTTAGCTTTTTCCTTCTGGAGGGCAGAAACTTCTTTCTTTGTGAGGTTTCCGAATGTGCCGTCAATTTCCATCTTTTCGATTTTCTTGAGGCGCTGAAGTGATTTTTTGATTGTAGTAAAGTTTGTAAGCATACCACCAAGCCAGCGGTTGTTTACATAGAACATGCCACAGCGTTCAGCTTCTTTCTGAATGGCCTGCTGTGCCTGTTTTTTAGTTCCAACAAAGAGAACTGATTTGCCTGAAGATGCAATTTTTCTTACAGCTTCATAGCTTTCGCGGATTGCAGCAATAGTTTTCTGCAAATCGATAATGTGGATTCCGTTTCTTGAAGCAAAAATGTACTTCTTCATACGAGGATCCCAACGCTTTACCTGATGACCAAAATGTACACCAGATTCAAGCAGACTTTTCATGGTTACAACTGCCATAAAAACTCCTTCACCGGTAAATTTAACCTTCATCAATCATCTGACTTAACTGAACTTTTCCAGTCAAATCAATTAATGACAATTGAGCGGCATTTACCACCTGACTCTATTACACGTGACAGACAGAAGTCTGCCCGGAAGATTTCGGTTTGTGCTCAGTGAATCTACGATTATGGCACAAATCCGGCGAGAGATTATTCTATAATGGAATTAATCCATTATTGCATATCCCTGCGTCTTTAAAATATCATAAAGCTCAAAAATAGGCAAGCCTACAACACAGCTCTGACTTCCTTCAATCTTGGAAATAAAGCATGATGCCATTCCCTGAATACGGTATCCGCCTGCGGCACCGTGCCAGTCTCCTGTTTCAATATAGGCTTCAATTTCGCGCTGTGTCATTGGAGCAAAAGTAACTTTTGTAACTGCTGTTTTTACTGCAGTTGTCTTTTTTGCACCGTTATATAAAGCGATTGATGTACAGACTGTGTGTGTTTTTCCCTGAAGATTTTTTAAGATTTCAAAAGCTTCGTCCTGATCTTTTGGCTTTCCGTAAATTTTGCCGTTAAGGGAAATAACTGTATCAGCTCCAAGAACCCACGGAATAATCTGTTTTGGAGGAAGAGAGTGAACTACTGCAAGAACTTTGGAACGGGCAAGTGTTTCTGTAAGTTCAACCGGTGATTTTGCGGAAGTCAGACTTTCGTTGATGTTAGGCATGATTACCTGAAAAGGAATATTCATCATTTTGAGAATTTCCTGTCTGCGTGGTGATGAAGATGCTAAAATTACTGGATCCATTCGTATACCTCAAAAAAGAAAATTATATTTTTAAATTTTACAAAACAACATTTTGTTGACATTTATTTTAATTGAATATATTTTTAACTTCAAGTGAGAGATTAGCTCATTTGGATAGAGCGTCAGCCTCCGGAGCTGAAGGTGGCGGGTTCGACTCCCGCATTTCTCGAAAAAAAAAGCTGCCAGTCAAGAAACTTTATTTCTTATCTGACAGCTTTTTTATTTATAAAACAAAATTTAGTTTTTGTTGTCTTTCTTTGAATCTGTTCCTGAAAGAGAACGGAGCAATTCGAGAGCTTTTGTTCTTACAGGACGAACAAGTCTGTAGTCCTGTGCGATTCTTGACAAGGAATCAATAACAGGTCTTTTGTTCTGTGTGTTTGGAAGAAGTTTTTCGTATGCATCGATGATTTCGTTTGCAAGAGAACTTGTTGGTGTTAAAGTTTCTACGCGGTTTGAAATGAATGCAATTGTATCTGTAACTTTGTCGTTATCGTTAAAACCGATTTCTCCAAGTGATTTTACAGCTGATGAAATTACCCAAGGTTCGTTGTCATATCTTACAACATCTGCAAGAATATGAGCAGCTTCTTCTGTTCCAACTTTTCCTAAGATTTCACATGCCTTTGCACGGATGTCAGGGTAGTTGTTAGACATACGTCCTTTTGTTCTTGACTGTGTTGAAATACCTTCACCTGCAAGCTGATTTAATGCAGCTACCATATCAGGCGAAACATTTCCGCTTTCTGCAGCAGAATCGAGATACTGTAAAGCAACAAGCTTGTTGTCTCTCTGATCAGAATTGGCCATTTCTGTGACAACAACATCTTCCATATTGCTCATGTATTCACTTTCAACAGATGTTTCATTTTCTTTTTTAGACTGAGCAAAAACTGTTGCACCAATCATCATAACGGATAAACCAACGGCAAAAAGCTTATTGATTTTCATATAATCTCCTCATATATTTTTTTATTACTTAAATATCGGAATAATCATTAAAAATTATAAGATACCAGTAATAAAAATTCAATATTAAATATGTATAATTTAAATTAAAGCTTTGGAATTTCTACAAGCCAGTCATCGTTTACTTTCTTGAAGTTGTAGAAAATAACAACATCATCTTCGCGAACCTGAACGGCTTTGATGGAAGTTGATGAAATATATCTGATTTCATCAATTTTGCGTCCCATTCTTGAACCGATGAACATGTAATTAAAATAGTCTTCAAGCGTTTTGAGCTGAACTCCTTTTACAGGGAGCTGCTTTGAAGCCTGAGAAAGATTTTTTTTCTGAGACCAGTAATTAATTGAATTTGGTTCAATGTAAGAAACCCATGCTTTATAGTTTTTGCTTTTCATGATGACGTTAAGTTCATCAATTTTTGCGAGAATAACTTTTTTATCTTTTTCGTAAGTATCACGGGATACTGTTTCACCTTTCAAATCTTTTGTGGCGCGTTCGTATTCTGCGTCAGATTTTGAAACTGTTTTTGTAACTTCCTTTTTTGGAGCCGGTTTTGTTTCCTGTGCTGTTGAACTGCAAGATGTAAATACTGACAGAGAAAGTAATGCAAGTAATAAAATATAGATAATCTTTTTCATACTTTATATTTTACATCTCTTGCCCGATTTCGTCAAATCTGATATTTTAAAATTATGGTTAAAGCAGTATTCCCGGGATCTTTTGATCCTCCGACATTTGGACATTTAAACGTAATAGAAAGAACAATTTCGATTTTTGACGAGATTGATGTTGTCGTTGCAGTTAATCCGGAAAAGAATTATCTCTTTACTCCTGAAGAAAGAGTAGAGATGCTTACAGAGCTTACGAAAAAATATAAAAATGTAAAAATTCATACATGGAACAGTCTAATTGTAGATTACGCTGAAAAAAGCGGCGCTTCTGTTCTGCTTCGTGGAATCCGTAATGCCACAGATTTTGCATATGAGTTTGATCTTTCGCTTATTAACCATTCCCTTAATTCAAAAATTGATACAATCTTTGTTCCGACCGAACAGAAATATGTAACAATCAAATCAAGTTCCATCAAAGACCTTGCAAAGTTTGGCGGTGATATTTCCCAGATGGTTCCGGAACTTGTAGCAGAAAGAATGAAGAATAAGTTTGAAAAGTAATCGGATTAAGAAATTCAACTTATTTTGACAAAAAATAAAAAAATGTTAAGTTTTTTATGACATTTTTTCAAAAAGTGTTTGACAAAATTAAAAACTTTGGTATAATGCCATTGACACTTAGGGAAAAAATGTTGTAATATAACCGAGTTATTTTAGAGAAAACTAGTATAGTGAGGTTTATATATGGCAGTACCTAGATCAAAAACATCAGCAGCCGTTTCAAAGAGACGTCGTGGAATTAATATGCGCCTTGAAGCTCCACAGCTTGTAGAATGCAGCAATTGTGGAAACCTTGTGCAGTCACACCACGTATGTCCAAAATGCGGTTTTTATCGCGGTCGTCAGGTAATTACACCTGAAACAAACGGCTAATTAGGAGTAAAACATGGACGAATTGTTCAACAAAATCCAGAAGCTTATCGCTGAAAAACTGGAAATCGATGAAGGCAAAATTACTATGGATTCTTCATTCCGTGGTGATCTTGGAGCTGACAGCCTCGATACTTACGAACTTGTTTATGCAATTGAAGAAGAATTAGAGGTTAGTATTCCTGACGAAGTAGCAAACGAATTTGAAACAGTTCGTGATGCTTACGAATTCATCAATTCTGAACTTTCAAAGAAATAAGAATCAGTTTTCTGATTTTAGTTTTTACTTTTACGAACACAGGTTTTGTTGAAAAATCTGTGTTTTTTTTTATTTTAAATGTATAATGTAAACGGGTGAGAAAATGAAAAATCTTAAACGAATATTTTTTGGAAACCGTAAAGTGACTTCTGAAAGAAAAAAAGAACTTTATGATTTCTGTAAACCTCTTACAATTAAATTTAATGACATCGATCTTCTTGATCTTGCGTTTCATCACAGAAGCTATTCGAATGAAAATGTCCAGCACAAAAGATATAATAATGAGCGTCTTGAATTTTTAGGAGATTCTGTTCTGGGAATGGCAACAGCTGCTTTCTTATATGAAGATATGGCTGAAAATCCAGAAGGCGATCTTGCAAAAATTAAGGCACAGGTTGTTTCAGAAAAAAGTCTTGCTCCAATCGGACTTTCAATCGGAATTGATAAAATGCTTGTCCTTGGAAAAGGCGAGGAAATGACAAATGGCAGAAAAAAACCGGCAATAATTGCAGACTGTGTCGAAGCTGTAATCGGTGCATATTACATTGACAGCGGTTATGAAAAAGCAAGGGATTTTGTTTTAAGATTTATCATTCCTGAAATCAGAAAAGTTCAGGATCATAAAGGAAATCAGGATTATAAAACTCTGCTTCAGGAATATTTTCAGAAGCAGAGTAAGAAGACTCCTTTTTATGAACTTGTTAAAACAGAAGGTCCTGACCATGATCAGACATTCTTTATAAGTGTTCGCCTTGGGGACAAAGTTTATGGACCAAAATCCGGAAAAAGCAAAAAAGAAGCAGAACAGAGTGTGGCAGAATATGCGTATAGACAGATTACTGAATAGAATGAAAAATTTTTTTGGTAAATTTAAAGATAAAATTATTTTAGTGTGGAATAAAATAAAACCGGCTTTCGTAAAAAAGAATTTAAAATTTTTTATAAGTGGAATTTGCGGCGCTGTCATTTTGGTTTGTGCTGTTTATTTTTGTGTAAGGCGCGGTCAGGTTATTGATGCATTTTCACAAATTGAGTCTTATAGTGAAGAAGAATTATTTATTTTAGAAAATGCTCTTAGAGAAAAAAAATTTGAAAGATCAAAAACAGTTCATAAACTTCCATACGACACAATACCTGCAAAACTTGATGTTAATGCAGAAAGTGCAATTTTGATTAATGCGGATACGGGAGATATTCTCTACGAAAAAAGTGCTGATGAATTGATTCCGCCGGCATCAATGACAAAAGTTTTTCTGATGTATACGGTATTTCAAAAGATTCACGAAGGAAAAACATCGCTTGATGATGTTGTTCCGCTCCCTGAAGAAACATGGGCAAGTCATATGCCGCCGCATTCGTCACTGATGTTTTTAGGAAAAGGACAGATTGTAACATTAAGGGAACTTTTACAGGGACTTGCTGTGTGTTCTGGAAATGATGCAAGTCATGCAATTGCTTTGTATCTTTTTGGATCTGAAGAAAAGTTTATCGGAACAGTAAATGATGAAATAAAAAAATGCGGACTCGAAAAAACAAAAATTGTTGAGCCTTCAGGATACAGCGAAGAAAATCTGACGACTGCCCGTGAGATGGCAGCGTTTGCGAGAATCTATATTACGAAATTCCCTGAGAGTTTAAAAGAATTTCACAGTCTTAAAAAATTTGCTTATCCGAAACCAGAAAACATTGCAAAAGAAGATGCCGGTAAACCAGTTCAGGATTTGAGTAAGGGACATCCTGATTCAATCTGGAGCGGGCTTGAACAGGAGAACACGAATAAACTTTTGAAAACTCTTGAAGGATGCGATGGTCTTAAAACTGGTTACATCGATGAAAGCGGATACAATCTTTCTTTGACGGCAGTCAGAAACGGAGAACGATATTTAAGCGTTACGATGAAAGGACCTGGCGGCCGTTATGCTGATGGTGAAAAATTAAGACAGAAAGACGGCAGAACTTTGATGGAATTTGCGTTTGATAATTTTGTTGAAATTAAGGCTGATGAAAAAATTGATTCAGAATATTTTATTAATGAAAAAATGACGGGATATGAAAATTCTTCTGATGTATGTAAAAAATATATCAGATTTATTACTCCGGTTATCGGAACAAAAAATATCCTTTCTGGTTCTGCAAATACTGCCGGATTGATTGCTCCTTATGAAATTAATACTGTCGTTCCGAAGTTTTTTAACGGTAAAGAAGTTGATGCGTTGAATGATCTCAAAGTCGAAATCGAAAGAGAAAAAATTATATTTGGTCCGGTAAAAACAGGTGATAAGTTTGGATCGATAAAGGTTTTTGTCAAAGATATTCTGATTGAAGAAATTCCTCTTGTTTGTGACAGAACAATTAATAAAAAAAGCAGTTTTATTGCCCGCGGATTTGACAGGCTGATTTTAAAAACGATTGAAAAATAAAAAATTTGATACGACAGTTGACTTTTAATAAAAACAGGGACTACAATAAATTTAAAGGAGATTTATGTTTATGAGCAGATTTAGTTTTAAAACAAAAAAATTTTTTTTACTTAGTTCCACTTTAGTATTATTTTTCTTTTCATCATGCAAGCCAAAAGAAAATGTAAGCTGGGATTTTAAGCCAGTAAAATATGAAAATTTTACAGATTACGGAAATTATGTAATAAAAGTAGATCCGTATGAAGCTTATGATCTTGAAAAGGGAATAAAATTATTAAACGCAAAATACGATCAGTTTACAAAGCCGGCATGTACTGCAACAGCAAAAAGAAATACAAAAGGCGAAGTTTTAATCGGAAGAAATCTTGATATTTATATTTCAAATTCACCGATGTATATCACCGAAGCTAATTACGGAAAATACAAAGCTTATCTTTTTTCTTATTTAGGCTCACTTTTTTTTGAATACAATGAATTGCTTGGAATGAAAAAACTTCCACAGGAATTTATTGATATGCTTCCGCTCAATGCAACAGACGGCTTTAATGAAAAAGGTCTTTATATCGAAGCAAACATGCGTGAACCGGATGCAAGATTTATCTGTACAGGAACAAATACCGGCGGAATAAGAGTTACATCAGGTGCAGTTACAAGCCTTGTTTCAACAAATTGTGCGACAGTAAAAGAAGCTCTTGAATTTTTAAAACAGTTTGATTTTTATACAATGGGTGATGGCGGACCGTTATCAAACTGGAACTACGCTTTTATGATTGGTGACGCAACAGGAGAATACGGTCTTATTGAAATTGCTCAGAATGAAATTTCATATTTACCATATCAGAACGGGCAGGGAAATTATTACCGTACTCCAAAATGGAATGCTATTGAACATCATGGTTCAGGATACGGAAGAATTGAAATTGCAAATGAAAATTTAATGAATGTTCAGACAGAAAAAGAAATGCTTGATAACATGAAGCGCTGTATGTGGACAGATTCACTTTTATATGCCCAGTATTCATTCAGAGATGAAAAAGGAAAGCTGCATTTTGTTGATGATAAAGGAAATCCTGCACTCGACTTCAGATCTGATGCAAGTGCCCTGGCTTATGAAAATGAAGCATATCCAACAGCTTCTTTACTTGATGATACAAAATTTGAAGAAGTAAAGGAAAAATTTGTTTCAAATATCAATAAAAAAACAGCAGACGGTTATTCACTTTACGAAAAAGTTGTCATGTATGGAAATGGAAATGAAAAACCTTTGCGTGATGACGCTTCAATATGGACAACCGGTTTAAGCTATGGTGTTAACTGCAAAAAGCGTCATCTGTATTTAAAGTTCTGGCAGAATGATAATTTAATTTTTGAATTGCAGTGGTAATTCATCTGATATTTCTTACGATTTTGAAGCGCGGTAGCAGCGAAAGGTTTCATGGGATCCGTTTGGAAATTCTTCGCTGCACCATTCCCAAGTCTTGCTTTGTAAAAGTTGTATTTCAGCTTTTGAAAAAAACAGAATGGAATCTGTCTTTCATCTGTGCATGATCAAGAGAATCTACATCATGTACAGAGATCATTTACATTTCATGATCAGGATAAATTGTTTTACCAAAAACTGAAAATTGATTTGTTTTTTTAGTCATAATTAAACGAATCTATTTTACAAAAATATGAAGAACATAACCGATGTAAATGCTTACACCAAGAGCTGCAAGAATGAGTAAAATAACAAAAAATAAAGCTGCAGGTTTAAGTTTTTTTTGTTTTGAAGTTTTTTCAACCTTAACTGCAAAAATTGTTTTGTCTTCGTTATTGTGAACTTTAAATTCTTTAGCCATAATTTAATTATAAAGTTCATTCTGAATCAGTGCAATAGTTTTGCGAATTAAAATCTATATCAGTTAAAATC
>JAGHVB010000067.1 GCA_018064525.1 Candidatus Treponema merdequi | reverse complement strand
TAATTATTTGTACTTTATAGTTAAGTCATCACAAACAGGAGAAAATCTTATGCCTCGAGTTGCACGCCAAATATCAGAGACCCAAATTTATCATTTAATCTGGCGCGGCGTCAATCGGCAAAAGATTTTCTCCTGTACTGGTGATTATTCAATTTTTATTTTAAAACTAAAAAAATATGCAGAACTTTTCAGCATCGAAATTTATGCTTACTGTCTTATGCCTAATCATGTTCATCTTCTAGTTCACGATCCACAAAATTCTTTATCTTCTTTTATGCATCGACTCGGAACAAGTTATGTACAATATTATAATCGAAGGATGGAACGTACCGGCCATCTTTTTCAATCTCGTTTTTTAAGTCGAAATATTGAAAACGAAAAATATTTTCGCATAGTATATCGTTATATTCTCCAAAATCCTGAAAAAGCTCATATATGTAAAGCAGAAAATTATCCTTGGAGCAGCTGGAACACACAACTCAAAAATGAAATAATAAATACAAATTTTATTTCAAAATATTTTAATTCAGTGAAATTCATGCAAGAATTCATTCAAACACCAAATACTGATATTTGCGATGAAGCCGAAATCAAAAGACCATTATCAGATCAACATGCACTCAGTATTCTCAAAAAAAATTTATCAATAAACTCTACAAAAAAACTTCGAACACTTTCCATAAAAAAATTACTTCCAAACATTCCTCTTCTAAAATCTAAAGGAATATCAGTCAGACAACTTCAACGAATATTAAAATTAAATTAGAACGTTATAAATTACAATAAATAAACTTTCCTATTAACCATCAATATTAAATACAAATCTCAAATATATCCTAAATTACCAATTCTGAATTTTAATTTATACTTTAACTTATACTTATCAAAAAAGGATTCTTCTGAAAATATTACTAGAGGAATCCTTTTCATCATTTTTATCAACTCATTTTTATATAACAAAATCACAGGGACAGGTCTTTTGCTTGTCCCCACTTTTTTCCCCTCAAGTAATCAATTCACTTTCCTCACAACAAGTACATACTGTGGATTTCCTCCAGACTCCAATAAAACGTCACCTTTATCTTTATAGCCACAGGCTATATTTTCAGTATAAAATGAAAATGTACAAGCCTTTTTATCATAATCATCAATTGTCGAATTTTTTTCCTGTGAAGAAGAAAAATACGATGAATTCATCGTATTTGCAATTCCATAAATATCCCTAGTTAAATCACCTATCCATACATTATCAAATACAGTATTAACTAAATCAATAGAATCGTTTAACGCAATCAACTCATTTATAGATGGAATATACCAATCAGAAGCATAACTACCCGAAAGTCCATATTTACTACCATAATTTTCAGCCCATTCAAACGCCGGGTATGTCCCCGTGATTACTCCAGCATTAGCGTTATCCCCATTTTTTATTATTTGCCAGTTTGAACTTCCATCATTATCATTCGTATAAAACAAATGAGTATACCCTCCAGAAGATGTACTACACCAGTTTAACCATTCTTCTGGAGTTGAAGACGTAGAATCATGTGAATTATATATTCCCACCATCAACATACCGTCTCCATCCGTATTATTTCCTGTTGCGAAATCATAAGTCGTCGTAAACACAATTCCAACAGAGGCCTCCTTCTGTCCCTGTGTTAACGAACTCTCACTGGAACTCGACGCACTTCCATCACTAAACACGATATCTCCAACGGAATCAGGATGATGCTTGCTGCCGACCTGTCACCTTGCTATTGTCAAACTGATATTATCATTCACAATTGAACTGATTGGATATTTTACACCATTTATTGTTAATTCGCGGTTCCAGGTATTATAGTCTTCCTTTGATGAAACCCAGTAATTAAGGGAACTTTTTAAAGTTTCTATTCCGGAACTATCATTTGAAATATTTGTAGCTGTGTATTCACCTAGATTATTATCTCCATATGGCGCCGTAGAATCACCTGGAATTGAAATATAATAAATAGAATCATAATTACTATCAGAAGTACTATTACCACTAATTAAACCAACAGTATAAGTATTTACATCAGTAACGCTAGTTTTTGCAAAATTATAGCAGTTATTAACAGTGCATTTAGTTCCTCCGCATCCAATAATGCCTCCAGCATATTTAGTAGACGTTATATCTCCAAAATTTGAACAGTTTTTAATTGAACAATTAGGATCCAAATAACCTGCAATACCACCTGCATTACCATTAGTTCCTGTTGCAATAACCTGACCTACATTAGTACAGTTTTTAATCTCTCCAACTCTAAGCTCACCTGTAATTCCACCTACCCAATCTGTCCCCTTGACTTTAACATGCGAAATACAATTATCAACACAGCCACTTCCATTGGCAAAATATGCGGCAATTCCAGCACAATACTGTCCACCTGTAACTATACCATCAACAACGAGATTTTTTATAGTACCAATACCAAGCTGTGAAAACAAAGCCTGCTTATTGTCAGCTGAATTTATATAAAGGCCCGAAATCTTATACCCATTACCATCAAAAGTTCCGGCAAAAGGTTTTTTTGTAGCAATCGGTGTAAATGGCGTCAAATTTAAATCAATATCATTTACCATTAAAAATGTACAGTTTTGAAAATTTGAACCTGAAGAAGTACTAGACCATTCACTTAAGCTTCGTAAATCATCTGCCTGTTTAATAGTATAAATTGTCGGTTCTGTTGGATTTGGAGCACTACTCAAAGATGAAACTGAAATATATCTTTCTTTAAGATGTCCATTTACATCAATTAAGTACTCATTTTCAAAAGTTTGAAATTTTTCATAATTACTGCTAACGAAATTTTCACCGGAATTATTTCTTAAAACATACTTACCAATTCTTGTTGAATCAACCAGAATAACTGCAGAAGGAATATTTACCCCGTTTTCTTTTTGCTGTGTTAAATCTCCTGATACTGTTAATGCACAGTCATTAAGTAAAATAACATTCGAAAGTCCGCAATGTGCGTCCCCCTGCATGGAAAAATAATTTTTTGTGAAATCTAAACCACTCTGAGATGTTACATAAATCAATATTTTATTTGTTTCTGCTTCAGGAGTATTTCTATCAACAAAACCTCCTTTCATATCACATTTTCCAAACATAGAATATATGCAATGTCCTACCTGGGCAGTATTATTTATTATTTTTCCATCATTTATTTCAACATTAGAAAAGTTTTTTGCAATAAAAATTCCTCCACCAGAACCGTTTACAGTATCTGTGCATTCATTTCCATCTGAAAGAGTATCAGCTCCAATAACGCCGCCATTCATTATGAATTTTCCATTAATTACAAATACTCCGGCACCTAAAGTGGCTGTTGTATTCTTTTTGACAACACAGTTATCTTCCAAATATACTTCCAGAGAAGAAGATTCAGATTCTTTACCGAGTGAAATACCTCCGCCAAATGACTCACTTGTATTATCAGAAATTACGACACTTTCTTTTAAATGAGCAATAGTACTTCCATCAAAATAAAGTCCACCACCACTACTTGTTGCAATATTTTGAGTAATTTCTGAAGTTCCACTAATTATTACATCAGAATTATTTCCTGTAAACGCAATTCCACCGCCATAGTTTGCAGAATTTTCTGAAATTTTTACACCACTTGAAATTTCCGCTTTTGTAGAACCATTAATATAAATACCGCCGCCATATGAACCAGATGTATTATTGCTGATTTCTATGTTAGTTCCGGAAATACTTAATTCATTTCCAATTCCAGATGAACTCTGATAAAAATAAAGTCCAGCACCACCCTTATTATCAGCAGTAGACGTAGTTTTATTATTATCAATTTTTACATTACTTCTGATATTTAAATCTACATAATCATGAATTAAAAGACCTCCGCCATGTCCTTCACATAAACCTTTTGTAATTTCTATATTTTCAAGTGTTAATGTAACTTTTGAAGAAACACCACCTTGTACAAATATAACCCGAGCCTCTGTATTTGCATCCAGTTTATAACTATTATTAAACGACTTGATTTTTAAATTAAGCGGTTTTATTCCAGATTCATTGTGAATCGCCACGATAGCAGGTGTAGATCCATCATCAGCATAACGTTCTGAACCAGTTGCAGTATAATCGTCAGTTAAAAAAATTGTATATTCATTTCCATCATTCATTGAAATAATTCTGTCAACTGCTGTCTGTACGCTGTCTAAAGGTGAATATGAAGAACCTTCATTTTCGTAATTTCCATTATTCTGATTTACATAAAAATAATGACGCTTAGATAACACAGTCGGAATAAGATTAAAACTTTCATTATTAATATAACTGCACCCATTGTTATGCCAGACATTTGTTTTTAAATTTGAAAAAACATTTACTACATCATGATGACTAAAAACAGGATTTTTATAATCGTAATCATCAAAAAAAATAATTTCAATTCTATAGCTGTCCGGCTTCTTAGGTGGAACTGTTTCAGGACTTGTATCGAAATCATCTTTTAAAGTAATTTTTATGCCTGAAAGATCTTCAGTTTGAGATGCACTTTGAAAACTCTGTTTTTTTTCTTCTCCATTTTCCTGCCATTTCACAATAGCAGATTTTATTCCTACATCTTCAAACGAAATATTAAGCTCTACGGTTCCTGTTATTTCTTCATCACAAATCGGATAAAGAATAATATTTAATGTTGGTAAAGTTTGATTTTTTTCAAGAATAAGATTTTCAGGATTATCTTTTGTACCTAAAACTCCATAAAAAATATCATGAAAATTATTATCTTTGCCATAAGCTTCAATTTTCCAAGTTCCATAATTTAATATTAGAGAAAAGCTGGAATAATTACTGTCAAACTCAAAAATTTTTACTATTTCAGTCGGATTATTCTGATTATCAAGAAGTGTTGCATTTATTGAAAAATATTGTAATGCATCATCAAAATCAGGTATAGAACTTTTTGAATTATTAACTGCCTTTATTATTTGTTCTGGAAATGCACCGTTTATATTTAAAGTTCCATTTACAACTACTTCTTCATTTTGACCTGCAGAATCTGTATATGAAAAATTTTTACCTTGATCAATTCCATTTATTAAATTACTGCACGAAATAAAACAAATACAAAATAAAATGTAAAATATATTTTTTTTCATAAGAACTCTCCCGTATTATTCACTTATAGTAATAGTTATTGTTTCAGAAAAAGGTATATGATCATATGTTCCGGAAATAACAAGCTGATAAATATCCGGAGTTAAACTTGAAGGCAATAAAATTTTTCCATTAACAGAATCAAATACTGCGCTTTCCATTTTTGAAATTCCACAATACAATTCGGCATTTATACCAGATATTAAACTTGATTTTGCAATACCTTTTTCAACGCCATCAATTTTTACACTTATCTCAGGATTTTTTTCTGTTCCATCATAGCTATAATTTTTACAATCATCAGGAATAATAAATACAAAAGAATGATCAGCAAACGCAGAGCCGCCTGATGTTTCAGCCAATGCTATAACCTGTCCCTTTGTATCAGATTCCGTACTTACAGAATATAAGTTTTCAAAATCAAAATAGCTTACAATCTCTTCTGTAACATTATCTTTAAAAATAACTTTATTGTTTTCTGCAGCCTCTGCAATATCATTTATTTGAATTTTTCCTATTTTTGTCTTTCCAGATATTGGACTTACATTTCCGATAATATTAACTAAACCAATATTTTTATTTGCAGTTTCTTTAGCATAATACAACATGATACCAGAATTAACATCATCATTAAAATTAACTGCACCTCTAAGGTATAATGCACCAACTACATAAATATTCGGGCCATTTGTTCCTATATTGTTATTTACAGTACAACTATCAAGAGACAGGTTATTCGTACTTGTAATATATATACCGCCTCCATTTCCTGAAGTAATTGAATTACTGGTTATGGAAACATTTTTTAAATACGCATTTGTTAAATTTTTTCCATTTTCATCTTTTCTGTTTCCAACACGTGCATAACTTGTAATTCCCCCGCCATTAATTGTTGCAACATTTACTGATATAGAACCATTTTCCATACTGAAAATTGCATCATTGCATATATATATTCCACCACCACTTCCAGCAGATATATTAATTAATATATTTACATCTTTTAAACTTACTTCACCAGATTCATGATATAACCCACCACCACTTCCAGAAATATTTCCTTTGGTTAAAGTAAGATTTTCCAATGTTATTTTTCCCAGAGTATTAACATAAAGTACCCTGCAACTTGTCAAAGTCCCATTTGCGTCAAGAGTTGGATTTTCTCCAATTCCGATTAACTTGATATTTGATTTTACTTTCTCAAGACTTGTTCCGCCAAAATAAACCATGCTGTTATTTATGCCGGAAGAAGACAAAGTAACTGTTCCTGAAATATAAATTGAATGTTCATCAATTCCATTCGGGTCAAGTTTTTCAATAATAGAAACTGCCTTTTGAACAGAATCAACTTCCACAGGCGTTTTTTCAGGTTCAGACGAGGTGAAAGAAGAATTATTAAGTGTTCCACCTGTTCCATTTATATAGAAAAAGTAGTTATCAAAATTTTCTGGTACTATTTCTTCTCCCGAAAGTGTAATTTCAGATTTTTTTTCTGAAGCATCAAGCCAGCAGTCAGAAATAAGATTACTGTAAATCATAATATTTTTTACTATTGTCTTTTTTTGACTTGTTGTATAATCTAAATTAAAAACATCTATCGTAAGTTTTTTAGATCCGGGTTTAATTCCAGTTAAAACAAAATTATAATCAGCTCCTTCTTTTGGAATAGATTTCTTTTGTCCGCCATCACCGGCAAGATCATCACAATACCACTGAAATTCATATCCATTTGTATTAGAAGGAAATTTCATATGAAGGTTTATTCCACCAGTTACAGCAGAAGTTCCGGTACCAGAATCTTCAAAAATCTGATACGGCATTATTTGAATAGTTACAGACTTATTATTTTCTGATGGAACAAAATTATTATGACTTCCTTTTAAAACGCACTTATCTTCAGCATTAAAAGCCTCAACAGTAATATTCCATGAAATGCCATAAGAAAGTTCAAGATTTAATTCAGTAAGTCCTCCTGCAAGTTCTTCAGACTTTTCAGTACCATTTCCTGAAATTCTGATAACATATCTTGAAATATTCAGTTTTTCCATATCCGGAACTGCTACAGCACGAAAATTATTTGCAGAAGATATTCTTATAGTTACAAAAGAGGAATTTTCAAAACCTGTATTAATTGAATTTGTGCATGACAAAATAAAAAGCGAAAGCATTAAAACTGTAAATCGTAAAATATTCTTTTTCATTTTTACTCTCCACATTATTCCATATATAAAACATCAATAGAAATTGGTTTAAAGGCAACTGATGCAGGATCAAGAGGGTCTGCAAAAATAACAATATTATGAAGTCCTGGCTCAAGATTAAATGGCTGTACTCCAGTTCCCGGTGATGTAAGTTTATTTGTAAAATTAATTGATGCCTGATAATTTCCCGAAGATCCCATTATTGGAGCAATTCCATACTGTCCGTCAATTGTATATTGAATATATTTTTCACCCCAGGATTTTATTTTATTATATCCTTCATCATTAACATTAAACTGTATTACGGCATCGCCACTTCCCTTTACAACAAATGAAGCAGAAAGATTTCCAAGATCATATTCCACCACAGAAGGATCAGTAGGAGTTATGTCAATGGAACTTGCAGAAATAAATTTTCCTGTTGAATCAATAACATATCCTGAATGACCGCTTATAAATTTCTTGTAATTGACTTGAATTAGAGAAGATTCAAGACTGTAAAGAACCTGCTGATTATTATTATATTCAGCTGCTTTTACTATTACTGCAAATGTGTCTGGCAGTGATAATGAAAGATTAATTTTTCCTCCAGTTTGCACGAAAACACAGGAAGAAGTATCTGTCTGTACATTATCGGCAAAACTAAGATTACCTGAAAGATCTATTCCTAAATTAGAACAATTCGAAATCTTAAGACCATTTATTAAAGTTGATTTAGAAATTTTTAAACCGCTTCCATAAATTGAATCAATCTGAATATTTGTAATATCAAAACGAGCCAATTCGTCTGAAACAGCATAACCAGTACCATTTTTTACAATACAATTTGTAATTACTGCATTAGTAACATTAAAATAATTATATCCATAAATAATTGAATCATCTGACTTACAGTTATTTAACTGTCCCCTGAAGTCTAAATCTAAATTGAAGCTGTTTATAATACTTCCACCACTATATGTATTTTCAAAGTTCTGAATAATGCAGTCTTCTCTAACTACAAAAGTACATGGATTAAATCCACTACCACCACATAAGAAGCATCCTGATATCATGTTTCCAATATTAGATGATATAACGGGACTGCCATTTTTTACTTCATATGCAGTTCCATTACTCCATACTGCGCCACCGTCAAACTTGACTTTAGTTAAATTAAACGTAAGTAAATTTCCTTCAGGAGCAATAAAATTTCCAGAGAATGAATTTGCAGCTTTAATTACAATTCCATTTTCATCAGCACCATATCCTGTACTATTTCCAAATGTATTTGATAAAGCATCTATATCCTGTTGTGAAGAAATTGTATCAAAAACAACAAGTTCTGTACCAATTGAATTATTTGATGTTTTAAGATTAAATTTTGCTTCTTCAATTGACTTAACAGGTTTTATTTCTGAATATCCGCAGTTTGAATCATCACCATTTAATGGAGAACAGTAAATTTTCTGTGATTCAAATCGGGCAAATAAAGTAATATCAGAAACCTGAGTGTCTGCAGGAATATAATATTTTCCGTTTGCATTTTTATTTAACTTTGAACTCTCTGTACATTCCTTGTCTGTATACCATCCGACAAAATTAACAGTGTTACTTGTAACAAAAGACATATCAGGCTCTGGAATTTCAAAGTCATTTGCACTGTCAAAAATCAAAGGCCATCCTGTAGTATCACAGAACAATTCTTTTGCCTCAGTTTGATTTCCCTGCCAGGCTTTATATGAGACAGCAAACTTTTCCCCAGACCATTTTGCTTTAAATACAGTATCTTTTGATGGAAATGTATCAAGAATATCAGGCTCCCATTTTATAAAATCACAATTATTTTTAACAGGTTCAATATAAGTTCCAGAAATTATTTTTAACGGATATTCAGTTCCAAAATAACCCGTAATAATATTTTCTAAATTACTTCCGTTGAAATTTCCTCCAGCAGGATCAAAAATCATCTGGACAAGATTTCTTTCGTATTCTACTTCAACAGTAACCTTTTCTGCTGCACTTACAGATTTTGATTCAAAAGGTTTTGCGGTAAACCCTTCTACTTCCAATGGATTTACAATAACAGGAGAATCTTTTTTTCCATCATTTACAATTGTCAAACTTTCATCTTCATCAAAAGAAGTTAAATCAACATTTTGAAATTTATGTTTAACAAGATATTGATAATACCATACAGGTGTAAATTGCATTTGTTCTTCACGTGGTTTAACACTGATTACGATATCATCAATTGCAGTAATTGACTGAGGAATTATATCTCCATAATATTTCCAACCTTTAAAAACAGCATGCTCTGCAGGTTTATTTTCGAGAGCCTTCTCTTTTGCAGTCTGATCAAGTTTATCAGCATCAATTGTCTGTCCTTTATAAACTTCAAGTGTAGTATATGGAGTTGTATCCGTTACATCTTCGCGGAAATATAAAATAAATTTGCAGATTAAATTGGAATTTATATCATCAAGAAAATTTTCAAACCATACGGCATTTTGGCATGAGAATATAATTAAACCTGTGAATAATGCAATTAAGACAGTAATAATTTTTCTTCTCATTTTACAACCTCAATCCAATACAAACATAAGGTGACAGAAGCTGAGTTTTCATATCCGGAACAAATACATAAGTATAATCAGCACCAGCTTCCAGAATAAGATGTTTCAAAGGAATAAACTGAAAACTGATGTTTCCCTGAACACAAACATAACCATATAATTTATCTTTATCAGACATACTTGTTTCTGAAATTTTTACATCTTTTGATAAAAGAGCAGCACCTGCTCCACCTTTAACGCATATTCCAAATTTATTATTAAATAAATTAACCCTTGCCATAAGATTAAAAGTTCCAAGATACATCATCATGTGAATATTAACTACATCTTCTTTAAAATCAAAACTGCATGCAGAAGCAGATAAATCAAACCCAAAATTCAGCATTCCTAAATCGAATGGAAGATAATTTATTTTAACAGAAGGTGCAATTTTAAAATTTTTATCAGGATATATATCATTAAGTTGATTTTCTAAAAGCATTGGAAAATCAGCACCTGCAAGAATATTTAAATCAATTGGCCATGATATCGTTTTTTTAATTTTTTCAATTTTTTCCTCTTCAATAATAATTTCATCGGAGACATCTGAAAGACCACTTGGATTTGTAATTACAACTTTATATTTTCCAGGTTTTACTTCATTTCTTTTAACCTGGAGGGAAAAATTTTCTGTATTTTCATTTCCACTCTTTTTGATTATGATTTTTTCATCAGTTTCTGTGTTAACAAGTTCTATCTGAGAATCCTTTTCAATATTTTCAACTTGAACAGGAAGAATAATCCCATCTTTATTTTTTTTATTGACTGTGACATTATTCTCAACAACTTTTATATCAGGTTTAACTGCTTTAGTAATTGAAAAACTTTTCCATTCTGTCAGAGTTGATTTTCTTCCAAGAAAGTCAAATGCAATAATTCTGTATAAATAATTTCCGGAAGGTAAAGAAAAAGTAATATAATTATCAGAAGTTGAAATCTCTTTTATTACTTCATCAAAATCATCTTTTTTAATTTCAACAACATATTCAAAAGCATTGTCATCTTTTTTCCATTTTAATGTCTGTTCAAAATCAAATTCAGATGCAGATATATTTTCAAATGCAAAAAATACAGATACAAAAAATATGAGGAGAGTTTTGAATGTAATTTTTAAATTAGTTTTAATTTCCATACATTCTACCCGGCTCTAAAGTTTGAATTTGTCCTGGAAGCAGGATATCAATCTTAAATTTTGAAACAGAAACTTCACTCTTCTGTTCTTCAAATCCATTTTTAAGATGTGAATAAGCTGTTACATGCCATTCAAACTCACCTACATCAAGAGATTTCAAATCTGTGAAAATATAATCAGTTTTAGTTAAATTTTTCTGAACAATCTTTTTCAAAGATCCATTTTTATTTACCTGATACAAAACAAAAACATAATCTGTTGCACCAGATATTTCATCCCATTTAAAATTAATCTGTCTGTTATTTTTTAAATAATCTGAAGTAATTACATATTCTGAAGATGGAACTTGTAAAACAGGTGATTTTAATGGTTCGCGTTTTAAGACAGTAAAAGTAAAACTCAAATCAGGAGTTAAATCAGTTCCATTTTTAGACTGAGCTCTTACTGTCCATTTATAATTTCCTTCACTTAACTGAGGAACTTTTATTGTGTTATTGACTTTTGAAGAAGAGAAAATATTTTTTGAAGTTCCATTCGAATTAACTTTTGTTAAAATAAATTCAGATGTTTTTTGAGATTTATCAGTATTCCATTTAAAAATTACACCTTCTTTTAAAGCAGCAAGACCGTTTAACTTAGCTCCATTTACAGGACTCTGCAAAACAATTTTCTTTGCATTTTCAAATGAAATATTAACTGTATCTGGCAAAGAAACTCTAGAAGGTCTATTTTCCTTTTCTTCTGAGAAAGCTGTTACAGAACAGATATAATCAGAATCAAGAGAAACATTATCAAGTTTTGTCTTCAATTTATTTTCTTTTACATAATCATTTTCAGAAATTACTATATTTGTTTTTGGATCAAATATTCTGACTTTATAAAAATCAGCAGCTTCAACTTCATTCCAGACAATTTTCAAAACTTTGGAATCTGCAATATTATGAACAGATTTATTTAATGGAATCTGGATCAAAGGTTTTTCAAGTTTGGAAAGAACAGAAATACTCCTGCTTTCTGTTTTTACAATTTCATTTCCGTTTTCTTTATTCTTTACAACAACACGCCAGAAATAATTTCCATCTGAAAGATTAATATCTGAACAGCTTGTTTTATCAGTTGTAATTTGTTTTACAATATTGTCAAAATCTTTATCATCAGAAATTTCAAAAATATTTTCTGCAGTTTTTTTATCAATACTATCAGAGAGTTTCCATAAAAATTGAGTTTGAGAAACTATATTTATTTCTGCGCCATAATTATCAGGAGGAAAAACGAGTTCTGTTTCAGAAGGAATATATTTTCTTACTTCAAAATTTCTTGTATCTGAAACAAACTTTTTATTTTTATCATCAATTCTAGTAACACGCCAGAAATATTTTTTCGGTTGAATTTTATTTAAATCAAAAGGTATAATGTCACGAGTATTTTCATTTTGATTTTTATAAACAAGATTAACAAAGTTTTCATCAGATGAAATTTCTAAAAGATATTTAGATTTTACAACATCAGATTTCCACATAAAGACAACATCTTTTAATTCATTTTCCAGCTGTAAAACAGTTTCATTCTGTGGAATTTTCAACTCCGGTTTTTCATTAACCGGCTGATTATTCACTTCAAAATTTATAGCCTTTGTACTTTTTCCAAAACCTATATCATTAAGCGTATAATGCGGAATTATTGACCAGCTGTATTTTCCTTCTTCAAATTTATTAATTGAAACAGAACGGCCGCTGACTTCCTGTTCAATTACAGGCTTATCAGGATTAGAATTATCAAAAACCGATAACTTTACATAATCACAATATTCACCGCAGTTCCAGCTGAAGAAAACATCAGGCAAAGTATTTTTACTTACAAAAACTGAACCGTCCACAGGAGAAATAATTTCAGGTGTTTTAATCATTTCAACAAGAAGTTTACCTTCAAAAACATCCTGTTCCTCATCTTCTGCAAAAATTCTGTAAAACACTGTTGGAGCAACAACTTTAACATCTACGGAATTTATAGAAACATCAGTTATTTCTTTTCGTTCAAGAATATTTTCAAAACTGCTGTCTGTTGAAGTTTCTACAACAATTTTCTGATTTAAATTCACAGGAGTTCGTTTTAAATCAAGTGTCACAAGTTGATTTTCATCTGTAAAATTAACGATTTTTTGGGTTATGTTTAAATTAGATACTGCAACAGGAAATTTTTTTGTCAAACCATTTTCATCAATTTTAATTGAATCACCGCTTAAAATTACTTCTTCAGTTCCGTCAGCTTTTAAAATATTAGCATTACCCTGCTGAATGGAAAAAGAATTTTTTCCCTGACTGGAATCTGCACTGATTTTAGTTCCTTTTTCAAGATTAATAACTGCACCATTTCCAAGATCTACAGAAACATTACCTTTTGCTTCAGTAGTATCAACTGCAAATTTTCCACCGGAAACATTAAACTTTAATTCACCATTTTTTCCTTCAAAAATCTGAATCATTGTTTTTTCATCAAGATCTATTGAAGTTCCGTTATTAAAAATAATTGTTGTCTGTGAATCATTTTCTGTGCGGATAATATCTTCGTTATAAAGAAAAGATTTGTTCTGCAGTCTTTCCCAAATTACACTATCAGAAAATTTTCGCTGTGCAATTTTTTTCTTAAAAATTACAGTTGCAATTTCTTTATCAGAGCGCAGACTTGTTTTATTTAAGTCAACAAAAAAATAAGTAAGGCTTAATCCGAAAATGAGAAAACAAGTTGTAACAAAAATAATGCTATTTCGCTGTGACTTTACTTTCTTCTGCATTTAAGTTTACTCTCTCAAAATCCGGTTCAGGAATTCCCAGTAACTCACGTACCTGTTTCAATGACTTAGGTCCATTTGGACCTGCGCACTTTGTACATTCAGGATCAGCTTTAAAATCAGGGTCAGTTGTCTTAAAAAATGCTTCAATATCAAAATTAGGCATATTTACAACGCCATAAAAATTCTGGCTTCCCTTTCCTTTTACTTCAAATGTTACAGGAATTTTTTCTACGATAATTTCGTTTTCGATATTTTCTTTCGAAATTGTAAAATCATTATCTTCACAACGAATATAATTTTTACAAAGAATTGAATAAGTATCCTGTGTAATAAGAATATCCGTTCCGCATGGTTTATTTGAACTTTCAGTACGACTTGCAAGATTTACAGCATCACCGATTGAAGTAAATTCCATTTTTTCTTTACTTCCCATAAAACCGACAGTTGCCCGACCGGTATTAAGGCCACAGCCAATTCTAATATGAGGTTTATATTTAGCAAGGGGTTCATCTGCATGTTTTTTAGTGAATATTTCTGCATCTTTATTATATTTCATGAGTGCATAGCGCATACCAACAGTCGCTTTAATTGCGCTTAATGCATCCTGTTCAACATGTTTCTTATGAAGTTCCTTTCTGTTTTTATAATCATCCGGGTTAGAAAAATCTTTTCCGATGTCGATATTATCATCACGAAGAACACCCCAGCATGCCATAATCGCATCGCCTTCAAATTTATCAACATTTCCACCCGTAATCGAAATACAGTTTACCATTCTTGACATATAATCGTTTAAGAAACCGATAATTTCTCCGGCAGATTTTTCACCGAACCGTTTATTAAATCCATCTGAGATTGCTGTAAATCCACGAATATCTGAAAAGAAAATTGTAATGTCTTTTAAATGAGGCTGAAAATCAATTTCTTTTCTTACAATTGCTTTTGTTACACCTTTATTTGTTAAACTTGTTACAGTATTTAAAATATCCTGTTCATTTTTTGTACTTCTGTTTAAAATTCCAATTTCATCTTTTCATTTAATATTTAATCTGTTAAAAAGATCTGTATTGAAATTTCCTTTGTTAATTTCTTCTGTAACAGCAGTTAATTTTTCAAGAGGAACGCTTAAAGTTTTTGCAAAAATCCAGATGATTAAGATTGCAATTGAAAGAATGGCAATTGTTAAGGCAATATTTCTTTTTGTTGTAGCTTTAATTGCAGCAAGCACAACAGAACTTTTTACCTGAGTAATCACATAACAATTTGCATTTGTAATTTTTTTACATGCTGCAAAATATTCCTCTCCATCTGTGTCAACATAACTTTGCTGCATTCCAGATGAATTTGAATTTAAAATTTCCTTCAAAAAAACATTCTGTGAACAATCATTTGCTGTCATCATCAGATTACTATCGTTATGAAGAAGTACGATTCCTTTATCATTCACAAAAAAAGATTCATTAATTTTTCCTGTTGAAATATTTTCTGCAAGGCGTTCTGCATTAAACAAAGCCGCTATCACCTGAGGTTTGTCTTCTACAAAAACAGGAAAGAAAACAGAAAGCATTGCATTAGAGAAAAATGGTGACGCATTTTGAATTTTCATCAAACCATTTTTTGCAGAATTAAAAGAATCTTCTTCAGATTGAAAATAAGCTTCAAAACTTGATTCCGGAATTCCGTTGGCAACAGAAAATTCTTTATTCACAATAAGGTCAGAACTTGAAGCAAAATATACAGACGCAATCTGCGGATTTAATTCAAAAAATTTTATTGCCTCTTTTGCAGAAGTTAATTTTGATTCATTAAAATTTTCTGCATCAGAAGAAACTGCGGTTTGTGAAGTTCCATTTATCAGATTATAAAACAATGCAACATTTGAAACTATATTGTTAATCTGGTTTTCACAATCAGAAGCTGTTCTTGAATTAAGAGTAAAATTGGAAGCTTCGGCATTTGCTTTTGTATCTGCAGTAACAAAATAAGAAACAAGATATGTAATTAATCCCATTGAGATAATTACAAGTGTGGAAATGATAAAAATTAATTTTCCACCGATTGAAGATTTTTTTTGTCCGGAACTATATTCTTTCTCTGTCTCATCAGGCTCTACAATAACTTTTTCTTCATCGTCAATTTCTGCCACAATCGAAATATTATCATCAATTTCACGTTTTGCATCAAAATGTCGGTTTATAGTTTTTATATTTTCTTCTAAAATTAATTCTTTTTTATCTTTTTTAGATTTTGCCAGTTCAAAAGAACCATAAGTCAAATCAATCTCTCTCATCGTTATATTTTAGCATAAGAAAAATAGTATAGCAAGATTTAATCTATTTATAGGTAGAAAGTTAAAAAATTGAAATTAGCTGGATATGCTTTTTAACTGAAAAATAGAAAAATATAAAGAAAAAAATTCTTTGAATAGTTACAAGGCCTGTCCCGGTGCTTTAAAAAGATTTCTTTCATAGTATCAGGGACTGTCCCCCTGCTTTAAAATTCCCTCAAAAAAAAAGCCCTCAGACTTCATCCGAGGGCTTTTTCTGCAACTTTGAACTGCAGTACACCGCACTGTCAGTTCGAAATCGATTTGACACGCACAGCATCGCTGTGTCGTGAGCATAATTTTTTAGCCGGCGCGCTCGCGCGTTCGCCTAAATGTTATTTTGTAGCCAAAATTGCAATACCAGGGAGTGTTTTTCCTTCGAGGAATTCGAGGGAAGCACCACCACCTGTTGAAACGTGGCTCATTTTGTCTGCCAAGTTGAATTTGTTAACAGCAGCAACTGAGTCACCACCACCAACTACAGTCATTGCACCTTTTCCAGTAGCTTCTGCTACGAGGCGTGCAACTGCTTCTGTACCTTTTGCAAAGTTGTCAAATTCAAATACGCCGACTGGTCCGTTCCAAACGATAGATTTAGAAGCAAGGATTGCATCTTTGTAAAGAGCAACAGTTTTTGGACCTACATCAAGACCCATAAGGTCAACTGGAAGATCAACTGCATCAACGCTAACTGGATCTTTGTCAGCAAATTCGGCAGCACCAACGTGGTCAACTGGAAGAAGGATCTTAACACCTTTTTCTGCAGCTTTAGCAAGAAGGTCTTTTGCTGTTCCGATAAAATCGTCTTCAACAAGAGATTTTCCTACTTCGTGTCCCTGTGCTTTGAGGAATGTATAAGCCATACCGCCGCCAACGATGAGTGTAGAAGCGTTTTTCATAAGGCTTTCAAGAACAGCGATTTTTGATGATACTTTTGCACCACCGATGATAGCTGTCATTGGTTTTTCTGGATTTGTTACCATTGGCTGGATGGATTTAACTTCTTTTTCCATCAAGAATCCACCAACTGATGGAACTGGCATAAATTTAGAAATTGAAGCTGTAGAAGCCTGGTCGCGGTGAGCTGTTCCGAATGCGTCGTTTACGAAGATGTCTCCGTATGTAGCAAGTTCTTTTGCCATTACGTCGCGTTCTGCAGCGTCTTTAGATGTTTCTTCTTTGTGGAAGCGAACGTTTTCGAGCATTGCAACTGCGCCTTCTGGAAGAGCGTCAATTGCAGCTTTCTGTCCGAGAGCGTCTGGAAGGAATGTTACTTCTTTTCCGAGTTTTTCAGAGAAATATTTTACAACTGGAGCCATGCGGTTTTTGCCGTTGATGAATTTTTCTGCATCAGCGTCTGTCCATGTTTTTCCAGCTTTTTCTGCTTTTTCCTGAGCTTTTTTAACGTCTTTTTTTGGATCTCCGAGGTGGCTCATGAGAACAAGTGAACGTGGGCTCTGTTCAAGAATGTATTTGATTGTAGGGAGAGCTGCCATGATACGTGTGTCATCCTGTACAACTCCGTCTTTCATTGGTACGTTAAAGTCAACGCGCATGATGATGCGTTTACCTTTAAGGTCAACATCTTTTACTGTTTTAATCATAGTTAAAACTCCTTAAAATTATTTATTAAAACGAGGACGAGGTTTTCTCTCCTCTGCTTCGTTTACGCGGACCTTTCTTCCGTCGATTTCTTTCTGGTTGAGAGTGGAAATTGCTTCTGCTGCAGCTCCGTCTTCTGCCATTTCAACAAATCCGAATCCTTTTGAACGGTTTGTCATCTTGTCCATAATGATTGCTACAGATACAACTTCACCAAACTGAGAGAACTGGTTTCTCAAAGTTTCTTCTGTTGTTGAATAACTCAAGTTACCAACATAAATTTTTTTTGCCATTTAATTAACCTTCTTCGCCCATACATATAATACGAGCATTTATAATAAAAATACCGAAAAAATGACATAAATTCAAGAACAGGAATCCAAAACAGGCACGGGGTCTGTCCCCCTGCTTTAAAAAGGGCACTATACAAACCACGGGGTCTGTCCCCCTGTCAACGTTTTCACTCCCCTCTCATCTCAAACCACTGCGATTTTCCGTCAATCCAGTACTTTTTGAAGCACGCTTTAATGTCATCGGCAGTAACAAATTCCACTTTCTGCATCATTCCGTCGGCTGTCGTCAGGTCGCCGAACTGCAGAAGGCTTGCGGCAAGGCGCGAAGCGATTCCTGAGGATGTGGCCTGGGACATGTATTTCTGGGTGATGTATGAGTTTTTGGTTCCTTCGAGGACATTTTCGATTGTGTCGTAAGTCGTCTGGTCGCCGTCTACTGATGAAATGACGCGTCCATCGAGCATGAGAGTCTGGCATTCTTCGAGATATTTCGGAAAGTTTTTCATGTCTGAGACTCTGAGACCGTAGTCAAGGCCGACTGCGAGGTCTGATGAATCTATTTCGGTTCCAGGTGAGTAGCAGGCGCCGTATTTTTCGCGGATGATGTTGAACATTGTCGTCGTAAAGATGTCTTCTGTGAGGCGGCCTGTTATGTAGTCTGGTGATGTGACTTTCGGCGCTTCGAAGACTCGGACTATGATTTCAGAGCCGCGTGCGTCTTTGTGTGTGAGTGTGATTTTTTCGTCCGTGAGGTTTAATTTTTCATTTTTGTTTACAGGTGGAATTTCTTCACCCTCAAATTTTCCGAGTGTATTGTTTAACTTTTTAAGAAATTTATTTTTATTGATTTTTCCAACGGCAACAACTTTAATTCGTTTTGAATTTAAAAGAGCCTTATGACATCTTTCTATATTTTCAAATTTGATGTTTGAAAGAGACTCCGGCTGAACGGAAGAAGATGCGAGCAACGAAGTTCCATCATAAACTCTTTTATGAATGTCGTGAAAAAGAATTGACTGAGGATTATTCTGCATTGATGTAATTTTCTGCTGTTCTTCACGGTAAATATCTTCGAAAGAAGAATCTGATATTTCAATAAGACTTGAAAGAAATACATCAAGCATATCATCAAGATAATAATTAATGCACGAAAGATAATAAGCAGAACCGCAGTACATCGTGTAATGTGAAATTGAACTCTGATTTGTATACATCAGTGACTGAAGATCCTGATAGGATAAGTTCTCTGTTGAACGCGACATTAGTTCGAGAGTTGCATTTTCAAGTCCTGATTCTTCATAAGATGAAAGTCTTGTTCCACCTTCGAAAAGAATGAAAACTGCGCAGACATCGTTTGAAACTTTATCTGCAATATAAACAGGAATGTCATTTTTAAGGCGATATTCGCTTACTTCTACTCCGCCGTTATTTACAGAAGCTGTGCTTAAAGGTTTTTTAGCCTTTGAACAGCTGAATAATAAAAATATAGAAAAAATTATTAAAAAACTTTTTTTCATTTTAATACTTAAACTCCTCATACTCGAAGTCTTTCAATTCATTTTTTAACTGCTCATATACTTGTGTATTAATATAAATTAAGACAAGAGGAGCTTTATCAACAATATATTTTTCCATATAATTTTTTAAATCTGCATTTTTAACATTTGAAATATTCTTCATATAGTTTTTGTAATAATCAATGTCATTTGTTATCCAGTTATATCTGAGACCTGCTAAAAGTCCTGATGATGTCTCTGACTCATAGACTCCATCATCTTTCAAACGCTGAATGATTTTTTTTCTGTTAGTTTTCGGAACAATATTTTTATCTTTTGCAAGCAAAAATAAAAATTGATTATTTTGTTTAAATAATTCATTTATTCGTCTTATAAAATCTTCCTGAGGATTTACCATCACAAAATTAAAATTAATAATTCCCGTTCTGCGTCTTGTAGAATAACTTGAACCGATATAATCTGAATTTGGAATCATCAGCAACGAATCATCTAAAAACTGCTTGATATAAGGGCTTTCGGGATCATTAAGATAACAATGCAAAAGATCAGCGGCACAAGTTTCTTGTGGTTCAAGATCAGAATCAGGTCCACGGAAAAGAAAATTAACCTGCATAATCTGAGGAGAAATTTTATCGTATGGGATAATTACGCATTTTGATTTTTCAAACGGAGTCTTTGTCTGTGTCATCACGCATTCTTCAATCTGCGAAAGTTCCACTCCGTTATTGCTCCAGTCACCGTAAACTTCCGTTACCATTTTCAAAACTTCGTTTACATCAACATCACCACCGACAAAAACTGCTGCATTTTCCGGTATGTAAAATTTATTTTTAATTTCAATAAGATTTTCCAAAGTTGCATTCTTTACATTTTCAACAGAACCGCCCGGATCAAGCTGCCACGGAGCATCGCAGTAAAGATTTTCATTGATATATCGTCCGATAATTCTGTCAGGATTTGAATACTGTCCCGAAATTTCTGAAATTACGACTTTTTTCTCAACTTCAAATTCACCTTTATCCATAAGGGGTTCGCGGATTGCGGCGTTCCAGAATTCAAGTCCTTTTCTGAGCTGTTTTTTTGGAACTGTAAAATAATAGTTTACGCATTCGATTCCAGTTGATCCGTTCCACGAAGCTGTTCCCATGTCAGAGAGCGCTTTTTGAACTGCCGCAGAATTTTTGTAAAGGCTGTTTCCTTTGAACATCATGTGTTCATACAGGTGGAACAATCCCGCATTTTCTTTTGTCTGTGTAATTGCCCCTGCCCGAACTGCTACTTCGATATAAGCAAGCGGCACTGAATGATTTTCAGATATAAAAACTGTAAGCCCGTTGTCAAGTTTGCTCATGTAAGTATTCGGAGCAATCTGATAAAGTTTATTTTTGTCTTTATTTCCTTTTGCAAAACAACCCGATGCCAAAAACAAAACCGATAAAATTAAACAAATCTTTTTCATACAACCAAGAATACCATTTTTAAAGACCTTTGTCACAGCTGTATTTTTATTAAATGAAATTTCGATAAACTTATCCCAATTGACCAGGATTAGTTTTTTAGACGCAGATTACGAAGATTAAAAACGGATTAACACAGATTTTATTTTAGTTTTTTTTTACTTTAATTATAATTTCTCAAACAACCTAAAATAATCTACGTTAATCATATCAAAATCTGTGTAATCTGCGTCAAAATTTTTATTCTTCTTTCATGGACTCAAATTCTTCGAAATTCCATTTAAACTTTCTCTTTATTGAAAACAGAAATTTCTGTGGTATAATTAATCGATTATTTTAATTACATTAATTTTAAGTTAGACATCAATTTGAATTGAACATCAGCTGGAGGGCGGATATGAAATTTTCTAAGGACTTTATCTGGGGTGCGGCTACTTCGAGTTATCAGATTGAAGGAGCGGTCAATGAAGACGGAAGATGTCCTTCTATCTGGGACACATACACACATAAAGAACATATAACTCATGACGGCAAGAATGGCGACATCACATGCGACCATTATCACCGCTACAAAGAAGACATCGCGCTTATGCGTGAGCTTGGAATTAACGCGTACCGTTTTTCAATCGCATGGCCGCGGCTTTTTTCATATTCCACATCAAATAAAAAATTAACTGCAACTCCAAACGAAAAAGGATTCGATTTTTACGACAGACTCATCGATGAACTTTTGAAAAACAACATCGAACCCTGGATTACACTTTATCACTGGGACATGCCGGAGACGCTTCAAGACGAAGGAGGATTTTTAACACGCGAAATTGCTGACTGGGGTGCAGAATATGCTGCCGCAGTTTCAAAAAGATATTCAGACAGAGTAACTCATTATTTTACTCTCAACGAAATGCCATGCATTCTCGGCGGCTACATGGGGTGGAAAGCACCAGGACTTGTTAAAAAACGAAAAGACCATCTCAATGTCATCCACAACATGCTCCTCACTCACGGCAAGATGAACCAGGCGCTCCGTGCTGCTTCCACTCAAAAAATAATCGTATCGTGCGCGCAGAACGGACTCGGCAACTACCCTGCAACTGACAGCAAAGAAGATTACGAAGCATTCCTCAAAGCGATGAACTGCATCGAAGGCGCACCTTACGAATACTCACCGCTCCCGGGCTCAAAAAGAATCATGAGCGATGCACTCATCTACTATCTCGATCCGATTCACTTTGGAAAATATCCTGAGCAGGCATTTAATATTTTCAAAGGTGACATGCCAAAAATTAAAGATGGTGATATGGAACTTATTTCTACCCCGACTGAAATTCAGGGCATTAATATTTATGAGGGACGACCGATCGCATCAGGCTCAAAAGGCAAATATCAGGACGGATGGCATATTGCAGATTATCCCGACGGAATGGACCGCAACGCAGCAAAGTGGCCGATAACGCCAGAGAGCATGAACAAATATTTTAACTTTATTTCTGACCGCTACAAAAAACCGATTTACATCACAGAAAACGGAATGAGCAATGCCGACCTCATCTCAGAAGACGGCAAATGCCACGACCCGCAGCGAATCGAATTTATGAGACGATATCTTGAAAAACTTTCGACATCAATTGAAAACGGCGCCGATGTCAGAGGATATTTTCACTGGTCGCTTCTCGATAACTTCGAATGGGAAAACGGCTTTAACGAACGCTTCGGACTTGTGCATATTGACTACACAACCCAGAAGCGAACGCCGAAAGACAGTTTTTACTGGTATAAAGATTTAATCAATTCGTTCAGAAAATAGATTTTGATTTTTATTTAAACAACAAAAAGTACGTCTGGAATATTTTTCTTGATTTATCCCAGACGCACTCTTTTTTATGTGAGATGAATTAATTTACTCTTTAGAAAAGTCATACTCCCATTTAACTGAAAAACCTATATTAATTTTTCCTAAACCATTATTTCCTGTTGTATTGTATGCTCCAATTCCCTCTCCTGCACGAGGAATGATAAAACTGGCATCTTTAGTTGCATGCCCATTAATTACACAAAACCACTGATGAGGGGAATCTTTATTTATACCTTCTCTATAATAAATAAATTTAATTGTAGGGTCACCAATCCAGTCATCTCTGCAATTATCTTCTTCCCATATATCACATGAAATCGCAAATTGATTACCATCTTTTTCTAGATCACTTATATTAAAAGTAGCAGTATATTTTTTACCACCTTCTTCAAACTGTATTGGTTTTGTTCCTGTACGACTGTTATTTCTAAAACTGTAATATCTTCTTCCACTTTCAGTATCATCATCTAAGCTTTGTTCCCAGTAATAACCTTCCAGAGTTGCATTATTAAATACTATATTTTTTGTATGAAATCTGCCATAATATTCTGATTCCGCACCTGAATCGTTATCATATGTATCTTCTAGATAATCAAGACAAAAAGTTAAAATACCATATTTTGGAGTTTTTCTTTCTAGCGAAAGGGATTGTGTTAAAGGAGATATTTTAACATCATTGTGGTCAATCTCATAACGGAACAACCTGTAATATGTCTTTAAAACCTTTGAATCTGTAGTAAACGAAAAAGTACATTTTGAAGTTTCTAATTTAGAACTTGGAATTTTAAAATACTGTGCACTGACAGAATTATCATATTCAACATTTGTTCCAGCTTCTTTTGCATTTTGAATATCAGAATAACTAATAGAATCACCTATAGATTGTCGAGCAAGACCAATTAATATTCCGCTATTACTTCCTAATGTAAGACGTTTGTCATAATAACTTGGTACTGTTATCGTTAAGTTTTTACAACTAGAACTGTTTGCAGTTACTAAATCTGTATACTCATTATATTTTGATTTCGCAATAACTTGATAAATATGAAAATGCTGTTCATTACCATCAGGGGCGTAAACTTGAATCAAAATGGTATTTGTTTTTTCTGCTGCAAGAAGGATTTCTAATGTTTCGCCAGTTTGATATTCTTTATAATTACCTGTTGGCTGACCCGTAAATATATCAACTTCTTTATAGCGAATTTTTGAACCTTTAAACTGTGGAGTTATCTGTAAATATGCATATTCATAAGCAGTTCTATATTTTTCATTTTCAAGACTACTGATATTATATGTATCTTCATCATTTTTTTCAGTTTTTACAGTTAGAAAAGGATTCTTGATATTATTCGTAAATTTCAGTTCCTTAATACCAGCAGCATCTGTTCTGGAAGGAGTTAACGGGTCAGGGTCATTTGCATCATTCCACGCAGATACATTATTCGGATAGAATATAGTGTCTCCGTCTGTATCAGGGTCAACAGGATTTGTATAAAAAATCTTGTCGTTTCCTGATTTTTTCCAGCCGTAAATTTCTTCGTAGTCAGAAACTCCGTCTTTATCAAAATCTTTACAGTTTTCTTTTGTCGGATCATCTTCTGTTCCATAAAAAAGTTCATCACTTGAACTTACGCCATCATTGTCTTTATCTACATCATAAAATATTTTAATTCTATCCTGAGGTTTAATTAATATATCTGCAATATTATAACTTGTATTTACAAGGGATGCATCTTCTGCAAACGGATCAACATGATTTGTATAATATCTTACATTAAAATTTCCGTTTATATCTTTATGCATAATCATGATATACCAGTCACCGTCTTTATTGCTGCCTTTTGATTCAACACCGCCAATAGACTTGATTCTTCCATTTGCGTCTAATACAAGTTTACTTAACTCTGATGTTGCATTTTCTTTTATACCAACATTTGCAAGAACTTCTTTTAATGTAAGAGGTATGTAAACGTCTTCAAGCTGTGTAGCTTTTGGATTATACTTTGTCTTTGCAGATACCTTATATTGTCTTGTATGCATTGTAGGATTTGCAGGACCAAAACCAATAGTCAAATCTGCACATCTTGCATTACAACTTGTAAGTGAACCTGTAAAATTATTTGTCTGATTATTAATCGTAGTTGAAATATCATAAGCATTTACATTTACCTTCATAGTTCTTGTATTTACAAGAAGTTTTTCAAGTTGAGCATTATTTACATCTGTCTCAAGTACAAGATCCATAGATTCCTGAGGCTTTATAGTACCAATACTTATTCCACCGACTCCTGCTACTTTAGGAAAATTGCCTATAATATCCTGGTCAACACTACCACTTGACTTTAACACAGACAAAGATGTCATTAATGAGTTTAATGCATAAGCAATATTACCATTATTTGTAAGTCTTATTGGAAATACTATTTTACCGCCATTATTTGTCTGAGTTTCTGTTTCTGTAATCGTCTGACCATTAGAAATAGAAGTACTCCAGTTTTTACTCTGCGAATTAGAAACTGTTGCAGTAGCAGATGAAGAATAGCTTCCATTTACTTCAGTAGAGATTTCCCACTGCAATCCATCTTTACTCTTTCCTATTTTACCACCTAATTTCCATCCATGAGCCATTCCCTGTGTCGATGAATCAGTATTTGTATTTGAAAAAGAAGTTCCAGAAGTTTCTGATACAGTTTGTTGTTTAGACTCTCCTTTAGAAGTAGATACGGTATAATTTCTGTATATCTGCGGAATACCGTTTAATGTAATTGTAACATTAGGTAAATCGGCAATTGAAGGATTAAATGTATTTAAATCATAAGTATTCTGACTAATTTCCCAGCCATCTTTCCAGCCGTCACCGTCCGTGTCATCACAGTTAGGATCAGTATGATAAACATAGATTTCTTGCCAGTCAGTAAGACCATCTTTATCTGTATCTGTTTTATCAGAATCTGACAGAGGATTGATTTCTGCCGGAGAATATACAGCAATTAGAGTAATTACATCATCATTTTCTTTATAAGTTATTTTCTCACCGTCAGTATACTGTCTTCCGTTTCCTACCCAGTATAAAAAAGCTTTTCCAATCGAACTGAGTCCTAAATCCTGAGCCGTCGGTAAATAACCTGTAGAGGAATCTTTAAGCTCAAGAACAACTTCTCGCTGTCCTACAGTTTGAGTCTCTCCGTTTTTGTCAATATATGTAAAAGTTCTTCCGTTTCCATTAAAGATTGCAGACTTATTAGTCTTCCATTTTGCATAGAAAGTAATATTTGCTCCCTGTGCAGAATTATAAGCAGTTACAGGAGAACCTGAAAAATCTTTTTCTGCGAACCATCCAATAAACTCAAATTTTTCATTTTTTGGTTCAGGGACCGGGAGCATAATAATTCCACTGAATCTTGAATATGCAACAACAGGTTTTTCGCCTTCTTTAAAATTTCCTCTGTTGTTAAGATTATAATTAATTGAATAAACATTACTAAAATCATCAAGTTGAATTTCTGATGTACTGAGTTTATCTTTTACAACAACAACATATTCCTGAATGTTTCCGATATAAACAGTAGCGTCTTCGTCACCATAGAAAGTAAATTTTACGATGTAACTTCCTGACGGAATATTCTGCTGTTTATAAACTGCGGCCTGATTATTATTAAAAGTCTCAAGTTTGATATCATGATAACCTGTAATCGGAACACCAGAAATAGAATACAATCCGGCTTTTACACATTTTGAATCTGGCGGGAACAGTGCATTTATTTCAAAACTTCCCCTTCCATAAGTTGAACCATAAGAACCAGCAAATCCAAGTGTAAAAGAAATATCATTTCGTCCTGCACGGACTTCTATTTCTTTTTGATCACTGTAAATTACATTGTCATAAACAGCTTCAAGCTTAAAAACAAAATATCCTTCATTTACTTCGATTTTTGCAGAACTAAGTTCATCAAGCGTAGAAAAACTATATTGTCTTATATATTCAGTATCGTACTTAGAAAAAATCGACAAAGTAAATTCGGAAAATTCTGTAACTGACAAAGACGGTAAAGCCGTTCTTGCAGACTGATTTCCAAGCGAAATCTGAACATATGGAGAACCGTTTTCACCGTTATTATCAGCAACTACATACTGAGAAATTTCTTCCTGAATATCCATCCCAATATTGCAGGATGCAAGCATAACAAACGGAACTGCTAATACTATAAATAAATTTTGAATATTCTTCATAAATCTCTCCTCCGGTTAGCGTACTTTAATTGTGCGTGAACATGTATATAAAACTTCTGTATTTACAATTACATCAAATTTAGCAGTATAAGTATCATGCGGCCAGCTTCGTCCATCGACTGTATAAATATAGCCGTCCTGTCTGCACGAACCATCTATATATGCCTGTGCATTGTCTATTGACCATACAGTCTCAATAGTTTCGCTTGAATTCTGAATTCTGTTTAAAAGTGATTCTGGTAATCTTGGAGTTAAACGATAAAGATTTAAAGTCACTTCATAAACATCAATCGTAAGCTGCTGATTATCTAAATTAGCTAATCCTATACCCGAAGTCGTTGTTGCCGTTCCGCAGAAAGGCTTTTCTGCAACAATCTTTACAATCTCGGATTCACCAACAAAGTTTGTTCCACCAAGTTCGCCGTGTGCCTTTATCTTAACTTCAATAACATCACCTTCATAACATGGAATCATATCATAAGTAAGCGACTTCCAAGTATCTTCTTCGCCGATTCTGTAAACCATATTTTCAGAAATTTTACTGAATCTTACATAGTCGGTATTAATATTATAAACATCCCTTGAAAGCTGCGGAGTCATATCATAGTCTTCGCATTTAATCGCTGCATAAACAGGAATATAAACCGAAGCGGTTACAGGAAAATAACCTTCATAATTTACCAGAACAAGTTGATTTGTACTTACAGAATATTTACAATTATTCCAGTCAATAGCAGTATAATTTTCTGTTACAGAATCTTTTACAACCGGGTCAAAAGATAACTTTGACGGATCAAGTTCCTGATCAAAGTTATCAGTTACACGGCTAACCTTAAATTTTTCGGAAGGCGACTGACCGGTTTTTAATACACCGACAAAACAGTATGCGTCACCCACAAATGAAATTACAACCTCTTTTATTGCACCATAAACTTTTGCATCAACGCCATCCCTCTGGTAAACAGCCGTCAATTCAGGCTGAGGTGAACCATCATAATTTTGAACAAAAGAAGCTTTCAAATATTTACCGCAGTCTTCCTGACGCAGCTGGTATATAGGAGATTCTGAAACAGGAACTGTAAATGATTTGTTTTCATCAACATACCATTCGATATCTCCTTCTGCACATGCAGGTTGTCCGTCTTTATAAAATTCAACATAAAAAACAACGCCATCTAAAGTTTTGATTTGAATTGAATCTGCTTTCACATCTTCATTCATAATCCAGACACATGAAACATTACTTTTTATGTCTTCATGGCCTTTTACTGTAACTTCATAATCACAAACCAGATATTTTCCAATATTTACATATCTGTTGTCCAAGTCTTTTTCGCTGACTTTATTCTGCAGCTTTTCAAGGCCGTCTGTTTCACTGTCAGAGCTTATATAAGTAAATGCAGACGATTCTAATTCCTGAGTTGAAATATTGCCTTTTAACTGTTCTGCTGTTAAATCATCTGCAATGTAAAAATTTTTCTTTACGTTAAGATAAGAAGAATCATAATTTGCAACAAGTTCAGGAAAAATATTTACGGTCGATAAATCAAGATGACAGCTGATTCTATCGTAAATTTTATTCTGATGCTCAAGATTTAGAGATGGAAGAAATACAAAGGAGCTGTTTATTACATTAGAATACCCCAAACACTTTACAACATACGAAAATGTTTTACCACCATCTTTATTTCTTTTTACTATGTTTCCATCAGCATAAAAACTTACAGTACCATTTTTAACTACGGACTTTGTTGAATTTCCGTTACACTCAAAAGTTAACTCTTTGCCCTCACTTGCATTTGTCGTTCCCGTAAGACATCCGCAACTGTAATCATAACTGACATTGGTAAATGAAAGGTAAGAACTTGGACCAGGCTGAGAACTTTGACCAGGCTGAGAACAACCTGAAAATATTAAGACAAAAATAAAAGAATAGACTAATACAT
>JAGHVB010000012.1 GCA_018064525.1 Candidatus Treponema merdequi | reverse complement strand
TTATTACTATGCTATTTAATCGCATATATTTTTGCAAAATGGATAATTTACAAATTATTTGCCTCATATTCAATATCAGTAAAAGATAATATTTCAATGTTTGTTGGAATGTGTTTATATACCGGATTAAATTATCTTACACAGAGACTTATAATTTTCAAGGATGGTAAACAGAAATGAAAACTCCAGTTTTATACATTATTATTCCCTGCTACAACGAAAAAGAAGTTTTACCTATTACAAGTGAAAAGTTTCTTTCTAAATTAAATTCATTGATTTCGGAAAAACTTATTGATGATAAAAGCCGTATTTTATTTGTAAATGACGGAAGTAAAGATTCTACATGGCAGATAATTTCTGATCTTGCACAAAAGAATGAACATTTTATCGGTATCTCACAAAGCAGAAACAGAGGTCATCAGAATGCAGTTTTAGCCGGCTTAATGGAAGCAAAAGATGTCTGTGACATTACAATATCAATTGACTGCGACGGACAGGATGATATAAATGCTATGGATAACATGGTAAAAGAATATCTTAAAGGAGCAGATATTGTTTATGGCGTCAGAAGTTCCAGAAAAACTGATACATTCTTTAAACGATTTACAGCACAAAGTTTTTACAAATTATTAAATTCACTTGGTGCAGAAGTCATTTACAATCATGCAGACTACCGTCTTGTTTCTTCAAAAGTCCTTCAGCATTTTGCAGATTTTAAGGAAATAAATATTTTCTTACGCGGAATGTTTCCACTTGTTGGATTCAAAAGTACAATTACTTATTACGAACGCTTTGAAAGAATTGCCGGTAAAAGCCACTATCCTCTCAGAAAAATGCTGGCATTAGCTTTTGATGGAATTACTTCTTTAAGTACAAAACCGTTAAGTTTAATAGTCGGCATCGGAACTTTTATTTCTTCCCTCAGCTTTATTGGAGTTATATGGTCAATAATTCAGCAGATAACAGGTAAAACAATTCAAGGCTGGTCCAGTACAATATGTATAATATGCTTTCTCGGAGGTATTCAATTACTCAGCATTGGTATATTAGGTGAATATATCGGAAAGATTTACATGGAAGTAAAACAACGGCCAAGATATATTATCAGTGAACGTACTCCGAATTACAAACAAACTAATACAAAAGGAAAACAAAATGGAAAAACTTCAAAAAATAAATAAATCAAAAATATTTTTCTGGAGTATTCTGTTATTACAATTCTGCATTTTATTTATTTTTAACACGTTTACACCATGGATTGCAGATGACTATAGTTTTTATAAAAACACTAATTTATCAGAAATATATAATGGGTTTAAAGTATTTTACATGACATGGGGAGGCCGTTTAATCGGCTACTTCTTTACAAACATATTTCTTATTTTAAATAAAGTTGTTTTTAACTTTTTCTGTTCACTGAGTTATATTTTAGCAATCTATATCATCTATTCACTTCTCTATGATAAAAACACAATAGATAATTCTGTTTTACTTATCATTTCAATTTTGTTCTGGTTTTTTATTCCTGTATGGGGGCAAGATGTCCTCTGGATCTGCGGTCATTCAATGTATTTTACACCAAGCCTTTTGATTCTCTTTTTAATCAAAATATTAAACAGGCGGGATGTTTCACATTCAAAAATATTCTGGATTTTCACTTTTGTACTTGGATTATTTTCTACATGGTCAATGGAAAATTTTGCGGTAGGAACTGTAATTTTCATTCTTCTTACTGTATTAAAAAATAAATTTATAGATAAGCAGAAAAACTTTAACTGGGAAATATCAAGTCTTGTTGGAGCTGTTTCAGGATCATTATTGTTACTTCTAGCTCCTGGAAACTATACAAGGCTTTCTGTCTTTTCAGATTCAACTCCATTTATCATCAAAATATTTTCAAGATTTATTAATATCACTCTGAATACAATTGAAACATTAAATATTCTTATTCCTGTATTTATTATTTTACTTGTCTATCATTTAATAAAGAAAAATTATAAACTTTTAATTGATTCTGGAATTTATTTCATATCATTTCTAGCTGTTTTTTATTCGATGATAATGTCACCTACATTTCCACCCCGTGCAATGCTTTTAGGAATCATTTTCTTTATCATTTCACTTTTGAAAATGTATACAGCAATTGATTTTTCAAATGAATTCAAAGCACTCGAAATAACAGGTGTCTTAACAATGGCATTACTGATATTCCCTGTAAGTTTATACCGCTCTGCACGAAATATTTATCATGTTAAAACAGAATGGAATCAAAGAATCCGTTTAATAGAAGAACAGAAAGCCCTTGGAAATATGGATATAGAAGTTCCAGCAATCGAATCATTAAACAGTCATACAGCTTCATATGATCTGATTGATCTTAGCAATGATCCGGATACATTTCCAAATACTGATATTGCATGTTATTTTGGACTACATTCAATAAAAAGCTATTAATTCACTTTAAAAGATTTATTTAAAAGGTTTCTGATTGTTTTATTGATTACAGAACTGACTTTCTCAAATGAAAGATAATATATTTGAGAAAGAAATATTGTTAATAAAACTGAAATTAAAGAAGCCAATGCATACGCAAAAAATAGATTCATATTCTGTACAAATATCAGTAATAATTTACAGCTATTAAAAAATGGTTTATTAATATTTTTTTCCATATTTAGATTGAATATTTCCAAACACATTGCCAAAAGCACTGCAGTTATTACTGGTTCAATTTTGGAAAAAATAATCAATGCAGCAGCAAGAATTGCAAAAAAAAGATATAACCAGTATCCCTGACCAAACAAAAAACCGATTGCAGAATCTAAAATAATATCAAACAGTTTGATATGAGGTAAAAAATCAGGAGAAGCTTTATATATTACTATAATGAAAGCACATTATAAAAAGGCATGCCATTCCCTTTAATCCAGAAATATAAATTAAATATTTACCTTTTTCTATTTATTCCTCCATGATTATTTT
>JAGHVB010000064.1 GCA_018064525.1 Candidatus Treponema merdequi | reverse complement strand
GCTTCTTGCCATAATAATTTACAGCTTCCAGAAGAAGTTTTAGTTAGAACTGACGGTGCTGAAAATTTGCATGATTTTTATATTACGAAATATAATATAACGAGGGATGAATATTTAAGATCTATTAACATGAAAAGCCTCGATGATTATTTAATAGAGGATACTCCTGATTATTCATTGATGAAAAAAATGGAAAACCCTAAACATCCATGGAATTTTTCAACTTTAACTTTTGCATGTGCATATGCAAATAGATTGAGTAAACAAAAAAAATTGACCCCTTGCTATGAGATTGAAAATCATAGAGTTATCGGTTTTAATGTTAATGCTAATGGATACCGAGTTCCTTCTGAAGATGAATGGAATTTTGCGTATAAAGGCGGAATAAAGTCTAAGAATTTTAAATTTGCCGGTTCAGATAATCTTGATGAAGTAGCATGGTGTAAAACTAATCATGATGGAAATTTTCATGAAGTCGGGTTGTTAAAACCAAATGAGCTTGGTATTTACGACATGGAAGGTAATGTGGCTGAATGGACTTGGGATGAATATATTAAACTTCCTAAAACCTTAACGCTTGAAAAAGCATCAAAACTTGATAAACAAGCATTAATGGATTTACTGAATGATATTAGGGATGATTCTTATGCTTATTTAGATCAAGATAGATTTTATGCAGTAAAACTAAATAAAATAATTGAATTGAATATTGATATTGATGCAAAATATCTACGAAGGAATACTTACAGATCTATAAAAAGTTATAAAGCACCTGATTATCCAGGTAGTGTATATAATGGAATATCTTATGCAAGTAATGACTATCAATGTGGTTCTGGAGTTGGTATAAGATTAGTGCGAAATGTTAAATGAATATAAAAGATTAATTCTGTATTCCGCATTCCGTATTAAAATCTTCTCTCTGCTAAAAACAGCGCCACAGCCATCAGACCATGCTGATATTCTTCGCTGCACATCTTTTCATGAACTTCTTTTTTGCTTATTTTAATTGCATTCACATATTCATCATCGTCGAGTGACTGAGTTCCGTCACCGTAAAGACCTTTAGCTAAAAAGAAATGCATTTTGTTTGAGAAGAGGGCAGGGTTTGGAGAAATGCTTCCAAGGTAAATCATTTCATTTGCTTTAAGTCCCGTTTCCTCCAGAAGTTCCCTGTTTGCAGCTTCAAGAGGTTCTTCTCCGTCATCAATTACACCACCGGGAAATTCAATACTGAGGCTTTGAGATGCGTGACGCCATTGTTTTACCATAAGATATTCATCTCCAAGGTCAGGGACAACGGCGCACCACGAACGGGCTTCCATTACAATATAATTTCCATTCTGGCCGTCCGGCGAAATGCTTGTTGTTTCCATTACGCGCATGACTGGAGTTTTTAGAAGTTCCTTTCTTGACACTTCATTCCAAATTAAATCTTTATCTGACATAGGTGACCCTTTTATTAATAAATTGAATTCGTTTCTTGATAAATTCCACTAACGGAAAAATCTTTTTTTGACAAATTGTCGAAAGCGTTTATAATTATTATGTAAGCGGTATGCTTATTATGAATAGAGTTTAACACGCTTTATTCTTTATAACAATAAACAGATTTATAAATAAGCGATTTTCATTTTATCGCGGGAGGACATTATGGCTATTATTACTATTGCAAGACAAGTCGCAGCTCTTGGTGATGAAATTGCAACTGCAGCAGCTCAGAAGCTTGGTTACAAGTTTGTTGGAAGAAAAGAAATTGAAAAGAAAATCATAGATCTGGGCTTTCCTGAATCAAAGCTCAATAAATATGATGAAAGAAAACCTGGTTTTTTTGCTTCTCTTGCAAAAGATCGCGATGAATATATGGATTATCTTCAGACAGCAGTTCTTGAAGCTGCTCAGGAAGGAAATACCGTATTGATTGGACGCGGTTCATATATTATTTTGAATGAACTTCCAAACCTTGTTTCTTTCAGACTTGTTGCAAAAGACAGTGTCAGAATTGAACGACTCAAAAAAGAGTTTACATGGAATGATAAGCAGGCAAAACAGAGAATCGAAGAAAGCGATTCAAACAGACTTGGATTTCATAAGAGTTTCTTTAATCACGAAAATGAAGAATCAACAGATTATCATTGTGTAATCAATACTGGACTTCTTGATATTGATGCAGCTTCAAATCTTATGGTAGAAACAGTAAGAAATATTGTCACACCAGAAAAAGAAAAAGCCGGTAATGAAAAAATCAAGAATCTTCTGATTGCCCAGAATCTTGTTAATACACTTGTTTTCAAGTACAAGCTAAACATCAACTTTTTGCATGCAGTTGTAATTGACAACAGAATTGTTTTACAGGGTGTTGCAGATTCTTCTGCCATCGTAGAAAAGGCAATTGTTCTTTCTCAGAAAGAACTTCCGGATTTTAAGATTGAATCTACTGTAAGTATTGTACAGGATTTCAAGGCTTATCCGTAATGACCTTTCCAGTTTCTGCTGCGGCAATTGTTTTTGCTTTTTCAAGTGGAATTTTTGCCGTCAGTTTAATTTATTATTTAATTCAGATCATTAATAAAAAGAATTTTTCCTCTTCTAAGATTATATTCAGTCTTTTATCTCTATGTTTAATAATTGCATCCGTAGTTTATATTTATGTCCTTGATTCACAGAATAACCTGCGTTTTTCATTTTCTGAATTGTCTTTTTCAGAATTGATTTTCTTAGTATGCGTATCTGTTTTTGGAATTTTATTTTTTTGTTTTACATCTTTCAGTTTTTTTATTGGAACTGCATGTTATACTGTCTTTTCTGTCTTTTCGCTGATAATTTTAACAACAGTATTTTCAAACAACGGAAGTTTTGAACTGACTGTCAACTCAAAAGAAGAATGTCAGAAAATTGAAGTTGCCTGTTATGAATTGAATCCGAAAATTATTATTCCATGTAAAAGATTCTGGTACGAAAATCCAGAAACTGTTTCTGTAAAAAAATCTGAAACAGAACTTAATCCGGTTTTTAAGTTTATGATCGGTTTTTTGTTGACAGAAAAGAAAATCCTTACTGCAGAAATTCCACCAGAAAGTTTTTATCCTGTTGTTTATCAGATTGATGTTAAAGATTCAGAAATAAATGTTTTTGTAAAAGTTAAAAAACTGATGTAAAAAAAATCCCGGAAAATGTTCCGGGAATGGTTAAAAGCTATTCTTTAAGTATGTCAGCAAAGCTTTTCAGATAATCAGCAAAGGAAATATAAGCAAGCACAACACAAAGCCATGACATTATTGTAATAGTAATGTCAAAGGCAGAACGTACATTGCCTGTAAAAGGATGGCCGATGCGCAGGGCGCATTCCACTAAAAGCATTATAAAACCAGTCAGAATGTAGCAGCATGTTTTTAGTTTTCCGCCTTTGCGGGCTGCAATTGCGACTCCTTTTTTTGAGGCTACCATTCTGATAAAGTTCATTGTAAATTCACGGTAAAGGATTAAAATAAGGCATATCGGATTAAAATATCCTGTAAAAGTAAAAGAGCAGAGTGTTGTTATATGAAGAAAAACATCTGCAAAAGGGTCAAATACTTTTCCGAAATCGCTTACAGCGTTAGTTTTTCTCGCATAAAAACCGTCAAGAAAGTCTGTAAATTCCAT
>JAGHVB010000017.1 GCA_018064525.1 Candidatus Treponema merdequi | reverse complement strand
CGGCAAACTTAAGCGAGCTGCCATTCTTTTGTTTCATCGTAATCCAGAAAAATGGATTACCGGCTCTTTTACAAAAATCGGCTATTTTGAATCGGATGCGGAACTTAAATACCAGGATGAAATCCACGGTTCCCTCATCATTCAAGCTGATAGAATCATTGATCTTTTGTATACAAAATATCTTACGGCTTACATAACTTACGACAAGGAAACTAGAATAGAACATTATCCTTTTCCTCGTACTGCTGTCAGGGAAGCGATTTTTAATGCTTTGATTCATCAGAATTTTGCAGAATCAATTCCAATTCAAATCAGTGTGTACACAGACAAACTTTATATCAGCAACGATTGGATTATTCCAGAAGGTTGGACTGCAGAAACTTTGATGCAGAAACATCGTTCAATTCCAAAAAATCCAGACATCGCAAATACATTCTTCCGTGCAGGCTTTATTGAAAGTTGGGGACGGGGCATTGAAAAAATTTGTACTATGTGCCGTGATTTTGGTATTCCTGAACCAGAATACATCGTTCATCCTCGCGATATTATGATTCTTTTTAAGGCAACTGAGGAATATGTTTCTGAAATGGCTAAAATAAAAACTGGTAGTTTTGGCGAAGAATCACAGAAAAGTTCGGTGAAAACTGCCCTGAAAAGTTCAGAGAAAAGTTCAGAGAAAAGTTCAGAGAAAAGTTCAGAGAAAATCTTCGCAATGATAAAACTGAACCCAAATGTAACTACATCAGAGATGGTTTTGACTCTTGGCATATCAGAAAGAGCTGTTTTCAAGCAAATAAAATTGCTGAAAGAAGCAAACAGAATCCGTCGTGTCGGTCCAGATAAAGGTGGCCATTGGGAAATCATCGAATAATGAAATACTCATTTATAAAAATCAATTTTTCAGATGTCTCTCTTTTGATTTATGACCGTTATCAAAAAGATTTGGTTGAACCAAATTCCATAGGCTTATTAGACAAGAATGAAGTTTTTGCTCTTGCAGCCGATTCAGGTTCAATAGAATTTATCCCTGAACCTAAAAACGGATTCTGCTCTTTACGGCTTAGCGAAACGCAGCAGTATTTTGTAACACTTTCAGATTTTACAACAGAGCATTCCGAAAATTATTCAATCAATATAAAAAGTGAATTTGAAGCGACGGAAATTTCAAAAGGCATTTATTCCTTTAAAGTCATCAACTATTTAGGAAAAGCTGATTTTGAAATTCTCTCTGACGAAAATATAATTCATTCTGTAAAACTTGAAATTGTTCCAAAGAAAATCGATTATGAAGACGATTATGTAAAGCTCACGGAAGACATTGCGGAAAAATGTTCAGCTCTTTTGCTTGACTATTCCAGCCCTACAAATCTTTCATTTAAAAATAATAATGAATCTGCCAGAACACCTTTGGAAAAGTTTATTTTCATCAGAACATTTTGCAACAATGACAATATTGAATCACTTTTTTACAGCATAAAAAACAATCCAGATTCACTTTTGGTTTCTGAAGATGAACTCAAACCATTTGGAACTGCATCTGTCAGCAGAAAATTTTTCTCAAATCCTTTTGCCAATTCCCGAAACTGGATTGAAACAGAAAACCATTCTTATCTTCCAGAATATATAACTGCAACAAGAAAATATGATTCTCTTGATACTTCGGCAAATCGCTTTCTGAAATTTGCATTCAATTCATTTATTGAAGTCTGTGATGAAGTGATCAAATTTCTTGGGGATAAAAATCTGACTTACAGAGAAGAAGCAGTGTACATCAAAGAAAATCTTGAACTTTACTTAACGGAATCTTTTTTTGATGATGTTCAAGATTTAACTTCTATGCCTGTAAACAATCAGGTTCTTCAAAAGCGCGAAGGTTATGCTCAGATTTTCAATGCTTTCAATATGCTGGATTTAGCAAAACAGCTTGATTGGAAAGGTGAGAATGTTGTTTACGAAGGACAGGCTAGAAATGTTGCACTTCTTTACGAATACTGGCTTGTATTCAAATTTATGGAAATCTTAAAAGAAATCGGTGTAGAAATTGAATTTGACCTTTCTGATGATGATCATAAAGACAGAATGTTTGTAAAAGATAATGGACTGCTTGTTTCATTAAAAGAAGGAAAAACCAGTTATTTTTCAGCACTTACCAAAGATAAAAAGTTCCGCATTAAGTTTTACTACAACAGAACGTTTGGTAAAAAAGATTTTGAAGGGACAGATTATCAAGGTTCATATTCCAGAGATTTTCGTCCAGATTATACCTTGGCGATATTTCCTTCTGCATATAAAGAGGAGCAAGCCATAAAAATTGGAGAAGTTTCTTTCATACATTTTGATGCAAAATATCGAGTGACAGATATTACATCTTTATTTGGAAAAGAAAACTTAGATTCAGAAGATTTTTCTGAACAGAAGAAAGATGAAACAATAAATACCTACAACCGTGGCGATCTTTTTAAAATGCACACATATAATGATGCAATCCGTAAAACCATCGGAAGTTATGTTCTGTATCCCGGAACTTCAAATAAAGAAAATGAATTCAAAGTTTATGACGAGCTTCTTCCAGGTGTAGGGGCATTTGCCATCAGACCGGGAGATAAAGAGAATGCTGGTGCTGAAATTCTTAAGAAATTCATTTCAGATATAATTGACTTCAAATCAAAAAATTCTACCCGCCAGTACCGTAAAGATTATTTTGAGAATATGGTCATTCAGTCACCATCAGAAAGCAATGCTGCAAAAATTAACAACGAATCAAAACTTGAATATCAGATGATTGGTTTTGTTCGAAATGAATATTTTTCTTTCTTACAGGAGAATGGAAATATTCCAACTTCTCTCGAAGATTTCAAATCAAAAAATTCTTTTCAATTTTATTTCTATTTTTATGCAATAAAAAATGGAAAAGTATATACAATCCACAAAGAAACAACAAAAGCAAAATATTTAAGAATTACAACTTCCGATATAAAAGATTGTAAAATTGAGTTTGGTTATAAATTTCAACATCTTGAACCTTGGGAAGCAGAAGTAGATTCAATTGAACTTGTATCAAAAGAAGCGTTAAAAGAAAAGTTAGATTCTCTTTATGGTGAGAATACTTTTATTCCAGAAAATGGCTTCCATGCTGATTATTATTATTTGGCAAAAGCTAAAGTCACACGTTATTTCGATTCTGGAATAACAGCTATAAATGTTAGTGAAAATGAAGACATAAGTGCCTATTCACCTAAAGTTATTCCTAGAAATTTTGAAAGTAAGTATATTCTTGATGAAAAGTAATTCAAGGAGTTGGATCAGAGGTTCTGATACTCCCGGGGCGTTGCTAGGAAGAAGGTAAAGCTAAAAAATGCGGTGCATTTTTTTTAACGCTTTGCTATATAACACCGGTCGCCAGCGACCTTACACACCCCGCAGAAGGACGTGCGCAACATAGTTGCTTCGAGACTCGCTAAAAACGCTCCACTGGAGCCTTTTTACGGCTAAAGCCGTCGCTCCCTAGGAAGCGGTAAACCGCAGGTTTGGAGCGAGGGAGAGACTTCTCCCTCCTATTTGATTTTTTTGCATATATATGCAGAAATATAAGTTCGAAAATTTATTTTTATTCTTTACCTCTCAATCATCCATTTCCACACAGGTATGGCTTCGATTTTTATTCCGTCAATCGATAAAGTTTTTTCTTCTTCATAGGTGATGATTAGAAAGCGTTTTGCGGATTTTATAATTTTTGCGGCTTCAACAAGAGTTTTGATTTCTCTTTCGGTGTTGGAATTTGTTAAGGAATATGAAACTTGGATTACTTCTCCGGTTTTTTCGACAAAGAAATCGGCATCGAGGGTTTGGCTTTTCAAGTAGTAAATGTCTTTTTCATATTTATTCCAAAGAGTAATGGCAACGAGATTTTCTAGTAAGCGAGGTTCTTCTTTGTTCAAAAATAAGTTTAACAAACCGTTGTCGTTAAAGTAGTATTTTGGTGTTGTTTCTTTTTCAACAAACTTTGAAAAATAGTTTCGGACTGCAAAAATCAAGAAGGATTGTTGTGCGTATCCAACATAGTCGATAACAACATCTTTACTTATGCTTACTCCAATTGATTTTAGAATATTATGCAATTTTGTATACGACACTTCATCTTTTACAGATTCCGCAATTTTTTTCATTAAAAGGCGCAGTCCATTTGGATTTCTGATTCCATTTCTGCTTGCTATATCTCCGAGCAAAACTTTTTGATATATGCTGGAAACATATTCACGTTTATTTTCATATTCCAGATTTTCTGGGAATCCGCCAAAGTAAAAGTATTTTTCTAATTCTCTTTTGATTTTTCCACGTTCTTTTGTTGAATGAAAAGCTTTATCTGAATAATCGACATTTTTTGCTGTAAGATATTCACGGAAATTGTATGGGGTAACATATTTTGTTATGTAACGTCCTCCAAGGCGAGATTCTATCTCTTGTGAAAGCATTTTTGCATTGCTTCCTGTTATGAATGTGTGTTCTTTTGAATCTGCCATACGGCGGGCAAATTTTTCCCAACCTTCGATATTTTGAACTTCATCAAGAAAGAACCAGCCTTTTTTGTCGCTTAGTTCTGCTTGAACGGCCAGAAGGTCATTAAAATCATTCAAAGTAAATTCCGAAAGTCGTTCATCTTCAAAGTTTATGTAGATTATTTGATTCCAGTCTGTTCC
>JAGHVB010000015.1 GCA_018064525.1 Candidatus Treponema merdequi | reverse complement strand
TTAATTCTGTATTAAGATTTGTAACTGAAAGGGATTCAGAATAGATTTTGTTGCCGTCGGAATCGACTGTATAGGTTGTATTTATTTTTAAATCATTGTTTTCAAGACTGTTTGAACTTCCAAAATATAAATTGAATGCGGACGCGTCTTCTGTTTTCCAGTATGAGTATAACCCGTTGTATTTTTCACCCCAGTGATCAAACCAGTTTTTGATTCCTTCTGAACTTGTTGCCATCAATGTGCGGTTCTGGTTATAAATTGATTCCTGCATCTTGATGAGATTATCATTACTTCTCTTCTGATTTTCGAGCATTGCGTAATAATTATTCAAGTCAGTTTCAATTTCATTTTCGAGGTCTGCTCTCTGAATCTGTAATGTAACATAAAGTTCTTTTATTTCGTTGTAGATTTTTTCATTCCACTGATTTTTCTTTGCATCAAGTTCTTTAAATGCATTCTGCCATACTTCTTCATTATCAATGAATACTTCTTTTGCATTCAATTCCCAGTCTGAACGTGCCTGTAAAAATCTGAGTTCTGCTTCATCCCATATTTCAAGGCTTTCATTTAATGCTGTTTCAAATCTATTGTACCAGTCAGAATTCTGAAGATCAAAGTTTTCAAGTTCACCTTTAATAATTTCATCCTGAAACTGGTCAAAAAGATTTTTCATTTCAAGATCAGTTGTTGATTCCGTTTCTTTTGCAAGCTGTTTTGCAATTACCATTGCAGCTTCTTTATCAGATGCTTTTCTCAAAGATTCCTGGTCATAAAGTACAACATTCATCAATGAGTTTTCTTCTCTTGCGCTTAATTCTCTGTATTTTTCACTGATTGCTTTTTTCTGGTTTTCTGTAAATTCTTCAACAATCTTTCTTGTTTCTTCATCGCTTAAATCAATAGTATTATTTCTATTAACAATGTCTGATACCATAAGCGCAGTATCTTCTTCAAGCTGTGCTGTAAAGTCAGAAATGATTTTTGATGCGACTTCATTCCACTGTGCTCTTGCTGCTTCTGAGTCATCAATATTTACGATGCGGGTTTTTGTTCCGTCTGCTTCTGTGTACTCAAATGCAAGGGAAGCTTCTCTAAGTCTCTGTTCAAGAATGCTTACCTGTGTATCAAGATTGTCTTTTTCTTTTGTTAAAGACCATTTTGTATATGCTGCAGAAATCTTTTTTTCAAAATATTCTTCTGCTTTCTGTTTTTCGCTTTCATAATCAGCTGAATCAAGGTTTTCAATATTTTCATTTTCCCAGTTCATCATCGCAGAAAGAAGTCCTTCTTCGACAAGTGTCTCCCACTTTTCGTTCTGTCTTTCCTGCATTGCGCGGTCAAGGTAATATTCTAATTTGGCTTCGCTGTTTTTGATTGAGTTTGAAATTTCCTGTGCCGGTAAGATGTTAAAAAACATTGAAATTATCAAACAGATTGAAATTACTTTTAAAGATTTTTTTGATTCGTATTCTTTCATATCTACCACCTGATTATGAAATAAACCGATAAACTCGATTGATTATACTAGGTAGTTTGTAATAAAGCAAACAATTATTTTAGATATTTTAGAAATTTTTGTACATTTTTTAAAAAATTATTTTTTAGAGAAACAAAATTTAATTAAAAAAACTATCTAAAGAAACTAAACCTGCTTCTTATCCCAAACCATTTTCAAATAACGCAAAACTTAATCATATCCACAAAAACATTAAGTTCATCATTCAGAAAACAATTCAAGAGCATTCCATTCACAAATTTATTTACCCTGCTGACATATTTATATGGAAAAATATTCAGATCAAGATCATAGCCGGCATCAATTCTTGCACCTCCCAAAATCAAAACCTTTATCATTTCAAGGCTTGATTTTTCACATGTCAACGCAACTTTAAGATTAGTCATACTTTCATACACATAATTTACATCTGCGCCATATTGAATCAGATAAGATGCAAGCTTTGGATTATTTAAGTAAATTGCAATACGAAGTGCAAACAATCCATCTTTATTATGAATATTCGGAGACGCATCATGTTTAAGAAGCATTTGAACCTGTCTCACATTCTGTCTGATCGAAGCTTTTATCAATGGAATTTCTTTTCGTCCTTTATTCGGATTGATACCGCATTCAAGAAGAAAAGAAAAGTTCTCTTTTGAAAAATTACTGTTACCAAGATAATCGTCAAGATATTCAACAAGACCATTCGTTAAAAGAAGTTTTCCAATTTTAGTATTCTTGTTTCTTCTTGCCAGCTGCATCATACTCAGCTCCGGACCTAATCCGTTTTTAAAGTTAACATCTGCACCTGCTTTAATAAGCATTTCACAGATTTCAAAACTGTCAACCGTAACTGCAATATCAAGCGGAGAAAAAAGGATTGAAGGATGAATTGAATTTACATCAGCACCAGAATCAATAAGTGCTTTTACCTCATCAACTTTTTTATCGATGATTGCAAACTTTAATTCTTCATATTTTGTTTTCTTTAAATATCTGTCAAGCTTCTTCCAGTCAGGACAAGTGTAGTACAAATGGAATCTTGATAAACCGGTTCTTTTTGTATAACAGCGGATGCTATTATAAACAACAAAGTCAGCTTCTGTTTTAATTCCATTTATCCGGGAAACAGCATCATCATATTCAAAATCAAGATTAAGTTTATATTTAATATTATATGCTATTTTCTTTTCTTTATAGAATGCATCTATTTTTTCAAAATCATTATCTGAAAAAAATCTGCCGTCTTCAGAAAACCAGATATCAATATGTTTTGAAAATGCACCCATTTGATTTGTACAATCAAAACATATTGCACAGTTAAATTTTCTGTCCGACTTATCATTCCACTCACCGCTGAACTTTCTGTCATTCAGATCATAATCAAAAATCCATTCAAGCAGGCTCAGTCTTTTTCCATTAAGCTCAAGACCATTTTGTGACAAGCACAAAGAACAATGTTCGCTATTCATAAATTCAACCTCCTCTGATTTCACAATTCTACTATTGCCATATATCAGTGTGATACTGAACAGGATGAGAATCGTCCCAATACATCCGGCCATAAGTTTCATCAACAAGTGTTCTCTTTATAAGTTTTTCTGCATAAACTGAATCCATTCCTGATGCATCAATAAATTTTCGGGTCTCGTTGTAGCAGTCACATTCCGGATCATATCTCTTTCCCCTCTACAATGAAGCACAGGAAGTTTTTAATTCCATTTCACCACGCAAAACAACATACACATTCAGCGAATTCAAAATGGAACAAGACGAAAAAAGCGACCGCGTAATTTTTTTAGGAGCTCCAAACAAAGAAATCAAACCAGAAATATTCCGCACCATAAATTCCGCAATGGAAAAAAATCTTGAAATCACATTCAACTACAAATCCTACAACGCAAACGAACCCAAAGGAAGAATCGTGCGCCCATACCAGCTTGTTTACGATAACGGCAACTGGAATCTTCACGGCTACGACACGCTCAAACGCGCACTGAGACGCTACACACTCAGCAAAATGACAAATTTAAAAATCACAAAAACAACTTTTAAACTTAAGCCTGACTACGACTTTCGAAAACTCATCATCGGAAACTTCGGATGCCTTTGCGAAGATAAAGTCTACGAATATAAAATTCACCTTCACGGTTACGCCGCCGCTTTTGCCAGAGACCGCATCTGGAGCGAATACTAGGAAATCACTCCAGACAAAAAAAATCCCGGACCAAAAAAAGACGGCATCATCTTAAGCTTTGAAAGCAACCAGCACATGGCAATCTGCCGCTGGGTCTGGCAATGGGCCGACGAGGCAATTCCATACGAACCGAAGGAACTTGTAAAGGACTGGAAGGAAAGAAGAAAAAGGGTGATGAAGATTGAGATGAAATAATTTACAGACTTTTAAATTTCTACATTCTAAAAGCACCTATTGTAATAATCTTCTATATCAATTTCATTATGAACATCCGTAAGGTCCGATATTTCATAGATTGAAAACCGGTTTATATTTTCATGAGACTTTCTTACAATATTCTCGTACTCTTCATCTTCTTCAAATTTTTCTATAACCAGAATCTCTTCAACTGGTTTTTCAAAAACCTGAGACAGAACAACTATCTGATCCAAAGTAGGAAGTGACTTTGGATTGAATTTCTGATAAACCGCCTGTACAGAAATTCTGAAAAGAACTGAAAGATCCTTTTTTGTGATTCCGTTTTTTTTCATCAGATTAAGTATATTTATCCATGTTTTTTCAATATTAATGACAGGACGTGTTTCCATAGAATTATTATATTTGTCTCCTTAAATATTAGAATTAATTTTAAACTTTTTGTTTAATGACAATGCTCAATATCTCGTATATATTAAAAGAGTCTTGAGTGGTCATTCGTGTGGGCAATGAGAGCCCTCTTCTGTGTGACTGCCCAAGGGTTGAGTCAGCATTAAGTTGCGACCGCCCTCTAACGACAATTCAGCACCCACCTGAAGACGGAAACGAGAGTGTTCAGGTTTGTAGCCATATTGTGCGTTAACCGTCTTTATGGTTTCTGAAGTTTAAGGAAGATCGGGAACGTGACAGCGTGTTGATTTTCGATGTGCTGGGTTCCCAATCTTTCTATTAAAATCCATCTTCCAAGGTAACTGTCGTATGTTTTCAGTTTGCCGATTGATGGATTTCTTTTGGAATAGCTCGATAGGAAAAAAGTTCCTTGGTAAAACTCTGTTCCAAAACCTCAACAGAAGTGCTAACTCGCATATAGAGCGTAACCACTTCTGTTGAGATTTCTCTTTAAGATAAAAAGGTTTTGAACGAGAGATTGCACTTGTTGTGTCCTGTTCAAAACTTTTTTATTTTCCCTTGCAGCACTCAAACACAACTTTGTTCAAAGCTTCCATTAAGCCGTTGTATGTCAGTTCTTTTAACGGCTGCTTTCCGCCTGCATAACTGCACCAATTCACCTTTTTGTCCCAGGAAACAGAACAGAATTCCTCAGGCTTTTTACAACCAGTCAAACAGGATGGCGACTGAAATGGTTTTCCACCTGCAATTTCTGCCAGCTGTTTTGGAGTTGGCTCGCAGGTAAATCGGCGTGGAATAAGAATAATTCTGTCTGAAGAAATTCCATTTTCCAGCAACCGGGAATAAACCTTTTTGCCCTCTTCTTCCACATTAAAATCCGAAACCAGAAGATTTACACCAGATTTTATTCCAGTTTCTGCTATTCGTTTTACCATTTTAATAACGCGGTCAACTTCGGCAGCATTTTCCGGATGATGAATTGTAATGTGGATTTTGTCCGGCTTGTTCTGAAGCAATCTCTCAAAAACTGTTTTGTTCTCTAGCGGCAGTCCGTTGGAAGTTACAGAAACATAAAGTTCATCCATCAAACCACTAATCAAATCAAAAATCCCGTCATATTCAAAAGGTTCGCCGCCACCAAAAGAAACTGCATCAATTCCGTGCTTATGCAAATCTAGAATAAAAGGAATGAGTTCCTCTACAGTCCACATTACATTTCCTTCTTTTGTAGAATGGTTGTAACAGAAATCACACTGCTTGGAACAGAAATTGCTCAAATCAATTGAAATTCGGTCAAGCATCTTTTTCCTCATCATCAATTACAATTGGAACTTCACCATCTGTTTCAATATCCTGATCCTGAAGAATGTAGCAGAAACCTCCGCCGGTTTTTGGATATTTTGCATAAACTCTGCCATTATGTGTAATATCTTCTGCTACTGACATAAGGTGTCTTTTACATAAAACATACTGTGCAATCTGAAATCCAGTACATTCTGAAAATTTTACAGGAACATGAATCAGTTTTTTGCGTTTTTCCTCAGGAATCTGTTCTTCTTTTAAGGGATGAGCAGGAACAGCCGTTCGCTTTGGCAAATAGGAACTTGAATTATATGGCTGCTGATAACAGAAAAGCGGATATACAGGCTCCGGTTCAGAAGATAAATAATCCCCTTCACATACTGCCTGATAAAATCCAGTACAGACCTGTTTTATGGATTCAATAATTTCCTTTTTAAGATCCTCAGGCAAATCATATTTCAAAAAATCATGAACCAGATAAACTCTTTCTTTATGAGACAGACAGCATTCTATTCCATCTTTAAAAAGTATCATAAAACCTTTGAGACAGTCTTCATCGTCTTTCAATTGAACAAGACAGCTATAATCATCATTCTCTGTAAATTCCGAAATCGGTCTAAAATGCTTCAGTATATCGGCAATCTGTTCATCATTTAATTCAAGTGAATTAATTCCATTTTCATCCGGAACACACAAATCTTCCATATAAGAAAATGAATCTGACTCATCAATCTGAACAGGAACAGG
>JAGHVB010000018.1 GCA_018064525.1 Candidatus Treponema merdequi | reverse complement strand
GCGTCAAAACTTTACGACAGATTCCACGACAGAATCAAAGTTGCATTCGGAATCGGAACTTATATTTCAAACGATACAGATGTTGAACCGCTCAACATCGTAATGAAAGTTACAGAATGTAATGATCGTCCTGTTGCAAAACTTTCTAACGCACAGGGAAAGACAATGTGTAAAGACAATGATTATGTGGAATATCTTAAAAAAGCAATCGAGTGGAGGCTTGGACACAAATGAGTTTAAAAGAAGAAGCTGTTCAGTTTATCAAAGATTATTTTGAAAAAAACGGCGATAAAGATACAAAAGCAGTGATTGGAATTTCAGGCGGAAAAGATTCTTCTGTTGTTGCTGCTCTCTGCTGTGAAGCATTGGGAAAAGACCGTGTAATAGGTGTAATGATGCCGAACGGAGTTCAGAAAGATATAGAAGATTCTAAAAAGCTTTGTGCTCACCTTGGAATTAAAAACTATACGATTAACATCAACGGGGGCTACACAGGCCTTACAGATGAAATTAAAGCTCAGATGAATAAAAATGATTTTCCTGAGCAGTATACTTCAAATGTTCCGGCCAGACTCAGAATGGTAACTCTTTACGGAGTTGCAGCCGCAATTGGAAACTGCCGCATAAGCTGTAACGGAAATCTTTCTGAGCGTCTTACAGGATTTTTTACACTCTGGGGAGATGGAGCCGGAGACTTTGCACCGCTTGCATACCTTTTTGTAAGCGAAGTTGTAAATCTCGGACTTGAACTCGGACTTCCTCCTGAACTCTGCCGTAAAGCTCCGAGCGATGGAATGTGCGGAAAAACAGATGAAGACAAATATGGCTTTACTTACGATGAACTTGAAAAAGTTGCCCGAGGTAAAGAATCAGAAGTTGATTCTGAAAAAGTCAGTCAGATTATGAAAAAACTTTCTGCAATGTCTTTTAAGAGAAAGCTTCTGAACCTTCCGTGCTTTGTTCCGTCTGACAAAAATCCTGACGACTGGAAGTAAAGATAAAATAATCTGCCTGTAAGAAAATTTTAAATCTTACAGGTATTGATTATTAATTTCTATTCCACTTCAAGAATACGGATATCAACATAATCGCTTCGGCCTTTCTGGTCGGTTGCGGTTATCTGGTAAGAGCCGGGCTTCGGTGACCATTCAAGGTTCTGACCCGGCTTTGTTCTCGCAATAAAATTTGCTCCTTCGTACCAGATAATTTCGTTAGCATCTGCATCACCGGCAGCTGTTAAAATAATTTTATTTCTTTCCGGCTGCGATTTTCTGAAAACATAGTCAGTTGCATTCATCGGAGAAATGATTTCTGGTGGATATCCTTGTTTGTTAAAGTCAAATTTAATTTCTTCAGGTGGATAATCAGGTGGAATAAGACGTGGAAGACCTGCAAGTTCAAAAAGTTCCATCAAATCACTCGGCCAGAATTCCCTTACCTGAGCAACAATATCACCACCTTCAAATTCATCAGTACGGTAACCGGTTTTTTTATTGACATAAATCTTTCTGTGAATCTTGCATTTTTCTATTGGCGAAATACCGGGAATAAACCATGCTTTTTCTGTTTTGGGACAGAATTCGTTTGGAATTCCACCTGAAACTGAGCAGACATCAACTTCGACTGCATTTTTTGAAAGATAAGACGGAGTCATAAAATCAATTTCTCTCATATTTCCTAAAATTGAATAGGCAATGTCAAACATAAGAGGCGAGGCCATTCGTCTTCCGATAAAGGAATTGTTACCCTGTCCGTTAAAATTTCCAATCCAGACAATACAAAGATATTTATCAAAAAATCCGACACTCCAGCTGTCTTTAAATCCGATTGATGTTCCTGTTTTATATCCAAGCGGAATGTTTTCTACATTTTGAGGTTTTGTTTTATAAACAGGAATATTTTCTTCGAGCATTTTTCTTGTGATGAAACATGCATCAGGATTTAAAATCTGTTGTCCATTCGAAAGTACAGGAACAGGTAAAAGATTTATATTATATTGTTTTCCATTGTTTAAAAGAGTTCCGTACATTTTTGCAATTTCGAGCATCGTAACTTCACATGTTCCAAGTGTAATTGAAAGACCATAATGTTCTTTTTCTTTCATCTGTGTTACACCTGATTCTTTCATAAAGTCATAGAGATTCCTTTTTTTGAGTTTCTGTTCGAGTGTAATTGCAGGAATGTTGCGGCTGTCGGTGAGAGCAAACCATGCCTGAACCGGACCTTTGTAAACGCTTGCAAAGTTATCAGGTGAATATTCGTTGAAAGTTACAGGTGTGTCTTTGAGCATTGTTCTGAAATGAATGAGTCCCTGTTCAAGTGCAAGTTCATAAATGAAAGGTTTTAATGAAGATCCAGGGCTTCGTTTTGAAATTGTTGCGTTTACCTGACCTTCGATTTCGTAATTGTAATAATCAGCAGAACCGATGTTTGCAAGAACTTCCATTTTTGTCCAGTCTAGTAAAAGTACGGCTCCGTTTTTAACACCAAAGTTTCTGTTCTGTTTTATGTATAAATTAAAAATGTCTTCAATTCTGTGTTGTGTTTCAAGGTCAATTGATGTTTTAATTGTTTTTCTTGAAGGCTTAACTTGCGTACAGTTTGAATAAGTGTTTTTGAAAATCATTTCAGTAAAATGCCGCGCCTCATTTGGAAGCCTGCATTTTACTGAAAGCTGCATATCCATATACACTTCTTTATCTGAATCTTCGGGATGTTTTTGAATCCAGGTTTTAAAAAGAGTTTTTCTTGCTTCGATTAATTCAGATGAAGTCCTGTTAGCTAAAGGTGCGCGTTTTGTCGGATTTTGCGGAAGAACGCAGAGCATGATGTTTTCAGATAAATTTAAATCCCTGATTCCTTTTCCAAAATAATACCATGAAGCAGTTTCAAATCCTTCGATATTTCCACCGCATGGAACAAGATTTACATAAGCATCCAGAATCTGGTCTTTTGAAAAGCATAGTTCAAGATAAAGTGCTCTGTTTATCTGTTTGATTTTTCCGAAAATATTTTTTGTATAGAGATGGTATTTAAGTTTTGCAACCTGCATTGTTATTGTTGAAGCACCAATTCTTCTTGATTTTTTGATGTAAGTTTCAAAACCTGCTTTGATGATTGCAACAGGATTGATTCCTTTGTGCTGGTAAAAATATTTGTCTTCCTGCATTAAAAGTGTTTCTATAAATGCAGGTGGAAATTCTTCTGCCGGTTTATAGATTCTGTATTTGTCATCTGATGTGAGAAAAACCTGCAGAAGAGAGCCTTTTCTGTCTGCATAAGAAGCGGAAAATTCAGTTCCAGACAGTATATCTCCCTTTGTTCTCATGTAAATTACATGAATACAAAAGGAGAGAATTAAAATTGAGAATACTGATAATACAATTAATTTATTTGATGTTATTTTTTTCAATTGTTATCGGCGCATGCGGTGTTATCGCACGAATATCCTTGTTGTACATGCTTTCTGCAAACATCGGTGGAACAATGTATGTTCCTGTGTTGATTGCCTTTGCCTTGTATCTGAATGTTCTTGCTTCATCAGTTGCAGTCGCATAAATTACGATTCTGTCTTCACGGATGTCGACATAGTCTGGAGTAAAGTTAGAATCCGGATTTCGTGCACTGTCGATATCTGCTTCAAGACCTGCAGGCTGTAAATCGATGAATGCAATGTTGTAAATCTGGCCTTTAGGGCATCTGAATGAAATCTTTACATATACATCATCACCAAGTTTGACTTTGTTAAGTTTGTTTCCTTTTTCATCTTCAAATTCTCTGTAAACTTCAAGTCCCTGTGCAATTGGTTTTTCAGGAATTGATGTTTCAAATCCAGCTGTCAAAGTAGAATAGTACATCGGCATTTCGCGTGTTGAAGTAAACTTGATGCTGTCTGCATTCTTTGAGTAATTTCCTTTAAGTACAGCATCTCCCTGCATATTGATTAGAGTATCAGTTTTTGCTTTTGTTTCAAATACTTTAAAGATTTCAGTTTTGTCTATATAAGCAAAAGATTCAAAAGCTCTGATAAGTGCACTTGTTGAAAGTGTTGTGTAATAATTCATTTCGAGACTGTCACAGAGAAGATTGATTTCATTAGATTTTATATCGCTTATACGTTTAGGGAAATATCTGGATATGACTTCAATATAAGTTGCAATATAGTGAAGTCTGTTGTGATATATCCATGATGAATCAAAAGTTTTTTCAAACTTGATTTTTGCAAGAATTTTATTTGCCTTGTTATCCTGTTTTAACATCGCATAAGTTGCGGCAAGATAAAGCCCTTCGTATCCCGATGCATCATAAGTTCCGTTATTGATATATGAATCAAGTTTTTCAATGTATGAAGTTGTTACAATTCCTGTTTTTGTCAGGATGTAAATTGCATACGAACGGATGTAAATGTTATAAGCATCTGATTCATAACCGGAAGCGATGGAACTGACTCTGTCGATGACTTTATCAAACAGTGAATCAGGAACATAGAATCCCTGTGCTTTAGCTTCTGTTAAAAATTCTGCAACATAACATGTAATAAAGTTATCGTTTGTACTTGCACTGGTCCAGTAACCTACGTGTCCGTTTGGTTTTAAGCGTGACTGCAGAATTCCGATTGTTCTTCTGACAGCTTCTTCAGCATCTTTATGAGTTTTTCCACCTGCTTTTACAAAGTCTTCGTAAAGGTAAGGATAAGTCTGGCTTGTAATCTGTTCTGAACATCCGTGCGGGAATTTTTCGAGGAAGAATTCAAGGTTATCAAGGAATGCTGCAGGAACATTTGAAACGGATACTTCACGAGTTGCATATTCATCGTAAAGACTTCGTTTTACATTTACGATTTCCTGTTTTTTTGTTGAATTGCCATTTGTAATCCATATCTGGTAAGGCATTGAAGGACGGATGCTCATTGTTGCAGAAAGAGTAGAAGATTCTGATGCATCTTTTGCAGTAAATAAAAGTTCTGCATTGCCGAGTATATTCTTTGCTTTTACTCTGTAATTAATCGTTACATCTTTTCCTTCATCGATTGCAAATGTTTCTGCTTTATAATTTACAAGTTCAAGATTAGCACTTGGTTTGCAGGATACTGTTACTTTGTTGTTTGCTCCTGAGTTTTTGTGTTTGTTTGTTACAGTAACAGAAACATCAAATTCATCGCCTGGGGCAGCTGCAAGTGGTGTGTTTGGAGTAATGACAAATGTGTTTGAAGCGACTGTAGTTTCCTGTGCAGTTCCAATTGAATCATTTGAAACAGCGACTGCCATTACGCGTAAAGTTCCATTAAAATAATCTGGAATGTGATAGCTTACAGATTTTGTTTCAGGACCGCAGTCAATGATTCCAGACCAGAATACGACAGGCTTGTTCTGCTTTCTCTTGAATGGATTTAAGTTCTTTGAAAGAGCGTCCATATCGCCGCCACCACCCATAGCAGTCAGAGTTTTTAGAACATTGAACTCCGGAAGAAGCAGGTCAAGAATCTGAGAAGTTCCTACCTGCAAAGCGCGTTTTCTAAAGAAATATGCAAGCGGATCTGGAAGTGAATAATGTCCGACCTGAAGAATTCCTTCGTCCACTGCGTAAACAATTATTTTTCCTTCTCTGGATGCTGTGTAATTGATATTTAAATCATTTCCCGATTTAATTTCATCTGGAATATCAATTTTTATCTTGTTTGTACGGCTTTCTTTATCGATAAAGAATGGAACAGCACCGTAACAGAACGGACTCATGAAAATTTCTTCTGAAGAAAGATTTCTTGTAAACATTACATTTACATAACCGTTCCCTTCAAGGTTTGATGGAATTTTAATTGTCTGAACAGAAGAAAGTGTGTCCATTTTAAACCATTTGTAAGAATAAACTTTGTCGCGTTCTACTGTAATAAGTCCATAACCTGTATATGGAGCTTTGATAAAAAGTTTTGCATCAGAATTTGCAGATAGATCAGATTTTTCGAGAGTAAGTTCAAGTTCAGCAGTTCTTGTAAGGCTTCTTGTTATGTTTTCGTTTCCTATAATGCTGTAATTGATTTTATTGAAAATAAGTCCTTCTGCATTTGTCAAAGTAATTCTGTATTCACCAGGTTTATCAGAAGGAACAATGTAATCTGTTCCTTCTGCACCAACAGATATTTTTTCGGATTTATAGAGATATGGTTTTTTAACAGACTGATATTTGAATAATCCGTTCGGCTGCCTTACAAGTGTAGAAACATATTTGATTTCTTCAATAGTGAGATTTATATCATCGAGTTTAATTTTGTTTAAATTCTGATCTATTCCGATAAAAGAAAGTTTTCTGACTGAATCTTTGTTGATGTAATTTAAAGAACCGTCAGCTTTGTAACCGATGAGATATTTAAGAGGTGAAACATAAAGACCTGCTTCTTTTGAAACATTTCTTCCGCTTCCTTTTTCATAAGCTTCTACATAAAAAGAAAGTCTGTAAGTTGCCTTTTCAAATTTCTTTGTATCAATTTCAAAAAATGTTTCTCCATTTTCATCTGTTTCCTGTGTTCCAAGAAATTCATCATAACTTTTTGTATTTGAATAAGGATCAGAAAAATGATAATCAGAATATTTTCTTAAATAAGGAAATCCCGGAGTAAGTGTAAGCTGAGCTTTTACTTCATTTCCGCATGCCGGAGTTCCGAAAAGATTTTTTAAAGAAACAGTTCCTTTAAGTTCTCCCGGATTAATCCAGCCGGCTTGTGGAATAGGATCAAAACCAGTTGTAAGATTAAGAGTATCAGGCAGGAATTCTTCTACCTTGATTTTTGTAGAATCAAGATATTCACGTTCTGTATGGTCGCTGTATTCCTTGATGAGATAAAGGTTGACAGTATATTCTCCGGTAGGAGAGTAGTCCTGAGTATCAAAAGTTATTTCGTTTAATCCGCTCTGGTCAAGGGCAAACCTTTTTGTAAAGATGACGCTGCTTTTTGAATCTTTAACTTCACATTCGAGTGGAATTCCTTTGAGGTTGATATTCCAGTCGCCGGCTTTTGAAATTATTCCAAGATTAACAGAATCGCCAGGTCTGTAAATTCCTCGGTCACAGAATAAATATGATTTAATTTTAGAAAGATCTGTAGAAGTATATTCACCACCTACATCAAAGTTTGAATAATCAAGATATGTTGAACTGCCTGAATATGGCATGAATGAAAGATCGTTTGAAGTTTTTACAACATACGCAATAGGTCTGTGTTCATCAGTGGTGTACGGAAGTTTTGGAAGTTCTGCGTGACCATGACTGTCTGTTGAAGTTGAAAGAACAGAATTTCCGTTTAATCCGATAATATCAATTTTTGCATTTGACACAGGGTTGCCCGTAGAAAGCGACTGAACAAAAACATCTTTTGTATTATCAGAATTTTTCTTAACGATTATTCCCAGATCAGTAACAAGAATAAAGCGTTTATCAATTAATGACCTGTTGTTGTTTTCATCAAGTTTACCGACTGAAAAAAGGAAAAGACCGTTTTTCAGGTTTTTTGAAGGATCTGGTTTGAGGTCAGAAGTAAAGTCATAAGAAAAATAAGAAATATATTCTCTTGAATAGTCAGGAATACTGTATCTGTAAGTCTGTTTTTCTGAGATATTGTTTTCTGTAAAATTATAAGTGCTCCAGTCAAAATGTCTCATGCTTCCGTTTGACATTGAGATAAGGTGATTGATGTCTTTAGGCATTATTCTTGCAAGTTCATATTCAACTTTATTTATACCGCGTGAGAACATTGCAATTTTTTTGCTTCCAGAAAGAGAAAGAATTGCACCTTCTGAAAGAATTCCGAGTTCTTCAGGATATGAAGGAACTTGAAGTACAGTGTTATAATCAAATAAATATCTGTAGCCGCCAAAGAAATTTACGTCAGAAGAAATATAAATATAAATATATCTGTTTTCGGTTGCTTTTATTTTGAGGGAATTTACATCACAGGCATTTTCTTCATTAGGAATAAATTCAAAATTAAGTTTTTTTGATTTTTTTAAATTTTCTCCAGTACACATTTGAGTAGACCAGTACGCATTTTCTTCGGCATCATAGCCCTGCATTTCTGGTCTGTCTTTGGGAAGTTCATAAATCGTAATATGTTTCTGCAGTTCTTCCTGGGTAACTTTTCCTTTAGTTGTAATTGTGACAATCTGGTCATAATTCTGCTGGTCGTTTTTTACAAGTGAAATATATGTGTCTTTAAAACATACAAAGTCACTCATTCCAGGAACTGTTGTATAATCAGTAAGTTCCTGTTTTGAAGTTCCATTTAAAATTGTTTTTATTCCTTTTGAAACAGTAATTTTCATTTCTGAAGTTTTTGGTGGAATTGGAATTACATCGCTGACGATATACGCTTCCGTTGCGTTTGAATTGTATGAGACATTAAATTTATAAGATTGATTTGTTATTGTTTTTGAATTGTCTTTTTTTAGTTCGAGGGTTAAAGAAATATGGCTGTTGAAATTTTCTTTGTCAATCGGATGACTTGCAGTAATCTGTGCTGTTACGCGTTTTTCTGCAGGATCTTCCGGATTTATGTAAAATTCCATATTATCAAGTGAAACATGAAAGTCTTCAGTTTCAAAAGTTTCTTCATTATTAACTTTTACTGAATCTGAAAAAATTTCCTGAGGAAGTGTGACTGTATATTTTGTTCCGAGTTCCCAGTTTTGAACAGGTGTAAAAACAAGGTTACAGTCAGAACTCCATTTCCAGCTACCTTTGATTTCCGGCTTGATTTTAATCTGTGCTGAAGGTTCTTTATCAACATCTGAAAGTTTTGCAACAGAACCATTGTAATTGATGTAAAGAGGATCAATGCTTCCGTCTTCATGATATGTTACATAAGGAGCGTTGACATAAGAACTTACTTCAATTTTTTTTGATTTTTTCTTGCATCCTGTAAACAAAAGAGCAAGAATGCTTAAAATTGATAAAATGCAGAATATTCGTTTTTTAATCATATTTTCCCTCATATTTTAATTATGATAGAGTTTTATAATAATTAAAATATATTAAATATTTACCATAAATCTCCTTTTTTTTCTATAAAATATGATATAATTCTGATTATGAAGATTTTTTTCTGGAATGAAATACAGGAAGCCCTTGAAAGGGATTATCCTTTAAGTTTTTTTAAACCGGGCAGTGGAATTTCTATCGGAAGTTTTGACGGCCTTCACAAAGGACATCGTGTTCTGCTTGATACACTTGTAAATTACTGCCGTAAAAATAAAATCCTTTCAGGTGTTGTATCTTTTTCAAGACCGCTTCCTTCGGTAAAGCATAAAGAGGACTATCAGGGAGACATTTCAACTTTAGACCAGAGATTAAAACTTTTTGATTCTCTTGGAATTGATTTTGCCGTAATCATAGATTTTGACGAGGCTTTTGCTTCGATAAAGGGAATTGATTTTTTACAGATGCTTGTGAATGCATGCAATATGAAATATATTGCCGAAGGAATTGATTTCCGCTGCGGATACAAAGGTTCAACAGATGCTTCTTCAATAAAGCTTTTTGCAGAAAATAACAATGTAAAATATGATTTTGTCAATCCTGTTTTTTATAACAATGGAACAGAAGAAGAAAGAATTTCGTCTTCATATATCCGTTCAATGATTTTAAAAAGATTTTTTACTGCCGCAGAAGAACTTTTGGGACGGCCGTATTCAATCCAGATTCAGGTAAACTCTGAGGGGCAGGTTTTTTCCCGTGATCTTTCAAGTCAGGCACTTCCACCGCAGGGTGCATATCAGTGTTCTGTTGACGGCAATAAAATCCGTGTTGAAATTACAGAAACAGACATTATCTGTCATTTTGCAGACGGACAGAATTATATGCCTGATGATTTAATCGAAATAGTTTTTGAATAAATAAAAGGAATTTTCTGCATCATTCAGGTGTGGAATTATTCCATATATTCTGATATAATAACTTCATTATTTTTTATTCCATTCGAGGTAAATTTATATGAATCGTAAAGTAAGTGCATTTCTTTCAAAACATAATTTTGCACAGCATATTGATATCGATACTTTTTCCCAGGCTTTGCTCTGCGATATGAACAAAGGAATAAACGGAGAAAAATCTGATGAAGACATGATCCGTACATGGACAAATCCGCCGTCAGAATCCGTTAAAGGCAAAAAAGTAATCGTAATTGATGCCGGTGGAACAAACTTCCGCTCATGCCTCGTAACATTTGACGAAAACGGCGTTCCTTCAATTTCAAATCTTGAAAAAACAGCAATGCCTGCAATCGACCGCGAACTTTCATTCAAAGAATTCTTTGACAAGTTTGCAGAAAACCTCGAACATCTTAAAAACATGGCAGATTCAATCGGATTCTGCTTCTCATATCCGACAGAAATCCAGAAAGACGGTGACGGAATCCTTTTAGGCTTTTCAAAAGAAGTAAAAGCTCCTGAAGTTGTCGGAAAACCAATCGGAAAATCGCTTTCTGATGCACTTGTTGCACACGGATGGAACAGACCAAAACGCATTTCACTTTTAAACGATACAGTAGCCGCTCTGCTTGCCGGAGCTGCTTCCGGTAAAAAAGGCGTAAAATATTCTTCATATATCGGATTTATCCTCGGAACAGGAATGAATGCCGCTTACATTCAGCCGAAAATTGCCGGAAACAAAGATTTTGAAAACTCACAGATCGTAGTCTGCGAATCAGGAAAATTCTGCGGCGTAATCCAGTCTGATTTTGATAAAGAAGTTGATTCTCATACAACAAAACCAGGAACATTCTTTATGGAAAAAGGATGTTCCGGCGCATATCTCGGACCTCTGAGTTTTGCTGCTTTGACAATGGCTTCAAAGGAAGGTCTTTTCTCAAAGAAAACAGCAGATAAGCTTCTTTCACTTGAAAAACTTACACTCATCGAAGCAGACGGATTTTTACATGCACCATATGATGAAACAACAACACTTGGAAAGATTTTTGCCGACGGAGCAACAGAAGAAGATTACGACATTGCATTCGAACTTCTTGATGCAATCGTAGAACGTTCAGCACGTTATTCTGCAACAATTCTTTCTGCCTGTGTCATTCAGAGCGGAGAAGGAAAAGACCCGACAAAACCTGTCTGCATTCTTGCAAACGGTTCAACATACCACAAGACTTTCAAAGTTTACGAACGTGTAAAAGGATATCTTGAAGAAATCCTTACAAGACAGAAAGGACTTAGCTGGGATATCGTTCAGGTTGAAAACGACATCACTCTTGGTGCTGCAATCGGTGGATTAATTGAACGCTAACAGATTTAAGACCGCTCTGCTTGGATTGATAATTCTTGCAGGCGGTTTTTTTAATGCCTTTTCAAACAGTAATTCCCGCTATGTAATCAAGACAAAATATTTTGACATCATATATCGGGAGCCTTCAAAAGAGACTGCCTTTCATCTTGCAGAAAATATAGATGAAATTTATCTTAATATCAAAAAATCATATAAAGTCGAAGATTCTTATACATTCAGCCATTTTCCGGTTTATGTGGAATATACAACACAGGACCTCAATGCATATTATACAGATTATCCTTTCAGACAGATTGTATTTTATGATACAGTTCCGTTTTCTGACATTGCAGTTTTTAATGACACTGTCTTAAGCATAATCAAACATGAACTTACGCATGCCGTAACATATAACGTTAAAAATAAAGGCAACCGTTTTTTCAGTGAGCTTATTTACAACGGATGGGGCTGGCAGTTTTATACAACTCCGGTATCTGTTGCAGAAGGATTTACAGTTTCTCTTGAAAGTGAAAATGGAGAAGGAAGGTTAAACAGTTCTTTCTCAACTCAGATGATCAAACAGGCAAAGATAGAAAATAAATTTCCAGAGCACCAGCAGACAGCAGGGGCGCGCGATATATATCCTGCCGGAAATGTTCCGTATCTTTTTGGCGGAGCATTCACACAGTTTGTAAAAGATAAATATGGAACTGAAAAATTTCCGCAGTTTCTTCTTGATCTGACAACAAATCTTTTAAATTATTATGTAATTTACGAAAACAATTTTGGAAATCCTCTTGAAAAAGACTGGAAAGAATTTTCTGATTCAGTTGATGTAAGCGGAATCAATCCTGATTTGTATTCTGAAAATGGAATTACTCCGTATCTGTCAGATGATAAAAGCCAGACAGAAAAATTAAAGGAGAAGAATAAATATTCGCTGGACAATCTTATTACGAGTTTTGTAATTCCACAGGTTTGCGGTGGAACAGTTTACTGCGATTCTGCAAGTTCTGAAGTCTGGTTTCGAAGTTACAGACATAAAAATGATTTAGCTTCTGAAAACGAAAATACTGACAGAGAGTCTGAAAATGAAAACAGTTCCAGTGATTCCGAAAAAATAATTTCAAAACCGAAAAAACTTTTTACGATGACTGGAATTACAAGACTTTCAATTTCTTCTGACGGAAGATATCTTGCGGTTTCGCGGACAAATCAATATTCGGTTTTTAAAACAAATGTCTATATTTACGACATGCATAAAAAATGTTTTGTTCATAAAACTCCATTCGGTTACAGAGAAGGAACTGTTTTATCAGACGGACAGGATTATTATTTTGCTGCTGTAAAAACTTTAAGTCAGAATTCTTTCATTGAAATTCATTCATTAAAAAACAACAGAACACAGCTTATAAAACAGATTCCGCTTTCATTTGGAGATGTTGCATTGAATCTTTCTGATGCGGGACTCGGTCGTCTTGCGTTTTTGTTAAAACAAAAAAGTGAATGGTCTATTTCTTTATATTATAAGGATTTAGATAAGTTCACAAAATTTGAAATTCCTCAGGATATTCAGGTAAGGGATCTTTCTTCCGTCGGTTTTCAGAATTTTGTTACAGGCCAGAATGCGATGATTTTTTCTTTTTCTTATGGAACAAAAGAAACACTTCCTCGGCTTGGTTTTTTAACAGTCAAGCTTAACGAAAATGAAATTACATCTTCTTCATTTTATTTTATGAATAAAGATTTTTCCGGTGGAGTTTTTTCTCCGGTTATTTCTCCGGATTCCCGCTCTGTTCATTTTCCGACAGTCATTTACAGTTCACACTTTTTTGAAAACTCAAAACTTTCAGTTCTGAATCCGGACTGTTTTGATGAAAATTCATTTTCAAGATTTTTTACTTCATATCAGACTATTGAAAAACTTTCAGATATAAAAACAGATTCAGAAATTACATCAAAAAAATCTTCAGAAATTATTCCGCCGGAAGAAATAAAAAAATTCAATCCGTTTGAATATACTTTTCGGGGAATCTTTGTACCTTTAGGAATTGTTCCGTTTTTTGACAATGAGTTTAATCCGACTGGAATCGGTATTGCAGGTCTGACTTGGTCATCAAAAAGATATCTGATTACTGCAGGGTTTGAACCTTTGAAAATGTGTTATGGTGCCGGTGCAGCGGTTTTTGACTGGACTCCGACTCAGAATATGCTTTATGTTTTATTTGGAACCTGCGGCTTTGATGAAAATGGTTTCAGACAGACTGAAGATGAACTTTATTTACAGGCACAGATTCCGGTTTTTACACATTCAAATATTATATTTTCAAGCACAAGTAAATTTTTCTATGGTGAACCTAACTTTCTTAATTTTAATGAGGAAAATATTTTCAGAACACAGGATGAATCAAATTTTTCAACTACATTTTCTTCAACTGCTGCTGTAAAAATTTCTACATTAAGAAAATCAGATTCTGAACATCACTCAAAAAAAGGCTTTTATATTGGTCCGACTTTTAATTATTCTTACATTGACTGGAAAAAAACTTATACGGATAAAATTGAATATTCAAAGGGAGATGGAATCAATCTCGGATTAAATTTTGGATTTTCAGTTCCAAAACTTCTTCCTTTTGAAAATCCGGAACATATTACATGTAATTTACCATTTACCTTTGATGCAAATATTTTCCCGGATATTTCAAGAGCCTTTGACTTTTCATGTTCCGCAGTTCTTTTTTCAACCGAAATACAAAATGGAACAAAACATTTCTTCATTCCGCTTTATCTGAACAGATTGTATTTAACAGTTTCGTATTCAGGTAAAATAAATTACAGGGAAAAAACTGATTTTGCAGTAGGTGATCTGCAGAATACTTTAAGCAGGCTTCGAAGTTCAACTTATTCAGATACTGTAGGACTTGGTTTTAATATTGCATTTTCTGTAAATACTGGTGATATAGTAAAAATCGGTGTTCTCGAAATTGGAGCAGAACTTCTTTATGATATAAATTCTTCGAAAAACAATGCAGACAGATTTCATCTGAAAGTATGCAATAAACTTGTTTTTTAGCCGATAATAGAGTAAAATATTAAGAATAGGGGAAAAATGTCGTGGCAAAATCAGGTTCTTTAGGAAAAACAATCGTTCTGCTTTTACTTGTAATTATACTTGCTATTGGTGGAATGTTATGGTTCGATTTTCTTGGTGTAATTCATGTAAAATCTCTTTTTGCACCGGTTTATAAATTATTCGGTTTACAGCCACAGACTTCTCAGACTTCAACAAATTCCAAGCCTTTATTTGCAGATTTAGACCAGGACAGACTCGACAAACAGCGTGAAGCCCTTGAAATTTTCAAGCAGGAACTCGAAAAACGCGAAGAAGATACTCTTATTGCAGAAAAAAAGAACGAGCAGATTGCTCAGGAAATAGAAAATCGTGAAAAATCGCTCGAAGAACGTGAAAAAACATTTAACAATGAAAAGAAAAAGTACGATGATAAAGAAGTAAACATCGTACAGATTGCTGCTAACCTTGAAGGCATGGCACCGAATAACGCTGTAGATATTCTTCAAAAGATGGATGATCAGCTTGTTATTGACGTTTTGCGCAAGGTAGAAGAGCGTGCCCGCGCGAATAATACCAGTTCAATGGTTTCGTACTGGCTTTCTTTAATGAAACCAGAAAGAGCGGCTGCAATTCAGAGAAAAATGGCTTCAAAACCTGTTTCTCTTGATGAAGAAGATGACTGACATATCTTAACTTCAGTTCTGCGGTAACTTTTACATGTTTATGAGGCTGCGTTGCGGCCAGTAAAATGATGGAGGTTACCGAATGCAGGAATTGAATGTAATTTTAGATTCAACCTATATTCAGCACACAACTCAAAAACTCGAAAATACTCAGAATATTGAGAAATCAGAAAGTTCTGTTTCTTTTATGACTATGGTCAAAGATGAAATCAGAAATAATGAAATCTCACGCGGTTTTGAATTTGTGCAAAAAACCGACACGGATGTTTCAAAAAGTTCTACTGAAAACTCTGCAAATAAGTTTGACAAAGTTTCAGAAACTGACACGGATGTAAAAAACAGAGAACAGGTTAAAGTATCTGATAAATCTGATGAAACACAGAATGAAAAAGTTGCATCTGCAAAAGAAGAACCGGAAAAGGATAAAAAATCTTCCAGGACAGAAAAAACTCAGACATCACATTCTGTTCAGACTGCTTCTCAGCGTATCTCGGAATTAAAACAGCGGATTTATGATGAAAAAATCAAGTCTCTGGTAAAAGATGATTCAGATGATAAAATTTCTTTCAGTGCAGAAAAATTAAAGCTTTTTAATGAAAAAGAGGAAAAAGTTTCTCTTGATTCACTGATTGAAAATGCAAAGACTTTAAAATCAGAAAAAGATGATTCGGATGATTTTTTATCTGAAAATATTTTAAGCTTTCAGACTATGTCTGCGTTTTCTGATAAATCAGAAAAAATTTCTGATAGAGCAGATTTAGCTAAGAATAATTCAAGAGAAATTAAAATCAAAAAGGATGTAAGAAAACTTTCTGATGTAATTTCTGTAACAGATTTAAGAACAGAAAAACCAGAAGCTGTAAATGCAGAAAAGAAAAATAATTTTGTAACTTCTGTAAAACAGACTTCAAATGACAGTGTTCAGGTGACAATGGATCTGTCTTCTCAGGCAGAAAAAAATATTCTTTCACTTGATGCACAGAGTGCTGGAGCACAGGGTTCTACTTTTCAAGCTATGCTTGAAAATCAGATTACAGAAAATGCAGCTGATTTTGTTAAAGCCGGAAATATTGTTCTTAAAGATAACAATGTTGGAAGCATTAATCTTATTCTTCATCCGGAAAATCTCGGAAATGTTAAGATAAGTCTTGAATTATCCGATAACGTAATTACCGGAAAAATTCTTGTAACAAGCCAGGAAGCATTCAATGCATTTTCTTCTGCACAGGACAGTTTAAAAGCGGCATTTATTGACAGTGGTTTTGATACAGCAGGTTTTGACGTTGCATTTGCAAATCAGAATCAGAATTATTCAGGTAATGGACAGGAACAGAATCAGAACGAACATCAGGCATTTAATGCATACAACAATTTTGTTGTAGAAAACAGTTCAGTTTCTGAAATTAATTCCGAAATATATAACGATGTTCGAGATTACTCGATCAACATAGTTGCATAAAATAAAAAGAGGTGAATGATGGAAGCTATGACAGCAATGGGCATTGATACAAGAATGAACGCCCAGGAAGTTCTTCAGACACAGATGGAAGTTGACAGATTTAATAAGTCAAACGCTATTGAAGGAAGACAGCAGAGCAATGAGATGGGAAAAGATGAATTTCTTAAATTGCTTTTGACTCAGCTTTCACATCAGGATCCGACTTCTCCGATGGACAATAATGAGTTTATTGCACAGATGGCTCAGTTCAGTTCACTCGAACAGATGCATAACATGTCAGAAGGTTTTAACAGAATGGCAGCACTTATGAACAACAATGATGCTGTTTCAACTCTTGGAAAAACTGTAGACATCGAAATTGGAAGCGATAAAATAACTGGAGTTGTTGAGAGCGTAACTCGTGGTCAGACACCACAGGTTCTTGTTAACGGCAACTATTATAATCTTGAACATATTAACGCAGTATACGGAAACTAAGGAAGGATAGCTATATGATGAGATCACTTTATTCTGGTGTATCTGGAATGCAGAATCACCAGACAAGAATGGACGTAATTGGTAACAACGTTGCAAACGTAAACACAACAGGTTTTAAAAAGGGTCGTGTTGATTTTCAGGACATGATTTCGCAGCAGGTTTCTGGAGCTGCTGCACCTACAACAGAAGTCGGTGGTGTTAACCCTAAAGAAGTTGGTCTTGGTGTTCAGGTTGCAGCAATCAATACAATCTTTACACAGGGAAACTTGCAGACAACTGGAGTTTCAACTGATATCGCTATTCAGGGAAATGGTTTCTTTGTTTTGAAAAATGGTGAAGAATCTTTTTATACAAGAGCAGGTGCTTTCAGTGTTGATAAAGAAGGAACTCTTGTAAATCCTGCAAACGGTATGCGTGTTCAGGGTTGGATGGCTCGTGAATTGAATGGGGAAATGGTTGTTCAGACAGCTGCAACACCTACAGATCTCGTAATTCCACTTGGATCAAAAGATCCTGCTAAGGCTACAGAAAACGTTAAGTTTGCATGTAACTTGAATAAAAATACTCCGGAAATCCTTGAAGGTGCAAGCCCTGCAGATATTGCAAAAGGAACATGGAATACAGAATTTAAAATTTATGACAGCTTTGGTAACGAACATCTTTTATCAGTAGCATTCCAGCGTGTAGTTGGAAATCCAAATCAGTGGCGTGCAACAGTAAATGTTGACCCTGAAAATGCAGATTTTACACAGGCCCGTGTAGGACTTGGAACAACTGATGGAGTAGAAAATACATTCCTTGTTAATTTTGACAATCATGGAACTTTACAGTCTGTAACAGACAGCGCAGGAAATGTAACAAATCCGGAAGGTGAGATTTTCCTTCAGGCATCTTTTACAGTTCCAGACGCAAATCCTGATGAAGATGGAAATCCTATGCGCCAGACATTCAACATCAGCCTTGGTACTATCGGAAGTCAGAAGAATACTGTAACTCAGAGTGCTTCTCAGTCTTCTACAAAAGCATGGTTCCAGGATGGATATACAATGGGTTATCTTGATAACTTCAAAGTAAACTCAAGCGGTATCATTACAGGTGTTTATTCAAACGGTACAAGCCGCACAATCGGACAGATTGCAATGGCAACATTCACAAACCAGGGTGGTCTTGAAAAAGCCGGTGAAAATACTTATGTTGAATCAAACAACTCTGGTATTGCAAACATTGGTGAAAGTGGAATCGCAGGTAAGGGTAAACTTCTTGCCGGTGCTCTTGAAATGTCAAACGTAGACTTAACAGAACAGTTTACTGATATGATTACAACACAGCGCGGTTTCCAGTCAAACGCAAAAACTATTCAGACATCAGATACAATGCTTGAAACAGTTCTCAGCTTGAAACGCTAATAATTAAATAAAAGAATTCATAAAAATTAAGGCGGTCCCATAGTTTATGAGACCGCCTTTTTTTTATAAGAGGAATGTTTACATCTGGAATCTTAATGAAGTTCCTGCAGTCCACATTGTATTTGAAAAATCATAAGAAGCATTTACATCAAGTTCAAGTAAACCTATTTTAAGACCAACACCGCCAAAAATCTGAGGAATAAAAGAATCAAACATTCTGGAAGTTTTATGCTGCTCATAAGAATAAATTCCATTTAAGCCTGCTGCATGATTCCATCCAAAAGCGACATCGGAATCAGAAAAAATTGCCCTGAAACCAATAAATGGTGTAAAGAAAATAATAGTTTTTGAAAGCTGTGTTTCAAAAATTAAAGTTTTTATTTCGTAAGAAGTTTTTGCATTTGAATATGAATTTGAAATTCCTACAGAACCTTTTGAATAATAAAAACCTGATCCTACAGACCACTTTGGTAAAAGTCCCTGTCCCTGAAGCAGTGCCCATCTAATATTTCCACCGATTGTAAAAAATTCAAAATCAATATTCTTAAAAAAGTTTTTTAAATCTTTTGTATTAAAGCAGAATACAGAAAAACCAGCATCAAACGGCAGAAAAAGACCTCCGATTTTTGCATTTGCATTAATCGTCGGAAACATAAAAGATGACGGCATATTTGTAATATGAAGAATGTCTCCTGCTTCTTTTAATTCAGAGACATCAAATTTTGAAATTCCACCGTCAACACCTAATGCAAAGTGCATTGGAAGTGAAGGAATAAATTTTCCAATCCAGGCATCAGCATAGACATTTGTCTGAGTTATTGCATTTGGAATAAGATAATCAAACTGTGAACTGAATTTCTTAAGATGATCATTGACAGATGTAATTTCATCTGCAGATGAAAAAGCAGTAAAGAAAATTCCACAAATTAAAGCACATAAAATATTTTTAAATTTCATATTGTTCTCCGTTTATTATAAGAC
>JAGHVB010000034.1 GCA_018064525.1 Candidatus Treponema merdequi | reverse complement strand
ATTAACGATAATTTAATAGAAAATTGTAATCCAAAAATAATTAAAGAATTAATAAATAAAAAATATGGTAAAGAAGAAAATACAGTTTTAATTTATGCATTAAAAAATGGTGATGAAAATTATGTAAGAAATGATGTTTATGAACTTGTAAATAATTTTGGTGCAGATCCGGAGATTGAAGATATTTCGGGAAGAAAAGCAGTTGATTATGCGGTAGTAAATGATTTGTTCTTTCTTAAAGAAACAGAAATTCCACAGATAAATAAAGATGATTTTGAAAAATATGTTTATAACTGGGAAAATTATTTTGAAGAATGGTCAGATGTTTATCAGACAGATAATTTCTTTTTTGAAGAACGTAATTCTGAAGTTGAAGATTTATATGAAAAAAATCAGTTTGAAGTTTATGGTGCAAAATTAAACTGTAAAAATGAAGAAGTTCTTGAAGAATTAGAACGCATAAAAAAATCGAAAAGCACTGGTCATCATCCGTATACAATTTATGAATTTGAAGAAAATTCCTATGCTTATGCAGCAGATAATACTTATCTGATTTCAAAGGAAGGAGAAAAATCTGAAATCGAACCGGGAACGATTGTCAGGGTTTTATATACTTTTCCTGTCCAGATAAATGATAAAACTTGCTCTCCATTTTCCAAATATCTTGAGACACCGTTTGTAATAGTTCAGAATATGAAAAATGGAAATGTGGGATTGATATGCAGTTATTATCTTGCGCATAAAAAGTCTAATGTATTACGAAATGGAAAAACAAGAGAGTACCTTTTAGTAACTCTGTTTAAGAGTTGTGAAAAAGAAGATAAGGAAAGTGCTGTCATATATGGAACTACATATCACATTTTTGGAAACCAATATCCGGGTTCAAAAATAGTACATGATAATGTTACACAAATTTGTGGTGATGATAATGGACCGATTGAAATAGCAAGATGCGGTTTTGAACTTATTATGACAAATTCCACAAGATTTTATACTCAGAACAATGGTTGTATTGATCAGTCTTATATTTATTATGTTAAAGAGAATTCAAACGACGATGAAGTTTTTATTAAGCTTGCTGAGTTTACAGTTTATACAAATGACGGAGAGGGAATACATTCTCTGATCAGACATAATCCAAAAGATTTATCCTTTGCAGTAGATATAGAAGTTCAGGAGAAAGGGAAAAAACCATGCAGGGAATATCTTGAATTTTCCAATGTGTTTTCACTTTATAAAGATGTGCTGTCCGAAGATGGAAATTTTGAAAGTCTGAAATAGAATTTCCATTTAACAAAATTCAACTTAAAAGAAAAAATCAAAATTCTTCTCAAATCCGCAGAAAGTGCTGAAAAAAACAGCAAAAATTTGCAAAACTACCCAAAATTGTAGTGAAATATTTAATTTTAAAATGTATATTGTTGAGGTTTTAAAAAAGTTTGCAAAATTTTTTTTTGTCCAAAACATAAATGTGGAGGACAGAGTTTCATAGGAGAAGAAGATGAAACAGAAAAACGCTTTACTGAAGAGAGTAAAAATTTTGAATGCAGTTTTGATAGCTGCATTGAGTGCCGTAATTGCAGGTTGTGCTCCTGCTGCTTCTGGTGGTGATGGAAATGGAATTCCGGGAGCAGGAGATTCATTTGAAGTTTTTTATTCACTTACATTTGAACTTAACGGTGGAAATTTTTTGGAAGGAGAAACTGCGCCTGAAAAATATTCAGCTAAAAACAGACCGGCTTTACCACAGGTTGTGCGCGACGGTTTTGTTTTTGGCGGCTGGTACACATCAGGCGATTTTACGGATGAATCAAAAATTACAGAAATAAGTGCCGGACAGACAGGCGACCTCGAGCTTTTTGCAAAATGGATTTCCAATACAGGAATTTCGATTTTGGGCGCAAGCGGATCAGAAGCAAAAATTACATGGAAGGAAGACGAAAACGAAAATATTATTTTGACTGCAGGTTTAGATAAAGAAAGTAATAATTTTGATTGCGATTGGTATGTTGGTGGTGAATTAAATGAAGAAAAATCAAATGTTCTGACTGTTGCAAAAGCAGACTGGAAAAATAAATTTTTGTTTATTTGTGTTCAGCTTTTTACAGAGGACGGTTTAGTATATTCAAATAATGTAGAAATTGACCGTAAGGCTCCTGGAATTCCGGTTGTTTACGGACTTGATATTAATTCAAAGCATGAAGATTCTACAGTTGATGTTTCGTTTAGCTGGAATAATCCTGCCGACAAAGATTTTGCCGGAATAAAAATTGAACTTTTAGATAAAGACAAAAATGTACTTGATTCTAAAGATGTTAAAGTATCCGAAATGGCAAAGCTTGGTGGAAGTACTTCTTTTAAGATAAATAAAACTGATCTTGAAAATACAGAATATGATTTAGATAAGATAAATGAGATAATCAAGATAAAAGGAATTTCGGTTAATGTTTCTTCGTATGATGCAGCAAATAACATAAGCAGTCCTGCAGGAATTTGTGTATTAAGTACATCTTATTTTAATCTTGACGACCCTGATCATATCTTTGAAATATATCAGGCTTTTGCAGGAAACATCGATAAAGAATATTCAGAGAAGGATTTAATGGTTGCATTAAAGAACAGTGTCGGAACTGCATATATTGATTGTCTTAATTCTGAAGATGGAAAAATAATTACCGCCTGGTCTATGGGAGGTTTATTTAAGATTACATTGGGAGAAGGAATTGAAGAAATTGGAACAGAATTTACTAGCGAAATAAACATTCAATCTCTTGATGCAAGATATGTAAAAACAATAGATAAACAGGCTTTTGAAAATTTAAATCTTTCAGATATTAATTTAGAAAAGATTGAAAGTATTGGTGAAGAGGCATTCAGAAATAATCCATTTACTTCTTTGACTATACCTGAAACCTGTAAAGAAATAGGCGAATCAGCTTTCGAGAATTGTAAAAATCTTTCGTCTGTAGAAATTAAAGGCGTTTGTAATATCAAAAGTGAAGCATTTTATGGAACAAACTTAAAACAGGTTACACTTTGCCATGGCTGTACAGTTTCGGATGATGCATTCCCAAAAGATTGTGTTATTAATTATAAAGATTCCAATTTTAAATCTAAAGACGGAAAAGTATCGGTAAGTGTTAAAAATAATCCTGAAAAATCCGGAACATTTATGCTTGATATTACCGGAGATGGCGCATTGGAATTTGAAAATGGTGTTTCTCCGTGGGTTGGAATTGCAGATAAGATTATAAAAGTAACAATCGGTGAAGGTATTACAGCGATTGGAAACAGTGCTTTAAGTGGAACAGCAATTACAGAAATTACTTTACCAGATAGTCTTATAAAAATTGATCAAAATGCTTTTAAGGATTGCGCAAATCTTGCAAAAGTAGAGAACAGTGTTAATGTTAAATATGTTTATGATGGAGCATTTAGTGGAACTAAATTATGCGAATATGAGTTGTCTAGTCATTTTATTTTTTTCGGTGGAGAAATACATTTCCTTGGAGAACCATATCAGGAAGGTATTAATCCTTTTCCACTAAAACTTAACGAAAGTAATACTTTTCCGGAAGGTTGTAAACTTTACTGGTGTGAGGATTTAAGCAATGAATTTTACGCAAAAAGGATATTTATTAGAGAAGAGTATGTTGACTATGAAATCTGTGGTACAGGAGTACTTGGAGATGGAAAAGATCTATTTAAAAGTGATAATGTTATTAGAAATTTAAAAATTACAGATGGCTGTACATTAATAAATGAGAATTATTTTATTAATGTTGAGTTTATTGAAGGTAGTGTTGAAGGTAGTGTAATAATACCTTCTAGTGTAGAAGAAATAGGAGATTTTGCATTTATAGATAAAGAAAATCTTAAAACTGTCACTATAGAAGATGTAAGTAAATTAACAAAAATAGGTAAAAATTCATTTAAGGGTACTGGAATAACAGAAATTACGCTTCCAGAAAATTGCACTTACATAAAAAATGGCGAAAATGCTTCCTTTGATGCAGGTGTAACAGTAATCGGTGGAAATCCAATAACAGAATAACGTGGAGACAGAGAATATGAAAAAAATAATTAGAATATTTGCATTGGGCATCCTTGCAGTTTTTACTGGATGTACAAACTTTAATATGGATCTTAAACAGGACAGACCTGTTTTAAATGATTCAGCGTTGATTTCGTTTTCGATTTCAAATAACGAAATAAATTCAACTGGAAATGGCGGCACAGAACGCACTGTGTATCCGACAGTTTTACCCGAAGTATTATCGGACATTCAAATTATTTACAAAACGCCTGAGGAAAGCCAGTACACAAAACTTGGCAAGTACACAAGTTACAGTGAATTATCAGGGGCCGAAGTTTCTGTTCCAGCGGGAACTTATGACTTTAAGATGACTGCAGAAATTGGCGGCTGGATTTACGAAGGAAAGATTTCTAGAAAAACACTTTCAAACAACGAAGTGACAACACTTTCTTTTGAACTTCTTATGACAGGTGCTAAGACAAATACAGAAGGTGTTCCTGCTCCAGAAGTTGAAGGAAAAGGAAAGCTGAAAATTGTTGTAAAAATTCCCAGAAATATTGATGTAAAAGCTTTTTATCCCGGAGAATTTATAATAAATTTCTGTCAGTTAGTTCAGTACGGATTTAAAAGTATCCAGCCTGTAATCGAAGGCGATTACTATGTTTTTACAATTTCAGAATTTGAAACAGAAGAAAACATTTTCTCAGAAGAAATTCCTGCAGGTATTTATTCTATTTTTGGTGGAGATATCATAGATTCATTTGGAAATCATATCCCAACAGAAATTAATGATACCGTTTATATCGCAGACAAATGTCTTTCTTCTGTAGAATATACAATTGAAGCAAGCGGTATAGGCTATACAAAGAATGCAGCAATGTCCGGCGTCTGTGGTGAACATGCTGAGTTCTATCTTGTTGAAAATACAAAAGTTCCGGAATTTCCAGTAAATAAAGGATTTATGCCTGGAAAAGTATATGATCTTTATATTACCGGTTATGGTGATATGTATGACTATTATCCATTTGAAGGATTTATTTCAAGTTTTTCTGAAGAAATTGATTTGAACGAATTATTTGCCAAAGACAGCATCAAAGGATTTGCTCCATGGAACAATTTTGCAATAAATTCAGTTTATGTTGCAGATGAAATTACGAGAATCGGTGACTGTACATTTGTAAGCAGTGCATTAGCTAATACGAAGAGTCAAGTACTAAATGTAATGGAAGTTAAGTTTGGAAAAAATTCAAAATTAAAATCAATTGGTGCAATGGCTTTCTCATATACAGCAGTTAATGAACTGGCAATTCCGGATTCTGTAACAGACATTGCTTCTATGGGATTTATGATGATGCCGGCTGCAGCAAAAATTGTACTTCCAAAAGGCATTACAGAAATAAAACCAGCTTCATTTGAAACCTGCCCAAAACTCAGTTCAATTTCAATACCGTCGTGTGTAACAAAAATTGGAGAAAACGCATTCGGCGGCTGTAGTAAACTGGCTCAAGTAGTTTTTGAAAAAGACAGTAATAAAAAGTGTGCGTTAAAAACAATCGGAAACAGTGCATTTTTAAACTGTCAGGGATTGACGAGTATTAATATTCCTGCAAGTGTGACAGAAATCGGAGAAAAAGCTTTCCGTAATTGTAAAAATTTGGTTTCACTTTCGTTTGAACAGGAAAGTACATTACAAACAATCGGAAACAGTGCATTTTCTGGTTGTTCTAAATTAACGAATATTTTGATTCCTTCAAGTGTAACGACTTTAGGTGAAAGTGCATTTAGCGGCTGTTCAGGTTTGTATAATGTAACATTTTTAATTAGTGGCGAAGGTAATTGTGGAATAAAAGAAATTCCAGATTCTGCATTTGCTAACTGTTTTATATCTAATTCAACTGACATTAATATACCAGAAGGTGTAGAAATAATCGGAAACAGTGCATTTGCAGGATGTATAAAGCTTTCTAGAATTACTCTTCCAGAGTCATTAAAAGAAATAAAGGAAAATGCATTTGCGTCAGATACATATCTTGGATGTGTTGTTATTCCAGATGGCACGTCTTGTAAATTTAACGCTGAACAGTTTAAAGAATGTCTTATAAAAGCGGTTTATTATCAGAAAATTGACGATAATTATCGTGCAGAATATCTGGACGGTCTTACATCAATCAATAACAATAGTTTACATGGTTTACTTTCAAGTAATAGGAGACCATATGTCACCGAAATTGTAGTTCCTGCAAGTGTTGAAAAAATTGAAAAAAATGCATTTAATGGTGCAGAGAATCTTGAAAATCTGATAGTTTTAAAAGATGAAAAAACTGAAAAATCGAACTTAAAGATATTTGAAGGTCAGCTAACAAGTTCCGCGTGGAATCTTCCAAAATTTACAGTACCTTCGAGTGTAACAAGTATTGCACAAGATACATTTAATGGTTTAACAGAAATCTTTTTTGAAGATTATAAACAGACAATCAATCTGGGAAAAAATTTTACTCACTATGCTTATGAAAATCGATATATAGTCGTACCAGAGAATGCAACAGGTGATTTTGTTACAGGTTATAGCAATGCAATTATATCAGAAAATCTGGCAAGCGATATTTATGAGGATGTAAGATTTTACCTTGAACAAATGGGTGAGGATGATTATAAACTTTATCTGACTTCTCCAAGCGATACTAGAAATAGGTTAAAAGATTTTGCTAAACTTGCAGACAGACCATGGAATAAATTTATTGACCAGATTAAAGAAATCGAAATTGGTGAAGGTATCAGGTATGTCGGTGAAAAAGCATTTAATAATAGCTTGAATGGAAATTGTATAAAGGTAACCGTAAAGAGCAGTTTTACAGAATTTGGAGATTATTCATTGGGAGGAGTGCTTTTCCACAATATAATTTTACCACAGGGTTATGATGAAAATAAACTAGGAGATGCTACTAAACTTATTAACGAATAAAAAAAATTCTTTCATATTTCATTTATAAAAGTTGATTTAAAAATAATTTAAAAACCATCAGGTAACAGGGCTGTTCCAGAAGTTTGATTTGTGCTCCTCGCAAAAAAGATTTCTGGGACAGCCTTGTTTTTTTTCTGTGGTATTTGTAAGTTTTATGCAATTTAATTCTACTTGCTCAAAATTCCATTTTTTCTTAAAATTACGGCACTATGGAATTTACAAAAGAACAAATTGACGCGCTCGTTGTTAACGAAGTCGAAATCATGAAGAAAATTGCAGGCGAAATTAATGTTCGCGTGCAGCAGGTTAGTGCTGTATTAAGTCTTTTTGACGAAGGATGTACAGTAGCTTTTATCAGTCGTTATCGAAAGGAAAAAACTGACAACCTCGATGAAGTTGCAGTTACAAGCATCGATCACCTTTTTAAATCATATAAGAATCTTGAAGAAAGACGTCTTGAAATTGTAAAGGGAATTTTTGCTCAGGGCAAACTTACTGATTCACTTTACAACGCTGCGATGTCGGCAACTACTTTGACAGCTCTTGAAGATCTCTGGGCTCCGTTCAAAAAGAAAAAGAAAACTCGCGGTATGGTTGCTGCAGAAAAAGGTCTCGAACCTTTGGCAGATGCAATGCTCGTGATGAACGATGCTGACATTGAAAAAGAAGCAGAAAAATATATCAAGACAGACAATGAAGATAAAGCTCTTAATGTGGAATCTGCAAAAGACGCACTCGATGGAGCAAAAGACATCATCGCAGAACGAGTTTCTCAGGAAACTTCAAATCGTGAATCAATCCACAAGCTTTACATCTCAACTGGAAATATCGTCACAAAAGGAATCGTTCCGGAAGGACAGACAGAAGAACAGGCTCAGAAAACTTCCACATACCAGATGTACTGGGATTACTCTGAACCGCTCGACCAGCTTAAACCACATCGCATTCTTGCAATCAACCGTGCAGAGCGCGAAGGTGCTCTTGATGTAACAATCGATGTTGATGTAGATGCAGCAGTTGCAGAACTTCAGAAGAAAGCAACAATCAATAATAAATATCACAAAGAAGCAATTGAAGACGGCGTTGTTCGTTTGCTCTCGCCTGCAGTTGTTCGTGAAATCAGAAGTGATGAAGCTGACGAAGCTGATGTTCATGGAATCGGTGTATTCAGTGAGAACTTGAAAAACCTTTTGATGACTCAGCCGATTAAAGGAAGTCGTGTTCTTGGAGTTGACCCGGGATACAGAAACGGAACTAAATGTGCTGCTCTTGATGAGACTGGAAAATATCTCGGCTTCTTTAAGATTTATCAGGAAATCAATCCGAAAGAAGCTTATGATTTGATTAACGAAGCAATTGATAAATATGATATTCAGGTTCTGGCAGTTGGAAATGGAACTGGTAGCCACGAAGTTCAGGAAATTGTAAGTAAAGTAATCAGTGAAAATTACAGCGATGCAGATGTTAAATACACAGTAGTTGATGAATCAGGTGCTTCAGTTTATTCTGCTTCACCTGTTGCAACAGAAGAATTTCCTGACCTCGATGTTATGGTTCGTGGTGCTATTTCTATGGGACGACGTTTGCAGGATCCGCTTGCAGAACTTGTTAAAATTGATCCAAAGGCAATCGGTGTCGGACTTTATCAGCATGATGTTAACCAGAAGAAACTTGCTGACCAGCTTGATGAAGTTGTAAGTTCGGTTGTAAACAATGTCGGTGTAAATCTTAATACAGCTTCTTACATGCTTTTGAAATATGTTTCAGGAATTACGACTGCAACTGCAAAAAAAATCGTAGCATACCGTGATGCAAATGGAAAAATTAAGAGCCGTGAAGAACTCAAAAAAGTTCCAGGACTTGGACCTAAAGCATTTGAACAGTGTGCAGGATTTTTGAAAATCGCAGAAAGTTCAGATCCGCTTGATAACACATGGGTTCATCCTGAAAACTACGATGCAGCCCGCGAAGTACTTCCACTCATTCAGAAGGGCGAGAAAGTTCCATCTGCACTTATCAAAGAAATTGCAGCAAAATATAATCTTGGTGAAACAACAGTTTCTGATATCGTAGAAGAACTTCAGAAACCAAACCGCGACCCTCGTGACGGATATCCGGCTCCAATCATGCAGAAAGGTGTCGTTCAGTTTGAAGATCTCAAAGAAGGAATGAAGGTAACTGGAAAGATTAAAAATGTTGTCGACTTTGGTGCGTTTGTTGATATCGGTCTGCACGAAACAGGCTTGATTCATGTCAGTGAATTAAGTGATAATTTTGTTAAAGATCCGATGGAAGTTGTTAAAGTCGGCGATGTTCATGAGTTTACAATCATCGGTCTTGATATGGACCGCCGCAGAATCAGTCTTTCGTTAAAGAGTGATGCAGCTTCAAGAATTGAACACAAGGGAATGGGTGCTTCAAGTGGAACTGGTGCAAAAAAGATTGTCGTTGTTAAAAAAGGAACTGGTGCAAAACCTGGTGTTCGTCCTGTTTCTAAAGACGGCGCTCCTGTTCGCGAAAGAAAACCACAGCGTGAATATCAGGGCAGTGATGATGGAATGAGCTATAACCCATTCGCAGCTTTGTTGAAAAAGTAAATGGAGGATTTAGAATGTTGGATTGCATGAAAAAAAGAAATGATTTGCTTGGCGAAACTGTTGTTAAAAATTTGAAAATGCGTCAGATGGATGCTTATTATGTTCAGACAAAAGAAGAAGCTTTGAAAAAAGCTCTTGAACTTATTCCGGCTGATCATTCGATTGGTTGGGGCGGATCGGTTTCTGTTGGTGAAATTGGTTTGCGTGAAGCTCTTGCTAAAAGAGGAAATCCTATTCTTGACCGTGACAGTGCAAAGACTCCAGAAGAGAAAGATTTGATTCAGCATCAGATTTTAAGCTGCGGAACTTTTTTGATGAGTTCAAATGCCGTTACAGAAAAAGGTGAATTGTTCAACATTGATGGTGCTGCAAATAGAGTTGCTGCTCTCTGCTATGGACCAAAAAGTGTTGTAATGATTGTCGGTATTAATAAAGTTGTAGCTGATATGGATGCAGCTTACAGCCGTGTTCGTCATTATGTAGCACCGGTAAATGCTGCAAGATTTTGTGATGCAACTCCATGTTCAAAAACAGGAACATGTGCAGACTGTTTAAGTTCTCAGACAATCTGCTGTCAGATGGTAACAACACGCTACTCAAGAATTCCAAACAGAATTAAAGTTATTCTTGTAAACGAAACTCTCGGAATGTAATATAAATTCCACTTAAATATAAACATCACTTCAAAACTCCGGGTTTTGAAGTGATGTATTTTTTTTCAATGGATGCGTACGATGTCAACACAGATAAACGATAAACAGGATTTTACTCAGGGACCGATTCTTTCGAAGCTTGTAAATTTCATGCTTCCGATTCTGCTGTCACTTGTTTTGCAGTCACTTTATGGCGCTGTCGATCTTTTGATTGTCGGACATTTTGGAACAGAGACTGGAATCAGCGGAGTTGCGGTTGGCGGAAACATCATGAATCTGTTTACGATGTTTTTGAACAGCATGACGATTGGTGTTACGATTTTAGTCGGACAATATATTGGTGCAAAAAAATTTGATGATGTTGAAAAATTAATTGGAAACTCTGTTGCGTTCTTTTTAGTGCTTTCTGTTATTCTCACAGTGCTGATTGTAATTTTTGCAAGACCACTTGCAGTAATCATGCAGACTCCGCCTGAAGCAATTGAAGATACAGTCAGCTATATCAGAATCTGTGGTGCGGGATTTGTTTTCATTACGTTTTATAATTTTATAAGTGCGATGCTTAAGGGAATCGGGGATTCAAAAAATCCGCTTATATTTGTTGCGATTGCATGTGTTGTAAATATTATCGGTGATTTAATTTTGGTTGCCGGATTAAAAATGAATGTTACTGGTGCTGCAGTTGCGACTGTTCTTGCTCAGGCCGTAAGTGTAATTCTTTCACTTTTAATTATTAAAAAACAGAAGATGCCGTTTGCACTTAAGAAAAAATATTTTAATTTCGGAACAGAAGTTTCTAAATTTGTCGTTCTTGGACTTCCAATTACGATTCAGGGTGTGCTGACTAATTTCAGTTTTTTAGCGCTTTGTGCATTTATTAACCGTCTTGGACTTGATGCTTCTTCGGGGTATGGAATTGCGCAGAAAATTCAGCAGTTTATAATGATGATTCCGCTGGCGCTTGGTCAGGCTGTTGCTCCGTTTGTAAGTCAGAATGTCGGTGCTGTAAATGAAGTTCGTGCGAGAAAAGGTCTTTTGTGTGCTCAGGGAATTGGTGTTGCAGTCGGTGTCTTTGTCTGTGCCGGAGTTTTCTTTTTTGGCGACAAATTTGCATGGCTTTTTACAAATGAAGAACAGTTTGTAAACCGTGCTTTTGAGTTTTTAAGAGGATTTTCTTTAGATTGCATTTTGACATGTATTTTGTTCTGTTACATCGGATATTTTAATGGTCATGGAAAATCGCTTTTTGTGATGATTCAAGGTTTGATACAGACATTTTTAATAAGACTTCCGGTTTCGTATTTTATGAGTATTCAGCCGGATGCAAGTTTGACTGGAATCGGATTTGCAGCTCCTGCGGCAACTATGGTCGGAATTGTTTTATGTCTTTTTTATTACAAGCATATGGGTTCTTATTTAAATCGAAAATAGTTCCAGAAAGATATAAACAGCGAATATAAAAAAAATTCAAAATTCTAAAAAATAAAGAATGACATCTCATAACTTTTCTGTTATCATTTTTACGATTGTTATATCAAGGAAAATATGTCTTTAAGCGAATCAGATATTCAGAAAGAATTAGCAAGTTCAATGTATATTCAGCGTGAAGAAGGAATAGTTCACCTGCCTTATAAAATGGAAATGGGCTTTTATGAAATTGTAAGCAATGGAAATGTTGAACAGCTTGAAAAAAATAAACCGCCTCTTCTTTGTAAAGGACAGGGAACTTTGTCTGATGATTCTGTCAGAAATGCAAGATATCATTTTGTTGTAGCGACAGCTTTAATTACACGATTCTGTATTGAAGCCGGAATGTCAAAAGAAGACGCGTATACAACATCAGACTTATTTATCCGCAGAATGGATAAGCTTAATGATATTGATGAAATTATTGAACTTCATCAGGAATGTGCTATAACTTTTGCAAAAGCGATGAGAGATCTCAGAAAAAATTATGGTTCATCAAGTTACATCAGACAGGCAATTGATTATATCAGTGCTAATTTTAACAGGCCTATAAAAATTTCACAGATATCAGACAGCATTCATATAAGCGAAAAATATCTGAGCACACTTTTTAAAAAGGAAACAGGAATATCGCTTGTTTCATATATTGAACAGGTCAGACTTCAGGAAGCATGCCGTCTTTTGACTTATACTGATTTAACATACAGTCAGATTGCAGACAATCTTTCTTTTTCAAGCCAGAGTTATTTTATTAAGCAGTTTAAGAAAAAATATTCGCTTACTCCAATGCAGTACAGAATAAACAATAAGAAAAAGTCACTTTTGGGTGGAAATTAAAAAAGTGGAACCTGATTTAACAAGTTCCACTTGAATATGCAGAATTAAATTTTAATACGAAGGACTTTGGAGTTTCGCTCTGGAGTCCATTTCTTTTTTCGCTCTTCCGGTAAAGAAGAAATTTTATCTGATTTGAATCCGAGTTTTTCGAACCAGTCTGCGGTCTGTGTTGTTAAAACAAAAACAGATTTTACTTTTTTTGCTTTTGCTTTATTTATCAGGTAGTTGATTAATTTTACGCCGATTCCGAGTTTACTGTATGATTCATCAACGGCAACGCCTGCGATTTCTGCCTGTGTGGAATTGTAAATGTGAAGTGCGGCGCATGCGTGAATTGCTCCGTCGACAGAGTAGACAACATAGTCATCAAGTTTTTCCGAAAGACCAGCTTTTGTTCTTGGAAGAAGTATTCCTTTTTTTACAAACGGATCCATAAGTGAAAGTACGCTTGAGATGTCGTTTAATGTCATTGATCTGAATCCTGAATATTCATCATTGTAAATCATAGTACCAGATCCGATTGAAGAGAAAATTTCGCAAGGCAAAATTCCATCGATGGAACCGTCGAGAATGTGAACGCGGGAAACACCTTTTTTACAGGCATCTTTGGCAAGTGAAAAAAGATCGAGGATTTTCTGCTGCTTTGTGATTTCTTTTGAATCGGATTTTACGGCTTTTGGTTTGTTTAATTTTATAAAGCTTGAGATTTCCTTTAAGTTCATCGCAGGAATGTTGAAGTCTGAAGTTAAGTTTAATTCTTTTGGAATTGAAAATTCTTTTGGATTAAGCTGTGTGTCCGGGAGAACGAAAAAGAGTTTGTCGGCTTCGAGGTTGATTGCGATTTCGGTTGCGAGTGTGAGTGAAGAAATGTTGTATGGTTTTCCGGTTGCGCTCCAGCCGATGCAAGGCATAATTGGAATAAAGCCGTCGTTTAAGATTTCTGTTATCTGCTGAGTGTTGATGCTTTCGATTTCGCCTGTAGTTCCGTAGTCGACTCCGGCGATGACACCTTTGCCACGGGCTTTGACCCAGTTTCCGATAACGGCAGAAACTTTTTCGCCGGCGAGTGAAGTCATGATTGTATTTGAAACATCAAATGCAGCCATCTTGATGAGAGACATAGATTCCGGATTTGTGATGCGCTGGCCGTTTTTGATTTTCCATTCGATGTTTGACTGTGAAAGAATTTCGTTGATTCGTTTTCTGCAGCCCGGAACGATGACTACTTTGATTCCGCTTTCGTGAATGAGACTTATGTCGTGAATGTGTGAAGGCAGCATTGATGAGTTTATGATTTCGTCGTCGATATAGATGACGCAGACTGCGTTTTTGAAAGTTTTAATATATCTGATTACGTCGCGGATGTTGCGAGCTTTTTGTGTAATTTCCTGCATAAATTAATTATCGTCCTGTTTGCGTGTTTTCTCTATGTTTTGCTTTGAAAATATACAGCCGCAGTAGTCCTGGCGGTAGAGTCCGTATTCTTTTGAAAGTTCGAGGCTGCGGAGAAAGCCGCCTTTTTTCTTGAAATCACTTGTCAGAAATTTAGTAGTGGAATCTGGTGTTGCGGGTTTTGAATGGTCGTCGGGTTGTGAAGTGATATCTGTTTGTGATGTGATTTCGGGCTGTGAAGTGAAATTGTTTGCTGCTGTAAGTTCAAGTTCGGATCCGATTGTGTTTATTTTTTCGGCGTCTTTGTACGGGCTGATTGAAAGGGTTGTCGTAAACCAGTCGAAATTGTTGCTGCAGGCATATTCAAATGCTTTTTTCATTCGAAAGAGATAGCAGCGGCGGCAGCGTTCTCCGCGTTCAGCTTCGGTCTGGAGTTCTGTTTCGTTTTTTGTATTTGTTGCGGTAAAGAATTCTTCGGGGTCGTAGCTTGTTTCGATGAGGTTTACTTTCTGTGGAATTTTACCGAGAAATGTTTTCAGTTCGTTCAAGCGGCGAAAGTATTCTGTGTCGGGATGAATGTTCGGGTTGTAATAATAAATTGTTATGTCGAAAAAGTCTGCCAGATATTCGATGACATAAGAGGAACAGGGAGCGCAGCAGGCATGCAGAAGGAGGCGCGGTTTTGTGCAGATTCCACCTGAAGAAGCAGAAAGAGAAGAGAGAATTTCATCGAGTTTTTTCTGGTAGTTTATTTTTTCCATTTGAAAAATCCGTTATAAAAAGAGTTCAATTCCGGTAATGAAATCTTTTATATTTTTCGGCTCTTTGTGATTATAAAACTGCGTTGAGTTTATGGCAATAATTCAGTAGAATACGTGTTATGGAAATGACAAGTCAGATTAGAAAACAGTTAAGTGCCGAAGCGCATGATTTGAATCCGGTTGTGATTATCGGACAGAATGGCGTTACAGACGGCGTTATCGGAAAAATTGATGAATCACTTACTGCACATGAATTAATTAAAATTAAATTTCTTGAGTTTAAAGATCAGAAACAGGAATTGACAGATTCCATTTGTGAAAAGACAGAAGCCCAGCTTGTGCGTATTATCGGTAATATTGCAATTCTATACAGAGAAAATCCGGAAAAAGATAAAGATAAAAAAAGTTCAAAAAAATAACAAGTTTGAAAAATTCATGCTATAATTTTAAGAATGAGCAGAGTTTTAAAAAAAATCAAAAGTTTTATTGAATCAGAAGAACCACTTGAACAGAAATTATTAAATATCTTTTTAATTTCTGCATTTATTTTTTCGGCATTTTCTGTAATCGCATCATTCATTCTGCATGCAGATAAATCGGTAATTGTTGTTGCATCAATCTGTATTGCATTAATTCCTTTTTGTTTTGTTCTTGCAAATGATTTAAAGCAGGCAGAGCTTGCTGCTATTCTGACAATTATCCTGGCGATGGTTTTATTTGTTCCGATGTTTTTTTATTCGGGCGGACTTCGCTGTGGTATGCAGGTCTGGTTTTTGATGGCTTTGATTTTGCCATGGATTTTAGTCCGTGGTAAAAAAAGTCTGGTACTTTTTGTACTTATTTTTTGTGTTGAAACAGCAGCAATTATCATTTCAATAAAATATCCGCAGTATGTTCATGAAATCGGAAGTGAAATAAAATTTGCTTTTGATGTAATTCAGTCTCTGTTTATCATCGGTTCCATTTTAAGCAGCATTTATGTTTTTCAAAAATCAAATTTTGAAAATCAGAATAAAAAAGTAATGGAAGCTTATGAGGCAGTAAAAGAAGCAACAGAAGCAAAAAGTACTTTTCTTTCAAATATGTCTCATGATATCCGTACTCCGATGAATGCGATTATCGGATTTTCAACACTTGCAAAAAAAGATACTTCCAACAGACAGAATGTTGAAGATTGTCTTGATAAAATTTTAACTTCCGGAAATTATCTTCTTTCACTCATCAATGATATTCTTGATATGTCCAAAATTGAACGCGGTGACAATACTCCTAATTTTACAAAGTTGAATTTAAAAAGACTGATTGAATCGATTTCAACGATGCTTGATTATCAGATTAAATGCAATGATCTTGAACTTATTATTGACTATTCAAAAGTTGAACATGATTTTATTGAAACAGATCTTGTAAAACTTAAAAAGATAATCGTAAATTTAATTTCCAACGCGATAAAATATTCAAAAGATGAAAGTAAAAAAATCTGGCTTACTGTAAGTGAAAATATAAAAACTGAAAATCTTTCTGAATATGAATTTGTAATTGAAGATGAAGGAAAAGGAATTTCAGAAGAGTTTATGCAGAAAATGTTTATGCCTTTTGAAAGAGAAAAAGATTCTACATCAAGTGGAATTATTGGAACAGGACTTGGTCTTGCAATTACAAAGAGTGCCGTTGAAAGTTTAAAAGGAACGATTGATGTAGAAAGTAAATTTGGTAAGGGAACTAAATTTACAATCAAGCTTGACTGTAAATATTTTAATCTCAGTCCTGATGAAGAAAATATTGAAGATGATGCAGTTTCATTTCAGGGAAAAAGAGTTTTAGTTGTAGAGGATAATGAATTAAATCTTGAAATTGCAAGCCGTCTTCTTGAAGATTTTGGTTTTACTGTTGATAAAGTGTCAAACGGAATGGAAGCATATCATGCAGTAATGAAATGCCGTGATGATGTTTATGATCTGATCTACATGGATGTAATGATGCCTGTATGCAATGGTTATGAAGCGACTAGAAAAATAAGGGAAATTCCGCATCTTAAAAAATCACGGATACCGATTATTGCAATGACAGCAAATGCTTTTGAAGAAGATATTAAAAAAGCAATTGAATGTGGAATGGATGGCTATATTATTAAACCGCTTTCTCCAGAAGAAATCGTTAAAGAAACAAAACGCGTTTTAATCGTTAATTGATTCAATAACTGAACGCATATCGTCTGTCAGATGTTTTGCGGCGATTGCAGGTTCAAGGTCTTTGTATTTGTCCATTGTTATCTGTGGAAGTACTGTAAACTTGTAGTGATATCTGTGAGTCGGATGTACTTTGTAAAATGGATCATGTTTTCCAAGTCCGTATTTGTCTCCGCCGCCGATGTGTAATGGCTGAACATTGCATCCTGTTTTTAATGCGATGCGTGCAGCGCCTTTTTTGTATGGATTAGTTCCATGGCGAGGAGTTCTTGTTCCTTCTGGAAAGATTATTAAGTTTTCGCCAGCTTTGAGTGATTTTTCACATTCGGCAACCATTGTATCAAAGTCATCATCATTAGCAACGTAAAGAGGTCTTACGATTCCGGCTACAGGAGAATTTCTGAGTCCTGCACGGATGATACAGTTTGCATTTCTGACAAAGGCAAAAGTATAAACGACATCAAGTAAAGAAGGGTGGTTTGCAACAATAACGCAAGATTTAAGTTCTCTGAGGGCTTTTAAATCAGAAACCTCGTATGTTGAAACACGAAGAATGCTCATAAAATTGCAGACACCGTTTAAAACAGTAGAAATAAAATAGTGTCCGTTTTTTCTGAAAGTTGCTTTATCACGCCAGAATAAATGTAAAAGAGGAAAAATAAAAAGAACAATAATAAAAGTTCCGATTCCGAAAACTGTGTATGTCAGAACTTTTGCAAAACAGCGGTAAAAATATCCGAATGGATTTTTAATTTTAGGCAGGTCATCGGCGGCATATCGTGGATCAATTTGTTTTTTCATATATTAGTTATCCTTAACTGTTTCTTTTTTTAATTATAGCACTTTTTGATATGAAGTCGAATAAAATCATAAACATTTTGTGGAATTTGTTCTGATGTATATTCCTGTGAAATTAAATTTTCAATTGATTGAGAAGAAAGAATACAGGCAAAACAGAGCGGAGGTCTGTTTTGTGGAGCTGCTTTTCTGTAATCTGCAGGAATCATTTCATCCGCATAAACAAAAATTATTTTATCAAGAGTACCGGCAAGAATTGAAACTGCTCCGCTCATTAATGATTCGTTAAAATTTTCGTCTGTTGTAAAAACTGTGTTGTAACCGGCAGTCAATTTGTTTGCCATCGAAGCAAGTGCAACTGGTGCATTGAAAACAGAAAGTGAAAAAGTTGCAGGTAAAATCATCTGGTCTTCTACGATTGATTTACTGATTTTAAATTCGCGTTCGATTTCTCCACGAAAAGAAGTGAAAACTGTTTTGCATTCTTTTGCAGCCGGGTAAAATTCCACAAGCTGATGAACTGTTTCTACCGTCATTTTTGAGAGCTGACTTAAACGGCGACGGAAAAGCGGGTCCGTGTATGAAAGAGAAGGTGAAGTTTTTTCATTTAATATTTCTTTTTTTCCCTCGGCCCACAAAAGCCAGTCTGACTCATTTTCAAGTCCGGGAGCGTAAAGAAATGGTTTTGAAATATAAAAACTTTTCTGCAAAATTCAACCTTATTTCTTTTTGAAAACAAGAAGCGAATAACAGTTTGAACCAAGATTATGGTGAGCTGTCTTAAGCTGGAAGCCTGCTTCTTCAATTGCATCAACTAATTCACCATAGCGGTACATCTTGCTGTTTCCGTTTGCCATGCATGTAAAGTAAAGTGAAGTTGCCTGAAGTGAATAGCTTTCTGCTTCGAACTTCTGTTTATCCCAAAGCGGTTCAAGAACATATACATTTGTATTGTCTGTTGCCACTTCGTGTACTTTTTTAAGGATCTTTGTAATCTGATGGAGTGAGAAACAGTCAAGGAACTGGCTCATCCAAACGGCATCAGGAGCAGGAGGCAATACAGTGGAATCTGCGAGGATGTTTCCTGAGTATGTGGAAATACGGTCTGCAAATCCTGCTTTTGCTGCGTTTTCTTCTGCGACAGCTGTCTGTCCAGGAAGATCTATGATTGTTACTTTAACATCAGGGTCAAATTTGCATGAGGCGATTGCCCATTTTGCTGTATTTCCACCAATGTCAAAAAGTTTAGCAGGTTTTTCTTTATAAACTATAGGAAGTGCTTCCGGAAAGGCGATGTCGCTGTAAAAGTGGTCAAAATCGAACCAGCTTTTGTGTTCTTTTTCCGGTAATTTTGAAAGAATTTCGTAAATGATTGTTGCATCTTTTGAAAGATATTTAAGACCTTCAGGTTTTCCGTTCTTAACTGATTCACCGAGGTCAAAAGCACCTTTATAACAGATGTCGTTTGTAAAATTGAAGTTGGCTTTTGTCAGATTGTCTTCAAGCAAAAACCAGCCTGTCTTGCTGAGTGAAAGATATTCTTTGTTATTTTTGATTTTCAAGAGAATTACGTGCATTCCGATTGCCATTTCTGTTAAAACTTTGACACCGTAGCTTGAAATTCCACTTTTCGAAACGATATCTTCTACAGTAATGCCGTCGTCTCCGGCATCATTGATAATCTGCATGATTCCAAGGTCAAGAAGTGCTCTTATGGCCTGAAATGTAAGTGGTGCAAAGGCAATTTTCTGTGCTTCAAACTTTGCATCTACTGCGTGAATCTTATCTTCTGCGAATTTTTCAATATTAAAATCTGAGTTCCTTTTCATAGACAAAACTTTAGCATAATTGTATAATTTTTTCAAATGCACTAATTAGAGTTAGTGCATTTATTTTTATTAAAGGACTTTTTTAATGGACGAATTAAAACAGGAAATTAAAGAATTGATTATTTCTTCACTTGAACTTGAAGATGTTACACCAGAAGATATTAAGGATGACGCTCCGATTTTTGGTGAAGGTCTCGGGCTTGATTCAATTGATGCCCTTGAGCTTGGTGTTGCAATCAAGAAAAAATTTAATGTTAAGCTTTCTGCAGAAAATGAAGAAAGCAAAAAACATTTCGCATCGGTTAATGCCTTGGCAGAATTTATTTCTGCTGAGAGAGCATAAATATTTTATTAGGAGTATAAGATGACAAAAGAAGAAATCTTTGCAAAACTTCAGGACGTATTGGAAAGTGAATTCGAAGTTGAAAAATCAAGTGTTACACTTGAATCAAAACTTTTCGAAGATTTGGATCTCGATTCAATCGACGCTGTTGACCTCGTTGTAAAAATGAAACCTTACATGAACGGTAACATCGATCCAGAAATGTTCAAGAGCGCAAAAACAATTGGAGCAGTTGTAGACGTTCTTCAGCCACTTTCAAAATAAGTAAATAAATGAAAGCCTTTCTTAAGGTATTCATTGCAATCATATCGGTACTTTATCCTGTACTGGTATTTACACTTTTAGTAGTGTATAAGTTTCCAGTCAGGATTGTATCGTTATGTGTTGTTTTTTTAGCACTTGTTTATTTTTTATCTGCAACAGGTGCATCATCCGATTCTGTTCCATCTGAAAAAAATCAAAAGAGTAAAAAATTCTCATTCAGCATAAAGCCGTTAGCTTCTTCAGTTTTTTTACTTGCGGCAGGTCTGATATGTTTTATTACGAATAGTTCTTTGTTTTTAAAACTGTATCCTATTGTTGTTTGTATGACGATGTTATTCGTTTTTGGAATAACTCTTTTTAATAAACCGAATATTATTTTCCGTTTTGCAACTTTACAGGACAAATCAATAAAAGGTTCCGTAAATGCAAAACGAATTGAAAAATATTGTCTTAAAGTAACATATATCTGGTGTATATTTTTTATTCTGAACAGTGGAGCTGCTGCTTTTACTGCGATATTCTGTTCTGATAAAATATGGACACTCTATAACTGCGGAATTTCTTATGGTATAATGGGTTTGATTTTTGCAGTTGAATTTATAATAAGGAGTTTTGTAAATAAAAAAATGATTCAGTATTATCCGATTTCAAAATTTAATGCAGACAGCAGAAAAGATGACTTTGTAATGTGTTATGAAGGTACATGGTCAGAAAAAAATTATAAAACCTGGAAAGAATTTCTTGTTAACTGCGCAAAGGTAAGAAAATTTATTTCTCAGAACGATGCAGAAAAATATATACTTCACTGTAATGACTACTGGTATTTTATCTGTACTTATGTCGCTTTGCTTCAGTGTAAAAAACAGATTGCCTTAACAGCAAATATTTCTGATGAATTTATTAAAGAAATGCGTAAGCCGGAAGATATCTTTTTAACAGATGCAAAAGATGCAGCCGGTTCATTTTATATTCCTGCTCTGATTGAAAAAGCAGAAATTCCATCTGAAGAAGAAATCAGAAACTGTCCTCAAATCATCGCTGATGAGACAAAAATTCATATGTTCACTTCTGGAAGTACTGGAAAGCCAAAAGCAATTTTACAGCGTCTTACAGAATTTGAACTTGATAATGAATTTATTTTAAGTCTCTGGGGTGAAGAATTTGGAAAAAGAAAATCAATTGCAACTTTAAGTCATCATCATATTTACGGACTTCTTTTTTCGATGATGCTTCCTTTTGCCGCTGGTATTCCTTTTAGAAGATTCAGAATTGAATTTCCAACTGAATTTGAAAAAATGACAGATACAAGTTACCTGATAATTTCAGTTCCGGCTTTCTTAAAAAGAACAAACGAAGTAGAAGATAAGCTTGATCTTATTGATCCGTTTATTGTTGCATCGGGAGGTGTTCTTACTCCGGATGTTGCCAAGAAAACTGATAAAGTATTTGGTTTCTGGCCGATGGAAGTTTATGGTTCGACAGAGACAAGTGGAATTGCTTACCGTCAGAGTAAAAATGGTCTGGAATGGACTCCGTTTGATAATGCTGTCCTTACTAAAAATGAAGAAGGCTGTTTGAATATAAAATCGCCTTATATAAAAGATCCTGAAGGTTTTCAGACAGCAGATCTGGTTGATATTCATAAGGACGGCCGTTTTATTCTTATGGGAAGAAAAGATTCCATCGTTAAAATTGAGGAAAAACGCATTTCATTGATAGAAGTGGAAAATCGTCTTTTGCAGTCGGGATTTGTTAAGGATGTTTGTGTTCTTGCGATGAGTGACAGAAGACAGTATCTTGTTGCTGCCATGTCGTTTACAAAGGAAGGAACTGATAAATTTGCCGGCTGGAAAAAATTTGACATCAATATGTATTTCCATGATTATCTTCTACAGTTTTTTGAAAATATTGTAATTCCGAAAAAATGGCGTTATCTTGATGCACTTCCTATGGATTTACAGGGTAAGAAAAAGAAGCTTGAGATTCAGTCATTATTTACCAAAATAGAAGATGATGATAAAATATAATAATAGGTTTTTAAATGGATTATATTAAAGTACATAATTTGGAAGAAGAAAAATTAATTTCTCAGGAAGAAAATTCTGTAGTTCTGGAATATTTTATACCGGAAAAATGTGATTTTTTTAACGGACATTTCCCGGAAATTCAACTTGTACCTGCAGTAGCACAGATTGATATGGCGACATATTTTTCAAAAAAGTATTTTGGAACTTCCCGTTATGTGCAGAGTGCAAAACGCATTAAATTTACTTCTCCTGTCAGACCAAATTCCATTGTAAAAATGAGTTTAAAATTTAATCCTGAAAAAAGTTCGGTTACTTACAAGTTGACTTCAAAAGATGAAGATAAAACTTATTCTGGTGGAACTTTTGTAATTTCGAAATAAGTTGGTAAATATGAAGCAAGGTTTTGTAATTCCTGTTTATAATCATGGTAATACTCTTGAAAATGTTGTTTCTTCTCTTGCAGGGTATAATCTTCCGATTATCGTTGTTGATGATGGAAATAAAAAAACAGATAAAGTTTATATAAATCTTGTCAGTCAGAAATATCCGAATGTAACAGTACTTAAAAATTTATTTAACAGAGGAAAAGGTTATTCAGTCTGTAAGGCAATTAAATATGCTCATAAAATCGGAATAACACATCTTTTTCAAATTGATGCAGATGGTCAGCATGATTGCACACAGTCTGATTTGTTTTTAAAAAAATCTCAGGAAAATCCGGAAGCACTTATCTGCGGTTATCCGAAATTTGATGAGACAATTCCTGAAAACAGAAAATCAGGAAGACAGATCAGTAATAATTATGCGGCATTTGTTACTCAGACAGAAAATTATATTATTGATGCGATGTGCGGATATAGAATTTATCCTGTTGAACCATTTTATAAAATCTGTCGTTTTGCTTATGTTGACAGCCATATGGGTTTTGATACAGAAATTCTTGTAAGACTTATCTGGAAAAATGTTCCTGTAATTTATCTTCCTGTTAATGTATCTTATCCTGTTGGCGGAAAATCAAATTTCAGAATGGTTCGCGACAACATCAGAATTTCTTTTATGTTTGCAAGAATGACAATTGGAATGTGGTTACGCTATCCAATGCTTCGTAAAAGAAAAAAGAGTTTGAAAAGTGAATCAGAAAATACAGCCAGATAATTTGAACAGTTCAGATAATGTTACTCAATGGGCATCGGAAAAAGAAGTTATAAAAACAAGTTTTCCGATATATCTGACTTTATTCTGCATAAAATGTTTTCCAAAGTTTTTGTTAAACGGATTGATCCGCATAATCGGATTTTTCTTTTTTGTTTTTAATAAACGTGCAAAATCAGAATGTCTTCGATTTCAAAATCAATTTAAATCTTACTGTCAGAATTTTAAACAGAAAATTCCAAATGTCTATAAACAGATTGTCTGTTTTGCAATTACATTTGTAGAAAAAATGGAATGCTGGGTTAAAAAAAATCCGGGTGTAAAAGTTGAATTTTCGCAAGGTGATGATGTTTATAATCTGATAAATCATCTTAATTCCGGGAAAGGTGCTTTTGTAGTTGTATCGCATCTTGGAAATTCGGAAGTTTTAAGATGTCTTGCAAACAGAAATGATATCTGTCTTAATAAAAAAGTTCCGATTGCTGTTTTAATGGATCTTGGTTCTACAAGTAATTTTACAAATACAATTGAAAAACTTAATCCTGGATTTACAGAAAATATTGTTGATGTAAATAATATTACGCCTGCGACAATTGAACATCTTGAGGAAGTTATTGAACAGGGCGGAATGGTTGTAAGTGCCGGAGACCGTGTTTCTAAAAATGCTGATTCCCGTTTTATTAAAGCTGATTTTCTTGGAAAAGAAGCTCCGTGGTCGTATGGAGTTTATCTGATTGCGATGCTTTTAAAAGCACCTGTTTATTTTTTATTTGGAACGCGTAAAAAAGATGTTTCGTTTAACAGAAAATATCATGTTCATGTTGTAAAAAGCAGTGTTGAAACTGATTGTGCCCGTAAAGACCGTGAAACAAATTTAAAAAATCTTTGTTTTGAATTTGTAAGAGAACTGGAAAAAGTCTGTCTTGAACATCCGTTTCAGTGGTATAACTTTTATAATTTCTGGGCAGATTCAAAAGATGAAGAAAAAAACGCATAAAGTGTGGAGCAAAAATAAATTGAGTTTTTTTAATTTACGAAAAATTAATTTTTTAATTTTATTAAGTGTAATTTTTTTTAATGCAAATATATTTTCAGAAACATTAGATTCATTTAAATTTTTCTGTATGAAACTTTCTGAAAATAAAATCATTCATGGTGATTTTACACTTGCTCAGAAATCAGCAAAGACAGGAAAAGCAATCAATTCATCCGGAACATATACTTTAAGTCAGAATGATGGAATCATCTGGTTTACAGAAAAGCCTGTAAAATCTGTTATGGTGATGATGGATGATAGAATTGTTCAGGAAATTCGCGGACAGAAAAAAGTAATGGATGGAAAGCAGAATGAAACATTTAAAGGAATTGCTGATGTTATTTCTGCAATTTTTACCGGCCGTTATGATGAAATAAATTCAAAGTTTGAAATTAACTGCAAAGAAAATAAAAATGAAAAAAATTTTGAAATTGAATTAATTCCATCTGATAAAACAATTGCAGTTTATTTAAAAAAAGTAGTTATTAAAGCACAGATTGCTGGTAACAGTGCAGAAATAAATGAGTTTACAATCATTCAGTTTAATGATGACGAAAAAAAATATGTTCTCTCGGGACAAACCGGAATAAATTCTTTATCGGAAAGTGAAAAGCAGTATTTTGAAAAATAATTTAACTAAGAACAACGGATTTAGAACTCTATGGATTGCCATTCATTCAATTTTATTTGTAATGATGGCAATTTTATTTTTAAGTGGAAAAAAATTTAGTATAAATACAAATCTTTTTGATATTCTTCCACAGTCAAATAACAGTCGTGAAGTAAGTAAGGCTGATGCGGTATTAAGTACAAAGACTGGAAGAATGTTTATTGTTCTTGCAAAAGGAAAAGATTTATCTTATGCAAAATCAGCTGCAGAAAAGTTTGTCGAACGATTAAACGAAAAAGACGCGGTTACTTCAAAAGCAGGCGGAGTCGAAAGTTTTGAAGAAATTTCGCTGACTGTTGATCCGGCAGTGATGAATGAAATTCATGATTATTATTTTAAGAACAGATATTTTTTACTTGATGATGATCAGACAGAACTTCTTTCAAGCGAAGAAGGAATTCTGGAGTTTATTGATGATGCAAATTTGAATATTTATGGCGGATGGAGTTCTGTAGATAATATTGACCGCGATCCATTTCTGCTTGGCGAGTCAGAATTGATGACAGCTCTTAATAAGCTTATGACAAATGGAACAGCGATGAATCTTAGTGATGATGTTCTTTCGGCATATTATGATGACAGCTGTTATGTAATGATTCGTGGAATTTTAACTCCTGAAGGTGCTTCAATTACAAATAAAAACAGCGGTATAAAAAAAATATACGAAACTGCAGAACAAATCAAATCTGAATCTTTAAATCGTGAAAGGTCATCAGATAAAAAATCTGAAGAATCTGAAATAGATTTTATTTTTTCCGGTGTTCCGTTTCACAGTTATGAAAGTTCAACTTCTGCGCAATTTGAAATTTCACTTATTTCAACGATATCTTTGATTATAATAATTTTAATCTGTATTTATGTTTTTAGAAATGGAATTCCTGTAGTGTGTTCTGTCAGTGCAATTATGATTTCTGCGCTGACAGCATTCTGCTGTGTTCTTGTTATTTTTGGTGAAATTCATATTCTGACATTTGTATTTGGAACTACTTTAATTGGAACTTGTCTTGATTACAGCGTTCATTTTTTTGTGAGATGGAAAGCTGATACAGAACTTGATGATGGTAATCAGATAAGAAAAAAACTTTTTAAGGGATTAACTTTGTCTCTTGTTTCAACAGAAATCTGTTATCTGCTTTTGATGTTTTCATCATTTGCGTTATTGAAACAGGTTGCTGTTTTTAGTTTCAGCGGAATTTTAAGTTCGTATCTGACTTCAATCTGTTTATATCCAGAAATTAAGTCCTGTACAAAAAAAGGAATTGGTAATTCAAACGGAAAAAAATCTTTCGCAAATTCCATTGGAGAAAAAATAAAATCGTTAAATTTAAATCATCCGTTAATTAAACCGGTTTTTCTTATTGCAATTGTTTCTGCAAGTTTGATTTTCATTATTATATTCAGACAAAATATCCGGATTGATAATAATTTAAAAACATTTTACTCGATGAAAGGAAAACTTCTTGAAAATGAAAAAGAATCAAATCAGGTTCTTAATCCGGGAACAAACGGCTGTTATTTTATCGTAAAGGGAAAAACAAAAGACGAAGTTTTAAATAATGAAGCACGTTTTGTAAAAGTTTTAGAAGAATATAAAACAAAAAAAGAAAATAAATTTTTTAATTATAATTGTGTTACTAAATATATTCCTTCAAAAGATCTGCAGAAAAAATCTTATAATTCATTTACTAAACTTTTACCGTTTATTAAAGATCAGTACCTGATGTATGGAATGGATAGTGAAGAATCTGATTTTTTGACAGAGAAAGTCATACGCGATTATCAGGAATCGGAAAATAAATTTATCGGAATTGAAGATACTCCGGATTTTATAAAATCTGCAGTTTCAAGTTTATGGATAGGCCAGGTAGATGATTTTTATTACAGCGTCATAATGCCGATGCATTTTGATTCTTCTGAAGAAATGAAAAATCTTTGCACTGATTTTGAACAGATTTATTTTGTGAATAAAATTGCTGATGTTTCGGTTCAATTAAACTCTTTGACAAAAATTATGCTTGGTTTTCTGTTGATTGCTTTTCTTTTAATGATTATTGTCATAAAGTTTTTCTACAGCTGGAAAGAGTTGTTAAAAATAATTGTAATTCCTGTAATAACGGTATTAACCTGTGTTTCAGTTCTTGCTGCTGTAAATGTTCCACTTGGATTTTTCAGCGTAACCGGGATTATTCTGGTTTTTGGATTGAGTATTGATTACATAATTTACGCAGTAGAAGACAGTGAAAAATTGAATTCCGTTGCAATAGGACTTTCGTTTATTTCAAGTGCTCTTTCGTTTGGAGCTTTGGCTTTGAGTTCTTTTGCGCCGGTTTTTATGTTTGGTCTTTCGGTTTTTGTCGGTCTTACGACAGCAGTAATCTGTACGATGCTTATTAAAAAATAAAAAAATCAGAATTGAATTCTGTTTTTACTTTACGGTATCAGGGATAATTGATATATTTATAATTATGAAAACTGAAAATAATCTTACCAGAAATGAAATCATTAAACGAACAGTTCCATTTTGTCTTGCGCTTGCTGTAATTATCCTTGATCAGCTTACAAAATGGATTGTAGTAAAATATATTCCAGCGTATACACTGGTTCCAGAACTTTGCTTTGGCGGAGATTTAATCCGTATTATTCATGTAAGAAATCTTGGTGTTGCATTCAGTATGGGTGGAACATGGCCGCTTGTAGTTAGAAAAGTTATTTTTTCTGTCATTCCGCTGATTGTAATTGCCTACATTATTTATTTTTCAATTAGAAATAATGAATTTACAAAACTCCAGAGATGGTGTATTGCAGCTATTGTCGGCGGCGGAATCGGAAATTTGATTGATAGAATTTTCAGACCGAATGGTGTTGTTGATTTTGTTGATGTAAAATTTTTTGGAATATTTGGTCTTGAAAGATGGCCGACCTTTAATTTTGCTGATGCGATGATTGTTGTGTTTGGAATTATTTTAATCATAACTTTTATTATGATGATTTCGGATTCAGAAAAAAAAGGTAAAAAATAAAATTAAGGAAAAAGAAAATGACAGAAGAAGAATTAAAAAATATCGGTGCCCCTGATAAAAAGGCGATGACACCAAAAAAACAGAAAATTAATACATATATTTTTGTCGGAATTTCAAGTATTTTAAATCTTGTTATTACAATTGTTCTTGTATTTGCATTTTTACTTCTTTCAGTTTTTATTTTTAGAAGTATAACACCTGATATGTCTGCAGAATCTTTTGGAAAAGTTTTAACTCCAATCAGAATTGTTGCAGTTGTTGCCGGAATCTGGGTAAGCTTTATCATTCAGAAATGTCTTACAAAAGCTGTAATTAAAGGTTTTAAAATGCAGGATAAATTACAGCCTGATTTTGTTGCAAGATATCTGATGGAAAAAAAATAAGCATAAAATTCCAAATAAAGTTTTAAGGCTCTTATTGATGCAGGAAATCACTCAGATCAAAAAATTTGCAAAGACTCATTCCGTTCCGATTATGAAAGACGAAGGAATTGATTTTATCTGCAATTATATTGTTGAACACGATGTAAAAACAATTCTTGAAATTGGAACAGGAATCGGTTATTCATCGATAAGATTTGCAAAAACAAAAGATGATGTTTTTGTTTCAACAATTGAATTTGATATTGAGCGGTATCATGAAGCTGTAAAAAATGTTGCTGATAATGGTCTGGGTGAACGGATTTTGGTTTATCTTGGCGATGCAGCAACTTTTGACTTTGACAGAAAATTTGATTTGATTTTTATTGATGGACCAAAGGCTCAGTACAGAAAATTTTTTGAGCATTTTCAGGATAACCTTTCTGAAAATGGTGTCTTTATAAGCGACAATCTTTCTTTTCACGGAATGGTTGACGATTTAAGTTTGACCCACAATTACAGCACGATAAAGCTTGTAAAAAAAATCCGTAAGTACATTGACTTTTTAAAAACTAATCCCGATTTTGAAACTGAATTTCTTACTCTTGGCGATGGAATTGCGATTACTAAAAAGAGTAATAATTAAACAGTAAAATAAATTTTCTTTCATAAACGACTCTTATATGTTAAAATGGAAATATCTTTTTTTCCATAACACTGGAGGTTTTCTTTATGGATAAAATTTTTAAACTTAAAGAGAACGGCACTACTGTAAAAACAGAAATTATTGCCGGTCTTACAACATTTATGACGATGGCTTACATCATTGCATTGAACCCTAATCTTTTGACTGGTTTTGGTGCTCACGGAAAAGCTCTCTGGAATGGTGTATTCCTTGCGACATGTATCGCTTCTGCCATCGGTATGTTTGTAATGGCTTTTTTAGCTAACAAACCATTTGCTATGGCTCCTGGAATGGGTCTTAACAGCTTCTTTGCTTTCGTTGTTGCAAACATCGCTGGTATGGCTGGTATTTCTTATCTTCAGTCTTTCCAGGCTGCACTTTGTATCATCCTTATCGAAGGTATTATTTTCGTAATTCTTTCTGTATTGAATATCCGCGATAAAATCGTAAATGCAATTCCACTTGGAGTTCGCTATGGTATTTCACCGGCTATCGGTCTTATGCTTATGAACATCGGTCTTGGTTCAAATGCTGGTATCTATTCAGAAAAAGGATGCTTCTTTGTAATGAGAGACTTCTTTGGTGCTTTGACTGCAGGTTTTGCAAAAGGCAATATGGGAACTGGCTGGGAACCAATGGTTCTTACTGTTGTTACAATGTTTATCGGATTGTTCGTAATTATCGCACTTGCTCACTATGGAGTTAAAGGTGCTGTAATCATCGGTATGCTCATTGCAAGTATTATTTTCTGGGCTGGACAGGCAATCTTCTTTAAAGTAAATCCATTTGCTTCACTTGCAACAGCTTCATGGCTTCCACCATTTGCAGATATGGCAGATACAACATTGTTCAAATTTGACTTTAAGACATTTGCAAACATCGGCTGGTTTACAAGCATTACATTGATCATCACATTCTGTATCATCGATATGTTCGATACAATTGGAACTGTAGTTGGAACAGCTGCTAAAGCAAACATGCTCGACAAAGACGGAAACATGCCACAGATGAAAGAAACACTTCTGGCAGACGCTGTCGGAACAGTAGCAGGTGCCGTAACTGGTACTTCAACTGTAACAACATTCGTTGAATCAGCTTCTGGTGTAGAAGCAGGCGGACGCACAGGTCTTACAGCTTTGACAACAGGAATCATCTTCCTTGCTTGTATGTTCATCGCACCAATCGCTGCAATCATTCCTGCAGCAGCTACATCATCTGCATTGATCTATGTAGGTATCTTGATGCTCGGCGGATTAAAGAAGATCGACTTTGAAGACATTTCTCAGACAGTTCCAGTATTCCTTATGCTCCTTGCAATGCCAATTTCTGGATCAATCGGACACGGAATCGGAATCGCTTTGATTGCTTATACAATCCTCAAAGTTTGCACAGGAAAAGCAAAAGATGTATCTGTTCTTACATACATCCTTTCATTGATTTTCCTCGTAAAATTCTTCCTTGCTGTTTAATTAACACATAGGTATTTTTTACGAAATGGGCTGGCTATTAATTTAGCCGGCCTTTTTTTATTCAGCTTTCCTTATATCGTAATTTTCATTTGCAGTGATGTACCACTTGAATAAAGTCTTTTTAAAAATTATTATACAAAGTATGGGGAATGAATCATCTAAAATAATTAAACAGTATGTTGGAAATGAAATAAACTCTGCAATTACTAATTTGCTTGACGCAGGTAATTCAAAGCAGATTTTAAAATCGGCTGATACAATTGCAAAAGTTTTCGGATCTTCAACTGCTTTATTTGAAAAAGAAACTTCAGATTTTGAAGAAAAACTTATTTCAAGCTTTCAAAAAAACTTATCTCTTTTAATCCAGAAAACATGGGTTGAACAGGAAGATGCAGATTTAAAGGAACAGGTTTTATACAAACTTGCAGAATTCTGTAAGGCTGTTTCTAAATCAAAGTGGACAAATGCCTATGCTGAACTTCTTCAGATAATCGGCGATGTCGTTTATCTTATGTTTGGAACTCAGACTAAGTCTGATGACTTTCTTGAATATGCACTTCGCATTGATCCAGAATTTGGAATTTTCTGGTTTTATATTCAGAATTTACCCAAAACATCAGAATGGGAAAATGATAAGTGCCGTGTTGTAATGCTGCTTGGAATGTACTTCCTTGCAAATTATTAATTAAAGTGTAGAATACAGCCGGAGCGTTCAGTTCCGGCTTTTTTTATGGAGAAATCTATGAGTCTTGAGAAACAATTTGAATCGCTTCGTGCTTCAAGTATAAAACTTGCTGTTATGAATGCCGCAGAAAAAAATAAGGTCCTGAATCATGTTGCAGATGTAATCGATGTACGTAGAAAAGAAATCATCAGTGCAAACGAAATTGATGTTGCAAATGCGCGCAAAGCAGGAATTTCTGAATCGGTAATTGACCGTCTTATGCTTAATGATAAGCGTATCGATGGAATAATCGAAAGCATGCGTCTTGTTATTTCTCAGACAGATCCAGTTGGTGAGCAGGTTGCCGGCTGGAAACACCCGAATGGAATGTCAATCCGTTCTGTAAGAGTTCCACTTGGAGTTGTTGCAATCATTTATGAAAACCGCCCGAATGTAACATTTGACGTTTTCAGTCTTGCTTACAAAAGCGGAAATTCAGTTTTGCTCCGCGGCTCTTCAAATTCGTATATTTCAAATCAGAAAATCGTAGAAGTAATAAAAGATGCTCTCAAAGAATGTGGCGGCGATCCTGATTCACTTGAACTCGTACAAGTTAAGGAACATGATCACAGCGATGTTGATGAAATTATGAACGCAGTCGGAAAAATTGATGTTCTTTTGCCGCGTGGTGGAAAAAAATTAATTGAAAATGTCGTTCGTAATTCCAAAGTTCCTGTTATCGAAACTGGAAGCGGTGTATGTCATCTGTATGTTGATGAGAGTGCTGATTTAGAGATGGCAGTTAAGATTGCTGAGAATGGAAAAATTCAGAGACCGAGTGTCTGCAATGCGCTTGAATGTATTGTCGTTAATGAAAAATGTGTAGAGAAATTTTTACCGATGCTTTCTGATAAATTTGCAGGCCGTGTTAAGATGCATGCAGATGAAAAGTCATTTGCTGTTTTAAGTGGAATTAAGTCTGCCGAAGGATTTGTCGTAAAGGCAACAGATGAAGATTTTGGAAATGAATATCTTGATTATGAATGTGCTGTAAAAACTGTTTCTGATGTTAACGAAGCAATCAGATATATCAACAGTCATAACACAAAACATTCAGAAAGCATAATTACAAACAGTCGTGAAAATGTAAAACTTTTTCAGGATACAATTGATGCAAGTTGTGTATATGTAAATGCTTCAACAAGATTTACAGACGGCGGCGAATTTGGTTTTGGTGCAGAACTTGGAATCAGCACACAGAAACTTCATGTCCGTGGTCCAATGGGAATCAAAGTTTTGACAACGACAAAATATCTTATCGAAGGCGAAGGTCAGATAAGATAACAGAAAGGAAAACATCAATAAAATTAATATTTGAAATCAGAATGCTTTTGAAAGATTTATGATTTTGAATTGAAGTCCGCGGGTTATAGTCGTATTGATTTTAATTCTACGGGCTTTTTTTTGCAGTCTGTACGAATCTGAAAAAGTTGATTCACCGTTGTTTATAAAGACGATAAAAGAATCATTGTCAAAAATAAATCTCAGCGAAACAGGTTTTAAAGTATTTTCTGTAACAGAAATTGATTTTTTTTGGTTTGAAAAGTTTTCGGTTTGAGAAGTTCCATCTGAAAAAGAATTTGAAGAATCAAAAGTAAGTTTCATTGAACTGCAGTCAAAAGTAAAAACAACAGACCTGCTGTCTTTTTCTTTATCTGAAACGGTGATCGTAATTTTTTCATCAGTTTCTTTAACAGGCTTTTGTGTAAAAAAATTAAGAGACAGTTCAGAAACTGAATAGTCATTTTTATCAAAAGCTGCAAATAAATTCTTATTAATGACGCCGGAAAGGTGAGGCAGTTTTGAAGCAAGGATATCGTAAGATTGAACAGGTTTTTTTGTTGAAGAGTCGGCCAGATCGTTAAGGTTATTGATTTTTAATAATTGTAAAAGTTCTGTCATTATAGATTCCTGCTTTTGACATTCATTTTATTTAAGTATACAAAAAAATCATAAAACTTGCTAGAAATGTGATGAATCTTAAGAATTTAAGAAGAGATAATGACAAAAACTTTTATAGTGTGTATTATAAAATTATGAATGAAAATATTTCAAAAGCGTTAAAAGAATCCCGTAAAATTGTAATTAAAATTGGTTCAAATACACTGGCTAAGGCAGATGGAACTCAGAATACCGAGTTTATGGCAAGTTTTGCAGAACAGTGTGCAAAACTTATCAAAGAAGGAAAGCAGATTGTTCTGGTGTCATCTGGTGCGCAGGTTGCAGGCGTTTCGACAACAAAGGAATGGGCCCGCAAAAAAGATGTTCATTACAGACAGGCACTCTGTTCAATCGGACAGGTCGAACTTATGCATCAGTGGAGAAAAGCTTTTCAGACACAGGGAATTCATATCGGACAGCTCCTTTTGACAAAAGATGATTTTGAAAATGAACACCGTTCATTGAACATCAGAAATACATTGTTTACTTTAGTTGATGAAGGTGTTGTTCCAATCATCAATGAAAATGACTCTGTTTCATTTGATGAAATTAAAATCGGTGATAACGATAACCTGAGTGCGCTTACTGCAATTTTGTGGAGCGCAGACCTTTTGATTCTGTTCAGTGACATCGATGGAATCTATTCTGATAATCCGAAAACAAATAAAGACGCAAAATTAATTGAAACAGTAAAATCGATTCCAGATTTACGAAAGTCAATTACGATTGGAGATACAAATTCTTTTGGAACAGGTGGAATTGAAACAAAAATACAGGCCGCAGAAAAAACTACGGTTTATGGAATTCCAATGCTTCTTGCAAACGGTTCAAAAGAAAATGTTCTTGTTAATCTTGAAAATGGAAATTCAAATGCCACTTTGTTCCTTGCAGAATAAATTCAGCATATAAAAATTTGACCGGGACATTTACCTGATAAAGGAGACTGATTGATGAAGAAAGTTGTTACTTTTGGTGAATTAATGTTACGCCTGATGCCTGAAGGACATCATCGTTTTGTTCAGGTAAATAATTTTAATGCTGAGTTTGGCGGAGCAGAAGCGAATGTTGCTGTAAGTCTTGCGCAGTTTGGATTTGATTCCAATTATGTAACTCGTTTACCGGAAAATGAAATCGGTCAGTCGGCACTTAACAGCATAAGACGGTTTGGTGTAAATACAGATTTTGTTGCCCGTGGTGGTGACAGGCTTGGAATTTATTTTCTGGAAAAAGGAGCTTCGCAGCGCGGAAGTCTCTGTATTTACGACAGAAAAAATTCTGCATTTGCAGAAAGTTCAGATACTGATTACGATTTTAAAAAAATATTTTCTGGTGCTGAATGGTTCCACATAACAGGTGTAACACCAGCGCTCTCAAAAAAAACTGCTGATCTCACCCTCAAAGCGTGTGCTCTTGCAAAAAAAATGGGACTTACTGTTTCATGTGATTTAAATTACAGGTCAAAGCTCTGGACAAAAGCACAGGCAAAAAAAACGATGACAGAAATTGCAAAGTATGTTGATGTCTGTATTGCAAATGAAGAAGATGCATTAAATGTTTTTGGAATTAAAACACAGAAAACAAATGTCGATTCCGGAATCATCGACCGCGATGCTTTTGTAAAAACCGCAGAAACTCTTTCTAAAAAATACGGTTTTAAAAAAGTTGCAATCACTTTGCGCCAGTCAATAAATGCAGACAACAATAACTGGTCAGCACTTTTGTATGACGGAAAAGACGCTGTATTTTCCCGCGTGTATTCGATTCATATTGTTGAGCGTGTCGGTTCGGGAGATGCATTTGCAGCCGGCCTTATTGCAGCATTAATCAGACAGAAAGAAAACAATCCTGAGTTTAAGACTTTAGAGCAGGTAGTGGAATTTGCGAGTGCCGCAAGCTGTTTGAAACATTCGATTGAAGGCGACTTTAACTGCGTATCAGAAAAAGAAGTCTTAAATCTTGTTCACTCAGATGGAACAGGACGAGTTATAAGATAGAAATTTTATATTTAATAAATTCAATTTGAAAATTATTATAAGGAAATGTTTTGAAAAGAAAGTTTTATATTTTTAATTTTATTTGTATTTTTTCTGTTCTTTTAAGTTTTGAAACGGGATGTACAGAAAAAGATTTAACAAAAATTAAGACGGAGCCTTATCCTTTACAGTCGGAAATGATAATTGATTCCGGTAGTAAAAAAATCAATTCAAAATCTGCAGAAGAAATTATAAAAGACATGGGATTCGGCTGGAATCTTGGAAACACGCTGGATGCAACAGTTGTACTTTTAAATGGTGGTCTTTCAACAGAAACTGCCTGGGGAATGCCAAAGACTACACAGGCAATGATTAAAGATTTAAAACAAAAGGGAATTAAAACAATCCGAATTCCGGTTTCATGGCATAATCATATTATCAACAGACAGTACACAATTGATCCTAAATGGATGCGCCGTGTAAAAGAAATCGTTGACTGGGCAATTGAAGAAGACATGTATGTAATTATCAATTGTCATCATGATAATAATCTTATTGCAAATACATGTAATTTTGGAAACGGATATTATCCGGCAAAAAAATGCAGCGAAGAATCAAAATTATTTTTAAGTAACATCTGGTTTCAAATATGTCTTGCATTTAATGACGGATACGACGAGCATCTTATTTTTGAAACAATGAATGAACCGCGTCTTGCAGCACTTCCAACTGAATGGTGGTTTAATGAAGGTAATCCTTCTGGAACAGAAGCGGTAAAGGTCATCAATGAATATAATCAGCTTATACTTAATGTTATCCGTGCGTCAGGCGGAAATAATTCTGAACGGATTGTAATGTTTCCATCTTATGCAGCAAATCCGCAGCTTGCAATGTATAAGGCTTTTAAAATTCCACAGGACAGTTCTGAAAATAAACTTATACTTTCTGTTCACATGTATACTCCGTATGATTTTGCGATGGGCGAAGGTCGGGATAAGTTTGATGAAAGTGTAAAAAATGATTTAACTGCAATTTTGAACGGAGTTAAAATTAAATTTCAGGATAATGGAATTCCAGTTGTAATTGGAGAAATGGGTGCTACAAATAAAGATAATGATAAAGATCGTGAAGAATGGTTTTCATATTTTGTAAGTACTGCAAAAGATTACGGAATGGCATGCATTGTCTGGGATAATATGTCTCCGGATAATACTCAAAAAAGCGAAAGATATGGCTTTTATGACCGCCGGAATTTAAAATGGTTTTTTCCAGAAATCATTCAGGCAGCAATTGATGCTGCAAAATAGTTAAGAGTTTCCGGGTTGTTTGATATGTCCCCTTTTACTTTTATCCAGTAAAAGGGGATTTTTTTATTCTGCCAGCTTACAGAATTCTTTGATTTCTTTTTTGTACATTTCGATTCCGGATTTCCAGAATTCTTTTTTTGTAATGTCAAAGCCTGCTTTTTTGCAAAGGTCTTCACAAGTCATTGAACCTGTATCCGCTAAAAGTGAACAGTAAACATCAACAAAAGAACTTCCTTCTTTTAAGAAACGTTCATAAAGGCCTGCACTGAAAAGCTGTCCGAATGCATACGGAAAGTTGTAGAAATCAAGATCAACACTGTAATAGTGTGATTTAACAGCCCACATATATTCATGGCGTTCATTATTCAATCCGTTGCCGTATGATTTTTCCTGAGCATCTTTCATGAGTCGGCAGAAATCTTCTGCAGTAAGTTCACCGTTTTTGCGTTCTTCAAATACAGAGCGTTCAAAATAAAAGCGGCAGAGAATGTCGACTAAAACCTGACAAGCATCCTGCAAATCAAGTTCGATGATTTTAATTTTATCTTCGTCAGAACATGTTTTAATGATGTCCTGTTTTACAATTGTCTCTGCAAATGTACTTGCTGTTTCTGCAAGTGTCATTGGATAGACACCGTTTCTGAAATCTTTGTTTTTGATGCAGTTAAAGTGGAATGCGTGTCCGAGTTCGTGTGCGAGAGTTATGATGTCTGAGAAAGCTCCCGTAAAGTTTGAAAGAACGCGCGATTCTTTCTGAACATAAAAATCCTGGCAGTATGCACCGCCGACTTTTCCCGGATGAACGCGCGCATCAATCCAGTTTTTATCGAAAGCGTTTTTAGCAAAGTCTCCCATTTTTGGCGAGAATGAATTGTATTCTTTGATGATGTAATCGCGTGCTTCGTCAAAAGTCCATGTTTTTGAAAGGAGCGAAGTGGAATTTGAATCGTCTGATTTTGAAGAGATATTAGTTTCTGAATTGTCGCTGATTGGTGCGAAGAGGTCATAGAAGGCGATTCCTTTGTTTTTTCCGCATGAAGTGGAATTTGTAGCGTTGTGTTTTTTAAGGTATTCGGCTTTTGCTCTGAGATATTTTCTCCAGTCAGGAAGACTTTCTTCGATTGCGCTGATCAAGGCATCGAGAGTTTCTTTTTTCATTCTTGATGAGAAGAGAGCGCGGTCAATTGCGTTGTTCCACTCGCGAAGTCCGAGCAAAGAATTTGTTTCGCCTTTTAAGTTATTTAAACATGCACCGAATGCAATTTCATTCTGTTTTAAAAGTGCAATTTCTTTTTTGTAAGCAGTCTGACGAATCAAAGGATCTGCAGAGTATGCGTCGTTTCGAAGTTCATTAAAAAGTTTTTTTGTTTCTTCATCGCGGAGATTTGAAATCAGTTGTTCGTGAAGTCTGTCCCATGCTTTTCCGCCTGTCTGCTGAAGTTTTGAAATGATTTTTTCTTCTGCGCTTGAGAGGGAATGTTTGTCTTCTTCGATGATTTCATTTAATGCAAACTGATATTTTTTGTATTCCGGATGTTGTTTGTAAAAGTCATCGAGAGATTTTTCGTTTTGTGAAAGCGTGTGTGAAAATTTTGTTTCTTCAACATCGTAAAGGTCGATTAAATTTTCAACTGTGTTTAAGTTGTCGAGGTAAGCTTTATTTGTTGTATCAGTTGAATAAATTGAATATGAAAATGCTGCAAGTGTGTTTGCAAGCGGCGTAAGTGTATCATCCAGAGTGATGTAATCAAAAAGCCACTGGCAGAAATCGAATGTTCCTTTTTCTGATTCTGATTTTGCATTGAGAGATGCGAGTTTTGAAATTCCACCTTCAAGTTTTTTAAGTGCTGATTTGTATTCTTTACATTTGATGTCGTGATAAATGGAATCAAGATTCCAGTCCGGGATATTGTTTTTCATCTGTGATTTCTCCTGAGTATGAATTAAATATAACATTTTAAAGGAAAGAGGTGTAGTTAAAATAGAAGTGGAATTAAATATAGATTTGCATGTCTGGTTATAATAAATTTAACAGAAGTTATTTAAATGAAAAAGATTGTTCTATTTTTCTTTTAAGTATGACGGAACTTATGAATTTCATGTGTAAATGTAACCGTATTACCAGGCGTTTTGAAAAAAGCGGGGTTTTAAACAAAAAAAAGGGCCGAAATAGGAGGAAGGAAATCGGCCCTTTTGAAAAACAAATTGCTTGCTGCTTGATTGTAGATTATACTATATTTCATTTATGTTCAAGTACTTTTAATGAAAAAATGCAACTTTTTTTGATTTTTTTTAATATTTATTGCGTTTCTTTGCGGTTTTTCGCATTTGTTACGGTTTTGTGGTGTAAAAACTTGTGAAAAGCTTGCAAAATTGATGGCTTTTTGAAAAATTCCATATAAAATTCTCTTCTACAACATAAAAATCTGCAATATAATACAAAAAACAGACGAAAAACGAGGTTAAATATATGAAAATCGGTATTTTAGGCGCAATGGAACGTGAGGTTAAGTCACTTTTTGAAAAACTTGAAGGCGCTGAGGTTAAAGAAGTAAGTGGAACTAAGTTTTACTGCGGAAAATTGAACGGTAAGGATGTTGTAATCGTTCAGTGCGGGGTTGGAAAAGTTAATGCAGCTCTTGGTGCACAGAATTTGATTTCTAATTTTGGAATTACACATCTCATTAACTCTGGCATTGCAGGAGCTATGGCATCGGGACTTGGAATTTTTGATTTTGTTGTTTCTGAAAAGACAGTTTATCACGATTTTGATACAACTCAGTTTGGATATAAAATTGGTCAGGTTCCGGGAATGAGCGAGACTTTTGAAGCTGATTCAAAAATGGTGGAATCTGCAATGAAAGCTTTTGAGACTTCTGACTGCGCAAAGGGACATAAAATTGTAAAAGGTCTTATTGCATCGGGCGATCAGTTTATAAGCGGCGGCGAAAGAAAAGATTTTATCAAGAAAACTTTTAATCCGGCCTGCGTAGAAATGGAAGGATGTGCAGTTGCTCACACAGCGGCAGTCAACAAAGTTCCATTTATCATTGTACGCTGCATGTCTGATATGGCAGATGACAATATTGAAACAGTCTATAAATTTACAGAAGATGAAGCTGCAAAAATCAGTGCGGACTTTGTAGAAGAAATTGTAAAAAATCTGTAATGACACTTCCTCTGATTTGTAATATAATTTAATAACTTTAATTACAATAAATCAGAGGATTTTTTATGCCTATTTTTCAATATCTTGAACGCAATGCAAAAGAATTTGGTGATGACATTGCTTTAGTTGAACTTAACCCGGAAGTTAAAGACACCCGCCGTATTACCTGGAAAGAATACGATTTGACTCAGCCGGAACCGTTTATGCCTTACCGCCGCGAAATCAGCTGGCATGTATTCAACGAAAAAGCAAATCGCTTTGCTCATCTTTTGCTTGAGCGCGGTGTAAAAAAAGGCGACAAAGTCGGAATCCTTCTGATGAACTGCCTTGAATGGCTTCCGATTTATTTTGGAATTTTAAAGACTGGCGCTCTTGCAGTTCCACTTAACTTCAGATATGCGGCAGATGAAATTGATTACTGTGTAAATCTTGCAGATATTTCTGTTTTAGTTTTCGGTCCGGAATTTATCGGCCGTATCGAAGAGATTGCAGACAAACTTATTTCACACAGACTTCTGCTTTTCGTTGGAAATGGAACTTGTCCGACTTTTGCCGAAGACTACAGCCAGCTTGTTATGAACTGCTCGAGCCGCAACCTCGACATCCCGATTACAGACGATGACTTTGGTGCAATTTATTTTTCAAGTGGAACAACCGGCTTTCCGAAAGCTATTCTTCATAAACACCGCTCCCTTATGCATTCTGCAGCCGTAGAACAGAAACACCACGGTCAGTCACGCATGGATACATTCCTCTGTATTCCACCACTTTACCACACTGGAGCAAAAATGCACTGGTTTGGTTCATTGATTTCTGGAAGTAAAGCCGTTCTCCTTCGCGGAACAAAACCAGAAATCATTTTGAAAGCAGCAAGTGATGAGCATTGTACAATCGTATGGCTTCTGGTTCCTTGGGCTCAGGATATTCTTGATGCGCTTGACCGCGGCGATGTAAAAATTTCTGATTACAAACTTGATCAGTGGAGACTGATGCATATCGGTGCTCAGCCAGTTCCAAAAAAATTAATCGAAGACTGGAAAAAATATTTTCCAAATCACGACTACGATACAAACTATGGACTTTCAGAAAGTATCGGACCTGGATGTGTTCACCTTGGAGTTGAAAATACTAACAAGATTGGTGCGATTGGAATTGCAGGCTACGGCTGGTCACTTAAGATTGTTGATGAAAACCGTAAAGAAGTTAAGTTTGGCGAAGTCGGTGAACTTGCAGTCAAAGGTCCTGGCGTAATGACTGAATATTACAAAAATCCAAAGGCAACTGAAGAAGTTCTCGACAGCGAAGGCTGGCTCTACACAGGAGACATGGCTCAGCAGGACGAAGAGGGATTCTATTATCTTGTTGACCGTAAAAAAGACGTCATCATTACAGGTGGAGAAAATCTTTATCCTGTTCAGATTGAAGACTTTATTCACAAGTTTGATAAAGTTAAAGATGTTGCAGTTATCGGTCTTGCAGATGAACGACTTGGTGAAATTGCCGCTGCAATCATCGAAGTAAAAGAAGGAATGACTTGTACAGAAGAAGAAGTAAATAATTTCTGTATGACACTTCCAAAATATAAAAGACCAAAGAAAATCATTTTTGCAAAAGTTCCACGTAATCCTACTGGAAAAATTGAAAAACCAAAATTGCGTGAAATGTACAGAACGGTCGATCCGTTTGCGAGCATGAAGAAATAAATTAGTTTTGAAATTTCTCTCTGGCTGTGATATAATTATAATATTAATAGCTAAGGAGGAATTTTATGGCTAAAAAAACAAGTTTAAATTTGCTTTATCTCATTGGTATGGCACTTGTAGTAATCGGATTCTGTTTGCCGATGTTCTCTGGATTTTTGGGTTCTTCAAACGGATTTAAATTTATCAATTTTAAGAATTCAGGATTTGTAACAATCGGAGCTCTTTTTATTATCGTTGGTGGAATTGCAGGTCTCGCAGCATGCTTTTTGCCACAGCTTTCTGGTTTGAAATTTGTTTTCTTACTTTTGAGCATTGTCGGTGGCGTAATTCTCGTTGTTGGTTTCTTAACAAACGGTGGAATTTATAAAGCAATCGGAAAAGGAATTCTCAAACATGCAACAGTTGGCTTCTACTGCTTACTCGCAGGATGGGTTGTTGCAATTGTTGGAACTTTGAAGAAATAATTTTTCTTAACTTAAAGATTAAAATAAAATACCCCAGAAACAGGAGACTGATTTTGGGGTATTTTTTTGTTTAAATTATATTTAGTAAAAAAACATTTTTTAACTGAAAAGCCATGCAAATATGAAGCAAGCCACAGTGAAAATTCCAAGTCCAATAAGAATTTTTATCATGAAAAACTCCTTGTTAAAATGAGATATTTAATTGTTTGTTGGAAAATTAAGAGATGTTTGTATTTGAAATGTAATAAAATTTTACAGAAAATAATTATGCTGCAGAATGAAAATAACAAAGTCAGTATAAAGATGTTTGAAAAATTTGTAAGTATAAAATTATTTTCGATTCAGAAAGAAGTATTTGAAATGTCTGATTGAAATTTTGTTTTGCAGAAGATGTAAGTGAGATAAGAGAAATTAGTACTAAAAAAAATTTCGTTAAGCGTTTCATTCCACTAAATTTTAAAAAAGAAATTTCAGTATTTGATTCTATACTATATCTTATTTTTCATATAAACTAAACCCATGGCAAAGACATTTGATGATAAAAAAATTATTTACACAATGAATGATGTAAGCCGTGCGTATGGAACAAAAGTTGTTCTTAAAAACATCGGCATTTCTTATTACTATGGCGCAAAGATCGGTGTCATCGGTCCTAACGGCTCTGGAAAATCGAGTCTCTTTAAAATTCTTGCAGGTATTGATAAAGATTTTACGGGCGAAACAACACTCGCTCCGGGTTATACAATCGGCTATCTTGAACAGGAGCCGTATCTTGAACCTGGAAAAACTGTAATGGATGTTGTTAAAGAAGGTGTAAAACCGATTACAGACCTTCTTGCTGAATTTGATAAAGTTAACGAAGCGTTCGGAGATCCGGATGCTGATTTTGATAAGCTTTGTGCACGTCAGGCTGAACTTCAGGAAAAGCTTGATCTTGCAGATGCATGGAATCTTGATGCAAATCTTGAACTTGCAATGGACGCTCTCCGTTGTCCTCCTGCTGAGCAGGTTGTTGATGTTCTTTCTGGAGGTGAAAGACGTCGTGTTGCTTTGTGCCGTCTTCTGCTTCAGAAACCAGATATTCTTCTCCTTGATGAACCGACAAACCATCTTGATGCAGAAACAGTTGCATGGCTTGAAAAACATCTTCACGATTATCTTGGAACTGTAATTGCAATTACTCATGACCGTTACTTTTTGGACGATGTTGCAGGCTGGATTCTGGAACTTGACCGTGGTGAAGGTTATCCATTCAAAGGAAATTATTCATCATGGCTTGAACAGAAAAACCAGAGAATGGCTCTTGAAAACAAGCATGAATCAGAACGCCAGAAAGAAATTCAGAAGGAATTGGAATGGATTCATATGGGTGCAAAGGGTCGTCAGGCAAAGCACAAGGAACACATTACAAAGTACAACGAATTGATGGCTCAGGGTGCAAAGACTCAGCTTAAAGATACTCAGATTTCGATTCCTGCAGGACCTAGACTTGGAAATCAGGTTATCGATTTTGAAGGACTTTCTAAATCATTCGGTGACAAACTTTTGTTTGAAAATCTTAATGTGCATATTCCAGCCGGCGCAATTGTCGGAATTGTCGGACCTAACGGTGCAGGTAAAACTACATTGTTTAAGATGATAGTTGATGCTGCAGGTCAGGAAGGCGGTGAAAAACCTGACAGCGGTTCAATTAAAATCGGACAGACTGTTAAGCTTGTTTATGTTGATCAGATGCGAACAGGTCTTGATCCGAATAAGACAGTTTATGAGACTTTGGGCGGGGGCGGCGATCTTGTTAAACTTGGTGCCGTTGATGAAAAAGGTCATGCTCTTGAAGGCGGTGTCCGCGAAGTTAATGCTCATGCATATTGCGGATGGTTCAACTTTGCAGGACCTGATCAGAATAAAAAAGTAAGCGTTCTTTCCGGCGGTGAAAAAAACCGTCTTAATCTTGGAATGATGTTAAAGGAAAGCGGAAACGTTCTTCTTTTTGACGAACCGACAAATGATCTCGATGTTCAGACAGTGCGTGCACTTGAAGAAGCACTTGAAGATTTTGCAGGATGCGCAATGGTTGTAAGTCATGACCGCTGGTTCCTCGACAGAATCTGTACACATATTCTTGCATTTGAAAATAATTCAGAAGTAAGGTTCTTTGAAGGAAACTGGTCTGAGTATGCAGAATGGAAGAAAGAACAGTTTGGTGAAGAAGCCGGAGTTCCAAAACGGACTGTTTACCGCAAGATGACAAGATAAAAAAAAGGATGCTTTCAAATGTATTTTACTGAAAGCATCCTTTTTAATTATAAAAATTTCTTTATTTAATAATTCCGTATAATTTTGCTTTCCACACTGCTTTATTTGCAGAATCTACGCCAAGCTTGGAATAGATTTTTTTTAAATGATATTTAACAGTATTTTCCGAGATAAAAAAGAGTTCTGCAATTTCATTGCGGTTTTTGCCCTGTTCAACAAGGCGAAGAATATCTGTTTCTTCATCTGTAAAATTGCATTTTTTTCTTATTTCGTTTCGTAAGTAAAGCGGAGAGAGAACTGCAACTTTTCTTGCAATTTCATAAACATCTTTTAAGAATTTTGATTCACCGCGTTTTTTCATATAATCGATTATAAGATGCGCTGCACGGTCTCCTTCGTCACCAATAAGTCTGTAGTATTTATGTCTTTTTGCAATATTTAATGAACGTTCAAATGTATCAAATGCTTCGTTAAATTTTTTCTGTTCATAAAGGCTCATTGCTAAAAGCAAATCTATTTCACAAAGGTCCATGTATCGGCGTCCCCGTGATAAAAGAGGTCGTAATTTTTCTACGAGTGAAAGCAGTGCTACATGTTCACCATTCAATAAATAACAGCGGAGTTTAATAAGATAGCGGTAGGTATCAATCATATTGAAATTTCCATTTTCATCTGGAGAACAGTTGTGATACCAGTCATAAACTTTGTCATAATCATTGTCATGAAGGCTTGCCCACATTTCTACGGCTTGAAGGTTGATTTCGTATTCTGCAGTATTATATTTTTTGAGAAATGCCTTCATCTGTTTGATATAACCTTTTGAATTGAAAATCTCTCCGCTGAAGAGAAGGATTTTATATTCAAGGTGATATGCGATAAAAAGAAAACGGCTGTCTTTGTTATTATCAAAGTCTTTTAAACTTTTTGTAACGAGTTTTTCTGCTTCAATAAGATTATTTTTCTGGTAATAAGATTCTGCAATCATTAAGTCATAAAGATGTTCTGCATTATCAGTTCCATAAATATGACCAATTGAATTTAAAAATACATTTTTATATTTAGGAAATAAAGGCCAGATTCTTGTAAAATCATTAAATCCGTTCATTAATGAAGGTCTTCCTACAGAAAGCTGGACATAAGGAATAAACATGTCATTTTTAACGAGATACTGCATTATGTGAATGAATCTTTTCCAGGTGATGTTTGGATTTACGATTTCACATCCAAGCTGCAGCAGAGAATTTTCTGGAAAGAGTTTAAGAATTTCTTCTGCGCTATCAATATTTCCGGCCATCAGATGGCAGCAATATTTTGCAACAAGACAGTAAGGATAGTTGAGAAGTTCTTTGTTTGATAAAGCAAATAAATCGTCCTTAAACACCCAGAAATTTTTTATGTTATAGGAGCCGCTGCATTGCATAGTTTTTGTGTTCAACTCTTGTATAGTCATATATGGGTAATTTTAATATGTAAAAGTGGAATTAGTAAAGAGAAAATTTATATTTTGTAGAAAATTAAGAATTTTGAGATTTTGGTTTAAAATTTTCTCTTGAAATTCCATTAAAAAATAATTAATATCACATCATAAAAACATGGGGAGCTGGTACAAGGCCGGCTGAGAGTAGGAGTTTCCTTTACCCTTATAACCTGATTTGGATAATGCCAACGTAGGAAGTGAAAATGATTAATTCAATTCTCTCTGACATAAAACGTCAGAAACCTTTAATTTTAAATCTTACAAATTATGTAACTGTTAACGATGTCGCAAATTGTATTCTCGCAATCGGTGCAAGTCCCGTGATGTCTGATGATCTTCGTGATGCAGTGGAACTTGCAGAATCGGCATCGGCAGTTAATATTAATATCGGAACTGTAAACCGTCGTACGCTGCGGACAATGCTTAAAACTGGCCGTACTGCAAATAAGTTTGGAAAAACTGCAGTTCTTGATCCTGTCGGATGCGGTGCGACAAAGTTTAGAACTGATGCGTGTAAAAAATTAATTTCAAAAGTAAAATTTGATGTCATCAAAGGAAATATGTCGGAGATAAAATCAATTGCAGAAGTTTTCTGTAAAAGGAAATCTGTTCAAAAGTCTGCGGGTATTTCGTGTGACTCGGATATTGCAAGTGAAAAAAGTTTTTCGTGTGATGCGGGTCATACTTTTGGTGTTGATGTTAACTTTTCTGATGCAATCACAGAAAAAAATCTTTTACAGAATATTTCTCTCGTAAAACAGCTTGCGCAGAAATTAAACTGCATCATTGCAGCAACAGGAAAATATGATCTTGTTTCTGACGGAGACCGCTGCTTTGTAATTTCAAATGGAAATGAGCAGATGGAAAAAATCTGCGGTACAGGCTGTATGATTTCCGGGATGCTTGGTGCGTTTGTTTCGTGCTGTCGTGAAAAAAAGCTGGAAGCTGTTGCAGCGTGCATCTCGGCGATGGGAATTGCTGGAGAGAAAGAAGGAAAAATAATTGATAATCTTTTCTGTATGACAGATGACATTCTTGAAAGTGAGGCAAAATATGAAATTAAATAAATCAGAACTTTCAAAAGCGCTTTGTCTTTATGCTGTTACAGACAGACACTGGTTAAAAAATGAATCGCTTTCTTCGGTTGTTGAAAAAGAAATCAAAGGCGGAACTACTTTTGTTCAGCTCAGGGAAAAAAATTGCAGTGAAGAAGAATTTTTACAGCTTGCGCTTGAAGTAAAAGAGGTTTGTAAAAAATATAATGTTCCGTTTGTGATAAATGATAATGTAAAAATTGCGAAGGCTTGTGGAGCGGATGGTGTTCATGTCGGACAGAGTGATATGAACGCTGTTAATGTGCGTCAAATTATCGGCGATGATGCGATTCTGGGCGTTTCAGCGCAGACTGTGGAACAGGCTCTTCTTGCAGAAAAGCAGGGAGCTGATTATCTGGGGGTTGGCGCAGTTTTTGCAACGAATACGAAAGATGATGCAGATTCTGTTTCTTATGAAACATTGAAAGCAATTTGTGATGCGGTAAAAATTCCTGTTGTTGCAATTGGTGGAATAAATCAGTCGAATGTCGGTGAATTAGGTGAAAGTGGAATCTGCGGTGTGTCTGTTATCAGTGCGATATTTGGCGCTGATGATGTTGAGTGTGCTGCTCGTAAGATGAAAGAAAAATGTGTCAGTTTATTTCAAAAAGATTTATATGAAAATGAATTTAAAAGTCAGATATTTTTACATCGTAAAATGAAAGTTTCGATGACGATTGCCGGAAGTGATTCAAGCGGTGGAGCTGGAATTCAGGCTGACATAAAGACAATGACCTGCAACGGTGTTTATGCAATGAGTGCGATAACTGCTTTGACAGCGCAGAACACGACAGGAGTTTTTTCAATTATGAATGTGACTCCTGAGTTTTTAAAAGAACAGATTGATGCAAATATTTCAGATATTTTTCCTGACAGTGTAAAAATCGGAATGGTCAGTGACGCGGGTCTTATCAGAGTTATTGCAGATCGTTTGAAATTTTACAAAGTTAAAAATATTGTTGTTGATCCTGTAATGGTTGCGACGAGCGGAGCAAAACTGATTGCAGATGATGCGATTGAAGTTTTGAAAAATGAACTTCTTAATATTGCGACTGTCGTTACGCCGAATATTCCCGAAGCAGAAATTCTATCTGATACAAAAATAAAAACTGCAGACGATATGATAAATGCCGCAGAATTAATCAGCAGAAGATATTCCGTAGCAGTACTTTGTAAAGGCGGTCACAGTTTAAACGATGCAAATGATCTTCTTTACGAAGACGGTAAATACAAATGGTTTAAAGGTAACCGTATTGATAATCCGAACACCCACGGAACAGGCTGCACTCTTTCGAGCGCAATTGCATCAAATCTTGCAAAAGGTTTTTCTCTGGAAAAAAGTGTAGAACTGGCAAAGGAATATATTTCGGGCGCACTTTCTGCAATGCTTGATCTCGGAAAAGGAAGCGGCCCGATGAATCACGCGTGGAAAATAGTCTGATAGTTAAAAAATATCAGTTTATTTAACAAGCGTAAATTTCTGATTTTTTAAATCTGTACTTTTATCACCGCAGCTATGTCCGTCTGAGCCGCAGCTGTGTTCTCCAGAAGAGCAGTCATGACCTTCTTCGTGATCGTGATGGCTGCATCTGACATCCGGGTTATATTCAAGGTGGCCTTCGAGAAATGCTTTTACTGCCTGGTCTGCATTTCCGGTAACTCCGCCGTAATATTTGATGCCGGCTTCTGATAATGCGTTGATGGCTCCGCCGCCGATTCCACCGCAGATTAAAATTTCTACATTGTGATTTTTAAGAAAACCGGCGAGAGATTCGTGTCCTTGTCCGTTTGTGCTGACAATTTTTGAATCTATAAGATTGTTTTCAAGTGTTTCGTAGATTTTGAACTGTTCTGTATGACCAAAGTGCTGAAAAACCTGTTCGTTTTCGTATGTGACAGCTATTCTCATAAATTCCCCCCAAAACTATTTATGATAAATAAAATTATAACATAAATCTAACAGATTCAACAATATTGAAACATAAAAATCATTGAAAGCAGATAAAAATATCTTTGATAAATATTCCACTTAACTAAGTTTTTGAGTATACTCTGAATATGCTGTTTGGAATTTTACTTGCTGCCATCACGATTTTTGTATGGGGCATTTCTTTTATCTGTACGAAAACTTTGATGCTGAGCTTTTCTCCGCTTGAAACTTTGTTTTTCCGTTATCTTGTTGCTTATGCAGGACTCTGGATTATCAGACCTAAATTTGAAAAAGTAGAAAAGAAAGATATTCTTTTGTATCTGCTTGCTGGTTTAACTGGAATTGTTGTTTATCAGTTTTCAGAAAACATTGCAGTTAATTTTACGACTGCATCGAATGTAAGTGTAATCGTTTCAATCTGTCCTCTGTTTACTGCAATCATTTCACAGATTTTTTTAAAAGAAAAAAATATCAATGCATGGTTTATTATCGGATTTGTAATTTCGATTGCAGGTGTTGCACTTGTAAGCCTTAATGGAAATACAAATATCAGCATAAATCCGAAAGGTGATTTAATCGCATTGTGTGCCGCAATTTCGTGGGGATTTTATTCGCTCTGCGTTTCGCTTATCAATAAAAAGAATTACGATTTAATCTGTTCAACAAGAAGAATATTTTTCTTTGCAATCATTATGCTTCTTCCACTTATTCTATTTGGATGGAATATTACAAAATCCGGAGCTGATTCCGGACTTGCAAAGTGTTTTTATTTTACGATGGATAAAAGTGTTAATGTGGCGCGTTTTGTTAACTGGAAAAATATTCTGTGTCTGTGTTTTCTTGGTCTTCTTGCAAGCGGTCTTTCGTTCTGTACATGGAATAAGGCATGTGCAATTGTCGGAACTGTAAAAGTATCAAAAGCAATTTATCTGATTCCTGTCGTTACGATTATTGTTGCTTCGGTTGTTTTACATGAAAATCTTTCATGGATGGGATTATCAGGAGCAGCTTTGACGATTGCCGGATTATTTATTTCGAGCAAAAAATAATTTTCAGTTTGTGTGCTGAACATTTTTAAGGATGTAATATGAATTTTTTAACTTTCAATAATGTGAAATTTTCTTATCCTGCTGTAGAAGGTGATGTTGATGAAAACGGAAATCAGATTGAACCGCCTGTTATTTTTGATCATTTTACTGCAGAACTTCCGTCTGGATTTGTAAGTCTCGTTGGTCCGAACGGTTCCGGTAAATCAACTTTTATGCTGCTTGCCGGTGGCCGTCTTATGCCGCTTGATGGAAAAATCTGGCTCTTTGGAAAAGAAACTTCAGAAATTACTGATGAAGAAAAAAATCTTTTAGCATCTTTTGTTTATCAGAATATGGAATTTGAAACTGACGAAAATGTTTTTGAACTTTTAAATTTTGTTTACACAAATGGCAGTCTTAATGCAAACGCAAAAGGAATTGATGATGAATCAAAAGATCTGCTTGAAGAAATAAAAACTGTGTTCGAATTAATTCCACTTAAAGATAAAAAATTAAATGCGCTCAGTAAAGGAGAAATGCAGAGAGTTCTTGCAGCGTTTGCTTTACTGTATGGTTCAAAATCTGTTTTTATGGACGAACCTTTTTTTGCATGTGAAGAAAAACAGAAAGATGTTTTTGTAAAATATGTACGGGACTATTGCAGGAAAACTGAAACTACAGTTTATATATCAATGCATGAACTTGATCTGACAAGAAAATATGCAGAAACAGTTTTACTTTTTTATCCAAACCGTGACATCGATTTAGGAACTCCAGATGAAGTTTTAACAGATGAATGTCTTGAAAAAGCTTATGGAATTCCGGCTGCGATGCTAAAGCATTCAGAATCGATAACCCGTGAACAGCTTAAAGGTGAAGCTGAGTTGAAGTTCTAAAATAAAACCGCAGTCGTTAGAGGCTGCGGTTTTATTTTAGATTTTAAGTTCACCGTTTTCGAGGGCGGTAAAAGTTTTGCCGTCTTTGTATGTAATTACAATTGTCGGATTTCTTACGACGCCGTCCAGATGGATTAAACTTGGTGCGTCTCCGTCATAGTTCTGTCCGATTGCAAAGTGACATGTTCTGAAAGCTTTTTCATCTTCGAGCATGTTGCCCGCGATTGTTGCAGAAGGATTAAGTCCTATTCCGAGTTCGCCGATGTTACGTGCATTTCTTGCGTAAACCGCGCCCTGTCCTTTCGGGAGTTTTCCTTCTTTTTCCATTTTTGCAGCTTTTGTTTCTGCTTCTGTGATTGTGTTCAGGAGGCGTTTTGCTTCTTCGGCACCTTTGATTTCTGTGACAAATCCGTTTTTAACTGTGACATCAATCGGAGTTTTAATGATTGAATCTCCATCGCCAAAAGTCATCGAACCATCGTAAACAATTTTTCCGTTGCAACCAGTTCCATCAATTTTTGGGTCACCAACTACAGGACTTAAAAAAACTTCACCGGCCGGAATGTTTCCGCCGCTTCCAGGTTTTGAAAAGTCTCCGTTATCATCAAAAGGTTTTCTTCCTTCGAGCGGAATAATTAAATCAGTTCCAGCAGGAGCTGTTACATGTGCGCTGACTGCGTTTTCAAATTTTTTTGAAAGTTTTTTACAGCGTTCTGCAAGAAGGTCATAATCAATGTTGACTGTTCTTTCAAACATATCCTGTGTAAGGCCGGGAGTCCAGACAGAACGCATTACTTTTTTTCCGTTCAAAAGATAATCGAATGTGCTGTCAAATTTTTCACCGTTAATTTCGTATGGATTTGCAATTGCAGCAGGTTCTTTTCCGAGTTTCATGTAAGAGATTGAAAGAAAAACCTGAGGTTCTGTTTTGAGGGCTGCGATAACTGCAGGTTCTGCGGAATCCATTGCTTTTTTTGCAGGTTGAAAAATTAATGTAGGTTCAGCACCTGCGGCAAGGGCTTCGGTATAAAGATCCTGAGCGATTAAATTTGTTTCAGGATTTGCAGCGATAATAACTTTTTCAGATTTTTTTACTTTTAAAACTGTATTGATGACAGTATAAGCGGGAGTAATTTTCTTCATAAGATAATAATAGAATTATTCTGCATATCTTGCAAGAATATTTAAAATGGCTTTTCTGTTTTCTACAAATACTTTTGAAAGTGTAGGATCAAAATGTGAACCGCCTGATTCTTCAATAATTTTAAAAGCTTCATCGATAGAATAAGCTTCTTTGTAGCAGCGTGAAGTAACCAAAGCATCAAATACATCTGCAATTGCCATCAATCTTGCACTAAGCGGAATTTCATCGCCGGCAAGATGATCAGGATAACCAGTTCCATCCCATTTTTCATGATGGCTTGTTGCAATTTCAATAGCAAGCTTTTTGTATAAATCGTCATCAGAGTTTTCAAGAATTTCTTTAATGATTCTTCCGCCTTCAGGAGCATGACGTTTCATCTGATCAAATTCTTCCTGTGTAAGTTTGCCAGGTTTTTTAAGTATCAAGTCTGAAATTACGATTTTTCCGATGTCGTGCATCGGAGCTGCCTTGTAAAGATTGTCGATATAATTATTTGAAAGAATTTCCGGATAAAGTCCGTTAATCTGCGCAGCTTTTGCGAGAATGTGAACATAAGCACTTGTTCTTCTTACATGTTCACCTGTTTCGTTATCACGGTTTTCAACAAGGTTTGAAAGACTTAAAATTGTATTCTTCTGATAACCGATGATTTTTTCGTTTTGTAATTGTAATTTTTCTGCCTGTATCTGAACTTCATTTTCAAGTTTGTCTTCGGCAGACATTACAAGTTTTGCAAAAGTATAGATTATGCCGACAGTAACAAAAATTGTTACAAGAATATTTATAATTTTGATTGTATATTCAGCTCTTGTTGAAATTATATAAAGCGGCTGAATAAACGGAGCACATATTTCAATAATCGAAAATATTAAAAGTGGAATAATTGAAAAAACGATTGCTATTTTAAGATGCTTTGTATAAATGAAATATGGAAGATATGAAATAATCAGCAGAAAAAAGTGAAATCCAGTATTTGCACCTAAAAAGTAATCTGCAAAAATCTGATGAAAAATAACTTCAAATTCACTCATAAAAAATAATGGAGTAATGCTTTTAACTTTTTTTATGAAGAATGTAGAAGTAAAGAAAATGATTGAACTTCCAATGTTAAAAATCGACATTGGATAAACTTTGAGACCATAAAAAACAAAAATAAAGCTAAAGTGGTAGATGAGGGCTACAAATGCTGTAAATCTTGAGACAACATAAGGTCTTTCATCAGCTTCAAATAAACCAGTAGCATCCATAACATTTATTATATCATAATTTTATAAAAAACGTTATATTACTTTTATGAACATCTGCCTTTTTAAACCGGAAGAAATTAATCAGATTTTAGACTCAAAAGATGAACGCGCAGTTCATTTAAACCGTGTTCTTCATAAAAAAACCGGTGATACTTTTTCTGCAGGTATAATCGGCGGTCAGGCCGGAACTGCGGTTATCACAAATATGATTGAAAAGGCAAATGAAAAGACCGGAAAAACTGAATATGCTTATGAATTTTCTTTTTCTCCTGAGACAGATGGTAAAAAACTTTTTCCACTTGTGATGATAATCGGTTTTCCGCGGCCGATTCAGTTAAAGAGACTTTTGCGTGATATTGCGGCACTTGGTGTCTGTGAAGTTCATCTGACTGGAACTGAGCTTGGAGAAAAATCTTATATGCAGTCGACTTTAGTTGAACGCGGTGCTGCCTATCAGATGCTTTTAGATGGAACTGTTCAGGCCGCATCGACTCATGTGCCGGAATTGTTTTTGCATTCCACACTTTCTGAATGTCTTGATTCTCTTGGAGAAAATGTTTTTCAAAAATATGCTCTCGATAATATTCGTCCGAAAGACAGTCTTCAGAATCTTGTTGATCAGATAAAAGAAAATTCCGTATTATCAAATTCCACTGAAAAATCTTCTGCTAAAAAAACTTCTTTACAACCTCGTGTCGCTGCCGCAATCGGAAGTGAGCGCGGATGGACAGATAAAGAACGCAGTTTACTTTCTGAACGCGGATTCACTCTCTGCTCGATGGGAAACCGTGTGATGAGAACAGAAACTGCAGCAACTGTCAGTGCAAGTATAATACTTTCAAGTCTTGGATTTTTGTGCTAATATGTCTGCATGGACAACGAAAAAATCAAAGAGATGCTTCTTGATATTGCAGTTACTGATTTAGAATTTACTGTAACTCAAAGCGGAAAAGAAAGTACAAGAGTCAATGGTCTGTACAAACCGGACACACATGAAATTATTTTACACAATCACAATTTTAAAACAGAATCAGAATTAGTTTATACAGCAGTTCACGAATATACTCATCATTTAATCTGTGAAGAACAGATTGCAGTTAACGGCTCAGGATATACATACAATGCAAAAGTTCATAATGAAGCATTCTGGGCAAAGTTTCATTCGCTTTTGAAAATTGCAGAAGAAAAAAAATATTATTCTCTCGATATTGATGCAGTTCCGGAGTTGAAAGAACTGACAGAAAAAATTCAGAAAGAATACATTGAAGCAAACGGAAAAATAATGCAGGAGTTTGGAAAGCTTCTTGCAAAAGCTCATGCGCTCTGTCAGAAAGCAAATATCCGTTATGAAGATTATGTTGACCGTGTTCTGTGCCTTCCGAGAAACAGTGCGCGCGATATTACTCGTGTCGGAAAAGCAGTTGATGTAAATCCTGCAATCGGTTTTGACAATATGAAAATGATTGCCGCAATCAAAAAACCGGAACAGCGTGTCGAAGCACAGGAACAGATTTTAGCCGGAGAAAGTCCTGTTACAGTCCGTTCGATTATGAAACAGAAAGCACAGAAACCTGTTGATCAGAAAACAAAACTAGAGAAAGAAAAAAACAGACTTGAAAAAACAATTGCACAGCTTCAGCAGCGCCTCGACTTTGTGGAGGAATCTCTTGAAGCTTTGTAAGAGAAAATTTTTTGCTGTCAGTTTTGTAATTTTTCTCTCAGGTGGAATCTGTACAGCCAGTTCTTCTGATGATAAACAGGAATCACGAAATGTAATTCCTGTTGCGCCGGTAAAACCAGTAAAACCAGTTGTCCCTTCTGTAGAGTTTGGAAAAATGCAAATGCCTGATTTTCCGGCAATGCCGAAAAAGAACAATCAGGAAAAAAATAATTCAGCTCAATATACTCCTGGACAGAAATATACAAAGACAGAACAGAAAACAGAAACAAAGACAGAAACTTCAAAGCCAGCACCGGAACAGTTAACAAAAGAAAATGTCTTAAGACAGATTGATTCAATAAGTGCAACTGATTTGACAGCACTTTCCGGTCAGGGACTTTTGCCAGGAATGGCATCACTTTTGACAGGCAGTGGAAATGCATCGCTTACAAATTCAACTTTAACAAATCAAAATCAGAATGCAGTGCTTGAACAGATTTTAAAAGAACTCAATGAAATAAAAGCTGCTCAAAGTGAAATTAAAAAACCTGATTTTTCAAAATTAAAACCTTCAAATGAACCGCCGGCAATTTTACGGTTTGTTGTAAACAGTTATGATCTGTTAAAATCATGTAACGCAGTTTACTTCAGCGATATGACAAACGACGGATCATTTTTATTGACTGGCGATTGCAAGGCGCTTTACAATAAAGTTACTCTGTCAGAAACATTTTACATTTATTTCAAGGCAGCCGGAACTCATAATGGAAGAAATGTTTATCAGGTTGAACTTTCAGTTTCTCAGGACAAAGAAAACAAGAACAGCCTGCTTTATAAATTCTGTGAAAGAAAAAATGTTACCGCTATAAAAACCGGAAACTTAATTACTATTCGCGAAACAACAGACGGATATACAAGCGATCTTCTTCTTGATATCGGAAAATAGAATGTCAGATTTACTTAAAGACGGATTATTAAAATTAAATTTTTCTCAAAGCGATGCGGACCGTATCTGTCCGTTGATGGAAAAATATATCAATGAACTTCGTCTTTTTAATTCTGCTTACAATCTTGTAAACACTGATGATCACGATGAAATTGTTGTCCGCCATATTCTCGACAGTCTCTGTGCGTGCAAAAAAATAGAGGCGCTGGCAGATGACTGCGTTTCGAAAAAAGGCAGCGTTGTGATTGGCGATATTGGAAGCGGAGGCGGGCTTCCTGGAATTCCACTTGCTGCGAGTTTACCGCAGTTTAATTTTGTTCTGGTGGAACGAATGAGTAAGCGCTGTGCTTTTCTTGAAAACTGTGCTGCGATTCTCGGATTTAAAAATGTTTCAGTAAAAAATGTAGAAGCAGAACGAGTTGAAAAAGAATCGATAGACATCGCAGTATTCCGTGCTTTCAGACCGCTTGATAAAAAGATGATAAAAACTCTTTTGAATATGCTTCCTTCTGGCGGAAAGCTTGCGGCTTATAAAGCAAAGAAAGAAAAAATTACAGAAGAAATGTCTGCTATAAATTACAATGAAAACTCTTATAAAATCGAGCCGCTCGAAGTTCCATTTTTGACAGATACAGAAAACGATGCGAGAGAAAGAAATCTCGTTATCGTTGAAAAGTTGATTGGATAAAATATATAATTTTTTTAAATATTGGTTAGTTTTTTTAAAAAAATTTGTATTTATATCTCTGAGAAGTTGATTAAAAACTTCAAGGAGAAATATGTCAGAATTAATTTTAGCGCCTGATGAATTGATTGAGAAATGGAATAATCTTCCCTTTTCAAATAATTTTATTTTTACAAAAGTTATGCAGAATGAAGAAATCTGCAGACATACTCTTGAACTTTTGTTAAATATTAAAATTAAAAAACTGGAATATACTAATTCAGAAGTATATTTTAAAGATTCTTATGATTCTCATGGGATTCGGTTTGATGTTTATACAGTCGATGATAAGCATTGTTATGATATTGAGATGCAGACGACTAATAAATCAAATCTGTTAAAAAGAGCAAGATTTTATTCAAGTTGTATTGATGTTGATAGTTTAAAACAGGGAAAAGATTATTCTGAATTAAAAGAGAATATAATTATTTTTCTTTGTCTTGAAGATCCATTTAATGAGAAATTACCTGTCTATACTTTTAAAACACAGTGTCTTGAATTACCTGAAATTGGAGATGACGAAACAACTAAAGTATTTTATAATATATGCCAGCTTGAAAAACATCCTGACAAAAATGTTCGAAATTTTTTCAATTTTATTAAAACTGATATTCCTACAGATGAGTTTACTGAGACATTAAGCAGGTATACATCTATGGCCAAGCAGGATATTGATTATCGGAGGCAATTTATGTTTTTAAGTACGGAATTTTCTGACAAACTTAAAGAAGGTCTTGAAAAAGGAAAACAGATAGGATTGCAAGAAGGATTAAAACAAGGCATAGAACAGGGTATAGAACAGGGTATAGAACAGGGTATTGAGCAAGGTATTGAGCAAGGTATTGAGCAAGGACTTGAAAAAGGGAGGCTTGAATCTGCAATTAATGCTATGCAAAAATTAAATATTTCTGCTGAAGTTGCTTCTGATACTTTTAATGTTCCTTTAGATAAAATTCAAAAATTGCTTAATGCATAAAAAAAGGCTGTCCGGTTGAAGTTTTGAATTACTTCGTGGACAGCCATTTTTTTGAAAAAATTTTTTCTTAAACAATCACACCTTTTGTGCTGGGAACTTCACCGTTTCTTCTCGGGTCAATTTCTACGGCCTGACGGATTGCGCGGGCTGCGGCTTTGAAAAGACCTTCCATTTTGTGGTGGTCGCTGCGGCCGCGGAGTGCGTCGAGGTGTAAATTGCATTTTGCGTTTGCAGTAAATCCCTGCCAGAAATCTTCAAAACAGTCTGTCTGAAAACTTGCTTCTTTTCCATCCTGACCGATTGATACAAGTGGAATTCCGGTAAGAGCTGCTTTACAGACGAGAAACGGGCGGCCGCCAAAATCAACGGCAGCACGACAGAGACTTTCATCCATCGGATAGAGGAAACATCCAGAACGGAAAATACCAGCGCAGTTTCCGAGTGCTTTTTCAAAGCACTGACCGAGCGCAATTCCTGTGTCTTCAATCAAGTGGTGCTGATCAACTTCGAGATCGCCTTTTAATTCTCCTTCGAGGTCAAACATTCCGTGCTTGCAGAAAGCCTGGAGCATGTGGTCAAAAAATCCGATCGGGTTCTTAACTGTGCATTTGCCGGTTCCGTCGAGATTAAGAGTTAACTTAATCTGAGTTTCTTTTGTATTTCGTTCAACTGTCGCAATTCGCATATCGTTCCTCTTAAAAATCGTTTTGAAAAAAAATACGATAAAATTCCACTTAGCACATTACTTTACGCAGTTCGTATTCGAGAATGTCTGTTGCGCCAAGATTTTTGAGTTGTGGGAGTAATGTCGGAACTTCACTTTTTTTGACAGCGATTTTAACTGCATAACCGTTGTCGCCAAAAAGAGGGCTTACAGTCGGGCTCTTCATCGAAGGAATTCCTTTGATGAGGCCTTCGAAGTTTTCTTTTGAAACATTCATTTCGAGCATTACGCGTGAGCGAGCGCTGAGAACTGCTTCAAAAAGCATTTTAAGTTCCATTATCTTCTGTTTCTTTTCCGGATCTTTCATTGCTTCTTTTGAAGCGTACATTCTTGTTGAAGATTCCATCAAAGTATCAACAATCTTGAGTCTGTTTGCCTTGAGTGAAGAACCTGTTGATGTGTTGTCGATAAGAATCTGAGCAAGAGCATCTTCGTTGTCCTGAACAAATCCTTCAGAAGTTCCCCATGTGCGGAAAATTGTTCCGTCGATTTTTTTATTTTCTACCCATTTGCGGCTCAAAGCCTGATATTCAGTTGCGATTGTAACAGGTCCTTTGAGAAGCTTGTCAAAATCTTTAGTCTCTGGAATTGCAGCAACGATTCGTACGCCGTCAAATCCGAGGTCCATGATTTCTTCAACTTTGTCTTCAACGCCGTTTTCGTAAACCCAGTCTTTTCCTGAGAATCCGACATCTGCTTTATTCTGAGCAAGCAAAAGGCTTGTAATCTGTGGTTTTACAACCTGAAAAGCCAAATCTTTCTGATTTGTTGTAGGAAAGTAAGTTCTTTCTGGAAGATGAATTGAAATACCAACATCATTCAATAATTCGTAAACTGATTCGTAGATTCTTCCTTTGGCTAAAAGTACTTTTAATTTGTCCATTTTTGTTTCCTTGTAATTTTATTGTCCGTAAATTCCAGACAATCCGTATTTTATAGAAGAATGAATTGAAATTCAATCTTATCTATTATTTATCGGCTAAAGTTGTAGTTTAGAACAGTGGGAAATCTGCAGATAAAGATTTTTAGCCTTAAAATAATTTCTTAAATATGATATTCTGACTGTATGAGAAAACTTTTTATTATTTTGATTTCGTGTATATTACTATTTTCCTGCAGTTCACCTGTTTCAAGTTCAAAAACAGATAATAATTTAAATGATCTGGAAAGTAAATTAAGGTGGAAAGAGTGCAGCATTTCTGAAAATATCATTGATATGGACTGGAGTTCAATTTATGGAGCAGCGTTCTACCGCGTATATTATCTTGAAAAAGATACAGATTCTGCAACAGTTGAAGAAATCAGACAGAATAATATGTTTTTCGATTCAGATCCGCTGACATCAGAAATTTCTATACTTGAGACTGAACAGGGTTATGTTTTTTTCTATGTTACGGCAATAGATTCTGCAGGAAATGAAATTCAGGAAATCGGAGAATATAAGAGTTTTTATTATGATCCTTCATTTAACTGGGATTTTGAAGAAAGCTATCAGAATAATTCTGTATGTACACTCAAGTGGACAAAATCTCAGGGTGCAAATCTGTATTTTCTTTTTGCGTATGGGTGTGAAGGGGAATATGTTCCGACTTTTGATGAGATAGTTGAATATGGAGAAGAATTTGATTTGTCGACACAGACTTTTTCATATCAAATCTCAGAACCGGATAAAACATATTATTTTGTAATTGCTTCCTGCTATAAAGATGAAGAAGATTCGGAAATTCTTTATCGTAATGAAAATTTGATTTATGCAGCTCCAGTTTCAAAAGACAAGTTATATTATTTTGAATGGGCAGGTGAAGAACAGGCAGATAAAATGACTTTCAGATGGACAAAGTCGCAGGTTGCTGATCACTATAATGTTTATTACACAGAAGGCAGCTATGATAAACTTGAAGATTTTTCAGAGAATTATAAAAATTACAGTAAGTATAAAGCTTCTGCAAATTCAAATGGAATATCTTTAAGAATTGATTATTATAATCAGTTTATTTTCTGTATTGTTGCTGCCTGTGATAAAGATGACAAAGAAATTTTTACATTGAGTCCTAATTATTATTATGTGACAGAACCAGCTCCAATTTATCAGCCGCCAAAACAACCGTCTTCTGGAGTTGGAACAATAAAAGGTTTTAATTTATATTTTGCAAACAAATATACAAATCAGCTTGAAGCAAAATGGGATAAATATCCTGGTGCAACAAAATATATTCTGTATATAAATGATACATCATATCCGAGTTCTTTTTCTGCAGAAAAGGAAATAAATCTTGCAAATCAGAAACGCGAAACATCAAATAACATAGAGTTTTTCTTTATGCTTAAAGAATATTGTCATTGTGTAGTTGAAGCGTATGATTCAAATGGAAATGTAATAGCACGTTCAAAACCTATGACAGGAATCGCATATCAAAAGTTCAGATAATATGAAGATGGAATAAATAAATCAGATTTTTCGGTCGGTTTACACATTTCATATTTTTTGTTAATATAAAATTACTTGAGACCCTTTGAATGAGTCCAGGTCCTATGCAATTTGTCGCCGCAAAACCCCGCGAGATCGGGAACGAAGCAACGGTATGCGGATGACAGGTGTGCCGTAGACAACCTGGGCTCTTTCAAAGGGTTTTTTGTTATTGACTATTAAAACTATCAATTTTATACTTTTTTTAGAGGAAATATGAAAAAGTTTTTGAATGGAATTTTATTTGGATTGAGTTTAGTGACAGTTTGTGTAGTTTCGGGATGTAATAGTCCTTCGGGTACAGGCGGAGAAAGTAAACAGGTTCCGCTTGTTTATACTTATGTTCCTAAACAAAATGGTGGTCTTAATGGAGTATCATCACAGAAACAGGGTGAAGTTGCAAAAGCAAACTGGATGGATTTCAATGGAAATCTCGTAATTTCTGGAAAATCAATTGCAAAAACAAGTGAAGCAGTAATTATTCCGGCAGGAACAGTAGCAACAGTAACTATGATTGATGATTCCAGCTGGAACAGTTATGTTTTAGAATCGGAAAGCAATTATTATAAAGGAGCATTTTTAAAAAACCGAAAAGTAAAGCTGGATCCTTTTGTAATGAGCCAGTATGAAGTAACAGAACAGCTTTGGGCAGATGTTATGAATAATACTTCAACAGATTCAATTAAGCCTGCGGTAAATTATACAGTATTTCAGATTTGTGCATTCTGTAATGAAATTACAAAGAAAACATTTGGAGACAAAACAGACCAGTATGTATATTACAGTGATAGTGAATTAAAAAATCCGTATATTGCATCAGATGCCGATTTAAAAAAAGAAATCTATGCAGCATATGATTTGACAACTAAAAAATGGACAAAAAAAGGATACAGACTTCCTACAGAAGCAGAATGGGAATTTGCTGCCCGTGGAGGAGATCCAAATGCAAAAGAATGGACTTATGCACATGCTGGAGTCCAGACATCTTATCCAGGTTCAGCATTTACAGAGAGTGAAAGTGATACAGCACTAAATGAATTTGCAATATATAATACAACTGGAATTGCTGATGCAGGTACCAGAAAGCCGAATAAATTAAATCTGTATGATATGAATGGAAATGCGTGGGAATGGTGTTATGACTTTTATGATGATGATGTTACAGTCAATGATTCTTCATATAAAGTTGACGACTATTTTCAGAATCCAATCGGAGCTTCATCGATGAATAATTCCAAACGATGCCGTCGTGGAGGCTGCTATTCCAGTGCACCGTGTGACAGTGCAGTTTCAAATCGTGAAGATGGATATTATGAAGTAGGTTATGAAGAAGTCGGCTTCCGTGTTTGCCGTTCAATCGATTAACCATTCAACTAAAATTTTTACGAACAGTGCAGACAGAACAATGATTACAATCGGGCGGGCAATTTTTGTTCCATTCTTGACGAATGTTTTGGCACCGATATAGTTTCCGGCGATAGAAAAAATGCCGGCGATGAGTCCGAGAGTCCAGATGATTTTTCCGTTCCATACGAAGACTGCAAGTGAAGTCAAATCGGATGTGAGATTGATGATTTTTGTTGTGCCTGCTGTCTGATTGAGTGTGAGGCGGCAGAGTCCTGTCAGAAGAAGAATGAGAAAAGTTCCTGTTCCGGGACCGTAAAAGCCGTCGTAGATTCCGACAAAGAATGAACAGAGAATGCAGAGAATAAGTGTTTTTCGAGGTGAAAAAGGCGGATTTGTGTTTTCAATTTTTTTGTGGGTAAAAACATAAACTGCAATTACCGGTAAAAGAACAATCATTATGATTTTGAAAATTCTGTCAGGAATTAAAAGCGCAAGGTTTGAACCGATAAATGCACCTGCAAATGTAAACAGAATGCAGAAAATTCCACTTTTCCAGTTTACAAAACCGTCTTTGATATATTCTGCGGTAGAAACAACTGTTCCCATTGCAGAACCGAGCTTGTTTGTTCCAAGAACATAATGTGACGGAAGTCCGGTAATTAAATAAGCCGGAAGCGTAATAAGTCCGCCGCCTCCGGCAATTGCGTCAACAAATCCTGCAACAAAGACTGCAGCACAGATGATTATGTAATGAACGATTGTAATTTCCGGCATAAATGATTTTTTCCTTGATGTATAAAAAAAATATCAGATTTTTCTTCCGCCGATATAAAGCGATTTTACTTTTCCGGTAAGTTCCTTGTCTTCAAACGGGCTTGCCTTTCCTTTGCTTTTAAATTCGGCGGCTCGGACAGTCCATTTTTCGTCCGGTGCAACGAGAACTAAATCTGCGTCATAGCCCGGCTTGAGCAAGCCTTTTTTAAGTCCGAGAATTTCTGCGGCGTTTGCTGACATAAGTTCAGAAAGTTTATTGAGCGTAAAGCCTTCCTGTTTTACGAGAACTGTGTTGCATACTGCAAATGCAGTTTCGCTTCCGGTAAATCCCGGAGAACCGGCGGCTTTATCGTCTGCGGTATGCGGCGCGTGGTCGGTAGAAATTGTGTCGGCTGTTCCGTCGCGGAGAGCTTCGATAAGGGAGCGGCGGTCAGTTTCTGAACGGAGCGGCGGATTTACGAGCGCGAAAATTTCCGGGATTTTTGTTCCGGTCAAGGCAAGATGATGCGGAGTGATTTCGCACGATACCATATATTTTTTTGAAAGAGAAGCGGCTTTCTTTTTTGCCTCGCGGACAAAATCAATGCTTCCTTTTGTACTTACATGCGCAATGTGAACACGACAGTCTGCCTTTTCTGCGAGCAGAAGATTTCGTTCTGTAAAAGTGTCTTCGGCAGTTCGTAAAAGTTCGTTTGCCTGTTCGAGATTTGTCTGTATTTCGTCGTAGATTTTCTGTGGAACCTGTAAGCCGTCTGGAACAATTCCCCATGCCGGAATATTGTATTCTTTCATCAATTTGAGTGCGTTCTGTCTGTATGTGCGTGCTTTGACTGCAAGTTCCGGATCTTCTGAATGGCAGCTTACGATAATTCCATTTGCGCCGGCTTTTTTCATTCCATCAAGCATAACATCAGTCGAAAGAACATCGTGGCCGTCTTCTGTAATTACAGGAAAATTTTCGCGGTCGAGTTTAGTGATGTGCGCTGTATCAGTTCCACCAAAATCTTTTGTAATAGAAGTTGTCTGAAAAATATTTGACATCTTTTTTTCGCGTGCTTCGTTCATAACTGCGAGAGCCTGTTCGCGGGAAGAAATAACCGGATTTGTGTTCGGCATTAAAACAAGAGTTCCAAAACCGCCGTTTGCGGCTGCGGCAAGTCCTGAGTCGAGGTCTTCTTTCTGCGGCTGTCCCGGGTAGCGGAAGTGTGCGTGCATGTCGATAAAGGCGGGCATTACGGTGAGCGAGTTTGCGTCGGTGTATGTGATGTCGGATGTTGTGAGAGATGAAAACAGTTTTTCGTCTGGTGATGTGTCAGTGGAATTTGCTGCTGCGCTTTTTTTGATTGCGTTTTTGATTTCTTCGAGAGCAGGTTTTTCTGCGTTATGTTGCTCGACGGCGATGATTTTTTCGTTTTCGAGAACGATAAAACCTCTGAGGTTTGTATTTTTGTCGATTAAATTTGCGTTGTAGATTACTTTCATTTGAATTGAAGTATACAACGGTTGAGGTTTTTATTGAAGAGTAGAAAATTGTTTACGAATGAAACTTAGATTTTCTTTTCGATAAAGTCGATGGCTTCTTCGGCCCATGAGAACTGGTTCATAAATTCGCCGTTAAATTTTCCGCGGGCAGATGACGGGTCTTTTAGAAAATCGTAATAGTCGCAGGAAATTACGAGCGGATTGATGCGAAAGTTGTTGTATTCACTAAGGAAAAAGTTTTCGATCTGGTTTTCTTTTAGTGTGTGTTTGATGTCGATGATTAAGTTTCTTAAACTGTTTCCATAAACTGCGCTTGTTGCATTTTCCCCGAAAAGAACAGAAACAAGTTCCTGCGAATTTGCGCCGGTTCCGTTTTTATAAATAAGGTAAGCTAAAAGTTCGAGGGATTTTCGGCGCTGAAATTTTAATGTTGAATTTTTATAAAGGAGTGTAAAGTTTCCGAAAGTTTTTGCAGAAAGATTTTCTTTTTGTCGCGAAGTGAGAATTGTTTTTGTTTTCTGAAGATAGCGTTTGTAAAATGCAAGAACGACAAGCACAACATAAAGAAGGCACGAGTCCGCAGTTCCACTTAAACCATAAGTATTATACAAGCCGGAAACCATTAATGAAAATGGAATAATTGAAGTGACCGAAAATAAAAGCGGGCTTAAATCAAAAAGTGAAATAACACAGAGATTTGAAATTACATAAACGACAAAACCGTTAAAGACCTTGTTCAACATAAAAAAATTGTAAAGCCCTAAAAGTTCGGAACAGAAAAACAGAACATATATTGGAAAAATTATAATAGATATTTTTTTTGTGCGTTTAATGGTAGCAGAAAAAATTAAAAGACTGCCTGTTAAAATGATAAAACCGCAATAATAAAAAATGCGTGAATAAATTTGTGTAAGATTGTGAAAATTAAGAAGAATTGCACCGAAAAGACTAAAAAATGCCCACAAAAAAATTACAACTAAGAGAATTCTCGTACAGAAAAAATTCTGGTTAAGAAGCGGAAAAAACTGATCGTCGTTCAGATAAAAATTGTCTTTATACCATTTGATTAATGACCGGTTTTTTTCGTTTTGTGTGTCAAAATTTTCCATAAATAAATAGTAAGTTGTTTTATTAAGATAGTAAATATCTAAAAAGTCAAATTTTCTGAATATATTTTTTTTAGTTGAATTTTGTGCTCAATCTGTGCTGAAATTCAATAAAAATTTATAAATTGTGCTCAAACTGTGCTTAAAATTGTGCTCATAGTGTTTGTCTCTGGCTGTAAACTGACAGTATAAATTGACGAACCGGACAGGAAAGTCTGGAAAAATTAAAACACCATAAAAAATGGTAAAAGGAGACAAATATGAATGGCACATTGATTAATGATGAAGAACTTGAAAATGTTGCAGGTGGAAGAGCTGTTACTTACAAAATGGAAAGAGAATCTGGAAAGGTTTCTACTTCGTGGAAAGTTCCATCAGTTGGTTCTCTTGATGTTCCGATAGAAAAATGGGAAGAATACAAAAAACGCTGCGAAAAACGCGGTGATACTTTTGAAGAATCAAATATAATTTTGTGCAGGTAATTTTAATAAAAAATTTTATTTATGGAGGATACTGATATGAAAGAAAAAGCAAATAAAATTAATGATGAAGAACTTGAAAATGTTTCTGGTGGCGGTGAAATTGTTGATAAATGCGCAGACATAATTGAAAGCCGCGGGGAACTGATTCGAGATGATTTTAAAGGACCTGTAACTGCAAAAAAAATAGCTCATTTAACTGGAAAAAGTCTTGGAACAGGAATTGCTGTTGCTGCGACAGCAATTTCAGGAACTGTTTCAAAAGTTAAGAAAAAGTTTTTTGACTGGTTGTTCTAGGAATAAGTGACATTCATTTGAACATCAGCTGTAAATGCAAAATGTACAATACTAAAAAAATTTGACAGTATAATATTTTTAGTTCTATACTATTTCTATAAATAAAAGTACTTTTACTCGAAAAAACTTTGGGCGGGTGAAAGTACTTTTTTTGTCTGGAGGAGTTTACATGCGAAGAGAATGGAATTTATTTGCAGTGGCAATTTGTTTAATTGCTGTTTGTTTTGTAACGGGATGTTCTTCACCTGTATTACCTGATAGAGTTGCAACTCCTGTGTTCAGTAAAGAATCTGGTGTTGTTGAAAATAATGATTCAGTTGAAATTTCCTGTGAAACACAAGGTGCCGTAATTTATTATACTACAGATGGAACTGTTCCTAATGCAGGAAGTATAAAATACGATCAGGAACAGAAAATTTTAATTTCAAAAAAAACAACAATTAAAGCCATTGCAATAAAAGAAGGTATGACTCCAAGTAATATAGAAACTGCTGTTTATCTGTTGAATGGTTTTACGATTATTTTTGATTCAAACGGACATGGCGAAAGTCCGATGGCATATTTAAATAAACACAAAGGTGACCAAATTACATTGCCACAAGCTCTTACGGCAGAAGGTTTTATATTTGATAACTGGACAGATGGAACTGATACTTATGCAGCAGGTTCTTCATATACTGTAACTCATGATACAATGTTTAAGGCAAACTGGATTGCTCTTAATACAGTAAAAACTCCGATTTTTGAAAACAAAAACAATAAAATTGATAAAAACGAAAAGATTACTATTTCATGTGAAACAGAAGGTGCAGCGATTTATTACACGACAGATGGAACAGATCCAACCACTTCGAGCACACAGTATACAGGTCCTGTTGAAATAACTGCTGACACTACAATCAAAGCAATTGCAGTTAAAGCCGGAATGAATAATAGTTCTGTAGAAACTATTTCTTATGTATTAAAGACTTATTCAGTATTGTATAGTTTAAACGGACATGGTTCTACTACTCCAGAGCCGGTTTATAATAAATATAAAGGTGACAAAATTACATTGCCACAGGCTCTTACAGATGACTCTTATTTCTTTGAAAGCTGGACAGACGGCATAAATGACTATAAACCAGAAGATGAATATACAGTAAAAGATAACGTTCTTATCAAAGCAAATTGGATTGCAAAAAATAAAGTTGCTAAACCAATTTTTGATGAAAAAAATACTGTAGTTAATAAAGGGGATTCTGTTACATTATCCTGCACGACAGAAGGTGCAACGATTTATTACACGACAGATGGAAATGCTCCAACTTCTTTAAGTACACAGTATACAGGTCCGATTGAAATAACTGCAGATACTACAATCAAAGCAATTGCAGTTAAAGATGGAATGGCAGATAGTGACATCGCAGAAATTACATACTTAATAAAAGTATATGTAATTACATTTAATCAGGGCGGACACGGAAAAAATCCTAATATGATTAAATGTGAATATGCAGAATCGGTTACTCTTCCGCAGCCAGGCCCGTCTTTAGGCTGGGATTTTATCGGCTGGAATAGTGGTCTGGAATTGTATCAGCCTGGAGATACATTTAAAAATACATATGGTTCTCTTACTATGATGGCTGAATGGAAAGATGGACCTGTAGTTTCAACTTCGGCTGAACTTAAAACTAAAATGAGCCAGATAGAACCATATGACAAAATTTTTATTATTCAGATTTCAGATGAAAATCCTGATATTGCAAAAATTGCAGAAGCATTAAGAGAAAATGAAAATATTAGAGTTAATCTTGATTTGTTAAACTGTACAGGCTTAAAAAAGCTGGAAGATACAGCCTTTGGTTTCTGCAATAATTTGATTGCAATAAAAATTCCAAAAAATCTGGAAGCAGTTGGAATGGCAGTTTTTGCTTATTGTGAAAACCTTGAAAATATTGTTGTAGATCCGGAAAGTACGACTTTCGACAACCGTGAAAATTGTAACGCAATTATCAAAAAAGAAGGAAATATCCTTGTTGCCGGATGCAAAAATACAGTATGCCCTGGTTCTGTAAGTGAGATTGGAGACGGAGCATTTTATGGTTGTAAAAGTTTAACTTCGATAAATCCACCTATCTGGTTAACAAAAGTAGGACGATATGCTTTTTACGACTGTGTCAATTTACAATCTTTCCCTCAGTGTCGTGATTTGCGCTGTATAGACGAAGCAGCCTTTATGAATTGTGAAAGTATTAAAGGAATAACATTACGAGTAGATCAAATAGGAAGGTTTGCGTTTAAAGGTTGTACTAAAATGAAAGAAATTGCTATGGTTGGAAAAGATCAGTGGTATCGTTCAAAAAACCGTGATGACTGGATTAATAAAACAAAGAACGGCAGAACTGAGTGGAAAGTTATAAATATGACTGAATGGGATAATAACCGTAATGCCAAAGATATTACGGGCGATATGGCAGAATATTACTTATACAGATAGAAACTAAAACGCCAGATCCAAAACTAATTAGAAATACCAATATTCTGGCGTAATCAGATTTCTTTATTCTACAAATAAATCTTCTACTTCTGCCTGAGCGCCTGCTTTGTACATTGCATCACAATATTCGCAGCGGTAAAGTGCTTTTTCTTTATCAACGAGCAAAAATCGCTGCGGAACATAATGTTCGGTTCGGGTGATGCAGCGCGGGTTTTTGCATTTGATTACGTTTTCTACGCTTTTTGGAAGTTCCATTTTGATTTTCTTTACGCGCTGTTCGTCTTTGATTACGTTTACTGTGATGTTCGGGTCGATAAAGCCGAGAACGGAAAAATCTATGTTAATGATGTTGTCGACTTTGATGATGTCTTTTTTTCCCATTGTTTTTGATGGAACATTCATGACGAGCGCTGCGGTAAAGTTTGCATTTTCGAGGCCGAGCCATTTAAAGATTTTTGGTCCGCTTCCGGCGCAGATGTGGTCGATTACAAGTCCGTTTTTAATTGTATCTACATTTAGCATTTGTATACCTCATTAAGTGGAACTTTCAGTTCCTGGTTTTGTTAAAGTGCGCCTGTCAGTTTTGCGATGAGCGCCATTCGTGCGTACATTCCATACTTAACCTGCTTAAAGTATGCGGCGCGCGGATCATCATCAACTTCCGGAGCAATTTCGTTTACACGTGGAAGCGGATGCAGAACAATCATGTCTTTTTTTGCCATTTTCATTTTTTCGCGGTCGAGAATGTAGCTGTCCTTTAAGCGGATGTAATCCTGTTCGTTAAAGAATCTTTCTTTCTGAACGCGTGTCATGTAAAGAATATCAAGCTCGCCGATTTTATCTTCGAGGCGTTCGGCTTCGACATATTCAATTCCATTTGGCTTTAAGATGTTTTCGATCATGTATTCCGGGATTGTGAGTTCTTTCGGGCTGATAAAGATAAACTTGTTTTTCGGGTAGCGGCACATTGCCTGTGTGAGCGAGTGAACTGTCCGTCCAAACTTTAAGTCGCCGCAGAATCCGATTGTCTGTCCTTCGAACGAGCCGCGGAGTGCACGGATTGTAAGAAGGTCGGTAAGTGTCTGTGTCGGGTGAAAGTGTCCGCCGTCGCCTGCGTTGATTATCGGGCAGTTTGAATATTTGGAAGCAAGAAGCGCCGCTCCTTCTTTAGGGCTTCGCATTGCAATTACGTCTACGTAAGAAGAAACTACGCGGATTGTATCTGCAAGACTTTCGCCTTTTGATGTGGAACTTGAACTTGCGTCAGCAAATCCTTCTACTGTTCCACCGAGCCTCAACATCGCCGCTTCAAAAGAAAGCCTTGTTCTGGTGCTTGGCTCAAAAAAAAGTGCCGCCAGAATTTTTCCGCGGCACACATCTTGAAATGAAATAGGATCAACAATCATCTGTTCTGCTAAAGAACAAATTTCATCGATTTCTTGAATTGAAAGATTTTCTGGTTCAATTAAATGACGACCTTTTAACATCTTTTCCCCTTTATGATTTTTTCTATAATATCACATTTGTTGATTAAAAAGCAATAAATAGGTAAAATTAAACAATATTTTTCGATACAAGGATTTTAAGTGAAGACGAATCTGTATTTTTCTAAACCTGGAGTTGCGTGTGCTGCCGGCTGTGATGAACAGTCTTTGTGGCAGTCATGTGTTTCGGGCAGTCAGGATGGAATTAAAACTGTTGCTGCTGTTTCAGGAAAGGAATTTTTTGCCGGAAAAATTGATGATTCGCTTTTAAAATCTGTTCCATCTGCAAAATATGATATGAGAATAACGAGAATCCTGAATCTCGCTCTTGAACAGATTAAACCTGTCATCGAAAAGGCAAAAGCAAAGTACGGTGCAAAGCGTATCGGAATTTTTATAGGTTCGTGTGATAACGGTTCTGAGTTTACGATTGCAGGTCATAAGGCATATTTTGAGACAGGCGCTTTTCCGGAGGGATATGAGCTTGATGTTCAGGGTGCGGATTATCCTGCTGCATTTGTAAAAAATGAGTGCGCGCTTGAAGGTCCTGCTTTTGTTTTCAGTACTGCATGTTCATCCGGGGCCAGTGCTGTCTGTAAGGCACGTGAGGCTCTGGAAGCAGATATAGTTGATGCTGCTGTTGTCGGCGGTGTTGATGTTGCGAGTGACACTGTTCTTTTGGGATTTGACAGCCTCGAAGCTGTTTCTGATGAAAAGACAAATCCGTTCAGTAAAAACCGAAAAGGTATTACGCTCGGAGAAGGAGCCGCACTTTTTGTTCTTTCAAAAGACAAGGAACTTGTAAGTGACTCTGGTGTGTCTGTTATTTTATGTGGAACTGGTGAATCAGCCGATGCAAGCCATATGACGGCACCTCTCGAAGACGGAAGCGGCGCTCGTCGTGCGATTGAAGCTGCTTTGAGTGATGCTGGTTTTTCGGCAGAAGAAATTGATTACATCAATCTTCACGGAACAGGAACTCACTTGAACGATGCAATGGAATCACGCGCTGTCGATGCAGTTTTCGGCGGTACAAAAAATCGCGTTTGGGCAAGTTCCACTAAACCGGTTATGGGACACACGCTCGGAGCATCTGGCGCACTTGAACTTGCAGTCTGCTACGAAGCTTTGGTTCACTCGGCAGAAAAAAAACTGCCGGTACAGGTCTGGGACGGAGTAAGGGACGATGAGATTCCGGCATTGAACTTTGTTTCGCGCGACACTGTTTTAGAAAATGAAATTAAAACAGCCATGAGCAATTCGTTTGGTTTTGGCGGTTGTAATATAAGTTTAATTATTAGAAAGGTGTGAGCTTTAATTTGAGCTCTGCCTGCAAAGGAATTTAAATGGAACCTAGAAAGTTACCGCAGACTGTTCCTGCAGAAGAACTGATAAATCTTCTGCCACACAAAGGAAAGATGTTTCTTCTTGATCATCTTACCCAGCATGATATTGTTGCAAGAACTCTCGAATCAGAATCTCTTGTAACAAAAAATCATATATTTTATGATGAAGAACTGGATGGAATTCCATCGCATGTTGCATTTGAACTTATTGCACAGAGTATTTCGGCTCTGTCTGGAGTTACAGGATGCGAACGCGGTGAACCACCAAAGCCTGGTTTTCTTTTGAGTGTTCAAAATTATCAGGCACATGTTGCAAGCTTTAAGGCAGGAACTTCTGTTCATGTTGCAATCAAAAAGATTGATGAGCTTGAAAGCATGATGACATATTCAGGAGTTGCTTATTCAAGTGAAAATCCTGATGTGCCGGCAATCGAAACTATAATTACTGTAATGGAAACTACAGATTTAAAAGTATTAGGAGAATAAATTATGGAAAAAAGACGCGTAGTTGTAACTGGTGCTGGTGTTTGCAGTGCACTTGGAGATAACTGGGAAGAAATGAAAAAGACTCTCAAGGGTCTTGAAAACTGTGTAGTTCGCATGGACGAATGGGACCGCTACGGTGCCGGAATGAATACACGCCTTGCAGCTCCTTACACAAAAGAACTTCGCAAATATGACAGAAAAAAGACTCGTTCAATGGGTCGTGTATCACGCCTTGCTCTTCAGGCAACTGATGATGCTTTGAGAATGGCAGGATTTATCGATGCTGACGGAAACGTTGCAGAAGAACTTCACAACGGACGCACTGGTATTTCTTACGGTTCATGCATGGGTTCAATGGATGCTCAGATGGAATTCTGTGCAATGCTTGAAAACGCTGACTGCACAAGAATGAACGCTACAACTTATGTACGCGCTATGCCACAGACAGCTGCTTCTAACCTTTCAGTTTACTTCCAGATCCGCGGAAGAATCATTACAACTAACACAGCTTGTACTTCTGGTTCACAGTCAATCGGTTATTCTTATGAACAGATCGCTTACGGATTTCAGGACATCATGATTGCCGGAGGGGCAGAAGAATTGAGCGCTGCTGACTCAGATATTTTCGATACACTTTATGCAGCTTCTACAAAGAACGATACACCTAAAAAATCACCATCACCATTCTCAACAGAACGCGATGGTCTTGTAATCGGTGAAGGTGGAGCAACTCTTATCCTCGAAGAATATGAACACGCAAAAGCACGCGGTGCAAAAATCTATGCAGAAATCATCGGCTTTGGTACAAACCAGGACGGAAACCACATCACAACTCCAAACCAGGAAACAATGGCAAAAGCACTTCAGCTTGCTATCGATGATGCAGGAATCAGCCCGGACCAGATCGGATATGTAAACGCACACGGAACATCTACAGGACACGGAGACGTTGCAGAAACAAACGCAACAGAATCTGTTTTCAAACGCCCTGTTCCAATTTCATCAACAAAGAGTTATACAGGACACACACTTGGATGCTGCGGTTGTCTCGAAGCTTGGGTAACAATCAACATGATGAACGACGGATGGTTCCATCCTACACTTAACTTAACAAAAGAAAACCTTGACCCAGCAGTTGGCAAACTCGATTACATCATGGGCGAAGGTCGCGAAATTGATACAGACATCGTAATGTCAAACAACTTCGCATTCGGTGGTGTAAATACATCATTGATTTTCAAAAAATGTAACTAATTATTCGGTGGGGTTTGAAAAAGATTTTCAAATCCTGCTAAAGATTGCTGCTGAGAAAGTTCAGCATTTATAAAACGAAGGAAAAACAAAATGCCAAAGATTGAAGTTAACGAAAAATTATTTTTCAAAATGGTTGGTCAAAAATATGACTACGACACATTAGAAAAAAAATTAACATGCGGAAAAGCTGAACTTGATGAAAAGCCAGACATGTCACAGCCAGAAGACCAGCGTGTAATCAAAATCGAACTTAACGATACAAACCGTCCTGACCTCTGGTCTACAAACGGTGTTGCCCGTCAGCTTCGTATTCACGCAGGAGCAAAGCTCGGTGACTATGACAAATTTCTTTCTCGCGAAGGAAACATCAAAGACTATCAGAACCGTGTCGTAACAGTTGATTCTGCTGTAAAAGATGTAAGACCATACATGGTAGCATTTATGATCGCCGGAAAACCAATCGACGAACCGATGCTTTTGGACATCATTCAGACACAGGAAAAACTTGCATGGAACTTTGGCCGCAAACGCCGTTCGCTTTCAATGGGACTCTATCGCGTTGACCAGATCAAATGGCCTGTTCACTATAAAGCAGTAGATCCTGATAAAACTTCATTCGTACCTTTGGCATGTGACGCTCCAATGACTTGCCGTCAGATTTTGACAGATCATCCGAAAGGAAAAGATTTTGGCTGGATTCTTGAAGGTCAGAAAATGTTCCCGCTTTTGACAGATGATTCTGGTGAAGTAATGTCTATGGCACCAATCATCAACAGTGCAACTTTGGGCGCTGTTCAGGTTGGCGATAAAGATTTGATGGTGGAACTTACTGGTGACAACATGGCAAACCTTTTGCTTGCTGCCAATATCGTTGCCTGTGACTTTGCAGACTGCGGTTACGACATCATTCCAATCAGAGTAGACCATCCATACGACACAGGATTTGGAAAGTCAGTTTACGCTCCTTTCTATTTCCAAGAGCCTACAAAAGCAAAACTTACAAACATCAACAAACTTCTTGGAAGCGACTTTGACAAAGCAAAAGTTGTGGACGCTCTTTCAAGAATGGGAAATAAAGTTGAAACAAAAGATGAAAATGGTGATGTGGAATTTTCAGTATGGCCAGCTCCATACAGAAACGACTTTTTGCACGAAGTAGATATAATCGAAGATGTAATGATTGGTGTCGGACTTGAAAACTTCAACGCAGAAAAACCAAACGACTTTACAATCGGCCGCTTGATGCCTTTGACATTGTTCTCAAGAAAAGCAAAGAACGTAATGGTAGGACTTGGATATCAGGAAATGATTTTCAACTACCTCGGAAGCAAAAAAGATTACATCGAAAAAATGAATATCGACGATTCAAAAATCATCGAAGTTGCAAACCCTATGAGCGAAAACTATCAGTTTGTACGCCCTTCAATCATCGCTTCACTTTTAAAAGCAGAAGCACAGAGCGCAAATGCAATCTTCCCTCATAAGATTTTTGAAATCGGAAAAGTTGCATATCTTTGTGATGAAGAAAACACTGGTACCCGCACACGTCAGAGCCTCGGCTTTATGACAGCAGCAGGCAATGCTAACTTTAACAGCATGGCAAGTGAAGTTTCTTCACTTTTGTACTTCCTCGATCACGAATACTCAGTTGCAGAATGTGATGATCCTCGTTTTATTCCAGGTCGTCAGGCTGCAATCATGGTAAACGGAAAGAAAGTCGGAGTATTTGGCGAAGTTCATCCGCAGGTTCTCGAAAACTGGTCAATCACAGTCCCATGTGTTGCCGGTGAACTTGAAATTGAAGAGATAATGTAAAGTAATTAGGAATTATTGCGCGAGCGGAGTGGTTGATCTTAGAGTTGTGAGGCTTTAGGGTTGGAACTTTGCCTGCGATAAAAAAAGCGATCTGCTTGTCACAGCAGGTCGCTTTTTTTTAGATTTAGAAAATATTGATTTGTTTTAAAAGTGACGGTTACTGGCGGTAAAATTTCTGTTCCGGATCTTCAGCTGTGGCAGGAATTGTGTAGGTTGAATAGTCTGCAGAGAAAGAGCCGTGTTCTATAAGATCGGTGAAGGAAACTGGGGAAAAATCATCCTGTTCCTGAAAGCAGTAATACTTTGTATCATCGAAAGTTGCTTTTGGGTTTGCTTTCTTCATTGCTTCTTTGATATTTTCCCATACAATTTCTATATTTTGTTCTGCAGAGTAATCACTTACACTAATGTATTTTGCAGAACTTCCATCAGAAGAAAATTCAAGTCTATCTGCAGAAGGTGGGTTGGAATTGTCCCAGTTGGTCTGGTAAATTTTATTTGCAAAATCTTTTGCGGCTGGCTGCAATGGTGGATCTTTTTTTTGAGAAGATGCAGGCTGACTGCAGCCAGACAATATTGCTATTGCTGTGAAAAATGAAATTAATAAAATAAAGTTTGTTTTTTTCATATTATTTCCTCCAAATAATAATATATTAAATCATTTTTTCAATAAAATCTATTGCTTCTTCGGCCCATGAGAACTGGTTCATGAATTCGCCGGTGAATTTTCCGCGTGCAGAAGACGGGTCTTTCAGAAAATCGTAATAGTCGCAGGAAATTACGAGCGGATTGATGCGGAACTTGTTGCATTGTCACCGAAAAGGACATTAATAAGTTCCTGCGAGTTTGCGCCAGTTCCATTTTTATAAATTAAATATGCTAAAAGCTCGACAGATTTTCTGCGCTGAAATTTCAGAGTGGAATTTTTATAGAGAAGCGTAAAGTTTCCGAAAGTTTTGGCTGTGAGATTTTCTTTCTGGCGTGATGAAAGAATTGTTTTTGATTTCTGAAGATATCTTTTGTAGTAAGAAAGAAACATAAATCGGTACAACTGTAAGTATCGGATTAAAAGGTGCTGCTGATGCCTGCAAAAAAGGAGTGAAAAAGGTTCTGGACCTTATCTTCTAGAAAAAATTAATCTTCTCTCTATCATAAAAATAAACTCCATTGTATACTGAATGTTATAATTAACTTTTTAGAAATGGAGTTAAAAAATGACTAAACAGGTTAAACAGGTAATTATTTGGGTTAGTGCACTTATTGTTGGTGCAGTTTTGGGTTCTCTGCATGTTAATGCGATTGACAGTGTCTGTGGTTTTGTAGCGACAATTTTTACAAGACTTTTTAAATTTACTGCTGTTCCGGCTATTGCAGTTTCTATTCTTACAACACTTGCAATGCTCGGTGGAAATAAAGAAACAGGAAAGATTTTCAGAAGAACACTTATGTACACTCTTCTGACAACAGTTGCAGCTTCTTCAATTGCTGCAATTCTTTTCTTTGTTATTAAACCGGAAGTTCTTCCTGCTGCAGTTTATGAAGGTGTTGCTGCTGAAAAACTCGCAAGCATGAATTCTTCTACATTCCTTGATTATTTTATTGGAGCAATTCCAGATAATATTCTTTATCCATTTGTTTCTGGAAATGTTCTTTCAATTTTGATTGTTTCTGCAGTATTTGGAATTGCAGTTTCAAAGATGAAAGAATCAGAAAAGAAAACTGCAATTATGAATTTAATTAACGGTTTTCAGGAAATGGTATTTATGGTAATCGGATGGATTATTGCAATTCTTCCAGTCGGAATCGTTGCATTTACTGCACAGCTTGTAAAAGAAATGAGTGCTCATATTGCAATGGAATCTATCGGAAAATATACAGCTGTTGTATTGAGCGGAAACCTTATTCAGTTCTTTGTTGTTCTTTCATTGTTCCTTCTTGTTCGTGGAATTAATCCTGTAAAACATTTTAAGAATATGATTCCTGCAATTCTTACAGCTTTGTTCACAAAGAGTTCTGCAGCAACTCTTCCTGTTACAATGGACTGTGTTGAAAACAGAATCAAATGTGATAAAAAATTCTCACGCTTTATTCTTCCAATGTGTACAACAATCAATATGAACGGTTGTGCAGCATTCATTCTTGTAACTTCACTTTTCGTTATGAAAAATGCAGGTGTAGAATTGAATCTGATTACAGTAATTGCATGGATTTTAGTTTCTGTAATCAGTGCAGTTGGAAATGCCGGCGTTCCAATGGGATGCTTCTTCTTAACTCTTTCATTGATGGCAGGAAAAGGAATGCCGATTGGAATTATGGGAATCATTCTTCCAATCTATGCAGTAATCGATATGATTGAAACTGCTGTTAATATTTACAGTGACTCATGTGTCTGTGCAATGACAAATAAAGATTTGAAAGATCTTGTTACAGAATAGAGTTTAAAATTAAAAAAAGGGATTTGCACAACTAAAAGCAAATCTCTTTTTTTTTCTCTAGTGTACACTAGAGAAAACCTTGAAAAGAGGTTTTCTCTAAACCTCGCTTCGCTCGGTTTAGAAAATTTTATAAAAGGATTTTTTATGAAAAAATTATCAATTGTTTTTAAGACTTGTGCATTTATCGGAATTGGCCTTGCGCTTTTTGCGTGCAAGGGAAAAGAAAATAATGCAGAAAAAAAAGAAATTGTTCAGGAAGAAGAAACAATTATTGAAGATGATTCAATTACTCCGATAACGTTAAAATTTTCGGATAATATAATTGACGGTTTTTATGAGAACAATGAACTTTGCGACACGATGTATGTTTCTGCAACTTCGGGACTTCGTGTGCGAAGAGGTCCTTCTACTGATGAAGAAACAATCGGAAAGCTTCCGTACAGATTTGCGGCAAAAATTGTTGCTGTCGGAGAAAAAACTTCTGTCGGGGATATTCAGTCTTACTGGGTTAAAGTTGTAATGCCAGATTATTCAGAAAAAGTTACTGAGCCGAATTACGGATGGGTTTTCGGCGGATATCTTTCGAAAGAAATTCCGGAAATTAAAAAACCGGAATCTGGTGACGAACTTGCAGCCTATATCTGTTCAAATTCTTTTTATATGAGAATGCAAAATAAATCTACTTTTGAAGAAGACGGATATACTTTCTGTTTTTATCACGATGGAACTTTTTACTGCTGTCGGTTTGAAGGTGAATGTGAAATTACAAAAGAAGGAAAGGGAACGTGGAAGGCCGATTCTTCAACTCATATAACTGTTGAATCTGAAGATATTTCTTTAGACGGTTTTTATGTTCATAAAATTACAGAAGAAGGATTTTCAAGTCCTTATGAAGATGATCCTTATGGCTGGGAAAAATTTTCTGCATCAATCGGTTATCTTGATTTTGTAAAAGAAAAAATGGTCAGCGAGTACAAGTATTCATATTCTGTATATGATGATGACGGAGTAAAAAAAATAAATACTTTTTTTGAAAGCTACATAAATTATTTTGAAGGCGAAAGATTAAATTCCATGATTGTATCCGGCGTTAATATGGCTGGAACAAAATATGAATCAAATTACAATGAATACTGGGATCCGATCAGAAAAAAAGAAGCAGTTCAGAGTCTGGAACTTGTTAAAGATAAAGATTCTGTTGCAATCAGCGGCGAATGGTTTTCGGCTCATTCATTTGATGCAGGTAGTTTTATTATTCCAAAAGAAAATGTAAATGAACCGATTTACAGCATTCCACTTGCAGATGAAAAATATAAAATCGGAACTTTTTCATCTGGCGATGTCGGTGTTCTTAAGCAGGTTGCAGTTTATAATGATTCAATTCCTGTCCCTGATGATTTTTTAAATATCATTGATACGACTAATGGTATTTCCGGTTGGGTTTATTTTGATCTTGATGATTCAATGTATCTTTCGACAATAGATATGAGAGAAGGAGATAAAAAACTTGACCGCGTAAATGCAAAAGTTGATATTTCAGAAAAGACTTTTGATGTTTCAAGAAAAAAAATAGTTCATCCTGTTATGAGCCACAACGGAAACTTTTATGCGACAATTGGTGACGGACAGATTGTCTATGTTCCTGTCGGTGATTATAAGTTTAGTGGAAGAGAAAATCAGGATTATTATATGATTTTGATGGGATATCCGTTTGATGAATCTTCTGTAATGGCTTTTGATGAAAAAGATGAAAACATATTTGCGGTTACTTCTTATGGAAAAATTTTGAAAGTTGAGGCAGAAGGAAAAGAAAGATTTAAGCAATGTGGAGAAGTATCTTTTGAGCATGCAGATTTTTCTTATCCGACAGATTTGTTTGTAAGTCCTGATAATACTCATTTATTTATAAAGGGAATTAAAAACGGCGGAGAAAAAACTCCGGTACTTGTTGTATATGCAATTAATTCTGAAGGTGGCGGAGAAACATTTGAATTAAATCTCCGTTCTGAAGATGAAAGTTTTACATCTGAGTCTTTCTTTAGTGATGTCAGTTTTAACAGCAAAGGTGAAGCTCTTTACACAACAAATCAGGGCGGCGGACTTCTTGTAAAAGTAAGCTATGATGAAAACGGAAAGCCTGTAACAGAGACAATAAAAATCGGTCAGGAACTTGCGTCCCTTACGCCAATGTTCGGCCCGGATGAAAAAGGTTATATTCTTGCCGGCGGAAAAAGTAATCGCCTTGTAAGACTCAGTTCAAAAGGAAAAATCTTAAAACAGATTTATGGTTTAGTTCATGACGATGAAACTGAATCAAAAGTTTATGAAATGGGAGATAAATCTACTTTTGCTGTTGTTTCAAAATGTTGTTATGACAAAACATATTATAAAGATATCGTAACTATTTATTCCAAAAAAACACTTAATGTTTTATATTCTGCATGCAACGAATTAAATTCTGAGACAGTATGTTTTATGTCAGACAATTCATTTGTTTCGATTAGCGAAGAAAGTCATAAAGGAAAGCAGATAAAATTTTATAACATTAACGAAAAAGAAAAACAGTTAAGATTAACTCCGTTGTTTGATGAAAAAACAGAAAAAATCTGTAAAACTGATTTTTATATTGTAATGCCATACGAAAATTTAATGAATGTTCATTTTACTCCGAATGGAAAATATAGAATTACCGTTTATTCAAATGTCGATGTAAATCCGATGGAAAGAGAAGATGTAGAAATCGGTTCTCTGTGCGGCGTTTATGAATGGAAAAGCGATTCAAGAATTTTATTGAATAATGCAATAGAAAGTTTTGGCCGTTTTAATTCCGTAGAAACTGGAGAAATGGGACCGATGAGTGGTTATTTAAGAAATATTCCGATTATCGAAAGAGGCGGAACAATGGAAATGATGTATGAGGAACCTTCTGAAATTTATATAAATGGAAGAATGACTTGCGATTATTGTGATAAATAATTTCAACTAAAAATTTTTGACGGCCTGTAATAAAATACAGGCCGTTTTTTTCCTCTAGTGTACACTAGAGGAAGTCTTGAAAATAGACTTCCTCTAAACCTCGCTTCGCTCGGTTTAGAATAATATGAAAGGAGATTTTTATGAAAAAAATTATTTCTTTATTTTTGACATTGTTTGTTTGCGCTGCAGTATTTGCACAGGGTAAGAACTGTCTTGGAAAAGAAGACATGGACACAACTTATACTCTTAATGTTGGCGAGAATCCAGAAGCAATTACTGTCACTGATATTTCAGGATATAGAGAAAGTGATTTAGGTTTTATTAACATGACAGTTACGATTACAACTGGAATTGATAACATCTGTGTTGAATACGGCTGTTACGGTGAATCTTCAAAAAAATATTTTAATCCAAATATGCCGTTGAACTTTCCAGTTCCAATCTGCACAAATAATGACTGTTCAAGTGAAATGAAAATGGATGTTGCTTTGACAAAATACAGCGAAGATGAAGGCCGTTTGTATTTCACTGCAACTTTTAAAAACTGGAAGGGTTCATACGCAACATTCAATGGATATCTTATTAAACAGCCAAAAGATTATTACTTTACTCAGGACAATAAAAATAAGTTTGCATTTACAAAAGTAAATTTGAAAATGAGAAAAGGCTGTTCAACAGATGACGAAGTCGTAAGTATTTTGAAACAGGGAACTGAAGTAAAAGTTGTTGATATCGGAAGCAAAGTTACATTGGACTTTAAGAACTCAAACTGGGTTCTCGTTGAAGCTACAAAAAATTCTGTAGACCGCGAAGGAAAGAAAATTAAAAAAGGAACTCAGGGATGGGTTTTCGGCGGTTATTTGAATAAATAGTTGGAATTTAACGTGAACGTAAAATAAATGCTCAAGACCGTGATTTAGGAAGTCGGTAAATCTTAAAAAATGAAAAAGATTTAGTCTGGTATGCTGCAGAAGTAAATACATCTATAAGACCTGGATGGTTTTATCATACATATGAAGATAATCAGGTTCGTCCCTTGGAAAAACTTATGCAAAGAATCTTTTGAATGAAGCCGTAGAAGTTCGTACAACTGAAAGCGATGTGTACGAATATACTATTGACATATTGAGGTAAATGTAATAATTTAAGTTTAGTACTAAACATAAATTATTATTCTATTCTAGATAGGAGTCATCATGAGAGATATCGGAAACTACCTGAAAGTGATCTATAGTTTTTCGGCAACAATAGACAAACTAAGAAAGACCGACATAACGCTGGATTGTGGGGTGACTATTAATACAGCAGCAATGTCGATGATGAATGTAATAGATATGAACAGTGAGATGACAGTTACAGACTTAGGTCAAAAAATGCATCTAACCAAGGGAGCTGTTTCGCAGATGCTTACTAAGCTTTGCAAAATGGGACTTACAGCGAAAGAGCAATACGATGGTAATGAGAAGAGAGTTTATCCGGTTTTAACTGAAAGAGGAAAGACGGTTGTTGATGAATACAGAGAAAAACATCAGGTATTTTATACCGGGGTGGCAGAGTTACTTGATGGTT
>JAGHVB010000047.1 GCA_018064525.1 Candidatus Treponema merdequi | reverse complement strand
AATTCCAACAAGAGAATCCATTTTCATTTCTAAAATTATATCAATTGTTTCTCTGTCCAATTCCAATAATTTCTGAACGTAGGATTTGAAATCTTCTAGTTTCATGTCCTGCATTTGCGAATAAAGTTCATTACAGTATTCTTTACAGAATCGTTTTCTTTTTTCTTTGCCATATCATACCTCCATTATTGTATCATCAAATATAATTGATTCTTTTGAAATGTCAATTTAAATGGGATTTCATTTATAGTAGCTGCATATAAATTTCAAATCTGTCCATTTCTCAACTAGGATTGTTTACATATCTTCCATACTCAAACCAAATGTTTGAATAAAATATCCACCTATTTCCGACTTTACAACAGATTTAAAGTTGTTTACTTTCTCAGTCAGTTTTGAAAGATTTATTCTGTTTGCCTGCCTTTTTATTTCGTAAACATCACAGGTCTTTTCTAAATCATTGACGGCTATGATATCGATTTCATTTTCACCTTTACGGTCCCACCAACCACCAATTTTTGTGAGCTGTTTTTCTTCATTAATCTTGTTTTTGAAATACTGCTCTAAAGTCTTCCCGGTAAAAGTTTCATAATCACGTAAAATTACAGATTTCAATAAATCATACTGACCAAGCTCCACAAGGCTCTGGTTTGAATAAATAAAGCGGAAGTAAAATCTTAAATAACTGTCTGTAATCTGCCAGCGGGCATTACGGCTTTCGCTTTTTGAATACAACGGGCGAATAGGTTTAATAACGCTATAGACTTTATCCAGATTGGCAAGATATGCACCGGTATTTTTCTGAATCACTGAATCTATTTCATTCTGACAAGTCTGTCCTCTGGAAATCAATGCGAGGATTGAAAAATAAACTCCGTAATCTTTCCCCATCTCACTTATAAGAACATCTTTACCGTCAATAAGGAATGGTGAAGTAATTCCTGTAACATATTCAATCATTTTCTCTTTTGTTGTACTGCCAGATTCCATAAGTAGAGAAATATACTTTGCCACTCCTCCGCTTAACATGTAAAGACACAGTAAATCTTCATTTGTATAACTTGAGTTGTAATCGTTTAAAATTTCTTTGCAAACAGAAGGTGAAAAAGGAGTTAAATTGATTTTTCCTGTGGCACGACCAAAAAGAGGTTCTTTTTCATCTTCAAATATTTTTTTCATCATGGAATAAACTGAACCGCAGACAATAAGATTTATTTTTGAATCTCCCTTATTGCTGTCCCATAGATTCTGCATCTGGCTGAAAAATGATGGATTTATAGTCTGAAGATCCTGGAATTCATCAATTACAAGCACAAAATGTTCCTGCTTTGAATACTGCATAACCTGTTCAAAAAGATCAGAGAGTGTCGTTATTTTTCCAAAAATTTTAAGACCGATATCATCTGCCAGGCTTTTCTGCCACTGTTCACAAAGAAGAGCTTCTGAACTACGGGTTGTAAACAAGTAACAGCTTCTTTTGTTTTTGATATATTTCTTCAACAGTTCTGTCTTTCCGATTCTACGGCGGCCTGTTATAACTGTAAAATTAGCAGAATTTAATGAGTTTTTTTCTATTTGTTCCAGAGCTGTCAGTTCATTCTTTCGATCATAAAACTTCTTCATATTAACTTAATCTCCGTTAATTTAATGGCAATTAAGATAATAATACAATAGAAAACATTATTTTTCAACCGTTTGTGAATAATCAACATACCCTATTGGCAGTAACTAATACTTTTTGCCAATAGGGTATATG
>JAGHVB010000054.1 GCA_018064525.1 Candidatus Treponema merdequi | reverse complement strand
ATATAAAGATGGGAAAAAAGAATCTTGATTGGGGTAACTTACCTTTTGGTTACATGAAAACCACAAAAAGTTTCGTAGCAACTTGGAAAAATGGTGAATGGGATGAAGGAAAATTAACTAAAGACCATTCTGTAAAAATCAGCGAATGTGCTGGTGTTCTTCAGTATGCACAGACATGTTTTGAAGGACTTAAAGCATACACAACAGAACATGGTGATATCGTTACATTCCGTCCAGATTTGAATGCTGAACGTATGGAAAATTCTTGCCGCCGTCTTGAAATGCCTGTTTTCCCAAAAGAACGTTTTATTGAAGCTGTTCTTATGACAATTAAAGCAAATAAAGACTGGGTTCCTCCTTATGGAAGCGGTGCTACATTGTACATTCGTCCATATATGTTCGGTAGTGATGCAGTAATTGGTGTTAAACCAGCTTCTGAATATCAATTCCGTATTTTAGTAACTCCTGTTGGACCATATTTCAAAGGCGGAGTAAAACCTATTAAAGTTCGTCTTTCTGACATGGACCGTGCAGCTCCTCATGGAACTGGTGATATTAAAGCAGGTTTAAACTATGCTATGTCTCTTCACAATATTGTAGATGCTCATAACTGCGGATATGCTGAAAACATGTATCTTGATCCAGCTACACATACATATTTGGAAGAAACAGGTGGAGCAAATATTATTTTCATTACAAAAGATGGAAAACTTGTTACTCCAAAATCTGACTCAATTTTGCCTTCAATTACACGCCGTTCTTTGCTCATCGTTGCAAAAGACTACTTAAAGATGGATGTTGAAGAAAGAAAGATTTCTAAAGACGAACTTGGAGATTTCGTAGAATGTGGTCTTTGTGGTACTGCTGCTGTAATTTCTCCAGTTGGTCAGATTGATGATCATGGTAAAGAAATTGTTTACAACGAAGGAAAACAGGAAATGGGTCCAAAATTAAAAGAAATTTACGAAACATTGACTGGAATCCAGATGGGTCGCTTACCAGCTCCAGAAGGTTGGGTTTATACTATTGATTAACAGATTATCGGGTCAAGCCCGATAATGACAATAAAAAATCAAAAAAAACGTCATTCCAATGATATAAAAACGTCATTCAGATGATAAAAAAACGTCATTCCGAGCCTGTCGAGGAATCTAGAAAATTTACAACGTAATTATCATTATAACATTGACCCTGTCATAAATTCTGTGTAAATGGCAGGGATTAATTAAAGCCGGGAACACGCCCGTCAAATAATATTGCAAACTGATTAACTGCCAGTCCCCAGTCTTTGATGGACATAGTCCAGCGGGTGCTGGCATTTTTGATTGCCAGATACATTACCTTGTATATCGAGTCATCATCCGGAAAACTTGATTTATTTCTGGTGACTTTCCTCAAAGAAAAGTTCAGAGACTCGATTGCGTTGGTTGTGTAAATAGCACGTCTGATATCTTTAGGATAATTAAAGAACTCAGTCAAGTCATTCCAGTTACGTTCCCAGGAAGCCTGAATCATCGGATATTTGTCATTCCATTTTTTACCGAATTCTTCCAGAGCTTCGTGGCCGCTTTCAGCATTAATTGCAGAATAGACTTCTTTCAAATCACGACAGACAGCCTTAAGGTCTTTGTACGAAACAAACTTTGTAGAATTACGAATCATGTGAACGATGCAGTGCTGAATATGAGTGTCTGGAAAGACAGCTTTCACTGCATCAGGAAATCCTGTAAGTCCATCCATGCAGGCAATGAGGATGTCTTCAACACCACGGTTCTTGATGTCAGTCAGAACGCTCATCCAGAATTTTGCACCTTCAGTATCAGCAAGCCAGAGCCCTAAAACCTCTTTTCTGCCTTCTCAGTTGATTGCCAGAGCGACATATAGGGCTTTGTTGATGTTTTTGCCGTCCTGGCGGGAATTTACGCGTAAGGCATCTAGAAAAAGAATAGGATATGATTTTTCAAGCGGTTGGTTCTGCCATTCACGGACATCGGTCATGACAGATTCTGTGATGTTTGAAATTGTTTCTGGTGATACTTCAACACCATACACTTGCTGCAGATGACGCTGAATATCACGGGTACTCATTCCGAATGAATACATCGAAATAATCTGGTCATTGAAAAGTGGAGTTCGTTTCTCATGTTTTGGAATTATTACAGGTTCAAAGGTGCTGTTTCTGTCTCGTGGAACCTGAACCTCTATTGTGTCATTGTCGTCAGTTATGACAGTTTTTGTTGTGTAGCCGTTTCGGCTGTTGCCGGAATTGTCACCGGCATTGTCATTTTTCTTATAGCCCAAATGCTCGTCCATTTCGGCATCCAGAGCTTTGGAATAAAAACGGCTTGTCAGTTTTTTGAGCAAACCGTTTTCTCCGGCTAATTCTTCTGCTGTCATCCCATGGAAATCAATCTGATCCAGCAACTGGTCGATGACATCTTTTTCTTTTGTTTTGGCCAACATTGTACTCCTCCTTAAGAGTATCATATTTGTTAGCCATTTACACAGAAAATTTTACAAGGTCA
>JAGHVB010000082.1 GCA_018064525.1 Candidatus Treponema merdequi | reverse complement strand
CGCAACAATGTCAGATGAAAATGCACAGAAAGACTTAATTGCAAAAGGATTTACTCCGGAACAGGCACAGGTAACAGTGCAGGCATTGAAAAGAACTGTAAAAGAAAATCCGGAACTTCTGAAAGCAAAAGCAGATGTAAGAACTGAAAGCCAGGAAGAATATAAATTCACTGTCGAACAGTTCAACAATGAAAATGCTTTAAGGCAGCAGATAAAAGTCCTTAAAGAAGAAATGCTGAATGTAAGTAAAGCGAACGCAAAAGACCTTATTGAACTTGCATCAAGCATTGCAGGATTCTATGGAACTGCATCAGAAGCACAGAATAAAAGTAAGAATTTTGGCTGGAATGTAAATGCAGACGCGTCAATTAAATTTGTTGCATCTGTTTCCGGTGGTGTTCAGGGCGCATCTTCTTCTGGTGAAAGTACATCTGTATCAGGCTTTACAGAAGAAGGAAAAGCAAAGGCATTGCAGACTGTTGAAAAGATGAGCAATGAAGAACTTAATCAGTATAAAGAAGCACTGATTAATTCTTACAAAGAAGCCATTGAAGGGATAGAACAACAGATTGCAGCTCTTAAAAAAAACAAGGTAAACGATGCAGTTATTCCAAATGGTGAAATTGAATCCGTAAACCTTAAAGACGGCACTACATTGAACGTAAACGAAAATGACGGTGCAGTGCTTACTACAAACCCACTTCCAGAAGGCTTATTAAGTTTTGCAGAAGGTGAAGTAAATCCGTTCGATTATCTCGGTTATGACGGAGATAAAAAAGAATGTGAATACTACGAAACAATCTTTGATGAAAAAGAAATGAAGTGTAATTCCTTTGATGATGCTTTAGCACTCCTGGAATAAAAGCAAGTTACAAGCAAGTTAAAAGGCAGTCAGAAATGACTGTCTTTTTTTTTGTCCTTATTATTTTCAGTTTAATTTTTTAAAAGGAGTAAATTGTCATGGCAATTACATCTAATCATCTTATGGACACCCTCAAGACTTTCTATGCAAAGAATGGTGTAGGAAATCTTCTTTTCAAGAACTCGCCAACTCTTGAGGTATTGCATCAGGAAATCGTAGCAGGTAAAACTGCAAATTTCTCTGCTATGTATGCACGTTCTGCTGGTTGTGGTTCAAACTATCAGGCAGTAAAAGAAGCTGTAAAACGTTCTGGACGTGTTAAGGAATTCGCTGTAACTCCAGCAAACCTTTTTGCTGCGGAAGTATTCGGCACAAAAGAACTTCTTGCATCTCAGGAACTCAAAGGCGCATACCTCCCAATCGCTGAGCTCAAAATGTTCTCGGCTTGTGAAGGTTACCGCAAGACAATTGCAATGGCTCTGTTCGGTGACGGTACAGGCTACATTGCAGACCTTCCTGCAGAAGATGCAGACGGTGCAACAATTTCAAGCATCGCAAACAATGACGAAGTAACAATCGTGCTTCCAATTTATGCGACAATGTACATCGACATCGGTTCAAGCCTTAAAATTAAGGCATCAAAAACTGCTGCTGATGATTCAAAGAATGTTACATGGGAAGTAACAGCAATTGACGGCCAGAAAGTAACAATCAAGAATATCTCTGGTTCTACTTTCACAGTGTCAGGAACACCAGTTATCACACTCGCCGGAGCAATTTCTCCAACAGGTGACAAACTCATCCCAACAGGTCTTGCAGGCTGGCTTCCAGCAACTGTTTCAAGCGGTGAAAACTTCTTTGGTGTTGACCGCTCAATCGCTCGTGAACGTCTTGCAGGTACTCGTATTACTGCAACAGCTTCTGAAAAGAAGTACAAGACAATCCAGCGTGCAATTGCTGCAATCCGCAGATACGGCTCAAAATGTGATATGATTATCATGAATGATGAAGATTATCTTGCAATGCAGGAAGAAATCGAAGAAAAGACAACATTCATGAAGGTTGATGGTGGCAAGGGTCGCACAAAGGCAGAAGTTGGATATGATTCATTCGGCTTCTCTGTTGTTAAGAACTATCTCGACAACATCATTCCTGACCAGTACTGTCCAAAGGGAACATTCTACGTTCTCGATTCTTCTGTAGTAGAAGTATGGGCATTCAACAACGCAAAGAAAGTTGCAACAGACGGAATCGGTGTAGAACCTGGAAAGCCTACAGTAGCATCTTCTGATGCAGACAAGGCAACAAGACCACACCAGCTTCTCGTTGATGAAATCTTCTCTGTAGAAGATGGCGAAGCAACAGAAGATGGCCCTGCATCAATCGTAAGTATCTCTACTTACCTTAACTTTGTTATCACAAACCCTTCTGTTTGTGCATCTGGAACATTCGCTGCTTAATCAGACAGTCATCTGATAGAAAGGCACTCCGCAAGGGGTGCTTTTTTTTGTCCTTATTAAAAAGTTATGAGATACACTACAAGAGAAATTATTAACAGAGCCTTAAAACTTACAGATTTTAACGATGATTTTTTTATCGGAAATCGTGAACTCACACACCTTCTGAATGACAACTGGTATGAGGCTTATTCTATCCTGGTAAACAAAGAAGATAAGACATTCTTAAAGACTGCAATCCTTATGAATGAAGATTTACTCCCATACGATATGTTTAAACTCCATGCAGTTAAGGATGACAACAACAATATCATGCTTAAAGAGCAGGATTATGACATCATCGGTAACAGGCTGATTCTTAAACATAAGAACAGTGCAAAGATAGAATTCTATTCCAATCCACATCCATTGTGTTTGAAGAACACAGAAAAAGAACTGATGAATTACAATGGAGTAATTACTAAGTGGGAAGATGGATATATTTTCGCTGATAAAGTATCAGATTTTAGCGGAAGTAATTTGCAGGAAATCAGCACTGTAAACACCTACCTTTCAAATGGTTACATCCTTAACAATGTTGTCTATGGGTACAACAGAATCCCATACACAGAAAAGAAACTGATTGAAGGTAATGAGATTACATATGACACAGTAAATCTTAATTCATCTGTTGAGAATGTAATTGCAGTAATTACAAACAAGGCACATTCATTCTTTTATTTCCTTGATAACAGCGGCAATCTGTACACACAGAATGATGAGCTGATTATGTCGGGATTCAGTCCAAAGACAATGTATTGCAAGGCTGACGGCCTTTATTTTGTTGAAAACAATGTTTTGAAGCGTGTACTGGGTAAAGAGGTAGAAAATTTCCCTACTGGTGTATATTCAGTAAACGGAATTCTTGATGAAGATGATGCAGTTTTCTTTATTGGTGAAAACTATTACAGAAAAGGCTATGGCTTTGATTCACTTCTTGAAGTACCTAGCCAGTTATTCTGGAGTTACTTTGCATATTCGATTGCTGAAAGTATCTGTAATGTTGTACAGCGTGACCCGGCAGCAATTGCAGCAAAGAAAGAAGAAATAAAAGCATTATTCCTGGAATCTTTGCAGAATGACAACAATGCAAGTTATCAGATTCGCAATACAGAGGATTACAGAACATGGTAATTGATGAGCTGAAAATAGACCAGATAAACACAGCTTTACTTCTTCTTCAAAGGCGCTTAGATCGTGTCATACAGGCAATGAATAAGTTCACAGAAGAAATTTCTAAATGTGAAACAATTGAAGATGTAAAGAAACTTGAATTAAAGATATAAGGCGGTTAGATATGTGGCAGAAATTAAACATTGAAGATGCAAGAATTAATATGTCTAAGGTAGTACCATATGACAGTGAATTGGCATTACTGGATAAGAAACAGGCATATTTTCATAACAACCGCCTGACCGCTTTAAGAAAATACACAACCAGCTCCGCAGTAGGATATAAATGCTTTAAAAGAAAAGCAGACCCCGCTCATCTTGTAGACGGAGAACTGACCGACTACATAGAAATCAACAAAGAAATTGAAGGCGGCTCAACTGTCCACATGATGAATATAGCGGATAGTTTTTATAAGGCTGAAAAGATTGATGAATCATCTTATATACCAGAAGATAAAGAGTTTTTTAATGGTGTTGTAATAAATGATACTTATATCGGTTCAGTACCAGAATGGACAGGCTGCACTTTTTACAAAATAACTGACACAAATATTGTTATTGTAGAAAGAGTAAATCAGGAAAATTATGATTTACTTTATTTGAAAGGTACAAAATATTCAGACGCTTCAAAAAATTATAATAAACAGGGAATTGATATAAAAAAAGATAACTTAGCAATTATAAAAGGAAAAAATAGTGAAGGTATTACTCAATATTATTTTGTTAATAAAGAAA
>JAGHVB010000008.1 GCA_018064525.1 Candidatus Treponema merdequi | reverse complement strand
TTTGTGCTGCTTGAAGTTGGGGCAGTACCGTCTGTCGTGTAATAGATGTCGGCGCCGAAAGTTGCGCATGTGATTTCTACTGTGTCGCCGTAATCGACTGCGCTGTCTGCTACGCTGAATGACGGGGTGTTTACATCATTCCAGCCGATCCATTTTGCTTTAAGGATTACGTCGGATTTGATTGTATATTCTGTGCCGGCTCCGAAAATATTTTCGCCGTCGGTCCAGCCGTCAAAGGTGTAGCCTGATTCGTTGAGTTCTGAAAGTGTAATTGTTTCGCCTTTGTGTTTGTCTGTGACTGGGTCTGGCGCAGTTCCGTGTCCGTTTGCGTCAAAGGTTATGGTGTACAATTTGATTGTGTAACTTACGGCTTCCACTTCGCTGTCTTTAAGTCCGCTCTTAACCGCAATCGCCTTTATCGTCACGGCCGCAGTAATCTCGATTTCGCTTTCGTATTTAGTGCTTGCCGCAGTCGGTGCACTTCCGTCTGTCGTATAATAAATACTTGCGCCTTCGGTTATAGTGAAAATCGAAACTTTTGTTCCGTAATCTACTTCGCCGGCGGCTATGCTGAATGTTGGTACTGCAACCGGAACCTCCGGCGGCGGATTATTATTTCCCCCATCCCCTGCATAACTGCATCCCGCAATCACGCATACTGCAATCACGCTAAAAATATTCGCGATTCTATTCCACAATTTTTTCATACTACCTCCAAAAACAAAAAGCACTTTTCTACGCAAATTTTTAGCGCATGAAAAGTGCTTTGTAATTTCTTATCTGTTATGTTAAAAAAATTTATGCCACTTCATTCGTTGAGTTGAGTTGAGTTTAGTTGAGTTGAGTTGAGTTGAGTTGAGTTGAGTTGAGTTGAGTTGAGTTGAGTTGATGTTCGGTTTTGTGCTATTCAATATATTTTAACTCTCTTACTTCTTGTTACTAGATATAGTATAACACTGGTACCAGACGCTGTCAACGAAAATAAATTTATAATTAAGGAATAAAACTTATGCAAAAAAAATCCTTTCCAAGTTACCTCGGAAAGGATTCTCCCGTCATGAGCGCGCGTCCTTATCATTGCTGGTAGAACAACGCCATGTCTTCGTCGAGTTTTGCGCTTTGCGCAAATACTCGAGATTATTTAATTTGCAAAGCAAATTAAATAATCGCCTTCATCGCTGTCATATAAGCACGGAGCTTACGTCCTACAACTTCGATTGGGTGGTTGCGGATTTCGGCGTTGACTGTTACGAGTTCTGTGTTGCTTACTGAACAGTCTTTATTTGAAAGGCCTTTTCCGATTACTTCTGTTGTCAATTTTGGCATCAAGTCTTTTGCCATCATTGGAGCTGCAACATTTGCGAACAAGTAGCATCCGTATTCAGCTGTGTCAGAAATAACGCGGTTCATTTCGTAGAGGCGTTTTCTGTCGATGAGGTTTGCAATAAGTGGAACTTCGTGGAGTGATTCATAGTATGCAGATTCTTCTTTGATTCCTGCGTCAACCATTGTTTCGAATGCAAGTTCACATCCGGCTTTAACCATGGCTACCATCAAGATACCTTTGTCAAAGAATTCCTGTTCTGTGATTTCTTCTGATGATTCTTCCATCTTTTCGAAATCAAGTTTACCTGTATTTTCACGCCATGTGAGAAGATCTTTGTCTCCTGCTTTCCAGTCTTCCATCATTGTTGATGAGAACTTACCTGAAATGATGTCGTCCATGTGTTTCTGATAAAGTGGAGCAAGAAGTTTCTTGATATCTTTTGAAAGCTGGTTGGCTTTGATTTTTGCAGGGTTTGAAAGACGGTCCATCATGTTTGTAATTCCACCCCATTTGAGAGCTTCAGAAATTACGTTCCATCCGTGCATCAAGAATTTTGTTACCCATTTTGGATCCATTCCGTCAGCTACCATTTTGTCGTAGCAAACGATTGTTCCGGCCTGTAACATTCCACACAAAATAGTCTGTTCACCCATAAGGTCAGACTTAACTTCTGCAACAAACGAGCTTTCAAGAACACCGGCTTTAGAACCGCCCATTCCGACAGCGAGAGCTTTTGCATAAGCCCATCCCTTTCCTTCAGGGTCGTTTACAGGGTGAACGGCGATAAGATCTGGAACTCCGAATCCGCGCTGAAATTCGTGCCATACTTCTGTTCCCGGTCCTTTTGGAGCACACATTACAACTGTGATATCAGGACGAATCTGCATTCCTTCTTCAATCATGTTGAATCCATGTGAATACCAGAGGGCTGCACCTTTTTTCATTTTTGCCATAACTTCTGTGATTACAGGAGTATGCTGTTTATCTGGAGTAAGGTTTCCGACTAAGTCAGCTGTTGGAATCATTTCGTCGTAAGTTCCAACTTTAAAACCGTTTTCTGTTGCGTTTTTCCAAGACTGGCGTTTTTCTTTAATTGCTGATTCGCGGAGAGCGTAAGAAACGTCGAGACCTGAGTCACGGAGACACTGTCCCTGGTTGAGTCCCTGAGCACCACAACCTACGATTACGATTTTCTTTCCTTTGAGAGCGTTAACTCCGTCAGCGAATTCTTCTTTTGCCATTGAACGGCAGTGTCCAAGCTGAAGACGAGCTTCACGCCATGGAATTGAATTAAAATAGTTATTTCCCATTTTTTATTTCCTCCAAAATCTGGAATATTTACAAATATTTAAGAACTGAAATGATTTTCAATTTTTTTAGTATAATTAAATATATAGTACTTTCTCTAAATAGTAAAGTGGAATTTGCCCCGGACGGGAATTTTTCGAAAATTCCACCTGTACCAGTGAAATTTTTAAGAAATATTAAAACCTGTTTCCCTGTCTGATTGCCCTGAAAAGTGCCGGAACTGACTTGCATTCCTGAAGCGAAATAAAGCCGATGATTACCTGACCGAGGTTTGTAGTGAGCATCGGGCGGCGGGTTTCTGTATGGGCAACAATCTGGTCGTATGAGTTTTTGACGTCCTCAAAGATTTTAGGATCGAGTTTTTTTTCATCGACCATCGACTGCATGATTGAAAGAGTTTTTTCTTTTGGAAATGACGGTTTGTATGTTCGCGGGTCTGTAAGGGCAGAAAGAATGTCGGCAATTGTAAGTATGCGGTCCTGAAAAGTAAGATCGTCTGCAGCAAGTCCTTTCGGATATCCCGTTCCGTTAAGCGTTTCGTGATGACGGCTTGCAATGTCTGCAATTTTGTCTGTCGTAATTCCGCGGAATATTTTTTCACCGCGTTCAACATGAGAACGCATCTGATTCATTTCTTCATCGGTTAATTTTCCGGCACCTTCGAGAATCTTTACATCAATTGCCATCTTTCCGATGTCGTGCAGGACTGCAGCAGTAAAAACTTCATCCGTTTCTTCATCTGAAAGATGTTCTATCTGACAGATTTCTGTCGAGTGGAATGAAGTGCTCAAAATATGAGTTACAGTCGATGTCGACACAAAGTCGATTGTGTAAATCATCATTTTTAACAGCATGAATGTTTCATCATAGTTGAATGTCAATGAGTCGCAGTAATCATCTAGCAGAAAATAGTATCTGTTTGATTCAAGTTTTGAAGTGATTGCGTTGCCCTGGTTTGCTTCAATAAACTGGTCCACATACATCGGATTATATGCTTTCTTACACTTAGCGATAAAATCATTATCAAGTGAATTTTCATCAAATACATATTTTGTTTTTCTTATCTGAATGCAGATGCGCATGCATGTAAAAATCAGAGACGCATATTCGATGTAAGGACTGTTGAGTGACAATGCATCACCGTAATTGTAGTTATACAGAAGAAGTGCTTCTGCAACATCTTTTAACGGCGTAAGATTTTTAAGATAAAGATATGAATACAAAAACATGTTTGGAACTTTAGATGCAGAATCTTCTTCCATGACAAGACTGGACATATCTTTGTAACAGCCTATTGAAAATAAAACTGAAAGCAGAATCAGTTTATTTCTGTCAATTTTAACTTCGAGTTTTCCATGAAGTTTAAGATAATCAAAAAGTTTTACGGAACAGTATGCAGTTCGTTCTGCAATGTCGATGTATTTTGGATTCATGTCGCGGAGCATTCGCCTTAAGATTTTAATGATCTGACCTGCGTCGAGACATGATTTTGGAATGTATAATATTTTGCCGAGTTCTGATTCAATAGGCTCGAGAGATTCTACTTCATTTTCCAGAGATACAATTTCATCTTCTAAAGATTCAAGGTCTTCTTCTGAAGGACCAAAAAAATCTTCAAGCGATTCAATTTCTTCGATAAGAGAATCTGTTGTTCTTTTTTCTGCGTCATCAAACTTTGTAAACTCTTCCATCAATGCCCATCTGCTCCAGACGTTTTATTTTTTATTCCGTTTCGGCATTCAACATTAATACTTTTCCTGAAGTTTCGTTTACACAGGACGCAAGTATTACGGCAGGTTTTAATATCAATGTTTTTTTATCCTTATCAAAAACTGTTTTAGTTTTTCCATTTCTTAATTTTACAGTTTTTGGGATTTCTTTAAAACCGATGAGATATGAATCTCCAAGATATTTCATGCTTTCTTTCGGGTTAAACTGAACTACAGTCTGCCCGTCAATCATAGAAAGTGCAATGATTCCAGTCTCGTTAAAGTTTTCGGTAGAGATTGCGTATGTATCACCTTTGAAAACAAAATTTGCTCCGTCAGCCGTATACCACAAAGTATTTTCTTCAAGTGCAGTCACAATTTCATCAACAGGAGTACTGTCTGTTTCCTGCGGCAAAAATGTTTTTGCATCATTCAGCTTTTTATAAACACCATCCCAAAGGTTATCAGCTCCTATGTGCATGCGGACATCGTCATAAGCACGGATACGGACCTGATCTATATCTGTCAAAGTAACTGCAAAACGGCGGCCGAGATTTTCAATCGAAATATTTGCCGTAGAAAGATAAATACCGTTTTTATAAAGCGTACTAGAAAGCCATGTATAAACTTCCTGAGTATCGCCTTCAAGAAAGATTACTTCCCTGCCTGCATAATCAAAATAAATATATCTTATTGAACTTCCTTCATTTGCAGTCTGATACCACAAACCATCAAGATAATTTGCAAAAGTTTTTTCAGTTCCATCCTGAATTTTTGCAAGTTCCTTTGCTGCAAGCTTCTGTCCTGTAACTTTAATCTGTCTTACCTGAACATACTGCTGCATTGAAGAATTCCAGTCATACTCTGTCTGAATCTGACTTAAAGAATCTGCGTGTTCATTTGGATCTGATGAATAAACCCATACCGGGAACGATTTTCCGGTACTCTGAGAAAGTTCGTATGTATCAGTTCTGTTGTACTGCTGAATGAAAATTGTTCCGTCTGATTTAAAATCACCGATCTTACTTAAATAAAAACTGTCTGCATTTCCATGACAGAAAAACATCTGTAAAACAGAAGAACCGTTTTCTGTAAATCCCTGGTAAACAAGTGCAGTTTTATGTTCACCGGTAATATCAAGTCCATTATATGAAAACGAACGGAACTGAGTTACTTCTGTTTCGATTTCTGTTGCACGGACATACATTTTTGATGTCGGATTATAAATTCCGATTACGATAATAAGATTTGATTTTGATGCTTTTTTTATGATAAGAATTTCGTCATCAAGGTTATCATCATTCAAGTCGATTCCCATTGAACTCAAAAGTGTTTCATCATTTTTGAGAGTCAAAAAAGAAGTCGGAGTATTTTCTTCTACAATAGTTACATTATGTTCTTCTGTGCTGTTCTTTTTCTCCTGTGAATCTGCCGTTACAAGAGAAGGCACATTTTCTGAGTCGCTTTTTGATATGGTTTTACGGCTAAAAAAGATGATTGCCAGAAAAGCTGCTGTAATTACAAACAAAGCCGGAATTATTTTTTTCATATTCTACTATTTTATAGTGGAATTTAGTAATTAGCAATACTATGTTTTTATGCGTTTTACAAAAACATTGACGGTCACACTTAATTAAATTAGAATTATATATATGAATAATTATATTTCTCTGGAACAGGCTCAGCCTGAAATTCAGCGTAAATTTATCGCTGGCGTTTATTTTAAGATGGTTTTTGCACTTGCAATTACAGCTGCAGTTGCATATTTTATTTCGATTTTTTTTGGAACTGAAAATATTCCTGCTGTTTTTTATGAAAACAATCTCTATCCGAACATAAGATATTTTCTTTTCAAGAATATTCATACAATAATGCTTGTTTCTGTAGTTGCAGAACTTGCTGTTGTATTTGTGCTCTCATTCAACATTTCAAATCTGAGCACTCTCACAGCACATATACTTTTTATACTTTATTCCATTTTAACAGGAATTTCTTTTGCTTCGATTTTCATTACTTTTGAAATCAAATCCATTTTCAAAGTCTTTGCAGTTTCTTCACTCATGTTCCTCGGAATGAGCATCTACGGTGCAAAAACAGATTCAGACCTCCGCTCAGCAGGACGCTACCTTTTCATGGGATTAATCGGAATCATCATTGCTTCCCTCCTGAATTTTTTCTTCAGAAGCAGCACAATGGACTGGATTATCTGCCTTGTTGGTGTTGGAATTTTCGTAGGACTTACTGCTTATGACACACAGAAAATCTTAATGATGAGCAAATATGCAGATGGAACTGAAACTTATAAAAAAGTTGAAATTCTCGGTGCTCTTGAACTTTATCTTGATTTTATCAATATATTCCTTAAACTGATTCGTTTATTCGGAAAGAGAAAGTAATTTATGCCTCAGAAAATAGTTATTATTGGTGGTGGAATTGCCGGATTAAGTGCAGGTATTTATGCACAGAAAGCCGGTTTTGATTCTGTTGTTTATGAAAAGCATTCTGTTCCCGGTGGTGAATGTACGGGCTGGATGCGTGAAGGTCATTACATTGACAACTGTATCTGCTGGATGACATGTGCAAAAGAGGGATACGATCTCTGGGATATGTGGAAAGACAGCGGTATCTGTGCAGACGGAATTGAAATTCACCAGCACGACTATTTTTATAAATCAGAACTTGACGGAAAAACTGTCTATCTCTGGCGTGATTTAAAAAGAGCAGAAAAAGAAATGCTCGAGCTTTCACCTCAGGATAAACGCGAAATCAGAAGTTTTTTCAAACATGTAAAACTATCCGAATCACTGCAGGTTCCATGTAAAAAAGCAATCGACATGATGAATCTTTTTGAACTCACTGTCTATGGTCTCAGGATGCTCAAAATGGTTCCTGTAATCTTAAAATACGGAAGAATGAGCGTCGGAGATTTAAGTGAACGTTTTAAACATCCCCTCTTAAAAAAAATGGTCATGGACTATATGCCGCGTGATTATCTTGCTCATCTTTTTATTACAGCTTACGGAACAATTTCTTCCGGTGGTGGCGGAGTTCCTGTTGGCGGATCGCTTTCTGCAATGCTCAGAATGGCAGAACGTTACAAAAAACTCGGCGGAAGTCTTATATGTTCGGCACCTGTAAAAAAAATCGTAATTGAAAATAAAAAAACAACCGGAATCATTTTAGAGAATGGAACTTTTGTAAAAGCAGATTATGTAATAAGCTCAACTGACACAAACCATACTTTTACAAAACTACTCGAAGATGGCGGCAGATTCATTCCGCATAAATTAAAAAAATCCTACAACGACCCGAAAAATAATCCGCTTGGTTCAAGTTTTCACGCAGCTTTCAGCCTCGATATGAAAACAGATGAAATCGGCGGAAGAACTTTCTTTGATTGTGACGAATTTACTCTTGCCGGCAGAAAGATTACAAGAATGAACATCAAAAACTATTCCTTTGAAAAGACACAGGTTCCTGAAGGGAAAAGCCTTGTTCAGGTAAAAATTCTTGAACCGGAAAATGAATATCTTTACTGGGAAAAACTTTATGCAACCGACAAGCCGCGCTATGAAAAAGAAAAACAGCAGGCTGCTTCCGACATTCAAAATGCAATCGAACAGCGTTTTCCATTTACAAAAGGAAAATTAAAGCTTCTTGATGTATGGACTCCATTTACATACAACAGATTCTGTAATGCATACCGCGGAGTTTATATGACATTCATAACAACTAAAAAAAGTCCGAACCTTACAAATATTCCGGGTGTAGTAAAAGGAGTAAAAAATCTCTTTTTAGCCGGACAATGGCTGATGCTGCCGGGTGGAATTCCAGTTGCACTTGTAACCGGTAAATATGCAATTCAGCGTATTTTAAAATCACAGAATAAAAATATTAATATAAAACCATAAAAAAATTATTGAGGGGAAGTAATTTATGATAGAAGTTTCTCACATCTCAAAATACTTCGGTAATTTTAAAGCTGTCGATGATGTAAGTTTTAAAATTTCAACCGGAGAAATTGTCGGTCTTCTCGGACCAAACGGAGCCGGAAAAACAACAACAATGAGAATGATTACCGGTTTCTGGGGAATGACCTCAGGAACAATTACAATTGATGGAAAAAACATCAATGATGACATTGTTGCTGCAAAAACAAAAATCGGTTATATGCCGGAAAGTGCTCCGCTTTATTCAGAAATGATTGTCGAAGATTACCTGAATTATCTTTGTCAGATGCATGGCCAGAATCCAGAAACAAAAATTGCATCTCTTTGTGAAACTTGCGGTCTTCGTGAAGTAATGCACAAAAACATTTCAGAACTGTCACGTGGTTACAAACAGAGAGTCGGTCTTGCTCATGCTCTTATCAACGATCCTGAAATTTTAATTCTTGATGAACCGACAAGCGGACTTGATCCTAATCAGATTGAAGATGTCCGTTCTTTGATTAAAGAAATCGGAAAAACAAGAACTGTAATTATTTCAACACACATTCTTCAGGAAGTTGAAAGCATCTGTGACAGAGTAATCATCATTTCCGGCGGAAAGCTTGTTGCAGACAGTCCTACAAACAAACTTAAAGAACAGTTTGGAGAAAAAGTTTCAATCAATCTTATTCTCGACGGCTGTACACTTGCAGAAGCAAAAAAAGCATTTACCGCAATCGATGAAATCGAAAGCGTCGTAAAACGTGATGATGACTTTATAAAACCGACAAAGAAATCCGTTGGCCTTACAATCAATGTAAACGGAACAACAGAACTCCGTGAACAGATTTTTAAGCTCATTGTAAAAAACAAATGGGTTCTTTATGAAATGACAACTGTTAAAAACAGTCTCGAGGACATCTTCCACATTTTAACTCAAAATACAAACGGAGATAAAAATGAATAACAGAAAAAATCTTATCTCGGTAATTACAAAACGAGAAATAAAATCATATTATTCAAGCATTGTTGCTTATCTTGTTACGATGATTTTCTTAATCATTACAGGTGTATTTTTCTATTCAACTTTCTTTCTTGCAAAGCGCGCGGAACTCAGACAGTTTTTTTCTTTACTGCCGTTAACATTTGCAGTTACAATTCCTGCAATTACAATGAGACTTTTTGCAGAAGAACAGAAATCCGGAAGCATTGAAACTTTAATGACTCTTCCTGTTACAGAAACACAGGTCGTACTTGGAAAGTTTTTTGCAAGCTGGATTACAAGTGCCGCCATGCTGATTCCGACATTATTCTATGTAATCACACTTTTATTTTTTGGCAAGCCTGATTTTGGTCCGATTATCGGCGGATATGCGGGAGCTTTAATTCTGTGTGCAGTTTATTCTTCAATTGGAATTTTTGCATCTTCTGTTTCTAAAAATCAGATAACATCACTTTTTATTGCACTCGCAATCAACGCAGTAATTACTTTTATAAACAGCTTTCTGATTTTTCTGCCGGGTAAAATCGTAAACTTTTTATCTTTTATTGCAATAGTTCCTCATTTCAATTCAATTGCCCGTGGAATTATTGACACCCGCGATATTGTTTACTTTTTATCAATCATAACAATTTTCATTCTTGCAACAATTCATGTGCAGGAAGCAAGAAGAAGATAGGAGGAACAGCAAATGAATAAATTTATCAACTGGTTAAAAAGTCCTTCAAGCGACAAATTCTTAATTGTAATTGCAGTTATCCTTTTGAATCTTGTAAGCATACGCGGATTTATCAGACTTGATTTGACAAGCCAGAAAGCATATTCAATTTCAAAAGCAAGTAAAGATGTTGTAAAGCATATCGAATCTCCTCTTTCAATAAAAGTTTTCTTTACTTCAAATCTTCCAGCTCCATACAACACAATTGAGCAGTATATTACTGACATCTTAAGCGAATACAAAGCTCATGGTTCCAAGTATTTTTCTTATCAGATTTTTGACATGAACAATCCTCAACATCAGAAAATCGCCTCTGAATTTGGACTCGGACCTGTTCAGATTGAGACTGTAGAAACAACACAGATTTCTTCAAAGATTGCATGGATGGGACTTGCAATTACTTATGGCGATTACATTGCAACAATTGATTCACTTAAAACAACAGACGACATTGAATATAAAATTACGACAACAATTTCAAAAATCATTTCAACTCAGGACAATCACACTGACAAACTTTTTGAAATCGGTTACTTGACAGGTCATAACGAAAATCAATTAAGAGCAAATCAATATGCGCAGATTTACAAAGAAGTCGGCTGTCAGAATTTTTCAAATATTCTATCTGACATATATACAATCAAACAGATAAACCTTGCAGACGAAGATATTCCGCAGAATTTAAAAACAATCATCATCAACAATCCGTCTTCAAAAATATCTGAAGATGAATTTGCAATACTTGATTCTTTCATTTCAAAAGGCGGTTCACTTGTTGTCTTTGCAGGCGGACTTGAAGAAACTTTAACTGATCCAAATCAGCCGCCGCAGTTTATTCCAAATCAGAGTGGAATCATTGAATATCTTTCAAAATATGGAATCAAAATTTCAAACAGCATGATCTTTGATGAAAAATGTTTTGAACAGAATTCAATGTACGGAAGACAATCTCTTAACTGGGCTCCTGTAATCGAAAAAGACAGCACAGATCAAAAGAATGAAATTTCCAAAAACCTTGGAGGACTTATATTCTTTGAAAACTCACCAATCGATGTTGAAGAAGCACAGAATAATCCGGACTTAAAGACAACAATTCTTGCAAAAACAACAAAAAACACCTGGACTCAGAATTCCGGTATCATGCTTTACCCTGGATATGTAAATCCGCCAGCAGACAGAAGTTCAATGAAATCAGAAAATGTTGCTGTTCTGGTTGAAGGTAAATTTAATTCTGAAAATCCGGCAAAAATTATCGCAGTAAGTTCCGGACTTGTAACAATTGACGTTCTTGTTGACAGAGAAGGTTCTGAACCAATTTCATTGTTCTTAAGAAATACAATTGATTATGCAAACGGTGCACCTGACTTTTGTACAATGAGAACAAAAGGAAAACGTCTTGACTTCATTTCAATAAAAAGTCAGAAATTTGCTTTAATAATTCAGTTATTAAATGAATTTGGACTTGCAGTTGTTGTTGCAATTATTGGATTTATTGTATGGAGAATGCGAAAAGCAAAACGCTATTTAATCCAGCAGAAATATAATCCTAATGACGAAAGAACAATTTCAAAAAAGACTACAGAAAAGGAGAATAAGAACAATGACTAAACGAAAAATATTTTTACTCAGTTTAATTTCTGTTCTTGCAGTTACATACATTTTTCAACTTGTATTTGCATCACGGGCAAAAATTTCAGAAATATCTTTTAAAGGTGAACTTACAAAAATTGAAATCACTGCTGCAGATACAAAGAATACTTTATCAAAACAGGAAGAAAGTTTTTTTATTAATGACAATCTTCCTGCAAAAACTGAACTTTCGCAATCTCTATTTACAACTTTACAATCAATTAAAGTTATTGACTCTGTAAATAAAAAACCGTCACAGTCAGATTTTGAAAAATACGGACTTGCTTCGGGAATGACAGTTGAAGGTTTTTCTGCAGAAAACAAAAAACTTATAAAGCTTACAATCGGAAAAACTTCTACAACTGGAAATCAAACTTACATTCAGCTGAACGATTCTAAAGAAGTTCTTCTTGTATCACAGGATTTAAATCAGATTTTCTCTACATCAGAAAAAGAACTCCTCGACATGACTCTTTACAGCATCAATGAAAATGACATTTATAAAATTGCAGTAACATATTCTCCTTCAGGTTCATTTACTGCAGAAAAAGCCGGTGAAATGGCTGATTTTAAATGGAACATTACAGGCGCTGATAATAATGTTGATTTAACAAAATTCAATTCTGACAAATTTAAAAACTGGATTTCAACAATTACAGAGCTTTCTGCTTCAAAATGGTTAAACAACTTTAACGTTGCTGACACAGAACTTGATGAATCACATTATTACTCAATGACAATCTTTGCAGCAGAAAAAGAAATTAAAATTGATCTTTACCAGATGAAAGCAGACCTTGGTTCTGAAAAGCTCTGTATCTGTTCTGAAAACGAATATCTCTGTGAAATTACAGCAGACGATGTTTCAAGAATAGTTACAGAACTTAAAAACTTTTTAGACTAAAGCGTGCTTCTGCCACCTTTTACTTTTCCATCTGAAGAGCATCACGATTCCGCGTGTTGTCTCTTCAGTACCGGTGGCAAGCCAGAAACCTGCAATTCCAAGTTTTAAACCTAATCCAAAGAATGCACCCAGTCCTACGATAATTGCCCACATTGAAACAATTCCATACAAAACCGGAAACATAACATCTCCGCTTCCCTTTAATGCCCCGATAAAAATAAGATTCATCGTGCGTCCAAATTCAATATAGAATGAAACAAGCAGAAGACTCATCGTAAGAGCTGTAGTTTCAGGATTATCCGTAAAAATCTTTACAACAGGAATCTTAATCAGATTGCACAAAGCAACAAGACTCATCGAAAAACCAACAGATGTAATCCAGTAACGGTAAACTTTTTTATAAGCGACATCGCTTTCGTGTGCACCGACAAGATATCCGACTTTAATCTGCGTTGCATTTCCCATTGCAATTGCAATAGCATAAGCAAAACGAATTATTGTCTGAGTATAAATCTGTGCATTCATGGCGCAGGTTCCAAGAGTAGTAATCATCGCCATTGAAACAATCTGAGCTGTATTGTAAGAAAGACTTTCACCCGCAGTTGGAACTCCGACATTTAAAATCAATTTATAATATTTAGCATCAACTTTAAAAATATTCTTAAAATTAAATTTAATATCTTTTTTTCTGATAATGATTATCTGCAGAAGAACGCATGAAACAATCATCGAAATTCCAGAAGCCCATGCAACACCTTTTACGCCAAAAACAGGAAGTCCTATTCTATCTCCGTAAATCGAAACAGCATTACCAAAAACATTTACAAGATTTGCAATAATCGTTACATACAGAGCTTCTTTTGTATAACCGTATGAACGCAGAATACCTGACTGCAGCAGACTGAACGCACAGAAAAATGCGCAGATTCCACCATAAATAATAAAATAATCATCTGCAGCCTGGCGCACTTCATCTTCAAGCGTATAGCAATTTAAAAGCGGCTTTGTAAAAACGAAAACCACAAGAGTCATCACAATAGAAATTACAGTAATCATGACCGTACTGGACTGTGCAATGGAATTTAATTCATCCTCATTCTTATTTGCACCAAGATACTGGGCAAGAACAATTGTCGTACCAGTTACAATTACAGAAAACAGAATATTCAGAAAAAATGAATATTGAGCAACAACACCGACACCTGCAACTGCTTTTTCTGAAAAAGAGCTGAGCATGAGCGTATCAACAGATGCTATTAAAATTCTAAAAACCTGTTCCATTGCAAGCGGAGCAGTCAGTTTGAGCATGGAAAGTTCACCACGCGATTTATTATTACTCATAGCGCAAAACTACATCTTTTTACAAAAAAGTGCAATAAACCCAAAGTTTAACAGCTGCATTTTTAAAAGTTGTTATACGTCAGTATTTTTAATTAACAGTATTGTCTTATCAACCTGAATTTTTATTCAACTGAAAAACAAATCTTTTCTGTCATTCCGCGACATTCAACAGTCAGGACACCTTTTCCTTTTTTTCCTGTGGTTCTGACAAAAGTTCCAGTACAGCCGCCGCGCAATGGCACGATATCAGGTCCGATTAATTTAACCGCACCGGATGTCTGCAATTTTACAGAATCTGAAAAATATGGCAGAACATTATCATATCTGTCTGCCGCTGCAATTCTGATTACAGCGGCATCGTATGATTCTGCAATTTTTAATTTTCCGGTTGAACTTGAAACTTTAAGTTTCACTTCATCGCTCTGCCCTTTATAAACTGTCTTAACAGGTTTTTCATTTTTATATGCTTCAAACTTAAAGATATTCCTTTCTTTACGCCATGAATTGACATACTTTTCATACAACGCTGTCAGCTTTGCAGGACTTATACCTTTTACAAAACAGCGTGCAGCCGCAGCCATTACCCTTGGAGGAAATTTTATCTGATTATTAAGTGCAATAAAATTCAAAACGATTTTTGCATCTTTTGAAACACTTTCTGATAAACCTTCTTCATCGACAAATCGGTTTCCGATATAGTCATCAATTAAAACAGGCGGATATCTTAAAGCGGAAAATCTTTCTATACCAATATTTTTTTTAATATATTTATCATCTGGATTGCATTCATTTTTAATAAAATATTCTTTTATTAAAATCCCGTTAAAATACATTTTTACACTGTCTGCATTTGTAAAAATATAATTGTATCCGCGCGGAAGTTCAGGTTTATCCCCTGTGTCGAGGTTAGAAGATATTTCAAGAACCGGTTCATCATCACACTGACTTTTATAAACTGCCGCAGCAGGCTTCGGATTTCTGAACATATCCGTTACACCGTGATAGCAGATTCTGTCACCGCTTCCAAAATCTTTGTGCGTATTGTAATCAAATGCACACCAGCCAAAACTTCCGGCGATGTCATCCTGTAAAGCGACATCATTTAAAACCTTTGCGTGTCTCAGAGCATGATCTGTTTTATGAATGTCATCATCAGAAATTTTTGTGGAATACATATGACCGCAATATTCTGAAATCAAATAAGCTTTTTTCATATCAGAAGTCACTTCTTTTTTTGAAACACATCCTTCATTAATTCCACGATGAACAAAATCATTATAAGTATAAACATCTTCTAAAAGATTTGATTTTTTTATACAGCGGACACCGCCAGTCGGACGAGTCGGATCACAGCGGTGTGCAACTTCATTTGTCAAAGTGTAAAGTTCATCATCATCAGGTGATTCATTAATTCTGACTCCCCACAAAAAAATCGATGGATGATTTCTGTACTGCATAACCATCTCTTCAACATTTTTAACACACAGAGTCCGCCATTTATCACTTTTTCCAATAAACTGCCATCCCGGAATTTCTGTAAAAACCAGAAGTCCTTTTTCATCGCACGCATCAATAAAATCATGACTCTGAGGATAATGCGAAGTTCTTACTGCATTAAGTTTCAATTCATTTTTCAAAACATCTGCATCAAATCTCTGAACACTTTTCGGCATTGCATAACCGGCATAAGCAAATGACTGATGCCTGTCGAGTCCGCGGATTTTATATTTTTTACCATTCAGATAAAAACCATCAGCCTTCATTTCAATATCGCGAAAACCAAAACGAATTATTTTAAAATCAATCAAACTGTCGGTATCAAAAATCTTTTTATTATGCGTAACTATATTTTTTTGAAGTCTAACTTTAACAAAATATAATTCCGGAGTTTCAGGCGACCACTTTTCTGCATTCGGAACAGTAAATTGCAGCTGATAATTTTTCTGATTGTTCTTAGTTTTTATTTGAGTGGAATTTATTTCTGCATTTTTCTTTTTAGAACTTAATTTTTCATTTTCTGAATTATTTTTTAAATCTTCACCATTCCACTTAAAAACTTTAACATCAATTTCGCATTCCTCTTGAACAAAATCATTCAGCGTCACATCAACCGTACATAAAATATCTTTTGTACGAACAAAAACATCTTCAATAAAAAATTTATTTTTAACATCAAGATAAACATCCCTGTAAATTCCACCATAAGTTAAATAATCAATCGCATGACCAAAAGGAGGAATATCAAGAGATTCCCGACTGTCGAGTTTTACAGCAAGAACATTTTCTTTACCTGCAGGCTCAAGAAATGAAGTCAATTCAAAAGTAAAAGCAGTATATCCCGAACTATGAATGCCAAGAAGTTTTCCGTTAAGATAAACCTCTGTCTCATGCGCGGCTCCTTCGAAAGTTAAAAATATTTTTTTATTTTTCCATTCAGAAAGTGTCTTAAAAGTTTTTCTATAGCCCGAAACTTTTTCATATTCAGTTTCTGAAAAATAATTAAACGGTGTTAAGGAAACCGAATGAGGAATATCAACATTTTCAAATTGTATTTTTGCCGGAACTTTCTTTAAAAGAATTGACTTTTCAAAAACAGGAGTAAACTGCCATGAATTATTCAGATATATTCTCAAACCTTATTCTCCAAAATAATAATTCTGAACTTCACCATATTTCACATTGATTAGATAATTTTTTTTAACTGTTTTATTATTTTTTAACGCATCTTCGGTATTTACATATTCAATCGAAAGTTCATAAAAACCTTCGACAAGATCATTGACAGCAAGAGGAGTTTTTCCACGATAGATTTTATTTAAATAAACATTCTGTTTTGGAACTGCTGTCTTTATTACAATTCCAGTACTGAATCTGCTGATTTCAGAAACTGATTCCGGTAATAAAAGTTCGTCATCTGTAATTTCGACTAAAGTTTCAGTTTCAGTTTCTCTCGAAACCTGCATTGTAATCGAATTAGAATTACGGTCTTTCAATGTTTCAAAATCATCTGATTCGCACGAGAGAATTGCAGATAAAAAAAGCACAACTGCAGAAATCAACATCACGTTTTTCATAATTTTATTTTAATGCGTTTTTTCAAACTATTCCACTAAAAAATTTTAATAGACATCATTCCCCAAACTTACTAAAATACAAATATGAGACTTTATTCAACAAAACAATTAATCAAAACAGCATCAATTACAGCAGTCAGCGCAGCTGTACTTACAGCAGCAATCAGTACTGCAATATTCCATAACAAAAAAACAAACACAGCCGATACACCGTCGCAGGCAGAAATAACAGCCATCACTTCCGATTTCAAACTCGAAACAAATGAAAATGCGCTTCCTGTTATCGACGACACGCTCACAACTCTCGAAGTAAATTCTTCTCAGACAAAATACACTCAGGATGAACTTCAAAACATCAATGTTTACGAAAAATGCAATGAAGCTGTCGTAAATATTACAACTCAGGTAATGGGTGTAAACTGGTTTCTTGAACCTGTCGTAGAAAACGGCGGTTCAGGTTCAGGTTCAATTATTGATGCACGAGGTTATGTCGTTACAAATGTACATGTCATTTCCGACGCGACAAAAATTTATATTTCACTTTCTGATGGAACTCAATACGAAGGAACAGTTGTCGGTCAGGATGAAGAATCAGACATTGCCGTTTTGAAATTCACTCCGCCGTCAGGAACTGTTTTAAAGACAATAGGTTTTGGAGATTCAAAAACACTCAAAGTAGGGCAGAAAGTAATTGCTATCGGAAACCCTTTTGGACTTGAAAGAACAATGACCACAGGCATTGTTTCAAGTCTTGGACGTCCGATTCAGAACTCAGCAAACACAATCATACGCGATATGGTTCAGACTGATACCGCAATCAATCCAGGAAACTCTGGTGGACCGCTTCTGGATACAAATGGAAAAATGATCGGCATCAACACGATGATTTATTCTTCAAGCGGAAACAACGCCGGCGTAGGTTTTGCAGTTCCAGCTTCAACTGCACAGCGTGTCGTAAAAGATCTTCTTCAGTTTGGAGCTGTACAGCGCGGAATCTTACAGGCAGAACTTGTTCAGATCAACAATGCAATTGCAAACTACGCAAATCTCGACATAAACACTGGTGTTCTCGTTTCTCAGATAATTTCAAACGGAAATGCAGACAAAGCCGGAATCAAAGGCGGAACACAGGCAGTCCGCTATGGCGCAAGAAATCCAAGAACAATTTATCTTGGCGGCGACATCATCACAGCAATTGACGGAGTCAAAGTTGCAACACTTGCAGATTATTTTTCACTTCTCGAAAGTAAACGACCGGGAGAAAATGTTACCATCACAGTTCACAGAAATAAAAAAGACATTAAAATAACTGTAACACTTGTTGCCGACAGAAAAGAAATATGAAAAAATTTATAGTTCATTCAGAGTTTGAACCGTCAGGGGACCAGCCTCAGGCGATTGAAAAATTATCAGAAGGATTTTTACGCGGCGACCGCTACCAGACACTCAAAGGAGTTACCGGAAGCGGAAAAACTTTTACGATGGCAAAAATCATTGAAAAAGTTCAGCGTCCGACCTTGATTATAAGCCACAACAAAACTTTGAGTGCACAGCTCTACAAAGAATTTAAAACTTTCTTTCCAGAAAACGCAGTAGAATATTTTGTCTCATATTATGATTACTATCAGCCGGAAGCTTATGTTCCGGCAAGAGACTTATACATCGAAAAAGAAGTAGACATCAACCGCGAAATTGACCGCATGAGATTGAGTGCAACTTATTCACTGATGGAACGACGCGATGTAATCGTCATTGCAACAGTCTCGTGCATTTACGGACTTGGAATGCCGGACTTGTACAAAGACATGCGCATTCACATCGATAAAGGTCAGGCACTCGATCTTCAGGAACTTTCAAAGCAGCTTATATCTCTTCAATATTCACGAAACGATGTCACTATGGACCGCGGAAACTTCCGCATCAAAGGTGACACAATCGACATCTTTCCTGCTTACATGGAAACAGACGAAGCATATAAAATTGAACTCGAATGGGATGAAGTTTCAAGAATCAGACGTTTTAATGTTCTGACAGGAGAGACTGTCGAAGAACTTGAAGAAACTGTAATCTATCCTGCAAAACACTTCGTAGTACCGCAGGATTATCTTTTATCTGCAACAGAAAAAATCAACAATGAAATGGTCAGCCGCGTAGAAGAACTTCGAGCGCAGGGAAAACTTTTAGAAGCAGAAAGATTAAAGACACGCGTCACTTACGATATTGAAATGATGAAAGAAATGGGTTACTGCAGTGGAATTGAAAACTACTCAGGTCCTATCTCCGGAAGAAACCGCGGCGACCCGCCTGCAACACTTCTTCATTATTTTCCTGATGACTTTTTATGCATGATTGATGAAGCACATGTTTCAGTTCCACAGATCGGCGCAATGTACGAAGGAGACAGAAGCAGAAAACAGAATCTCGTTGACTTTGGCTTTCGACTCCCGAGTGCGCTCGACAACAGGCCGCTCAAGTTTGCAGAATTTGAAAAAAAATTGAACCAGGTAATCTATGTTACTGCAACACCGCGAGAAGAAGAAATCAAACAGAGCACACAGATTGTAGAACAGCTTATCCGTCCGACAGGACTTTTGGATCCTATTATCGAAGTCCGTCCAAGCGAAGGACAGATGAAAGACATCTATAACGAAGTTCAGGCAAGAATTGAAAAAGGTGAACGAAGTTTAATCCTGACACTTACAAAAAAAATGGCAGAAGATTTAACAGATTACCTCACAGAATTAAACTTAAAAGTAAAATACATTCATTCAGAAATCGATACATTTGAAAGAGTCGAAATATTAAAATCGCTCCGTCTCGGTGAAATCGATGTCTTAATCGGAATCAACCTTCTGCGTGAAGGAATCGATTTACCGGAAGTTTCTTTCATCGCACTTTTGGATGCAGATAAAATCGGATTTCTGCGTTCTGCAACTTCCCTGATTCAGATTATCGGACGCGCGGCGCGTAACGCAGACGGAAAAGTCGTAATGTATGCAGACCGTGAAAGCGATGCGATGAAAGAAGCAATTGCAGAAACAAAAAGAAGACGCGCAATTCAGGAACAGTACAACAAAGAACACGGTATTACGCCAAAGACAATCAAAAAAGCAATTGAAGATATTCTCGAACACGAAAAAGAAGAAGCAAAAGAACAGGTTGAAATCGAACTTGCAGCGCTCAAGAAAAATGCAAATCTCTTTAATCCGAAAGAAAGAAAAAAACTCGTTGCAGCTCTTAAAAAACAGATGGAAGAATATGCCGAAAATATGGAATACGAAATGGCAGCCGAAGTCCGCGACCAGATTTTAGAAATCGAAAAGACTTATGGAAAATAGACAGCCCGCCCGGGCATTAAAAAAGATGTCAGTTTACAAACCGACATCTTTTTTTTTTACACAAATCGCAGTCTGGCAAATTCCACTTTAAAATAAAAAAACCTGTTCAGCATCGAACAGGTTGTCAATTTGCTAATCGTAATTTTCGAAAAGAAATTAGTTGTTAGCTGGTGTTTCTTTTGGAACACGAACTTTCTTTTCTACAAAACCACTGCGGAGACAGCGTGTACAAACGTTAAGAGTGCGTGTTGTTCCACCGATTTCTGTCTTTACTTTGAGCAAATTAGGACGCCATGTGCGTTTTGTATGATTATAAGTCTTACTAACTTTGCAGCCGTGCAAAGGAGCTTTTCCGCAAACATCACAAGTTCTAGACATATATTTCACCTACCTTATTAATATACAACGTGAGTTTCATTATAGTACAGAAAATCACAGTTTATGTCAATATATCAAAAGTTTTAAGTGGAATTTTCACACCCCGCCATCAAGTTCAAGTGTATCAAATCCTGGTGCAACGGAGCCGCCGTTTTCGCAAATTCCACTTAAAACAGGATAAGACGAAAGATGATCGTCGATGTACTTTTGAACGCCGTCGTGCGACAGGTCGTGGGTCAGGTGCGTAAACCAGGTGTGGCGTGGCGCGAGTTTTTCGGCACAGGCGAGCGCGTCGTCAAAGCAGAAGTGAGTGGAATGCGGTTTAACGCGGAGTGCGTCGATTACGAGGTGCTCGAGCGAGCCTTTGTTTCGGTTGATGATGTCGATTGATTTTTCCGAGATGCTGCTTAAGTCTGTCAGGTATAAAATGGAATGTACAAGCCCCGCAGAATCTGTTTTAGTAAAAAGGTAACCTGTCGCAGGAAGTGTTCCATGCATCATTTCGATCGGAATGATTTTGAGGTCACCGATTGTAATCGGATTTTTTTCTGAAAACTCTTCGACTGGCCAGAGGTCAAAGCGTGGTTTTCCGCCGCCCTTCTGAGTTTTTTTGAAAACATAGTCGAAGTGTGACAAAATTGATTTTGTTGCTTTTTTATTTGCAAAGACTTTGATTCCGTCTCCATGACGGTGAAGAACGAGATCAAACCAACTTGTCTGTTTATGCCAGACTCCGTTAAGCTTTGTGCTCGAAAAACGGCGTATGTCATCAAGTCCGTGAAGGTGATCTGCGTGCCCGTGCGTCATCAAAATTGCATCAAGAGTCATAAGCCCCTGTCTTACCGCCTGCAGACGGAACTCAGGACCTGTATCAACAACGATATTCACTTCGCCGTCTGATACGCAGGCACTCGCACGATATCTTTTGTTTTTTGGATCTGTCGATTTACAGACATCACAATTACAGGCTACAACCGGAACACCGTGACTTGTTCCGCTTCCCATCAAAGTCAATTTCATAAAAATCATTATAGCACAAAAAAAAGCCTCAGGCAAAACCTAAGGCTTTTTTAATATCAATCAGTGATAAACTTACGGTTCATCCCATTTAATTGCAGAACCGAAGATCCATCCTTCTACAGAATCTTCGCCGCCACAAGAAACTTTATACCATGAAGATTCTTCACCGGCAATTGTTTCTTTCATCTCTGTATATTCAGAAATATCAATTCTTGTACCATCGTTAAGATGACCTACGATTTTTCCATTTTTTCCAGGAGTCTCACGGACATTTACTTTTGAACCGTCAGAATTAATTGTTCCAGTTGAAATTCCGCGTACTGGAGAAACAGGACTTTTTGAAATATCGTTTCCTTCAACTTTATCCAAAGCATCTTTTACATATTTAACAATTTTAGCATCTCTGGCTTTACCTTCAGCAGAAGAAAGAAGTTTTGTAATAATTTCCATTTCTTTTTTTACATCTTTTCTGAGTGCTGTTTTTGTAATAACTACTGCATCATAATCATCTGAATCAGCTGAATATTTTGTTGAAAGAATATATGCACTTCTTATAGTCCAGAAAACCTGATCATCAAAGAAATAAATTTTCTTCAAACCTGTCTGATAAGAAGCTTCTTCTGAATCAATAAGAATTACAGTTCCTGCAGGAAGTTCAACATTTTCAAAAGTTGCTCTGTTATTCCATGTGTAAACAGCACAATCTTCTGTTATAACTCCGGCACCTTGAACTCTTTTCAAATAATCTGTTTCTAAAAGTCCGCTTTTAATAATCCATGCTTCCTGTCCTTTGTAAGAAACCTTTGCAAAAACATTTTTCTTTGTATTTGCTCCGCCGGATACTTTCTCAGGAACAAATTCTTCGCTGATTGAATCAAAACAATAACCAGCATCAATTGTTGCAAGCCATACAAGATTATTTCCATTTCTTGTATATACATACGAAGGATCATACATTGTATACACATCAGCAGCTGCAAGAGCAACAGATACCAATGCAATTAAAAAACTTAAAAGTACTGTCTTTTTCATTCTCATTCTCCCTGTATTATCTGCCACCTGAAGGTAAATTAAGTTCACTCAGATAATAATTCAAAAGCCCTGTATATTCATCAACTTCAAGCGCAGTTTCAAGATTATCAAATACTTCCATCGGAAGATTTCCTTTCCATTCTTTCATTGAAACAGAATCAAGTCTTGCACTTATTGCGGAAGCCATAACAAAACTTTTTGAATTTGTAATTGCTGCTCTTTCTACATACTTATTGCGGTAAAGACCTTTTGAATCTCCATCCGGAATATAGAATGTTGCTTCGCAGAAATCTTTTTCATCAACATATCCATCTCTTACTGCAATAATTGTTCCAGTCGGAATCTTTTTTGAAAGAACTTTTGTAATATCAGGTTCGCTGTATATAAAAGTATAGTTTTTACCATTTTCCAAATCATCGCCTACTACAGCACATGCAATTCCCTCTACAAGGTTGGAAGCAACTACATAATAAAAATCATCGTTATCATCTTTTCCAAATTTGATGTTTGCAACTTCTGTTTTTTCAGTTCCTTCTTTGTCATTGACGAAGTTATACTGTTCTTTTTTCATTTCATAATTTTCGCAAACTATATAAACTTCAAGTCCCTTTGGTAAAGAGCCTACCCATTTAAGTTTCTTTTCATCATTAAGTACAAATACTCCGGCTTTGTCATAAATTGAAACAGCTCTAGACCAGCTTGTCACTTTTTTTGGCTCAACAGGTTCTGGAGCAGTTACAGGTTCAGAAACAACTGCAGGTTCTGCTGCTTTTTTTTCTTTTCCACAGCTAACAACCATCATCATGGCAAGTAAAACTGCAGAAAAACAAGAAAAACATTTTTTCATTTTCTCATCCTCTTTTAAAAGTACATTTCTGTACATAGATTTTAAATGATTATAGCAATTCACCTGAAAATACTCAATAAAACAGCAATACAATACTTTTTCACCAGAACAAAAAACGTGCACGTGCCCAAAAGTTCAAATTCTACTATATTTAGTGTCGAAACAGGCTCTTTTCGTTGACCCTCCACCCTATTTAGTGCTATTATACAGTTGACCATAGTCCAGGTGCCTTTAAAGCATGGCTATGGCATGTGGAAAATCAAAGAGATGCACTTTTTCGGTTTTCTGCAGCTCTCTTCAAAAGGGGTAAGAATAGATGCCTTATTCTGAACCAACCAATCTGGCCATTGTTGCCTGTCCGGGTGGCGAAGCTTTCGCTGATGAAGTTATTACTCATCTCCGCCACATGTACAAACACCGTTTCACCCTCAAAAACGATGTTATTTCCAAACGCTACGAAATCGACAAAAACGAATTAATCAAGAAAATCAATTTCGAAAGCGACGTCAACACTTCTGATGTCTGCATGCGCGGTGCTACCGACAAATACAGACCACCAGTATTCAAGGTTGATGCAAAATTCACTTACTTCATGAACGGCGAGTTTAAAACAGAACTCAATGAATGTATCCGCGGAAAAGAAGTTTTCATTTTCCAGGATGTAGAAAATCATGAAGTGCTTTCCCTCAATGAAGGCAAAAATAAAATCTCACTTTCTGTAAACGACCATGTAATGAGTCTTCTCGTTACAATCGATGCTGTTCGTCAGGCAGGTGCTGCAAGCATTACTCTTGTTCTTCCTGTTTATCCTTACAGCCGCCAGCACAAGAAAAAGGGCCGCGAAGGTCTTACAGCTTCAATGCTCGGTCATGTTTACGAAATGCTCGGCGTAAAGAGAATCATCACTCTCGATATTCACTCACGCGAAATCGTTAACGCATTCAATTCAATTTCACTTGAAAACCTTCACGCAAGTTACCAGATCATCCGTGAACTTGCAAAGATTGTTGACCTTACAGGTAAGACAGAAGATCTCGTTGTAGTTTCTCCTGACACAGGTGCAATTGACAGAAATAAATTCTACGCATCAGGTCTTAAGCTTCCACTCGCTATGATCTACAAAGAGCGCGATTATTCAATCGTAACTCAGGATGCAAATTCTACAAACATCAAGGCAATCAAACTTCTCGGTGACGTAAAGGGAAAAGTTGCATTCCTTGCAGACGATATGCTTGGTACTGGTGGAACTTTGTTAAAAGCAATGAAGTTCTTAAAGGAACAGGGCGCTACAAAAGTTATCTGTGCAATCAGCCTTCCATTCTTTACAGGAAACGCAATTGAACTTTTCGATCAGGCTTATAAAGACGGATTGTTCTACAAAATCATCGGAACAAATGCTGTTTACCACGAAGAACTTTTAACAAAAGAATGGTACATCAGCACAAACGTTTCAGGACTCTTTGCAAATGTAATCACACGCGTTCATCATAATCAGTCTTTGAGCGACCTTCTTGATAACCGCAACATCATCGAAAAACTTGTAAAACACGACGCTTCAACAGAAGACGATGACGAAGTATAAAAAATGCAGAAGTTTACTTTCCTTTGTGCAGACATTGGAACATCTTCTCTAAAGACAGCACTTGTTTCAGAAAATGGACAGGTGCTGTCCTTTTATCGAGAACCATTTAAAAATAATCAGAAATCAAAAACATCTTCACTCTGGATTTCTGCTTTACAGATTTCAATTTATAAAATCAAACGGGACTTAAATATAAAAGACAAACTCTGCTGCGATGCAATTGCAATCTCTGGAAACGGTCCGACAATCGTTTCAGAAGATGGAACTACACTTTTATGGAACGAAGATATTTCAAATACAGAGCAGTTTTCAGATTTTAAACCAGTTGCTCAAAAATATTCAGCATCACTTTTTTTGCCAAGAATAAATTATTTTAAATACTGCTACCCTCAAAGTTTTAACAATAAAAAAATTTATTCCGGACCAGAATACTTAATTTCTTACCTGACTTCAAATCATGTAACGATTCTGCCGGAATCACGATATAAAGATGCATACTGGAATGACGAAAGCCTTGAACAGATTGGTGCAGATAAAAATCTTTTCGGGAAATTTGTTCCGCCGGGATTTAACTGCGGTTCTGTTCAAAAAGAAATGAGCAGCTTCTTTTCAATCAAGGAAGGAACTCCTGTTATTGCCGGAGGTCCTGACTTTATCGCTGCCATGATTGGAACAAACACTTTACAGGAAGGAAAAATCTGTGACTGCGCCGGCTCAAGTGAAGGAATAAACTTATGTACTTCAAAACCAGTTTCATTTGAAGGCCTCCGGACACTGCCGTCAGTAATTCCAGGTTTATGGAATCTTGCTTTTTTATCACAATCAAGTGGAAAAGAATTTGTAAGCTGTAAAGAGGAATATGAATTTGATACTAATTCAATCATTTCATACAGCGCATATATAAAAAAATGTTTTGAAGATAAATATTTTCCGGGCTTTGAAATAATGAAAAAACTTGCAGAAAACTGTAAGACTGGCCTTGAACTTTTAATCAGATGTGCAAAAGAAAATAATCTTCCTGTTTCAGACACAATGATGATTACAGGCGGACAGGCAAACAGTGATAAGTGGATTCAATTCAAATCTGATATTTTAAATTACAAAATCGGAATGACAGAAACTGCAGACTGCGAATTAATCGGAGATGCAGTATGCGCAGCTTTTGGAATTAATTTATACAGTTCAATTACCGAAGCTGCAGATTCAATAGTAAAACAGAAACGTACTTTTATACCACAAGGATTTACAGAATGAAAATTTACCGAATACCAGAAAACTTAAAGACGATTATTTTTGACATTGACTCAACTTTATATACTGATTCAAAATACGCCTTTGAGCAGGTCGATATTCAGTTAAGATACCTTGCAGAAAAAAGAAATACAACTACAGAAGCAATCAGAAAACTTGTAGCAGATTTCAGAAGCGAATACAGTAAAAACAACAACGGTAAAAAAATAAGTCTTGGAAATACTCTTACACATTTTGGTGTTTCAATTGAAGACAGTATTAAAATGCGCGAAAATCTTTTAGAGCCAAAAGAATTTCTCAAGCGTGATGAAAAATTAATTTCTGTCCTTTCTGAACTTTCAAAAAAATATAAAATGATCTGCGTAACAAACAACCCTGTTCTTCCGGCTTTTAAAACACTCGAAGCAATCGGAATTGAAAAATTAATTCCAGACATCATAGGACTGGACACCTGTCATAAATCAAAACCAGATCCGGAAATTCTGCTCCTAGCGGCCCGAAAGACGGACGCAAAACCAGAAGAATGTCTTTCTGTCGGCGACCGCTATGACATAGATTTGAGTCTTGCGCTTGAACTTGGTATGGGCGGCATTCTTGTAACTGGTGTTGAAGATGTCTACGGATTTACAGAAATACTTTAAAACAAAAAAATCTCAGGACTTTATCCTGAGATTTTTTTTGGCCCATATGCGATTCGAACGCACTACCTGTTGCTTAGGAGGCAACCGCTCTATCCAGGTGAGCTAATGGACCTGAAATATCTGATAATATACAATAAGTTAGAAAATTATGAAATATCTTTTATGATTAAAATTAACGCAGCAATCAGAAACACAGAAGGAAGCACTGTAAAAATTAAAGTCGCAAGAGGCACCCCGAAAAAAATCAGGCTTGCAGAAATTATTCCGAGAGAAATCATCATTTCAAAAATAATTCCTGCATACGAAATCAGAACGCTTGCTACAAGACACATCCAGCTTGCAGAACGGCTTTTTGACCAGAGAAGAATTGCAAGAAAAGCCGCTATTCCACCAAGAACTAACTTAATGCTCCAGACAACAGTTTGACCATATTCCATTTAAGTTATGCCTTCCATGGATTTTTAGCCATAAGATTAAACACGCCTTTATCTGCTCCGTAAGGAACTAATGAAGGAACATCATAATCCGGACTTATTGCAAGATTGCAGTCAAGACAATATTTTACAAAGTCATCATATTTATCTTTTGGTACTTTTGGATAAAGATAGCATCCTTTGCGTTCAAAATAATTTTTCAGATAAACATCAAACACAAACCAGTCTTTTTCCTGACGGCACGGAATTTCTGCAATCAAATCATAAACAGCGCGTGACAAAGCTCCTAACATTGCACCAGAAATTATTTCCGGTAAAAACAAAGTTGTAATGTCATGTCTTACTGCAAGAATATAAAGGTTATCTGTCCATGGAAGAGGCGGTGTAATCAAAACACATTCAAAATCATGAACAGGTTCTTTTTCATGTACAAGTCCAACCCATGGAACATATTTTACAAGTCTCTTTGAAAATGAAAGTGCCGCTTTCTGAGCCTTTGTTTCATCAAAAAAAACAAATGCCTTGCACTGAGCATTCAGCAGATCAGAAACAGCATGATCAAGCTGTCCCTGAAAATCTGTTTCAAACGAACCAGTCAAACCGCGGTTAATAATATTTTTCAATTTTAAAAAAGCACTGGTACCGTTTGTTCCGTTACCATTTCCCCAGCCAAGAATTGCACGGCCATTTTCGAGATACATATCAGTTACACGCTGACCTTTTTCTGTATATAAAAAAGTTCCACGCGCACGCTTTATCTCTCCAAAACGTGCTTTAATTTCGGCGTAATATTCTTCTTTTACCATAATATTATTTTATAGCAGGTATTAAGATATTTCAACAACTTCATAACCTGCATCAGTTACAGCTTTTGCAAGAACTTCATGTGGAATTTCGTCCGGAGCTTCTACGATTGCAGTACCAGATTTATGGCTTACAACAGCAGAACTTCCGAGAGCTTCAAGAGCTTTTTTTACATGTGCTTCACAGTGTTCACACATCATTCCATTAATTCTTATTGTCTTTTTCATTTTATTCTCCAGTTTCATAAAATTTAATCTTAACGCATTCATTACAACAAAGATACTTGAAAAACTCATCGCAAGAGCACCAAACACAGGTTTTAAAATAATTCCACCAGAAGCAAAAACTCCGGCAGCAACAGGAATACAGACTGCATTGTAAAAAAATGCCCAGAAAAGATTCTGTCTGATATTTGTCATTGTCCTGCGGCTGATTTTAATTGCCTTAACAACATCCCTTAAATCATTTTTTACAAGCACGACATCTGCAGAATCAACTGCAACATCTGTACCGCTTCCTATTGCAAAACCTGCAAAAGCACTTTTTAAGGCAGGTGCATCATTAACACCATCTCCAATCATTGCGACTCTGCGGATTTTTCTGGAATTTGTAAAATTATTTTCTTCATTTACTTCTGAAAGTTTTTTAATAATACCGGCTTTCTGTTCCGGAGTGGCAGATGCAAAAACTTTTTCAATTCCGACAGAAGACGCTATAATTTCTGCAGTTTTTTCATTATCACCAGTTAAAAGAACAGATTCAATATCCATTTTTTTCAACTCCAGGACCGCATTCAAACTTGTCGTCTTTGCAACATCAAGAAGCGTGATAACAAGAACAGTTTTATCATCAACAGAAAAATATAATGGCGTTTCTCCATCTTCTATTTTTACTGAAAGATTCTTTTCTGGAAAAACAAATTTTTCATTACCACCTTTAACAGACCTGCCGTTTATTACTGCAGAAATTCCAAAAGATATTTTTTCTGTAAATTCTTCTGTCTGCAAAAGCGGAATATTCTGTTTTTCAAAATATGTGCAGATTGCTTCTGCAAGTGGATGTGAAGATTTTTTTTCGAGTGAATAAATCAAAGAAAGAATTTCTTTTTCATTTTCCTTATTCTGTTCCGTAAAATAAATATTTTTTACTACTGGAACGCCGTTTGTAACAGTTCCCGTTTTATCAAAAACGCACATTTCTATTTTTGAAACATTTTCCAAAGCCTCTGCAGTCTTAAAAAGAATTTTTCTTTTTGCTGCAATTCCGTTTGCAACCATGATGCTTACAGGTGTTGCAAGTCCCAGACTGCAGGGACAGCTGATTACCAGAACACAAATTGCAAATGAAAGAGCTTCTGCAAAAATCGGAATTGAAAAACCGCCATAAAAAATATAATCACTTATAAAATGACATAAAAAAGTAATAATCGAAATCAAAATCACAACAGGAACAAAAACAGCACTCACTTTATCTGCAATTTTTGCAACAGGTGCTTTTGACGCAGATGCAGAAGTTACAAGCTGAACAATCTTTGAAAATGCAGTTTCATCATCAGTTTTTTCAACTCTTACAAAAACATTTCCTGACACACAAAGCGTTGCTGCAAAAACTTTCTCATCTTTACCTTTATCCTTTGGAACACTTTCGCCTGTCAGAGTACTCTCATTAAAACTGGCACTTCCGTTTATAATAATTCCATCAACAGGAACTGATTCTCCGCTTTTAACAACAACAACATCACCAGGCTTTATTTCAGAAATTAAAACAGTAATTTCCTTTTCATCTTTAATCCTAACCGCTGTTTTTGGAGCAAGTTTAACAAGGGAATTAAGAGCGTCTGTTGTTTTACCTTTTGAATAACTTTCTAAAGTTTTTCCGATTGTAATTAAAGTTACAATCATTGCAGCACTGTCAAAATACAGATTAAAATAATTCTGTTTCAACAGATTATAGATGCTAAATAGGAATGAAACACCCGAGCCCATCGCTACAAGAGTATCCATGTTACATGCAAGATGAAATGCAGATTTTATTCCGCTTACAAAAAATTTTTTATTTATTATTAAAATCAAGAAAGAAATAACAGCCTGAACAATACCAGAAATAAAACTTTTTTCAGCTGACATCGCAAAATACATAAGCGGGAAAAGAAGAATTAATGAAACGCAGAATCTTAATAAAAGTTTTTTAGTTTCGCTGTCAAAGAAATTAAATAAAAAAAACTTTTTTTGATTTTTATTTTTTTCAGAATTTATGTCTGATTCTTTGACTTTTGCCTCATAACCTGCTTTTGAAACAGCATCTATGATTTCAGAAACGGAAATTTCATTTTCAAATTCAACACTCATTGAAGAAGTTAAAAGATTTACTTCTACAGATTTTACACCTTTAACTTTTCGAACTGCGTTTTCAACATGACTGACACACGATGCACAGCTCATTCCACTAACATCGAACAGCTTCATAAATTCCACCAGAGTAATATATATGGAAAATTAACCAGATTATTGTATCTGGAGTAAAAATTCTTTTCTGAGATTTTCGTTTTTCTTAAAAGCGCCGCGAAGGCACATAGTTGTAGTAACTGAACCAGGTTTACGGATTCCGCGTGTCGTAACGCATGCATGTTCACCCTGAATGACAACCATTACATCTTTTGTTCCCAAAACCATTTCAAGGACATCGGCAATATCAGTTCCAATTTTTTCCTGAAGCTGAAGACGCTTTGAAACCATGTCTACAATTCGTGGAATTTTCGAAAGTCCGATAATCTTTTTCTTTGGAATATAAGCAACATGAACTTTCATATTGTACATAAGCGCAATATGATGTTCACAGTAACTGAAAGTATCAATATCAGTCATACAGACCATATCAGTAGTTTCTGCAATTTCAAAACAGCGGCCAAAAATTTCAGCAATTTCTTTATTTGAATAACGCATTCCCTCAAAAACTTCGTCATACATTTCTGCAACACGGCGCGGAGTTTCTGAAATATCGCCTTCACTTACGTCTTCACCGAGCGCTTCAAGAATATCTTTAACTGCGTTTTTGATTTTATTGAAATTCTTTTCTGAAAGATGTCGCTTTTCAAGTGTCATAAGCAAAGTATAGCGCAAATATAGAACTTATGAAATAGGGGAATTTACGCAGCATAAAGCTCTTTCTGAAAACCTATAAAAATTTTCATAATTTCAGGAAGAGTTCCAAGTTCTGATTTTGCATCATTTATGGTACCATATTTAAGCTTAATAAGTTCTGGAAGATTTTCCATTGAAAGCTCACCGTAACCTTGTTGTATATACTGCTGTAAAACAAAATCAATAAATTCTGATTGCTTTGAATTAAATTCTGTTTCAAGGCTTGGACGAATCATACTAACACGCTGCTGGCGTTCCAACGGAGTAGTTTGATATGCTAGATACTCAAGAACATCCAAAAGATCGCATTTTTCATAATTCAACATTTCCTGAACTTTCAAAAGCTTATCTAAAGAAAATCCTTCATGTTCCATTTTTTCCAGTAATACCAAACGAGTTTCTGGATTCTGCCATTGTTGTCTCAAATCTTTTTCATCACTAAAGAATTTCGGAAGTGTGTTTTTATCAACAAGTATATCTGCAAATTCTTTAAGGGTAATAAGTTTGCCGTCATACATCACCCTTTCTTCCCATTGAAAATCCTTTTTTATTTTTGCTATACGGCCATCACCTAATTCAATTTCAATAATATCTTTTGGACAAGTACAAGGTAAATTACCACAGATTGAGCAAACTTTCGGAGGACAAATACAAGGATACTGACCGCAAACAGAACATTTTCGTTTTATCTTTTCACACTCACAAGGCCATTTACCACATTTCGAACATTTTTTATGTTTATCACATTCACATGGATATTTCTCACAATATGGACAAACAGGATTCGGATTATCCCATTCATCATCATAAAATTTTTTATGCGCACCAACGAAATCGTAAATTGTAAAATAATATTTATCATCAAACAGACGAGTTCCACGACCAATAATCTGTTTAAATTCAATCATATTTGGAACTGGCCGCATTAAGACAATATTACGAACATTTTGAGCATCTACACCAGTAGAAAGTTTCTGTGATGTTGTTAGAATTGTTGGAATTGTTTTTTCATTATCCTGAAATTTACGAAGTTGTTGTTCACCTTCATCACCATCATCCGCAGTTACACGAACACAATAATTTATACCACGTCTTGCCTTACTGTTAATCATGTCACGAATCTGCATTGCATGATTTTGAGTTGCACAGAATACAATAGATTTTTCTTTAGGATTTGCTGCTTCCAGAAATTCTGCAACGCGAAGTTCATCACGTTCTCGAATCTTTATTTTCCCGTGATAGAAATCGCTTTCATTATAAGTTTTCTCTTTATCTAAAAGTTCTTCACCACTGATAATTTTATCTTCTTCGTTGTAAACATATTCATCAATAATCTGATTTGTACAGCTTTTTACACGATAAGGAGTAAGATATCCGTCTTCAATTCCCTGTTTAAGAGAGTATTGATAAACTGGTTCACCAAAATATTTGTAAGTATCACCATTTATTGTACGACGAGGAGTTGCTGTAAGACCTAACTGATAAGCTGGCTGGAAATATTCCATAAGCTTACGCCATTCACTTTCATCATTAGCACCACCACGATGACATTCATCAATGATAATAAAATCAAAGAAATCCTGAGGATATTGTTTGTAATATTCAATTTTTTCTGGATGCTCTTCTGGATTTGAAGTTTCTTCTCCATCAGAGCCACAAAGCATAGTTTGGAAAATTGTAAAATAAATGCTCTGTCCCATAGGAACTTTTCCGCCATTTTTACGGATTTCTTTTGGGGTAATTCTGGCAAGAGCATTCTGATCAAACGCACCAAAAGCATTGTATGCCTGATCTGCAAGTATATTTCTATCTGCTAAGAATAATATTCTAGGCAATCTACCATTCTGGGCAATATTCCATTTTGTCTGCATAAGTTTCCAGCAGATTTGGAAAGCAATGTAAGTTTTTCCAGTTCCTGTAGCAAGAGTAAGAAGTATGCGGTCAACTTTTTTACTGACTGCTTCAAGTACAGCATTTACAGCATTTTCCTGATAATAACGAGGCTGCTTTCCACCATCACGGTTGAATGGTTCAAGGTTGAACTTATCACGCCAATCATTCTTGTCTGGGAATGTCATTTGCCAAAGTTCATCTGGAGTTGGAAATTTATCTACGAAGCCTTCTGCTATATCACCAATCTTGGCATCCATATCTATAGCCCAGATTTTGTCACCATTAGTAGAATAGGTATAACGAATGTTCATGGCTGCCGCATATTTTTTTGCCTGCTCAACTCCCGCGCTTACATCAAGTTCATCTTTCTTGGCTTCAATGATTCCAATCTTTACGCCTTTGTAAGTAAGGAGATAATCAATTTTGTCAGGATTGCGTTTTGCTTTTGTAACGATGCGACCAGGAGTAAGTAAATATGCACGCTGTTCTGTAAAGATGTCACTGCCTTCCACAACGCCCCATCCGGCAGCTCTGAGTGCTGGATCTATTTTTTTCAGTCTTGTGTCGCTTTCGTTCATTATTTTCTCCGTTAGCGTAAATATTCATAAAGAAATAATGGAAAAGAGTTTAAGATTGCTATTTTTCCACCTGGTAAATATTTCTCAATTTGTCCATTAAATATATTTTGCTGATTTATTTTGTCTTTTATTTCTGGAAAGTCATTAGTTCCAGAACAGATGTAATTAGCTTTTTTGATGTTTAATTGCTTTATGTGATTCCAATTTTCTTTAATTTCATTTACTTTCTGTTCATCAGTTTCTCGAAATCTATTATGCGGAAGCTTTATTTCACCAGATTTATTCAAATCAAAACTGATAAACCGTAAAGTCTTATAAAGTGAAACAGAATCTGCTTCATCTTTAAATCTCTTACCAATAAACATATCTGTAACATAAGTTACATAGTCTTCATCTGGTAATTCTTTTTTGAAGTATCTGATTGATTCCACCATTGGATAATCTATAAAAAGTTTACCATGTTCAGTTTCATTATCAAAATATTCTAATAATTCTTTTATCTGAGAATTCTGATCTTCTACAGACAGTTTATTCAATTCATCTGTTCGTTTTAAATCATAATCAAAGAATAAATAAACTTCTGAGATTGAATCACTGCTTTCTATCTTGGCCAATTCATCTTGTTGACTTTGAGAATTTGCCAACTGTTCTTTTAATACAGTAACAATATCAGCAGAATCAACGCTTTCATCAAACGCATCCAGTTCTTTCATTTTTTTATAAAGCGAATAAATGTTGCTGCAATACGAAACAATGATGTCATCTTTTATTGAATCAGAGAGAAATAAATACTTCATTGTTTTATATAAAGCAGGCTCTCGAACTCCGCCTTCAAAGATGAAAAGAATCATTTACCGAATGTACCACCACGATAAAGCTTTTCAAGATTATGACCTAATCTGATTTCTTTATTTGTTGAATTGTGAGCATTCTCTATTTTGTCTTTTGAACAAATATAGTAACAGTCAGGTCTCAATAAATCATTTGTAAAAATTGAAGTATTATGAGTTGTAAGTAAAACCTGGCAGTTATATGATTTCAGTTTTTCAATAATAAAATATGAAAGTTCAAAATGATAAAAAGCGTCGAACTCGTCTATAAATACAAAAGAAGGACACAATTCTGGATCAGAAACATCTTCCAACCAATAATATAAGAGAAGTAAGGAACTCATACCTGAAGAACATGCTAATCCAAAATCTATACGCTCATTATCATTATATTTTATCAGCAATTGCTCTGAACCATTAATTATTCTATGATCAAGTTCATCTTCAAAACCTGCTTCTTTAAAGAATTTTTGTAAATCTGAAAAATGATTTCTTTTGATAATTGTATCTAAAATTGGATTACCAGAAACTGGTGTATAACCAATAAATTCTCTTGTTTCCAATGACCAGAACAATAACATCTTTTCTACAAAAGAATAAAATTTGTTGAATACTGCATTCTCAGAATTTTCAGCAAGTATTACATTAGCTTTTACAAAACGTAATGCAGAAAAATTCAATTTTTGAAGTTCTATATTCAAATTCTCTGCACCTGCAAATGCAATTAGAATAGAATCTTTATCAATAGATTTGTCATAATTTATAAGAGTTTTATTACCAATTGAAAATTTTTCAGATATGATTGTTCTAACATCTACTTTTGAATATGAATAAATTACTTCTATACCTTCAAAAAGAAATTTGTACTCAAATTTGACCCTTAAATCTTTTGTCTTTCTGTTTGCATAATTTACATAGTTACGAGGATTTACAAAATTATCTGCAAGATTAGCTACGATATCAAATATAGCAAGACCAAGAGATGACTTACCGCTTGCATTTTTACCGTACATAACAGCTGTTTTTACTATTCCGTCTTTTACTGCTTCTGTATTGAATGAATAGTTACCAGTAGAAGAAAAATCAATTGTTACAGGTTTTTCAAAGGCTTTAAAATTACTTACAGTTAATGATTTAAGCATAATGCACCTCTACATAAAGTATAATACTTTATCGGCAAAAATCACTAAAAAAATCACTTTTGCCGTAAAAAAATTACGGCAATTGTAGCAATTTTCAAAAAATAAAACAATAAGTAATAGTGTCCACTTTTCTTATGTGTTTTATTTTTGCATTACTTTCGCATTCATTCTATTCCTAAAGAATATTGTTTAGATATTGCTCTACAATATTTTGGTCAACCTTTGAATAAATTTGATTCGTGTCTATAATAACATCATATTTAAATTCATTATTTACATCTTGGCTTTTGATAATAATTTTTTCACCATTTCTACCAGCCAGAGTTACTTCATTATATGAAGCAAAATCACGATCTGACAGAACGTAATCACCAATTTTATCCATTCCATTTTGTGAAAAGAACAGACTTACAGTAAATAAATCACCATAATTGCTATTTCCTGTAAGATAAGTACTAGAACGAAGCAGTAAATACTCTTTTCTATTTTCATTTTTTAAACACATAATGGAATTATTCATAAATTCAAAAATAGCACCATTATTAATAAAATATTTACGCCAGTCGTTAATTAAATTAGAATTCTTTGCTTCATCAACTTTCTTATTTGCAAAATCCTCAAAAGATGAATTTGGATCGTTTGAGAACCAATCGTCAAGCATGCTTTTCATAAATTGATAATTATTCGATTTTCTGAAAAACGATTTCCAGGAATAATCACGATTAAAGTTTAACCTACAAAAACATTTTCTTGGATAAAAGTCTAAAGTCCAATCGCCATAACACAACATAACTTGTCTTAAGAGATTTACATTTACAATTCTATATTCATTTCCATCATGGATAAATATTGAATTTAACTGTTCTATTCGTTTCTGAAAGAGATTTATGTCAAAAATATCATTGTTTTTTGACATATCAATTAAGAATTGAACTTGCCCCAGATAATATCGTTGATTTTCAAAAATTCTAATGTCATTAAAGAAAGAAGGATATTTTTTTGAAATTTCATATTTTTCTTTTTCTTCTAACAATTGAGTTTCAAGATATGAGTTTGCAAAAGTCAAAGAGAGGTTTTCTATATTTTCTTTAAGGCTCCAATTATTGCTTCCAAGTAGCAATGACCACTCATACAGACAATTGTTCATATTTAAGAAAACATCAACATTATCAATAAAAGTATTGTCACGAGATAACATATCTCTGCAAAACAATACCCATTCTTTAAAAGCTTCTTGTTTTATCGGATCAACAGATGTTTCACTGGCAGAATAACCTGTTGTTAGAACAAAATTAATTACACTTGCAAATAATAAAAATTCATCGATCTGAAGTTTCTCGTTATTCAGAATATAATCAAAATTAGAATATTCTGGAAATGAAACATAATCATTTAACAATGTTGTTATGGGGTAAATATTACCATTTTCATCAGAATAAAAGAAATTCGTCATTACACTATTAAAGAAAGAATAAAAATTCTTAAAAGAATTATTTCTAATCACTTGGTGCAAAAATTTCTTTTGTGATGAAATTAAATTTGTTAAGTCGTAAATATCAGGGACAATGTCTTTATCTGAAGAATAATATTTTTCGTAAACTTTTTTTTCTGCTTCAGTTGTAAACATTTGATAGATATTTTTTTCGGAAATGTATAAAAGAATAATCTTATTTATAAATCTAGAATAGACCCTCTCAACTCTAGATACAGTATTTTTTCTAGCTATATCGTCTATTTCTCCTTTCGTTAGACCATCAGTCTTAAAATCTTTATCAAATAAATTTTGCGTATTAAAACATAACTTCCAAAAACAATCCATCCAATGATTATCAAAATTTCCATCCCATAATTCATTGGATTTATTCACATCTTGTGTAATTGAAAACACATCCCCTGAAAAAGTTGATTTTGTATAATCAAAATCTGACAAATCTTTTCCTCGGTCATTCATTTTGACATAAAGTTTATCAGTCATACCAAAATCACCTAGGTTTAAGAAGAAAAATTTGATTTTTCCAAAGTTCTCAAGACTATCCGTCATTAAGGATTTATTTATTTTTTCTTCAAAGAAATCAAGCATAGTTAGCATAGCCTGCACTGTTGGATCGGCAGCCCATGAAAATCCAAACCAGTTTTTATCTTTTATACTTTTACTTAAAGTCCATTTTTTTTCTGGTTCAACGCTGTCATTTTTCTCATATTCAGACTCATAATCTGCTACTATATCTTCTACAGAATATTTGACTAAATTATCAATAAAATTTTTTGAATAATCTCTTGTTTCATAACTAAATCTCGATACATATTCATTATCAGAAAGTTTAATTCGGATTTTATTTAAATCTTCTTTCTTTGAAGATAAATACCAATAAAGAAGAAATAATGTTGTTAATCGTTGTTGCCCATCAAGAGGAGTAAATAAATTTCCTTTTTCAGTTACCTCTATTTTTCCATAAATAAAGTATAACTCCATTTCTTCGCCAGTTTTTAAGGTGTTTAAAATATCACCAATCAAACTTTTTCTAACTTCAGATTCAGATTTTGATGTACGCCCTTGAACATAATCTCGTTGAATTTCAGGGATAACAATTTTATCAATTTTAATTCCATTCTGGTTATAATCTAATAATTCAAAAAAATTTATTGCTTTCTGATTCATTATATTAATTTCTCCTGTAAAACAAGGTTAAAGCTTTTTACAATATCATCAAAATAAGCTTTTTTATCTTCTTCGTTCCAGTCAGGATCACTTGCCGTAGTAAAATCAGTCCTGTATTTTTTTGAAAATGCAAACTTTGTACAAACTGGAATAAACTTACCAGTTAATTCTGCTTTCAATACAGTTTCATGTTTATCTGGGAATGGGCGGTTGTGATATTCACGATTTATGTCATAGTTTAATAAAACTAGATTTGCAATCGAATTAGTACTATATGTACTTAATGAATTATTATTTTTCATTCTTCGATAATTTCCAAGTTCATTTTTATATTCTTCTATAAATTGGTTTACTTCTCCCAGAAATATTCTTTTATCATCATCTATTTGTTTTTTGGGACTCTGGCTGTTTTTTATATCCATAATAGATTTTTGTAAACTAAATAACTCTGAAATCATAGAGGCTCTCTTATTTAAATCACTTTCCCATAGGAAATTTAATGATTTTTCTGACATCCCATTTATATATATACACAAATCATCATACTTTGTCAGATTATTAGGAGTATGCGGATCTATATGCTCTACATCACATTTATTATCTTTATCTTTATAATTTGAAAATGAAAAATCATAAGAATCAGAATTAATACAAAAGATAATGTTGTGTAAAAGAAGAAGATTCCTAATATTTAATAAATCCTTATCATAATCCAGGTCGTCCAATATATCACTTGCAATAGTATTGTTATTAGTAACAATACTATTCTTTTCTTTTTTTATTTTATTTAAGAATTCGCATATATAAGAATTAAACACTTTGGTTAAATTCTTCTTATTCAAATTTTTAAGATCTTCATATAAGGAATACCAATTCTTTTCTTTTACAGCAATTAAGAATCCTGCATAATGACGAACTTTTTTCTCTTTGAAACACAGTATTAAGATTTCAAAAATTTCCTGAATTTTCTTCCACAACTCAAATAAATACTCATCTGCATTTTGGCAAGATGTTATTTCATTTTTAATCTTTCTATATGAATATCCTTTTTTTAATTCATTAGCTGGTTTATTTGTGTAAATATCAAAAAGAATATCGATTCTGGTAGAATTTCCAGGTTCATTAGAAATGAAATTCCATAACTCATTATCTTGCAAGGTATATTCCATTTGATTCCATTTTGAAATAAACTCTGGCACTGAATTATTCTGTGAATTGTTAAAAGACAATACAAACTGGGCCTTTAGTAATTCTGACCCCGTCAACTTAATCTGATTCTTATTTAGATTATTAAACTTTTTAACTAAGTCATTTGTGTTGACTGAAGTAGTATTTAAATTTGCATCCAATATGTAAACAATAAATGCTGCCATTTTTGTTGTTCGTGATGCATCTCTTCTTGATAAGCATTTTTTAAAATCATCTTTTAGGTCAGAAATATCAGTATCTGTTTCTTTAGATTTTGATTCAAACCACTTACGTATATATAAATAATTACTTTTTATATAATCACTATCAATATCCGAGTTCTCATTTATAGACATAATATCTGTAAAATTTATTTCCGGACGAGTTTCATAAGTTATATCATATAAATTTTCAATATTGTCTGATAGGAAAGATAACAATAGAAAAATGGAAGTTAATCTTTGTTGTCCATCAACAACTTCCCAGCCTGAAATTAACGTTCCCTTTTTATCTTTCCATTCCTTCTTTTTTAATACTATTGGTTGTAACCAATAAATTTCATCTTTATTTTTAGGAGATGAAAATTCATACAAATCATCAAGTAAATCCTGTATCTGATCATGCTCCCAGCGATATCCTCTTTGATAAGATGGAATAAAAAAATGCTGTTTAAGAGAACCTAGTAAACATGCAACCGGAACAGGTAGAAAAGAGTCCAAGTCAGGAGTACCAATAAGACTTGTATCAAGTTTATTTTGGGATATCTTTTGTAATAATGATTCATTATCCATTTTTTATAATTCTCCATTAAATGCTTTTGCTAAAAATGCTTGTTTTAATTCGTCGCAGTTGGAAAGCTGCTTTGTGTAGAGCGCTTCAAGGGAACGGACTTTTTCGCTGAGGGAATCTAACTGTTCTACGATGCGTTTTTGCTCAGGGAGAGGGGGAACTGGTACTTCAAAATCTCCAAGAATTTTTTGGTTTAAATTTGAAATATTTGCACCTTCTTTTCCATTCAAAATTTTTCTTGAACTTTCAGCTTTCATATAATGAAGAAGAAAATCTGCATCCAATTCTTCATAATCTTTTCTAAAGCGAATACAAAAACCACTATATGTTGTTGGAATATTTTTTGGATAAACTAAAAGACATCTTCCAACTAATTCTTTATTTCCGTTTGAACGAACAAAGACAATATCCCCATCTTTCAATAAATAATCTTCTGATGGTGCTGCTTTTAATGAAATTTCTGAAAGCTGTTCTGTATCATCAATTTGATATAAATTCTTAAAATCACCAACACCAAGAGAACGAATTGTATAACCTGTATCTGTCGAAGCAAAGTTCATACCATTCTTAAAAGAACCACATTCCCCCAATCTTTTCTTTTCCCAAGTGGTGTTACTGAAGGCTTTTGTCAGCTGAGACTGGAACAGGTCTTTTGCGTTCTGGAGGTTGTTTTTTGCATTTTCTTTTACTGTTTCAAGCATGGCAAATTTTTCATCAAGGATTTTGACTATTCGCTTCTGTTCTTCAAGTGGTGGAAGTGGAAACGGACAATTTAAGATGTCATTTTTACGAAGATTTGTTTGATTCTCACCATTATCAAAACTTAAGAAATACTTATTTCGATTTATATAATAATAAAAAAATTTTAAATCTGTTTTTATATTTGAAAATGCACATATTCGCTGATTCAGTGAATATAAATTTTCTTTATCGATAATAAAACATTTTGCAAGTGTTTTTCCTTTTGGAACATCGCTCATAACAAAAACAACTTCATCTTTGTGCAAAGGAGACAAAAACTCATTTGTATACTTTTTCGATTCACCATTGCTTGAAACGAATTTTGAATTAACAACAATAAATTGTCCTTCCTTTTCAATTTCCTTTTCGTGAGCAACACCATTTCTAAAGTTAGCGACATCTGAAAGTTTTTTATATTCCCAATTCTGCATTCTTAATTCCTAATTAGATTCCGAAACAAGTTCGGGATGACAGTTTTTTTCGCGTTAGGGATTGTAGGGGCGCGCAGCGGCCACCGCAACGAAGTGAGGAGGCTGGAGCGACAGCGGAACCCCGAAAAGCCCGACGGCTTTAGCCGTAACGCCAAGATCCTTCGACTACGCTCAGGATGACATTTTTTCGTCAGGATGACGCTAAGGATTTCAAAAGTTCATCGCTTTGTTTGTTCAGGGTCTGCATTTCGGCAATGATTTCTGATACATCACGAAGCGTAGGTCCTGGTTTAGCATTTGGATTCTTTACGCTTAAATCAAGGGTGCTTTTTTCATCCTTAAGCATTTCTGTTACATCAAGGCTCCAGCTGTTGGCACTGTCGGATTTTGTTTTCTGCAATGCAACAAAGTCTGCAAGATCGGCTTCGCTTAATGGATTTGTTTTTCCAAGGTTGCGGTCCAGGTTCAGCTGATAGTACCAGATTTTTTCTGTTGGCTTTCCTTTTTCAAAAAAGAGAACTACGGTCTTAACTCCAGCACCTGTGAATACTCCGCTCGGGCAGTCAAGAATTGTGTGAAGGTTACATTCTTCCAGAAGCTGCTTACGGAGGGCAACGCTGGCGTTATCGGTATTGCTTAAGAAGGTGTTTTTAATAACTACACCTGCGCGGCCACCTGCTTTAAGCATTTTGATAAAGTGTTCCATAAAAAGGTAAGCAGTTTCGCCTGTTTTGATTGGGAAGTTCTGCTGGATTTCTGAGCGTTCCTTTCCGCCAAATGGTGGGTTTGCAAGAATTACATCTTTACGATCCCGCTGCTGGATTTCGGCAAGGTTTTCTGCAAGGGTATTTGTGTGCATGATGTTTGGAGCTTCTACTCCGTGGAAAATCATGTTCATAATACCGATGATGTATGCAAGGCCTTTCTTTTCTTTACCGTAGAATGAAGATTTCTGAAGTATCTGTTTTTCTTCTACGGTTTTTGCTTTTTCGTTCAGGTATGCAAATGCTTCGCAAAGGAAGCCCGCACTTCCACAGGCACCATCGTAAATGGTGTCGCCGATTTTTGGTTCTACAACTTTTACGATTGTGCGGATAAGTGGACGAGGTGTGTAATATTCTCCACCGTTACGACCGGCATTTCCCATTTTGTGGATTTTGCTTTCGTAAAGATGGCTCATTTCGTGTTTGTCTGTGCTGGTCTGAAAGTGTAAATCGTCTGCATAGTTTAGGATTTCGCGCATATTGTAGCCAGACACTATTTTGTTTTTGAGTTCAGAAAAGATTTCTCCGATTTTATATTCCAATGTGTCTGGTGTGGCTGCTGTCTGTTTGAAGTTTTTAAGATATGGGAAAAGCTTTAAGTTTACAAAGTCTGTAAGGTCATCACCTGTCATGGCGTTTTTGTGGTCAATTTCTATTTTTCCACCGTTGTTTATTTTTGGACAGGCCCATGCATTCCAGCGGTATTCTGGTTTTATGATGCGGGTGTATTCTTTTCCCTGAAGTTCCATTTCATCACTACGCTCATCTTCTAAGTCATCAAGGTATTTTAAGAAGAGAATCCAGGACGTCTGTTCTACATAATCAAGTTCGTTGGAACAGCCTGATTCCTTCCATAAAATGTCGTCTATATTTTTGAAGATTTGTTCGTAGTTCATGTGTGGCTCCGTATGTATCAATTATAGCATATTATCCATTAAAAGTTATACCGAGATAATCCAATTTAAGAAGTGATTCCAAAAAAAACAAACCGCGGAGCAAAAATCGGCTAACCGGAGTTTCGTAAGACTAATCTCTAATCCCCCCCGCACGGCGCACGCAACGGAGGTTTAGACGAGTTTTTGCGGGAGCGGTTTGTTTTTTTGGTGAGAGTTTTTTATTAGAACTGGATGATTTCGTTATAACTTTCCATTGCGAACTGATCTGTCATTCCTGAAATGAACTCAATTACGCACTTCTGGTAGCTTTCGGAATTTTCAACATCGAAAACCTGAGCTGTTTTTATGTGGTGATTTTTCTTGAAATCTTTGTCAAAACGGGTTTTATAGTTGGAATATTTTGAAAGCCAGTTTTCAAATTCCTTGAATAAAAGTTCGTAACGGGAAGCACCGTTTACAATATCAGAAAGTTTTGCTTCAACTGCAGCTTTGTTTGATTTTATAAAAACTTCTGCATTCATTAAAACTTCATAAATTGTATCGAGAACAAGTTTTGCATATTCCTGAAATTTCTGAAGTCTGTAATGAGTATATATTTTTGAAGCGCTGAACTTTTTAAGTTCCATGATAAAATTAAAATATTCTTCACTGAACGCAAGTCCTGTCTCCGGAGAACTTCTGTTGCACATATCAACAATCAGATCATTAATCAGAACTGTCGTATTGACCGCCATCTTTCTGTTTGCCATCATCTGCGCATTTTCACTAAAGCCAAGAGTAGAACCGACAATTTCGAGCACCTGACGATATGCCGCTTCGTCGATAATTCCATAATCTTTTGCATCTTCTATATCGCGTCCCAGAAATGCAATCTTATCTGCAACCTTTACGACACAACCTTCCCATGTATACGGCTGAATGAGTCCCGGGCGCTTTATCGAATACAAATCAATGTTGTCTTCGCGCGGTTTGATTGCCTGCTGGTCAATTTCTCCGCAGTGACAGATAAGTCCGTCACGGACTGCGTAAGTCAAATCAAGATTAATCTGATCACCGTACGGATCAGAAAGAGTTTCAATGTAATCTGCAAAGAACAAACTGTTTCTTTCATGCCAGAATTTTTTCGGAGCATTTTTTTCTTCAGGAATTCCAAGAATTTTATTAAGACATTCTTCACCAAAGTGACCGAAAGGTGCGTGACCGATGTCGTGACCAGTTGCAATTGCCTGAGTGAGCTGGTCATTGAGTCCGAGATATTTAGCAATCGTTGTTGCAACAGAAGCAACATGCTGAACATGTTCCATTCGGGTGCAGACATGATCGTTGTGAGGCGCAAAGAAAACCTGTGTCTTATGTTTTAGACGGCGGTAAGCCTGGCAGTGCAAAAGCCTTGTATAATCGCGTTCAAACTCAGTGCGGATATCGTTACCGCGGCTGTATAATTGAGATTCGCGCTTTGTAGAATTTTCAAAGCGCGAATTATCCTGAGTACATGCTACTGATTTAAAAGAATCTTTCATCTGAGTTATATTTAAAAATTATTTAGCGGTTTCACTCATGATTTTTGCAATATCTTCAAGAGCTTTTTTATATTTGTCTTCTGAAGAAGAAGCTTCAGGTCTGTTTAATACAGCATTCTGCTTTTCTGCAATATGCTGTGCAATATGGCTTCTGTTTTCAAAGAGCTCAATGATATTTGCAACACGGCGTTCGATGATCAGAAGATTAAACGGTTTCTGAATGACATCAATTACACCATAGTTATATGCTTTTTCAACAACATAATCTGTTGTTTCTGTTGTAATGATAAAAAGTGGAATTTTTCTCATTACATTTTTCAGTTCAAGTTCCTGCAATACTGAAAAACCATCCATCTCCGGCATGATGATATCAAGGAAAATTGCAGCCAACTCATCTTCATTAGCAAAAATTTTTTCAAGTCCTTCTGCACCATCCTGTGCTTCCAGAACTTCATACTTTTTAGAAAATGCTTCACCTAAAATTGTACGGTTTAATTCAACATCATCAATAATAATGATTTTATTTCTCTGTCCTGCCATAAAACTGACCCCTTAATCAGATAAACTCTTCGATTAAAAGAACTCTCTCTTCTCTAATCTAACTGACTTATATATTTTTCAATTTCTTCACCGGCAGCAATTGCCTGTGGAACAACTTCTTTTGCTTTAGCCTGATTTCCTTCGCGGATAAGTTTTACAACTTCTGCGCAAGGTTCAAAAAGTTTTGTAAAGCCGATATTTCCGGCATAACCTTTCAATGTATGTGCTACCATTTCCATCTGAGACCAGTCATCGTTTTTTACGATTTCTTTAAATTTTAACCAGTTTTCATCATTTGGAAATTTTCTTACAAACTTTTCAAGCAGATCAAGGTTGCCTGAAAATCTTTTTACTGTTTCTTCACGGTTTGGAATAATGTTAGGAAAAATCTCTTCAAAAGTCATAGTATTTAAATAATAACCCTGTTTTGTCAAAAAAACAACTTTTTTTTAGGGTGAATTTGATGTGCGATTACAATATTGATTGCTTTTTAGGAAATTCAACTAAATAATTACGCGGTCTGTACGTTTTTTGACATTTTTTACAAAAAAATTAAGGTCCATTGCATATTCAGAATCGATGTACTCTGCCGGGTATTTCAAAGTGACTGTTTCGGATTTTCCGGTGTCTGTCTTTCTGGAATATGCGCCGTTAAAGTGAATTATGTCGAGGGCTGCGTCTAAGAGGCGGTCAAGTTTTTTCTGGTGGAATTTACAGCTTATGAACTCACATTGAAGCGCCTCAATTTCCGAATGTCCGGCTGAACATATTCCACTAAAAAACTTTTCTTTTACACCAGAAAGCTTTGTCGCAAAATCATAAAACTCTGCAAAAAAATCTGACGCGCGCATCTGACACGCATGGAGAATCGTATTGAACCATGGAACTGCGCGGCCTTCGTTGTAAAACACGCTGCACGCTTTAGCGATGCGTTCAGATTTTTCAAGGTCTTCAGACGAATAGGTTTCTGATTTTATTATGTGATATGGTGGAACTTCTTCGAATGTAAGTTTCAATTCTGATGCGCGGTCATACAAATCAGTTCCCGGCAAAACTGAAAGACAGAAAATCTCAAGATTATTCGGATACTGCGAAACTGCAAAATCAACGCTGTTCTTAAATCCCTTGAAAGTATCTCCAGGCAAACCGTAAATCACATCAAGCCCGAAAACTACGCCTTCTTCATTTAATACCGCAATATTTTTTACAAACTGCTTTCTGTTAAAAGGCCTGTTCACAAGACGGAGCACATTTTCATCTGCACTCTGAAGCCCGATCTGAAGCGCACATGGAATTTTTGTAAACGCCCGGGCAAGTTCACGGTCAATAAATTCTGCACGGGCTTCAAAATAGTAAAATGTATCCGGAGTCTTCTTTGCAATCAGATTTATCAATTTGACCGCACGCTCCTTGTTTGCGTTATATGTCGGATCAAGGACAAAAACCTGATTTACTTTTTTTTCTGCAAAAAGATCGAGTTCTTTTTCGATGCGGTCGAGTGAAAACTGGCGGACTTTATTTAAACCTTTTGATTCATAACAGTAAGAACATTTGAACGGACAGCCGCGGGCAAGTTCCCAGAGAGCGCCGCCGTAAACTGACGGATCAAGTGTTCCGTCAAGATATGGAGAATATTCCAGAACAGAATCGCAAGCTGAATCTGAAACAGATTTCTTCTCAATCTCGCTGCCGGATTCTGATAAAAGATTTTTTATCACCTGTGGAACAACAGCCTCACCTTCTCCGCTTACAGCAAAATCAAACGATGAAAAAGTTTCCGGACGTGCGGTGACTTCAGGACCGCCGGCAATTACTTTGATTCCTTTTTCTTTTAAAATTGCAGCAGCCTTTTCAAGAACGGTACGGTTCCAGACAAAAACAGAAAAACCGACAGCCTTCGGATTTTTTTTAAGAAGTTCTGAGGCAATATAAGATGCGAAAGAATCAGAAATTTCATCTTCAGAAAAAGACTTGTCAGAAGAAAGCCCGGCAGTACAAGTTCCACTTAACTCTTCAAAAACTTTATCCTCTTTGCAGAACGAAACAAGCTGCACATTGCAGAAATCTTTTGTGAGCGGACTGTGTTTGACACTGGACGCAACACAGGCTGCCCCGAGGGGAAGTGCCTGAGGAGATTTTTCGATGAGAAGAGTCGTAAATATTACGAGCGGTTTTGCGTCTGACATAATTCCATTTTAGCGAAAAAAAAAGCGCCAGTCAAAAGGAGTAAATGACTGGCACTCCCGGAGGTCCTGTATTTTTATTTAATTATTATTCAATACTTATTAAACCTGCAAAGTTATAAAAAGTTACAAAAAAAATAAAAAAAATGGCTTTTGAATATTTTTTTTCAAAAGCCATCATAAATAACCTACAAATCTGTTCTTACAGACACTTTTTTCTGTTTTGAAAGCCACTCAAAAAGTGTAACACCGTTTTCTTCGGGATAATCATTCAATGTATAAAGCCATGACGAATGGGAATCAAAAATTGCAGGATTTCCGTCTTTATTTGTATAAAGTCCGGTTGTATCACGAACATCAGGATAAAAACTGAAATGGAGATCTTTTGCACCTGCTTTTTTAAGTCTTGAAACAGTTGCCTCATCATGTCGTTTCGGTTTTATAACTTCGTCATTTTTTGAATGAACAAACCAGAGCGGAATTTTTGCAAGAGTTTTTATATCTGCATCTTTTAATTTTGAATCAATATAGGCTTCACAAGTCGGAAAACCTGCTGCAAAAAAATCAGGATACTGCAGAAGCATATTAAGAGTCATATAACCGCCTGCAGAACAGCCGCCGACATAAATTCTATTTACATCAATGTCAGGATTTTCTTTGATATAATCATCAATCAATTTTTTTACGGTTTTTGTATAATATGAAACCGTCGCAACGGGAACTGTTTCTTTTTTTTCTGTTTCTTCTTCTACGCCAAAAAAGTTTTTTAATCCGTGAATCGGTTTTGAAAGAGTTTCCTCATACAAATCAAAATCAACAGACTCCCATATCCTGATTCCATTTGAATCTTCAGTAATTGTCTCAAGCCATGCAGTCGGACAGAGAGGAACAATTACATGCGCACCATTTTCAAATTTTCCCTGAATCTTTTTAGAAGCAAGATTACAAGCGGGAGTTCCAAGCAGCGGAAGATATTCATTCGTTCCACCTTCTGCAATTCCATGAAACCAGACAATCAAAGGTTTCTTTTCAATTTTATCCTGAGGTTTAAAATATGTATAAGAAACAGGGAGTTCTTCTGTTCCACCTTTTGCAGTTTTAAAAAGACCTGCTTTAGGACTTACGATTTCTGTTATTGTGGAATTCATAAGATCGAGTTTTTCATTTTTAATTCGAAGTCCATAAACAGGAGATACTGTTCCTTTGAGAATAATATTTTTTTCAAACGGATTTGAATTTTTTACTTCTTCACCGATTTTAAAATATATGCGCACATAATTACTTTTTTCTTTTACTTCTTTTCCATATTCATCACAAAGACATGCATAGCAGACTTCACGCTCACCTTTTTTAATTGCAAATCTTGAACTTTCATACTGATCTGTAATATATGTTACACTTACTTCAAAATCTTTATAATCAAGTTCAGATTCATTAATTTCTTTTCCGCAGTTCAACACGGCACTGTCACAAGCCGGTCCCCATGGATAAGCATTGATATATAAAACAAATTCATCTTCTTCAGGAACTGCACTTTCTTTTATTTCAAGTGCAAAAACACCCAGAGAAACTAAAGCAATACAGATTCCACTTACTATTTTTTTCATTTCAATCACCCTGATAATAAAATAACAGACTTTGCAAAGTGTTTCAAACTTAAACAAATTTCAGACTAATATAACGTTTCACCAAGGACACGGGCTGCAAGACTTACTGCAAGAATCGCAGTCTGGTTTGCCATATCAAGAATCGGATTTACTTCGACAATCTCTGCAGACTTTACCATTTTTGTTTTTGCAATTTCTTCCATCAGGAGAAGTGCTTCACGGTTTGTAAGTCCACCAGGAAGCGGAATACCAGTTCCAGGAGCAAACATCGGATCAAGAACATCCATATCAAAGCTCACATGAATCTGATCAACGCGTGACTTAAAAAATACGATTACTTTTTTTACAACTTCTGAAAAACCAAGACGGTCAATATCGCTCATCGTAAAAACAGTAACGCCAGCTTCTTTCATCAGTTTTTTTTCACCTTCATCAAGATCGCGCGAACCGACAAAGCAGACATTTTCCGGATTGATTTTCTGTCCTTCAAAATATAGATTTTTTAATTCCGGTAAACCATATCCACACGAAGATGCAAGACATTCCCCATGAATATTTCCAGACGGAGTTGTTTCTGTAGTATTGAAATCTCCGTGAGCATCAACATACAGAACACCGACTTTTTTATTTTTTACTTTCGCATCTTTTGCAACACCGGCTAAAGTTCCGAGTGCAATTGAATGATCACCACCGATCACAAGAGGGAATTCATCCTTTGCAAGAATATCTTCAACTTCTTTTGCAAGAGAAGTACAGGCATTTACAATCTGCGGAAGATATTTTGCTTTCGGGTTTCCGGGATTTTCATATTCCTGTGTCTGCAGGTGGAATATATTATTATGTTCAAAAGTTTTATGACCGATAGACTCTAACTTTTCCTTTATTCCAGCAAGCCGGACAGCAGAAGGTCCCATATCAGAACCATGTCTGCTCGCTCCGAAATCAAGCGGCATTTCCAAAATGTGTACATTCATGATTTTATTTTAACACATTTTTACAAGGAACGATATAAGTAATCAGCAGGAAAAAAGTTTTACTGTTCTGTTTAGGCTTATTCTTTTCTATTACCATTCCCAGTTATGTTTCGGATAACGGCCTTTCATTTCTCTGCAGATCTCAGGCCATGAGTCTATCCAGAAATGTTCGAGATCATCTGTAATCTGCAAAGGTCTTGAAGCAGGAGAAAGAAGTCTCAAAAGAACTTTCACACCACAGATTTCCGGCGTTTTTGTACAGCCAAAAATCCTCTGAATTATTATTTCAATTACAGGCCGGATAAAAGTATTTTGATTTTCGTCAATCATTTCTTCATATTTAATTTTTGCTTTTGTATTATTTGGCAAAACAAGAAACTCAGGAACACATCTGTCAATTTCCGAACCATTTAAATAATAATAAAGTGCATCATATACAGTTTCTGAAGTAAGTTTTTTTACTCCTGAAAAAAAGGGAGTAAGCCATTCTTCAGCTTTATCACAAAGATTCTTTTCAAAACATGAAATATCGTTTTTTAATTTCTGAGACTGATAGAATTTTGTTCTTAAAATAAATTTCTCTGTCTTTTCATCAAGAGGAAGCGAATTAAAACCTTTTGTCTTTACTTCCGTAATCCATGCAGCCAGAAGATCTTCATCACTTGAAACAAGTTTTTTTGACGAAAGAATTATTTTTCCAAAACAGATGTTTTCACTTTTTATTATCTTTCCATTTTCAAAACGACATTCAACATTCTTTTCTTTATGCAGTTTCAGAAAATCTTCCGCATCCTGTTCTGTAATTTCTGTAAACGAATAAATAACTCCGTCTGTTTTTCCGGCAATCACTTCCTGTGCGACTATCCATTTTGAAAAAGTTTTTTTCTCTTTACAGACAACAGCTTTTCTTCCGTTTGAAAACTGATAGACCGGATTTTCCGCACCGTATTCTGAAAGTCGCAGCGCAAGCCTGTCAGGGAATCCCTGCAAAAGAAGAATTTCTTTTGAAGCCGTCATTGAAAAATCAGGGCATCTTGAAACACGCAGTTTTATATCGTTCAGAAATCTGTTCTGCAGGTCACGGTTGCTTTTTGAATATGAGGAATTTTCAAGAATGATATTTTCAATTGTATCGAATGCTTTTACTCCGGCAGAAAGTGCAATTACACAAAGACGCGGATTTAATGGAATTGATAAAGCAGCTTTACCTTTCTGTGTTAAAGAATATGAAACACTGTCAGGATTTTTATCAGAAAGAGAAAATTGATTTTCAGTTATAAGAGAAAGTTTTTTTAACAGATTCAGACATTGATTAAAAGCAGCGTCTGACGGTTTATCAAGAAGTTCAATTTTATCAGGAGAAGTTATTCCATGAGAAAAACATTCAAGAACAAACTCTGACAAATCTGTCCGTAATATTTCGGGCGGCATATTTTTTACACGCGGCTCTGCAGCACTCCACAGACGTATGCACTTTCCCTTTGCAATTCGTCCTGCGCGGCCCTTTCTCTGTTCCGCAGAAAATTCACTTTCAATTTCGGTAACAAGATTCTGCATCTGAGTACGGACATCAAGTCTTGAAACACGCGAAAATCCCGAATCAATTACGATACTGATATCAGGAACTGTAACAGAAGTCTCCGCTATTGCTGATGAAAGGATTATTCTCTTTTCATGAGGATCAGTTTTGTTTAAAATCTTTTTCTGTTCCTCAAAGGAAATTGATGAATGTAAAATATAAAGTTTTACTCTGTCGAAAAGATTTTTACTGACAAGTCTTTCCGTAAGATTTTTATGACACTCCAGAATGTCTTTTATTCCAGGAAGAAATGCAAGAATATCTCCGTTAAAATTCTTTTCATCCGATTTTTGAAAAAACAACGGTTTTTCAACTTCTTTCATAATCGCATCGCATACAGAAAAATCTGGCTCATAAACACAGTCAATCGGAAAAGTTCGTCCTGGAATTTTCATCACTGCAGTTGAATCGCCGATATACTTCTGAAGTTTTTCAGTATCAATCGTTGCCGACATTATAATTACAAATAAATCATCACGGACAGAAACAGCTTCTTTTAACAATGCAAGATTCAAATCTGTATGCACAGTTCTCTCGTGAAATTCATCAATTACAACAACATTATAATTTTCTATAAGCGGATCTTCAGAAAGAATTTTTACAAGAACAGCTTCAGTTACAACTTCAAGCCTCGTCTCTTTACCAGTGCAATTTTCAAGATGAACTCTATAACCGGCAGTCATTCCGCATTTTTCTTCAAGAAGAGATGCCGTTCTGTTTGCAACACCAACAGCCGCAAGTCTTCTTGGCTCTGTCATGATAATTTTTCCAGAAAAATTTTCAAGAAGTCCGATCGGAAGAACAGTAGATTTTCCAGCACCTGTTTCAGCTGTTAAAATTAGAAAATGAGATTCTGAAGTCTTTAATTTTTCACATATCTCTGAAAGATATGAACTGATCGGAAACTGCTGCATAATTTCTGCTTCATTTTACAAAAAAGAAAAACATTAAACAACAAATGCTTCTTAAAAAAACAGAATTATAATATTGTAAAAATTCAATTTATATTTCATACTTAACGCATGGACGAAAATAAAACAAACTTTTTTCAAAAACATAAGTTCATTACAGTAACTTCTGTTCTTTCATTTTTAATTTCACTAATGTATTGCTGGAAAGGTTTTCAGGAAGGATTTACAGTAGGAAGTTATCTGATAATTGCATTCAATATTTTATACATTCCATTTGCATTTATTTTTAAAAGAAAAGGATTTATTTATTTTTGTATCATTTATACAGCTGTCCTGATTTTTACAACTGCATTTCATAAAACATTTCTTTACAATAATTTCACACCGCTCTTCTTTTCATTTTTCATCTATCTTATTGAACCAAAATTAAAAAATTTCACTGTCGCAGGTTATTTTCTTCTGATAAGCATAGCCTACATATTAAACGAAGAAAAAATTTATCACTATTTCATTCATGTAACACGTGCATTGTGGTTTATATACATTTCAATTTATCTCATAGACAAAAAATACAAACGCAACAAACTGATTTTATATGAAGACGAAATCCAGATTCTTTCAATGCTAAGCGAAAACAAACTTCAAAAATCAATCGAATTTAACGGCTACTCAGAATCAACAATCTACAGAAGATTAAAAGCCGCAATGACAAGAAATAAGCTCACAAAAAAAGAACTTCTCGACGAATTTCAAAAAGAACACAAAAAATAACAGTCCGCTATCTCAAAATATACTATTACTCTGTAAAGTAGTTCTAAAAATCGATTGTACAATTTTTAATTATCGTTATATAATTGATAGAAAGACTACAGTATTTTAGATACTACTTTTTTTGAGGGGGAATTTATGAATTCTTTGACACCAGTCATAAAAATAGATCGGGAAAAATGTGTAAACTGCCACAGATGTATTGCAGTTTGTCCTGTTAAATTATGTAATGACGGAACAGGCGATTTTATTAAAATCAATCATGACTTGTGTATTGGATGCGGTTCATGTATTAAAGCCTGCGAACATGGTGCACGCCACGGTATAGATGACAGTGATGCATTTTTCAGGGATCTTAAAAATCATGAGAAAATCGTTGCAATTGTTGCTCCTGCAGCCGCAGTTAATTTTAAGGGAAAAATGCTTGAACTTAACGGCTTTTTACAGTCAATTGGAGTTGAAGCTTTTTTTGATGTTGGTTTTGGTGCAGAACTTACAACTAAAACTTATGTTGAATACATCAAAAATAAAAATCCGGAACTCGTAATCTCACAGCCATGTCCGGCTTTAATTTCTTACGCAGAAATATACAATCCGGAGATGTTGAAATATCTCGCACCTGCAGACAGCCCGATGGCACATACAATGAAATTCATAAAGAGATACTGTCCTGAATACAAAAATCATAAGATTGCAGTTATCTCTCCATGTTATGCAAAGCGAAGGGAATTTGATGAAATCGGACTCGGAGATTATAACGTTACATTCCGTTCACTCGAAGCTTATATCCATGAAAATTCAATTAAAATCGAATCTTTCAAAAAAGTAAAATATGCAACTCCAGAAGCAGAACGCGGCGTTTTATATTCAACTCCTGGAGGACTTTTAAGAACTGCAGAAAGATTTGTTCCGGGCATAAGTGAAGTAAGCCGTCGAATTGAAGGTCAGCCTGCAACAATCGATTATCTTAATGCTATAACCGAATCCATTTACGAAGGAAACAAACCTCTTTATACACTCATCGACTGTCTCAACTGTGAACAAGGTTGTAATGGTGGAGCTGGAACAGGTAATGACAAACAGGAACTTGATGAACTTGAAGTGTGGGTAGAAGAAAGAAGCACTCATCAGAGAAAACTCTGGCACAGAAAAACTACGCCAACTCCTATTTCATTAAAAAAACTTAATGCCACAATCAACAGATACTGGGAACCGGAATTATACAAAAGAACTTATGTAAACAGACATGATCTTTATGATTCAAATCTCTCAGAACCATCTTTTGAAGAAATTAATGGAATCTTTAAGAAAATGGGAAAATTTACAAAAGAAGATATGCTCGACTGTGGTGCCTGCGGATATCACTCTTGTCATCAGATGGCTGTAGCTATTTTCAATGGAGTTAACAAACCTGAAAACTGTCACCAGTATTTAAGCAAACAGTATAAGGAATCTCAGAAGATTCAGGCAGAAAACAACCAGAGAGTGATTAAAGAAATTACACAGAAATCTGTAGAAAAACTTTCTGCAAACCAGAACGATGCAGGTTCAATGCTTTCAACTGTTCAGGGAATGTCATCAATCGTAAACGAATCAGCATCTGCAATCGAACAGATGATTGGAAACATTCAGTCAATCAATTCTAACCTTGACAACAATTTCAAAGTTGTAGCGAACCTTGAGAGTGCAACTTACAGCGGACAGACAAACATTCTTGATGTTGCAAAGTTTGTAGAAGAAATCGAACAGAACTCACGCGGACTTGTTGAAATGTCAAAAGTAATTCAGCAGATTTCGAGCCAGACAAACCTTCTTGCCATGAACGCAGCAATCGAAGCGGCACATGCGGGACAGTACGGTTCGGGATTCGCTGTTGTTGCAAATGAAATTCGTAAACTTGCAGAAAGTTCTGGAAAAGAAGCAAAACTTATTACAGATGTTCTCCGCACAATGAAAAAACTCATTGATGATACGTTCACAAAAACAACATCTGCAAAAACAGAATTTGAAAACATCGTTAACCTTTCTACAAAAGTTAAAAACCTTGAAACAGAAGTTAGAAATACAATTTCTGAGCAGGCAACTGGAAGTGCAATGCTTCTTCAGTCAATTTCAAAGATGAAGGAACAGACATCAACTGTATCTCAGGCTGCAGACAATCTTTATAACGGAGCAATCGCAATTAAAGAAGCTATCGAACAGCTCGGAAATGTAGATCAGACTGTATAAAGTTTAGTCTTTTTTATTTTCAACTTCCTTCAAAAAGCCGTCAAAAGCCGTCAATGCTTTTGACGGCTTTTTGATGTATTCTATCACAGAATTTACAATATTTTTTTTCCTGTAAACAAAAAGTATTTTGTTTTGACAAAGTTCTTTTTGCGCCGTTTATTTACGGCAAGGAGAAAAAATATGAAATCATGTATTTCAAACAAAATTGCAGAATTAATCAGCGAACAGATCAAAAAAGAATACGAGTCGTCGTATCTATACCTTCAATTTGCTGATTATTATGAGAAGAACGGATTACCGGGATTTTCAACCTGGTTTACAATCCAGGCACGAGAAGAAGCAGATCATGCACTTATCTTTTTAAATTTTCTTCACGAAACAAACACAGAAGTAAAATTCTTTCCGATCCACCCTTCTGCGCTCAACATTAAATCAATCAGAGAACCTCTTGAAATGTCATTAGCTCACGAAAAATTCATAACTAAAAACATTAACGAGATTTTCTGCAAGGCAGATGAAGAAAATGATTACAGAACAAAGCTTTTTCTTTCATGGTTTATTACAGAACAATTTGAAGAAGAAATAAATGCCCAGAATCTTCTGGACAGCTATGACATGTTTGTTAATTCAGATTCTTCTAAAAACGATGACTGTAAATGCAAAACTGCACTTTACAATCTCGATCAGAAATATGGTGAAAGAAAATATTCACCATCTGATAAATTATCAGCATAATTTTTTTTGCGGGTGGAATTCCACCTTCTTTGTTCCACCCGCTTTAAAGGAGGCCATATATGGAACTTAAATTTTATTATTGTAAACATTGCGGAAAAATTATTGCAATTGTAAAAGAAACTGCAACACCAACAATCTGCTGCGGTGAAGAAATGTCAGAACTTATTCCAGGTTCAACTGACGGCGATCATGAAAAACATGTTCCTGTCATAAGGGTCAACGGTTCTCTTGTGACAGTTACTGTCGGAGAAAAACTTCATCCTATGACTGATGAACATTACATCGAATGGATACTTCTTGAAACGACAAAAGGACTTCAGAAAAGATTTCTAAAACCTGGCGATATTCCAAAAGCAGATTTTGTAATGATTACAGGAGAACGCGTAAAAGCTGCATACGAATATTGCAACATTCACAATCTCTTTAAATCAGAAATCAAAGGAGAAATTGCATGAAAATAGCTTTTTATGACACACATAAATATGACAGAAAAGCTTTTGATGAAATCAATAAAAAATACAACTTTGAAATAACTTATTTTGATTTTATGCTTAATGAAAATACATGTCTTACAGCAAAAGGATTTGATGCAGTCTGTGTTTTTGTAAATGATGTTGTAAATAAAACTGTAATCGAAAAACTCAAAGAATATAATATTCAGATGATAGCTTTACGATGTGCAGGATTTAATAACATAGATTTAGACAGCGCAAATCGAAATGGAATTACAGTTGTTCGGGTTCCATCTTATTCTCCACATGCTATTGCAGAACATACAATCGGTTTGATTCTGTCTCTTTTACGAAAACTTCCGCAGGCTTATGTCAGAACAAGAGGTGCAAATTTTTCTCTCGAAGGACTTGTAGGCCAGGAACTTTATAATAAAACTGTAGGCATAATCGGAATCGGTAAAATCGGTAAACTGGTTGCAGAAATATTAAGTTCATTCGGCTGTAAAATAATGCTTTATGATATTTATCAGGATTATAAGTGGGCAGAATCAAATAACTTTATGTATTATCCTCTGCCGGAACTTCTGCAGTCGAGTGACATAATTACACTTCACTGCCCGCTTACAGAAAGCACAAAACATCTGATAAACTTCGGAAGCATAAATCTTTTAAAAAGAAACTGCATTCTTATAAACACAAGCAGAGGAGCCCTTATAGAAACTACATCTCTGATTAAAGCTCTTAAACTAAAAAAAATTGCTGGAGCTGCGCTTGATGTTTATGAAGAAGAAAGTGCATTTTTCTTTACAGACTGGTCTGATGAAATTTTAAATGACGACACGCTTGCACGACTTTTAACTTTTCCAAATGTCATAATTACAAGTCATCAGGGCTTTTTGACAGAAGAGGCATTGCAGGAAATTGCCAGAACAACTTTGAAAAATATTTCAGAACTTGAAAATGGTGATACAATTTCAAACATAGTTTTAACTGCATAAAAAAAACAAAAGGCTTTTATCAGTAAATAAAAGCCTTTTGCTTTACAGATATTTTGAAAGAATACCCTGAAGTACTTCTATCTTAATCGGCTTTGTAATATGTTCATTCATACCTGCTTCAAAAGCAAGTTTCTTATCTTCGTCAAATGCATTAGCGGTCATTGCAAGAATCGGAATCGAAGAAATTTCTGATTTTAATGCCCTTATCTGTTTTGTAGCTTCATAACCATTTAAGACAGGCATCTGAATATCCATCAGAATCAGATCAAAATCACCTTTCTTTGCACCTGTCATAATTTCAACAGCTTCAATTCCATCATTTGCAGTTATAACTTCAATTTTATAATCCCGTAGAATTTCAACCGCAATTTCACGGTTATATTCATTATCATCGACAAGCAGTACTTTCTTTCCGGCAAGATTGATTTTTTTAACCGGCTTCTTTTTTGCTTCTTCTTTTTCTTCTTTACTGAAACATTTTTTAATAATTTTACGCATATCAGAAGGGAACATTGGCTTTCTCAAAAAGGCTGTAACACCTGCTTCACGCGCTTCTTCTTCAATATCACTCCAGTCATAAGCTGTTAAAATGACAACAGGAATATTTTCACCGGCAATTTTTCTGATTCTTCTTGTTATCTCAATTCCGTTTATATCAGGCAGAAGCCAGTCGATAATATAAAATTTAAAAGGTTCTTTCTCTTTGACAGCAAGCTCTGTTCTAAATAAAGCTTCTTTACCTGCCGTACACCATTCACTCCGCATTCCAGCATCTTTAAGCATTGCAGAAATTGAAGCACAGGCATTTGTATTATCATCAACAACAAGAGCTTTAAAACCGGAAACTTCTGAAATTTTAACAGGAGACTTTGAACGTTTTTTAAGCTTAAATTCAAATTTGACATCGACTTCAGTTCCTCTGTTAATTTCACTTTTAATATCGATCTGACCATTCATCATATCGACAATATTTTTAGTAATAGACATTCCAAGTCCTGTTCCCTGAATGCCGGAAACAGTAGAAGATTTCATTCTTGTAAACGGATCGAAAATTGTTTTTAAAAATTCTTCGGTCATTCCGATTCCGGTATCTTTTACTATAAATTCATAACATGCAGTATTTTCGTTCAATGATTTTGATTCGATTATACGCATCGTCACATTTCCGCCCGAAACTGAATACTTAATCGCATTAGAAAGAATATTCAGCAGAACCTGATTCAAACGAAGTCTGTCACAGATAACATCTTCATCATTTACATTGCAGACATCAATAATTAAATCAAGCTGTTTTGCCTTTACATCAGACTGAACTATATCACGCAGCGTATGAATAATATCCGAAAGATTTTCATTTTTTTCATCCAATGTCATCTTTCCACTTTCAATTCTGCTCATATCAAGGACATCATTAATCAGACTTAAAAGATGATCACTGGATTGTTCAATTTTTGTAAGATAATCATTTACCTGGCCCTTGTTATCGATATGACTTTTAGCAAGACCTGTATAACCGATAATTGCATTCATCGGAGTTCTGATATCATGAGACATATTATTAAGGAATGTTGTCTTTGCACGGTTTGCACTCTGTGCCATTCCCAGAGCTTCCTGAAGCTGACGGTTATTCTCCTGATCTTCGCGGACTTCTTTATCACGATCAGTATGATAAATAATAAAATCCTCAAGTTTTTCTTTTACATCCTGAGCTTTTACTATTACCTGTTCATACCAGCGGTATTCTTTTCCGCATAAACGTCTGTAAAAAAAGTGCATCGCTTTTTTATTTATTAATTTAAGTTTTAACTCTTTAATCTCTGTATTTTCCAGGAATATTTTTCTATCGTCCAGATGAACAAAATTTTCTGTATAAAACTTTACCAGAACAGGATAGCTGTTATCGCAATTATTGATAAGCTGTTTTAAATCTTCTTCTTCAGAAACCAGATAGGTTTTAAAAGAACCTGTAGAAACATCAACATGAAGAAGAGAAACAAATTCCGAAGCAAGACCATTTACAACCTGTGTAAGTTCTTTTTCTTTTGCACGTTCATCATTTACATTAAATACACCAACAAGAAAATGATTCTTTTGCTGTTTTGATTTAACAATACGCATTTTATACCAGACAATTTCTTTTTTATTAAGAAGTCTGTATTCAATTGAAATTTCAGAATCATCCTGTATTATTTTTTTAATTCTGGACTTAACAAAAACATCCAGCATCAGATTGCGGTCATCTTTATAGATAACTTTTTCAATATTATTAACAATGTCTGTAAAAAAATCTTCACCATTCATCATTCTGGAAAGTTCATCTTCTGCAAATGTTTTACTTTCAAGATATACAGTATATTTACCAGAATTGATATCACAATCATAAATTGCCTGAAAGTTATCAGAAAGGCTCATCATTGTATTTGCATAAGCGTGCTCTTTCTGAATTTCCGCAGTAACTTCCCTGAATCCGATTGCAGCATGATATGGATCAGCTCCTTTGATTGCATGAAAAAGAAATTTTCTTGGTTTGTTATAAAATATATCTGTAAAAATAAACCTGACTTCATTATCTCTTTTTAATTTTTTCATGAGATATTCAGGATTGAATTTTTCTTTTAACTGTTCTCTTTCTGAAGGCGGCAAAGCTTCATCAACATGTTTACACAAAGTTTCATAATAATTTTTACTTACAGAAGTTCTATCTACGGAGTCAGGACTTTTTTTATAAACTTTTGCAGTAAGATCTTTTAAATTAACATACAATGCAGACTCATAACTGCTCAAAAAGAAATTTGTAAATGTAAGAGTCTGTTCAAGATAAGACTGCCTTTCTGAATTTTCTTCTACCTGTTGTTTTAAACTTACAGAAAGTTCGAGATTTTTTTTCTGAAGTGAATCCACACTTGAAAAACAATGCGCAACAGTCAGCGGAACATTTTTTTCATCTCTTGTTAAAACATAAGTAGTAAATTTTGTCCACGATTTTGTTCTGTTTGAATAGTAAACATATTCTCGATTGCTTTCAGTTTCAAAAATTTTCTGAACATATTTAATATCACTGACCTTTGTAAAAAACTCTACAGTTTCTTTATCAAGACCCTCTATAAAACTTAAAACAGCCTTACTGTAACTTGTTGTTTTAATTTTTTTTGTCTGATACTTTGTATTTTTAATGATCTTATATGAATCATTTTCCAGATCGACAACATAGATTCCAAAGTATCCTTCTTCAAAAACATTTTCCAGATGATCAAGAAGAATCTCATCATCATTTTCTATAAAACCGATGAGTAACTCTTTTTTAGAAGGCATTAATGAAACAGTCATTTTATACCATTTTGGAGTACCTTCTTTTCCAGCGCGATACTCGACATTATAAGTTCCATCTGCAGCAAGTCTGTTATCCAGATTTTTATTATCACGTAATGAAAGTACATTCTTTTGATCAAGTTTATAAACTTCAGAACGGACATACTTTGACAAAGCGCGTGAAAAACTCCGGCCATTTTCTGTATAATGCTCAGCAAGTTCCTGATTAGACTTAACAACTTTATAAGTGTCATCTTCTCTGTTAACAGCCAGTACTGTCGTATAATTTTTACAGAAAGTTTCAATAACATTTGATGCAGTTAAAAGACGTTCTTTTTGAAATTTTTCTTTTTCTTTTCTGACACCAATATTATTTAATGCAAGAGAAAGCATGGACGAAAACATATTTAATGTTTCGCGTTCAGTTTTTGTAATCTGATGTTCTTCCCTTATGTAATGAATTGCAAGGTAGCCAAAAACATTTTCGTTAAGTTTAATTACATTGATAAATGCAGATTTTACAGGACATTTTGATGGAATTGAAGAATCAAAATTTCTTACAGATGGAATATCAATAACATCCGAATTAAAAATAGAATCACTGATTTTCGAATAAACACATTTATCACAAACAGACTGTAAAACATCCGGGATTCCATCGATAGTTTTCTGAATCTTACTTCCATCAGCACTTGTAAAAATAACCTGATCGCAGCCAGACAGCTTTAAAAATCTGTCTGCAAAAAAACTTACAAACTCCGCAGGTTCAGGTTCAATATCAGCAAGAAAAGTAAGCGCATCATTTCTGAATTTTTCATGTTCAAGAAGAACAGATTTTCTCGCAAGTTCATCCTGTTGATTTTTTTCATAATGAATTAAGTCTGTAACATCCTGATAAACACCTTCAATGCGGATACCTTTTTTATAGTTGAAATTTCTGACACCACCGCAACGGACAATCATTGTTTTTCCATCAGGTGAATGCCACGGATACTGAACTTCAGTTCTGAAACCGTCTTTCATTTTTTCAACACTTTCATGAACCTCGTTATAGTGAAGAGAATCTATATTGTCATACCAGATGTGATAAATATCTTCTGGTTTCAGCTGTTTTTTTAATCCAAGAAGACGAAGCATTGCTTCATCCGCATACATTCGCGGTTCAGCACCTTCATCAAGTTCAAAAGCCCATAAACCAATATTAGACTGAGTTAAAATTTCCGCTGACAGGGGGAATTCCCCCAATTTTATCTCCATATAATAATTTTACATCTGAATTTTTATTTTTTAAAGAAAATTTCAGTGGAATTATATATTTTTTATTTCTTTTTTTTAACTTTGAAATTTTCATCAAACAAAAGAGATCCATCTTCCGTAAGCTGAACAACTGCATTTTTTGTTTTTAGCGTAAAAGTTTCATCAAAATAAAGACGTCCATCCTTTTTTAATGTTACTTCACCAAATCGAGTATTTTGTAAAAAAGTTGATTCTATTGTTTTTACTTTTTTTTCACGAACGTTGTAAGCTTGAATAATTATATCGTATTGCCCTTCGGGACAAAAAATATCAAGACGCTCTGTATAATTTAAATTTCCTTTGCTTAATTGACGTAAGAAATAATTCATCAGTTTTTCTTTTTTCGGAAAATGCCCGCCCTGCAAGATTTATACTTTTTTTACACTCTGGTTTCACATGTGATACTTTTTTTGTATACGATGGATGAAAAGAAAACGTAAAAATTGCAATTTAACCTGAAATTTAAAATTCATTTTTTAATTTGTGAGTTTTTCGTTTGTCTGCTATATTATGTGTATGAGACATTTTTTTTTAGTTCCGAAAATTGATATTACAGAAAGCTGTAAAAATCTATTTAAAATAATAGAAGAAGAAAATATTACAAAAGAAGAACTGCAGACAAAACTGTTTACTCAAGAAGATTACAAAAATCAAAATGGATCAGAAGAAATATCAGGAACAACAATATATAAATGGAAAAATGGAATTAACCTGCCAGATATATATA
>JAGHVB010000052.1 GCA_018064525.1 Candidatus Treponema merdequi | reverse complement strand
ATTATGTATTGACTAAAATTATGATTTCATATAAATTACAAAACATCAAAACTTGCTACCTTAGCTCAGCTGGTAGAGCACGTGATTTGTAATCTCGGGGTCGTGGGTCCAAATCCTACAGGTAGCTTTATTTCGGGGAGTTTCCCGAGTGGTCAAAGGGGGCAGACTGTAAATCTGTTGGCTTAGCCTTCGTAGGTCCGAATCCTTCACTCCCCAAAAACTTAAAGGTGTTACAAAGTGTGTTTTGCAAGAGACTTACTTTTTAACACCTTTTTTTATGTACAGAAAAATCCGTCTGGTGGGGGCGTATTATCAATAAATGTTTTTATGAAAATGGACTTAATTTTGAATGCAACAGATGTTCAGCATGCTGCAGATTAAGACCAGGTTTTGTTTATCTTTCTCAAAGGGATTTGACAAGTCTTTGTCAATGGTTTAAACTTTCCGAAACAGAATTTATCAGTAAATATTGTCGCTGGGTCGGCTATTACGACGGAAAAGAAGCTCTTTGTCTGATTGAATTAAAAAATTATGACTGCATTTTCTGGAACAAAGAAACTGGTTGTACCGCTTATGGCGCCCGTCCTGTTCAATGTTCCACATATCCGTTCTGGGACTGGATTCTGAAAGACAGAGAAACCTGGGATAATATTGCAAAAGAATGTCCAGGGTTTAACAAAGGAAGATTGTGGACAAAAGAAGAAATTGAACAGCAGCGTATTGCGTATGTTCACAATCAACCGATAACAAGATAAAATTAAAAAAAGTTTTTACACAGTAATTGTGTATTCAGGAGTCAATTTTGAAAATCCATTTTTGGGGTGTAAGGGGATCCATTCCAAGTCCAATTCTTTCTTCTCAGATTCAGGCAAAAATTAATGCTGTTGTTCAGCGTATCACGCCTCAGGATTTGGAATCATTTGACTCACGCGAAAAATTCATTGCAAGTCTTCCTGACTGGATTTATGGAACAGTCGGTGGAAATTCTCCTTGTGTTCAGCTTACTACAGATACAGGTAAAGAAATTATTCTTGATGCCGGTTCAGGTATCAGAGTAATGGGAAAATCAATTACATCGCCGTCAGACGATCATTATTCACTTTTCTTTTCACATTTTCACTGGGATCATATCTGCGGTTTTCCATTCTTTGATCATGCATTCAATCCAAAAGTAAAAATTGATATTTATTCACCATTTGAAAAAGCAGAAGAATATCTTGCTCAGCAGATGCCGTCAATTCAGCTTTTCCCTGTTTTATGGGAAAACTTTTCTAAAAATTTCACTTTTCATACACTCGAAGAAGGAAAGTCATATCAGGTTGGGGATGTAAAAGTATGTACTTGTAAAATGAGTCATCCGGGTGCTTCTTATTCATATTCATTTGAACAGAACGGTAAAAAATTTGTCTATGCAACAGATGTTGAACTTATGGATCTTGATTCCGGAAATAAAGAAAACATTGAAATGGTTTTTAAGAATGCCGATGTTGTTGTTCTTGATTCTCAATACACAATGGAAGAAGCTCAGGCAAAAGAAAAATGGGGACATTCTGTTTTCTGTTATGCAATTGACTTTGCTCTTTCGATGAATATTAAAAAAGTTTATCTGTTTCATCATGAACCGATGTATGATGATAAAAAAATTAATTCGATATTAAGTGCCGCAAAATGGTATTCAACTTTTATTTCGCATGATTCTGTAAAAGTAGAACTTGCAGTAGAAGGCATCGAAGCAGAAATTTAATTTTATTATTTTTCTGAAAAAGGGTTTATTAATGAAAAAAATTATCTTGATTATCAGTGCAGTGATAATTGCTGCAGCCTGCATTTTTACATTTTCTTCACTTTCATATCAGATAAATCAGTCCCCATGTGATTATGATGACTGTTCTTTTGTAATTGATTATGAAATAAAAGACGGTATGACTGCAAAAGCTGTCGGAAGGGAACTTAAAGAAAAGAACATTATTTTTAACGACAAGCTGTTTTATATGTTTGCACGTTTTCCAGGTGCTGCAGCTCTATTAACAAATAAGCCTCAGAAAATCTTTAAGATTCAGAAAGGTTATTATGAACTCAGTTCGGAAATGAATCTTGTTCAGATATTTGAAGAAGTTTCTTCCGGTAAAGAAAAGACAGTTACAGTTTCAATTCCAGAAGGTCTTACTGTTTTAAAAATTGCAGACCGTTTTGAAAAAGCCGGATTTGAAAAAGCAGATCTCTTTGTAAAAGAAGCAACAAAAAATGGTAAACAGATTTTAAATGAACTTAACATTGATCTGCAGCTGGATAGTGTGGAAGGATTTTTGTTTCCGGATACATACAGTATTCCTGTTACTTACAATTCGAAAAAAATCATTGTTATGATGATTAAAAATCTTTTGAAGCATCTTTCACAGAATGAAGATACAAAATCTGCTTTGGATATTCCTGCAAAAGAATTTTACAGTAAGCTGATTCTTGCTTCAATTGTTGAACGCGAATACCGTGATCCTGATGAAGCAGGTCTTATTGCAGGCGTTTTTGAAAACAGACTTTCAATTGATATGCCGCTTCAGTCATGTGCTACAGTTGAATATATTATTACAGAAATCAATCACAAACCTCATCCTAAAATTATTTACTATGACGATCTTGAATCAAAAAGTGCATACAACACTTATAAATATCCGGGACTTCCTCCTGGTCCAATTTCAAATCCGGGTCTGACAGCATTAAAAGCTGCTTTCAGACCTGAAAAGTCAAACTATCTTTATTTTACTTTGACTGACGCTGATGCCGGAAGACATACTTTTTCGTCAGATCTGCAGTCTCATAATAAAGCAACTAATGAATTTAAAACCAAAAAAGCGGCAGGAAATTAATGGGTGGAAGAATTTCAAAGCGGACAATTGAAGCGATTCAAAGCTGTGACATTGTCAGCGTTGTAAATGATTATACTCACATGGAAAAAAAAGGAAGTGCCTGGTGGGGGTGCTGTCCTTTTCATCATGAGAAAACTGCGTCTTTTCATATTGAAGAAGGTAAAAATCTTTATTACTGCTTCGGTTGTCATGCAGGTGGTGACATTGTAAAATTTTTCATGGAAATGGAAAAACTTTCGTATGTTGATGCAGTAACAGCTCTCGCAAAAAGATTCAATATTGAAGTAATTTACGAAGGCGGTAATTTCGTTCCGCAGAAAGAAGACAATTCAAAAGAACTTTACATTGATTTATATAACCGTACGGCTTCGATGTTCCATTATCTTTTGACAGAAACTCCTCAGGGAAAAAGTGCGCTCGAATATATTACAAAACGAGGCCTTACACCTCAGACAATTCAGAAATTTAAAATCGGTTACAGTCCTTCAGACAGAAAATGGCTTAAAAATTTTCTTCTTTCAAAAAATTTCACTCCTGACTTTCTTTCAAAATCCGGGCTTTTCAGTGCTAAATATCCTGATATAACAATTTTCGCAGGAAGACTTATGTTCCCGATTTTTAATAAAGACGGAAATGCAGTAGCTCTTGGCGGCCGTATTCTCGAAGGAGAAGGGCCAAAATATATCAACAGTCCTGAAATGCCGCATTACAAAAAACGTGAAACTCTTTACGCTTATAATTTTGCAAAAAAATCAATCCGTGAAAAAAAATGCGTAATTTTATGTGAAGGCTATATGGATGCGATTGCTTATCATCAGTGTGGAATTGATTATGCAGTTGCTCCTCTTGGAACAGCCTTTACGGATGGTCAGGTTAAAATGCTTGCTCCGTTTGTTGACACAGTTCTTCTTTCTTTTGATTCAGACGGAGCCGGACAGAACGCCACGATGAAAGCGATTATAATGTGCCGTCAGATGGATCTGACTGTTAAAATCATTCAGCTTAAAGGTGGTAAAGACCCTGCCGAAATTATGCTTAATTTTGGGGCGGAAACATTGACTAATGATGTTAATAATGCTATATTAGACAATGATTTTTTATTATCTAAACTGAGGGAAAAATACCCTAAAAAAACTCCTGAGGACAAGATAAAAGCTGCCCTTGAGTTTTTTCCGTATGTAGATTCCCTTAATTCAGATATACAAAAGGATTCGACACTTGAACAATTTTGTCAGGTGTTCAATACAAAACTGGAGGCCGTAAAGAGAGATTTCGTAAACCGGGACCGTGCTCGTTCAAGCTTAGAGAACAGAAAGACAGAAGTCGGAGCTCCAGTCATTCAAGACATCAGACTTAATGCAGAACTTCGTACAATACTTGCTGTAATTTCCAATTTAGAACAATTCAATCTATTGCATGAACAGGTTACGATAAACGATTTCGAGGACCCTTTAGCCCGCAAGTTATTCATCGTTTTAGAGGAATGTCAGAGAGAAGAAGATATTTCGATTCCAGCTATATTAAATCATTGCCCTGAAGAAGAGGTTCAGCGGATGATTGCAAGAGTCATTTCATCCAGAGAATTTGAAGAGAATAACCTCGCTTATGTCAAAGAAAGTATAGCTATGATAAAACGTAACAGTCTTGAACGACAGCGCGAAAAGTTAATGAATAAGATTCGGCAGTTCAAACCTATTACGCAGGATGACCAGAATACCTTAGCTCAGTTTCTCAAAGAAAAGATGGAAATAGACAGAAAACTGCAAGAGTAAAATGAAAAAGAATACTGTAGAAAAGAAAAAGACAACAAAAACAGCAGCAAAGAAAACTGCTGAAAAAAAGACTGCTTCAAAAACAGCTGCAAAAAAAGTAACAGAAAAAAAGTCTGCTAAGAAAACCGCAGAAAAGAAAACTGCTGAAAAAAAGTCTGCAGAAAAGAAGACTGCTGAAAAAAAAGTTTCAGAAAAGAAAAGTGCAGAAAAACAATCAAAATCAGTAAAAGATTCTAAAGTTGAAAAGCCTTCAAAAGCTTCAAAAAAAGAAGAATTAAATACTGTAGAAAAACCGGTAAAAGCTTCTAAAAAGGTTGATCTTGAACCGGATGAAGACATCGAATTTGCAAAACTCTTTCTCTTTATTAAAGACAAAAAAACAATTACCTGGGACGAAATCAATGATGTAGTCGGTATCAGTTTTGCAAGTACACAGATGGACAAAATTATTTCCATGATGGACAAAAACAAAGTTGTCATTCAGGAAATAGAACCGGAATTTGAAGACGAAGAAGATGACGTTGTTGTTGAAGATGAAGACGATGATGACGAACGCGAAAAAGATGCCGATGCAGCAATTGTTGAACAGACAGAAAAAGAAGCTTTTTCAAAAAAACGTCTTGTAAGTTCTGACAAAGATTCTTCAAGTGATGATCCTATCAGACTTTATTTAAGAGAAATCGGTAAAGAAAATCTTTTGACCGCAGATCAGGAAGTGACTCTTTCCAAGCAGATGGAAGATGGTGAAAATATCATTAAAGATGTAATTAAAAATTCCGGTATTATGATTCCTGAATTTTTTGCTATTGCACAGAAAGCATTTACAAGAATTGATCTTCACGAACCTGGCCGTCCTCGTAAAGAAATTAACGAAGAAATGGCAGAAAAGAGAAGACTGAAAAGTTCATACAGTGAATATTTAAAACCTGTTCTTCCAGAACTCAAACAGTATATGTCTATTAAGCGTAATCTTTACGAAATGGACCAGAACGAAAAGATTTTTGATAATCCTGAAATCTTGAAACTTCGTAAAATAATTACACCTCAGCTTCAGAAAACTGATATTCAGTCAGAAGAAATAGAAAAATTTTCAGAAAAGTTTATCGACGCAACAGAAAAAATTTCTGACTATCACCATAAGCAGGAAAAGAAAATGAAAGAACTTCGTATTTCAGATTCTGTCCAGCTTAGAAAGCTTGGCCGTCGTGTTTCAATCCGTTCAGAAGCAGCAAAGCTTGAGCGTGAACTTGGAATGAAGGCTGATGATATTCGTGAAGTATATACTCAGATTCAGAAGATTGACAGAAAGTTAAATCGTCTTGAATACGAATTTGAAAACAGTATTGAAGAAATTCTTGAAATGGCAAAAGAAATTCAGAGAGGACGCAAATTGATGGAAGTTGCCAAAAATCATCTTATCAATGCAAACCTCCGTCTTGTTGTTGCCATTGCAAAAAAATATACAAACCGCGGACTTCAGTTCTTTGATCTTGTTCAGGAAGGAAATATCGGTTTGATAAAAGCTGTAGAAAAATTTGAATACCGAAAGGGTTATAAATTTTCAACTTATGCTACATGGTGGATCCGTCAGGCAATTACACGTTCAATTTCTGACCAGGCCCGTACAATCCGTGTTCCTGTTCATATGATTGAACAGATAAATAAAGTTGTACGCGAAAGCCGTCAGCTTATGCAGAAACTTGGTCGTGAGCCGACTGATGAAGAAATTGCACAGCAGCTTGGATGGCCTGTAAGCCGTGTTAAACAGGTTAAAAATGTTGCCAGGGAACCGATTTCACTCGAAACTCCGATCGGAGAAGAAGAAGATTCATCTCTTGGAGATTTTATCGAAGACAAAGAAGTTGAAAATCCAGCATCACAGACAGCTTACACATTGCTTCAGGAACAGCTTCGCGAAGTACTGAATACACTTCCACCAAGAGAACAGGATGTCCTTAAGATGAGATTTGGTCTTGACGACGGCTATTCTTTAACACTTGAGGAAGTCGGTTTGTATTTTAACGTAACACGTGAAAGAATCCGTCAGATTGAAGCTAAAGCGCTCAGAAGACTTCGTCATCCGCGACGTGCTTCAAGCCTGAGAGATTATATTGAAATGTAGTTTTTTGATTTTTTCAAAAAATTAACTTTTAAAACTGCCTTTTGGGTGGGGACTAAGGCAGTTTTAAAACAATGGCTCATAGACATAATGGGCTATTTGTTATATATTTACATATTATATACCCAAAAAAGAGGTTTTACTTTATGCAGATGACAGAAGTTCGCGACAAGTTGCAGGCACTTCAGGAAGTACTTTCAGAAAAATATGATATTGAGAATAAATTAAGAGAAGCTCCATCTCAGCTTGATGCTCAGAATGAGCTTTTATCTCGTTATAAAAAAGGATTTCTCGAAAATAACTCTGTATATGATGAATGTAAAGAAAGAGTTGCAAAACTCGAAGTTGAATTAAGAGAAGCAGAAAAATCAAGAGAAGAAGGTGAAAAAGGAATGGATAATATTTCTTCACACCGTGAATATGAAGCTCTTGATAAACAGATTTCAGAAGCTACTGCAAAAGAAGCAGAAATCAGAAAAGAACTTGATAAAGAAAAAAGAACTTTAAGTGAACTTGATGATAATCTTAATACAGACAAAGCTATGATTGATGCTCAGGAAGCAGAAGTAAAAAGTCTTGAAGCATCAATTGACAAACAGAAAAAAAAGTTTGAAGCACAGCTTGAAAAACTTGCAAAAAGAGAAGCTGAAGTTACAAAAGATATTGATATCGAAACAGTTTATAAATTTCAGCGCATCATTCAGAGAAACAGCGTCGGTATCGTAGCTGTTAAAAACGGTGTATGTGAAGGCTGTCACATGATTTTACCTGCACAGTTTGCAAATGAAGTTCATGACGGAGATAAAATTCTTTTCTGTCCGTATTGCAGCCGTATTCTTTTCTATCAGGAATCAGACGACGAAGAAGATTATTCAACTATGCTTGAAACAGGATCTCTTGCTGATGATGAATTTGAAGATGATGATAACATCAGCGATGATGATGAATACTCAGATGAAAACGGTTTTGATAAAACATCTGACTATGATTCTGATGAAGAATCAGATGAAGAAGATTCTGAAGAAGAAGAATCAGAAGAAAATTAGTTAATAATATATAAGAGATATAATCGCGGGAATGAATTATGATGATATAGTTCATTCCTGAGGCAAAGTCCGGGCTCCACCGGAAAAAATGCCGGATAATAACCGGGCAGAAATCGGAAGTTGCATAATTTCTTGCATAACCCGAAATCTGACAGAAAGTGCAGCAGAAAATAACCGCATCTGAAAAGATGTAAGGGTGAAAAGGCGGGGTAAGAGCCCACCGGGTTTCTGGTAACAGAAATTGCAGGAAAACCTCATTTGGAGCAAGGTCAAGCAGCAGCTATGTGTTCCGGACAGTTATGCTGCGGGTAGATCGCTTGAGGTTCAGGGTAATCTGAATCTTGGATAGATGGTTATGCGGAGTAAAATCCAGACCAGAACCCGGCTTACCGTCTCTTATTTTTTGTTATTTTAAGTAGTGGGTGGCTATGAAAAATAGAGGGGAAAAAAGCAGAGTCATTGTCAAAAGCAGAAATAAACTGATACCTGTTCTTGTTATCAGTTTTTTTTCGCTAGTTTTTTTATCTCTTGCTTCAATTTTTATCTATCGTTACATAGATTACAGCATTCATAAAAATCCATCCATTACAAAAATTCAATCACAGTGGAACAAATACGATTATAAAGGTGCCTTTGAAACATCTTCTTTTCTTATCGAAAAAAAATTATTGAATAATACAGTTTTAGTATACAGAGGTTATGCAGCTTTTAAACTTGCAACAGCTTCTCTTGATGCAGCAGAATCACAGTATTACATAAATGAATGCATAAAATGTCTTCGCATTGCACTTATGAATGCTAAGGCAAAAACTGTTCCACAGATTAAATATGTTTTAGGAAAAGCCTATTTTCAAAAAAATATAATCTGTTCTTATCATTATTATGCAGATCTTGTTGTAAAATATCTTGAAGAAGCAAGAAATCTTGGTTACAAAGCAGATGATATTCCGGAGTTACTGGGAATCAGTTACAGTGATCTTGGAATGCCTCGTGAAAGTATTTCAAGTTTTTGCGATGCACTTCTAATAAGGGAATCTGATTCATTGCTTCTTTCAATTGCAAAGCAGTATTACAAATTAAATCAATTTTCTGCTTCAAAACAATATCTTTTTCAGATTATCAGCAGAGTTCAGGACGATTCACTTCTTCTTGAAACTCAGACTCTTTTAGGAAAGATTTATCTTGATGAAGAAAATTATGAAGACGCAAAAGAAATATTTGAATCAATTTTATTAAAAAATGAAAATTCCGCTGATGCACATTATGGCCTTGGAGTTGTATACGAAAAAAGCGGTGATCTTGTAAAAGCAAGAGCAGAATGGAGAAAGACAACAAAAATTGATAGTAATTACGAAGAAGCACTAAAAAAAGTGTATAGATAGTAATTATTTATTGAAAATATTAAAGAAAAGAAATAAAATAAAAAGTAGGGGGAAAAATGCTTTTTAATAATTTTATCACAGATATCGGTATTGATCTTGGAACTTGTAATACTCTTATTTATGTAAGAGGAAAGGGCATTATTATTGATGAACCTTCAGTAGTTGCTGTAGAAAAAGGAACAAATGTCGTTCGTGCAGTAGGTAAAGAAGCTAAAAGAATGCTCTTTAAAACTCCTGAAAATATTATTGCAATTTGTCCGCTTGCAGACGGTGTAATTTCTAACATTGATGCCTGCGAAATAATGATTAAATATTTTATTGGAAAAATTCTTCCAAAACACAGAATCTTCAGTTCTACAAGAATGAAGATCGGTATTCCTTCTTGTATTACAGAAGTAGAACGTCGTGCTGTAATTGAAGCTGCTCTTAAAGCAGGTGCAAAAGAAGTAGAAGTAATTCCAGAAAGTCTTGCTGCCGCAATCGGTGCAAAAATTCCTATTCATGAACCTGCAGGTCATATGGTTTGTGATATTGGTGGTGGAACTGCAGAAATTTCCGTTATTTCTCTCGGTGGCATGGTAAATACTTCTTCAATCCGTGTTGGTGGAAATAAATTTGACGAAACAATTGTAAAACATATTAAGAGTGTTCATAACCTTAACATCGGTAATCAGACTGCAGAAAAACTAAAGATTGAAATTGGAAATGTTGCACCAGATAAAAACATTGAAAAAATGGAAATCAAAGGTCTTGATGCAATTACAGGTCTTCCACGAAGAATGGAAATTGATTCAGTTGAAATTCGTGAAGCTCTAAGAGAACCTGTTAATCAGATTGTTGATGAGATTAAATCATCTCTCTGTCATACTCCTCCAGAACTTGCCGCAGATATTGTTGAACGTGGTATTGTTATGACAGGTGGTGGTTCAATGCTTAAAGGTCTTGCAAAACTTATTTCAAAAGAAACAAATGTTCCTGTAATTCTTGCAGAACGTCCTTTGGAATGTGTTGCTCTTGGTGCCGGTGAAGCATTTGAATTGTTTAAAGACTTGTCATCTGACAGAGCTATTTACGATAACCTCAACAGTTAATATAAATTCCACATGCAGAAACATAAAAAGATAAATCTGAGATTTCGCTTTCAGGAACTGCTTTTAATTATTCTTGTTATGGCATCAAGCGTAATGCTTTCTTTAAGTTCCGGAGGATTTGTAGTAAATTTCAGACAGGTTGGATTTACAATTTTCTCTACAGTTGAAAAAGGAATTGCGGCTGTTACTTTTTACATCAAAGATACTGTAAGTGCAGTTCAGAAACTTGCTGTATTAAGTAAGGAATATGAAATTCTTACAGAAAAGTTAAAAGATTATGAATACATGCAGAGAACAAATACAAGTATTCGTAAAGAAAATGCAAGATTAAAAGAACAACTTGGTTTTGCAGAAAGTATTCAACAGAAAACAATTCCAGCCAACATTATTTCAAGAGGTGCAGACAACCTTCATTCAACGATAATTATCGATAAAGGAAGCAGGGATGGAATTAAAAAGAACATGAGTGTTCTTTCTGTTCAGGGTGGAAATGTAGGAATTGTCGGAAAAGTAACATCTGTCGGATATTCTACAAGTGAGATTATGCCTGTTTACAGTATTAAATGTACTATTTCTGCACGAGTACAAAATACAAGAGATATCGGTCTGATTACTGGAAATGGTTCAGAAGATATTTCTTTATCAATGAAATACATTAAGAAAAAGGTAATAGGTGATCTTCATTTTGGTGATGTGATTGTTACATCTGGTGAAAATGGAAATTATTTAAAAGATATTCCTCTTGGAACAATCTCTAAGATTACAGTTTTGGATTATGATTCTTCACTTGATATCGAAGTTACTCCTATTGTTAATTTTTCAAGACTTGAACATGTAATTGTAGTATCTTCAACAGAAATGAAAGAATCAGATACAGAAACTGTTAAAAATAAAGAGGCTCAAAAATGACAAAATCTTATTTATCAGGTTTTTTATTTTTAATAATTTTTGTTTTAATTGAAACTGCTATTCTTTCAAAGATTGCAATTCTTCCGGCTATGCCTGATTTAATGCTTTTATGTTCTTTATATCTTGCTGTAAATAATGGTTCTGTACAGGGACAGATTACAGGTTTTACATCAGGACTTTTGATTGATTTTTTGAGCGGAAGTCCTTTTGGACTTAACTGTCTTATCAGAACAATAATTGGTTATATTGCAGGTTTCTTACGAAAAATGCTTAATTTAAAATCTTTTTTCGTAACATTTTTAATTGGATTTTCAGGAACAGTATTAAAAGCTTTATTAATCTGTATTGCATCTTTCTTTTTCCCGAATATGATGAATACATATAATGTTTTTTCAAAATTGTTTTTATTTGAATTATTTATAAATTCATTATTATGTCCGTTAATGTTTAAATTTCTTGATTGTTTTTCAGGATTTCTTATTTTGCCTTACAATTATTCAAAATAGGGCAACGCAAAAATGAATAGAGATAACAATAATAATCAAAATATCAGACGAGATAAAAATATACTGACAGTAATATATACTTCTCTTTGTGTTATTGTTTTCTTTGTTTATATTTTTAAACTTTTTTCAATGCAGATTATTGAAGGAAGCCAATATAAAATTCAGTCAAAAACAATTACAAGCCGAATTACATCTATTCCTGCACAGCGCGGTGAAATTTATGACAGAAACAATGATAATGCGATGGTTGTAAATTCTGATTCCTTTGCTGTTGAAGTAACTCCTGGTGAAATTCCAAGAGACGATTTTGATACTGTAATTTCAAGACTTTCTACGATATTGCAAATTCCTAAAAGTGAAATTGATGAACTGGTTCCGCCGGAAATAAGAAAAACATATAATCCTGTTACTGTAAAAACAAATGTTTCATTTACGATGATTTCTGATATTGCAGAAAATCTTAATGATCTCCCCGGTGTTTCATGGGTAAGCCGCCCGATGAGAAACTACATTGAAACTGGAAGTTTTTCTCATATTCTTGGTTATGTAGGTAAAATTACAAAAGAAGAAATGAACCTTATGTACAATAAGGGTGGATATTCAAAAACAAGTATCGTTGGAAAAACTGGAATTGAAAAACAGTACGATTCTTATCTTCAGGGAAAAGACGGTTATGAAGAAAGAACTGTCGATGTTAAAGGAAGAATTCTTTCTGAAACTCCGACAGTCGTACCTCCGCAGATGGGAAAAAAACTTGTCCTGACAATTGATTCTCGAACTCAGATTCTTGCTGAAAAAGCATTGGGAAATAGAATCGGTTCTGTTGTTGTATTAAAGCCATCTACTGGTGAAATTCTTGCAATGGCATCTTATCCATATTTTGATTCAAATCTTTTTAATTCAGAAAGGGCAGCAGAAGAATATACAAAACTTGCAAAATCAGAATATAAACCGCTTCTTAATCGTGCCGTTAACGCAGCTTATGCTCCGGCTTCAACTTTTAAAATCATTATGGCAACTGCAATTCTTGCTGAAAAAGCTTACCCGGAATATGAAAAAGTTGAGTGTAAAGGTGAAATTGAATATGGTGGAAGAACATTCCACTGCTGGATTTTAAAACCTGGTCATGGAAAGCTTGACTTAAAGCATGCAATCGGTCATTCGTGTGATATTTATTTCTGGCAGGTTGGTAGAGATAATCTTGGAATTGAAAAGATTGCAGATTACGCAAAAATTTTCGGATACGGTCAGAGTACACAGATTGATTTACCGTCTCATTCAAAAGGTTTTGTTTCAAATCCTCAATGGAAAGAACGTAAATATCATGAAAGATGGCTTGATGGTGATACGATGAACGTTTCAATCGGACAGGGATATACAACGGCAACTCCTCTTCAGGTTGCAGATGTAATGGCAATGGTTTGTAATGAAGGTAAAATTTATAAGCCTCATTTATTAAAAGAAGTCCGTGATCCTGTAACAGATGAAATTATTACCGAAGTTCAACCTGAAATTTTATTTGAAAATTCAATTGATCCTGCAATTTATAAAAAAGTAAAAGAATCTCTGCGTTTTGTTGTAACTGATGGTTCTGCAAAATACGCTATGCAGAATCCAACTGTAAAAATTGCATGTAAAACAGGAACTGCGGAAGTTGCAGGTTATACAGAGAGCTGGCATAACTGGCTTTTGTCTTATGCACCTTATGATGCACCTGTTGAAGACCAGATTGTAGTTAATGTAATGGTAGAAGCTGCGAACACATGGGAATGGTGGGCAACTTATGCTGCAAATATTATTATGCAGGGATATTTTGCAAATCAGACTTTTGATGAAGCCGTAGATGCTCTTCATTTCAGATGGCTGGTAAAACCTACGAGACTTACAGAATAGGAAATTCAATTTTATTAAAAGGGGGAAATAGCATTGAAAAAGTTTAAGATTTTTTCTGCAATTGATTATTTAATTTTAATTTGTGTAATTTCTCTTACTCTTATAGGAATTGCATTTATTTATTCTGCTGCAATTGACCGTGATGGTGTTTTGACAAATACAAATTATATTAAGCAGATTATCTGGGGTGCAACAGGAATTGTTTTAATGCTTTTTTTCGCATGCTATGATTATAGAAAAACAGAAAGATATATTTTCTGGGTTTTTGTTTTATCCTGTTTAGTGCTTTTATATACATGCAAATTCGGAAAAATAGTAAAAGGTTCACACAGCTGGCTTGGAATTGGAAATTTCGGTATTCAGCCGTCTGAATTCTGTAAAATTGTTTTTATAATTTTTCTTGCGTGGTATTTGAATAACAGTGAAAATGAAAATCCTACAAAAAGATTTATTGTAAGTGCCGTAATTCTTCTGATTATGGTTGGGCTTATTCTTTTACAGCCAGACTTAGGAACTGCTCTTGTTTTTATTCCTGTTTTTCTGTTTATGACTCTTGTTTCCGGAATTGAAATGCGTTACATACTTTTAGTTTTAGGAGTTGGAACTTTTACAATTCTTTTTACGATTCTGCCTGTATGGGAATCTAATATTGTCCGTCATACAGTGCCTGCGATTAAATTTTTAACAGATTCAAGATTAAGACTTGTTGTTACTCTTGCGATGGCTGCAATTGTACTTGTAGGCTTTCTTGGACTTTATTTTTACAGGCATAATAAATACTTTTACTGGATTGCTTTTTTTGCCGGAATTATTTTAATTTCACTTATTTCATCAAAATTAGTAGGTGCAAAATTAAAAGTATATCAGCTTAAGAGACTTATTATTTTCTTAAATCCTTATGTTGATCCAAAAGATGCAGGCTGGAATATCATTCAGTCTAAAATTGCAATTGGTGCAGGAGGATTTTTTGGACGCGGATTTTTAAAAGGAACTCAGAGTCATTTAAGTTACCTTCCAGAACAGGGAACAGACTTTATCTTTTCAATTCTTTGTGAAGAATGGGGTTTTTTGGGTGGATTTTTAGTTTTCGCTCTTTATCTATGTCTTATGCTTAGAATGGTTTATATCATTAAGACAACGCCTAATAAATATGGGGCTTACATTACAACAGGAATTCTTGGAATGTTCTTTTTTCACTTCCTCGAAAACATCGGAATGGTAATGGGACTTATGCCTTGTACTGGAATTCCGCTTCTGTTTTTATCTTATGGAGGTTCTTCTCTCTGGACTTCTATGATTTGTATGGGAATTGTAATGGCAGTTAAATACAGAAGATTTAATTTTATGAATTAATTTTTCTGAATATTTTTTTGAAATTGCATTGATTTTTAAGATGAATGAGATTCTGATTGGAACGAGCGGTTACGATTATCCCGAATGGAAAGGTGTTTTTTATCCTCAGAATTTAAAACGTTCGGATTTTCTTGAATTTTATGCAGAAAAATTTAATGCCCTGGAAATAAATAATACATTTTATTCGATGCCGACAAAAGAGCGGCTTTCTAAATTTTATGAACGGACAAATGGTTCTGTAAAATTCAGCATAAAAGCAAACAGGCTTTTGACACATGAGCCTGGATCTGACTGGAAAGAAAATGCAAAAATAATGAAAGATGCCTTAAGCACTCTTAATAATAAACAAGTTCTTTCTTCAACATTATTTCAATTTCCGCAAAGTTTTCATTACACAGATTCTAACAGAATATATCTTTCAAAAGTGATTGAAGAATTTTCAGACTTTTTTCCTGTAATAGAATTTCGTCACCGGGAATGGATAAAAGAAAGTGTGTTTGAGGGACTTGATAAAAGGGGAGCCGGAATTGTTTTCTGTGATATGCCAGAATTAAAACATCTGCCTTCATCTGTCGGGCAGAAAATTTTTACTGGTAATACAGCATATTTAAGAATGCATGGTCGTAATGCAGATGCCTGGTACAGTTCAGATCAAAAAAATAACGGAAGTGACAGATATCTTTACGATTATTCAGATGAAGAACTTTTAAAATTTGTTCCGATTATTGAAAATTGTGTCATAAGCGGAAAAAAGGTCAGTGTATTTTTTAATAATCATCCTGACGGAAACGGTGTTAAAAATGCATCACGAATAAAAAAAATGATTGAAGATTTTGAACTGAAAAAAGCAGATTAATTTTTATCAGTATTTTTCACAATTATCGTAATATTTTTCAAGTTCATCACGGCATGTCATAAAAATTTCTACAAGAGTCGGGTCAAAATGACTTCCTGATTCTTCTTTAATAATTGAGAAAGCTTTATCATAAGAAAATGCTTCTTTATAGCATCGTTCGGAAACAAGAGCATCAAAGACATCTGCAAGAGCCATTATTCTGGCTTCAAGTGGAATTTCATCAGCTTTGAGTTTATCAGGATACCCCGAACCATCGTATTTTTCGTGATGATAGTGAGCGACATTCTGTGAAATTTTAATGAAATCTTTTTCTTCTACATCAGAGAGAATATCTTTAATCATTTTCTGTCCGATTGCAGAATGTTTTTTCATTACAGAATATTCATCATCTGTAAATTTTCCACGTTTTCTTAATATTGCATCATCTACACCGATTTTACCAAGATCATGCATGGCAGCACTTCGGATTACAAGATTAAGATAATCTTCTGAAAGTTTTAGTTTTGAATTAAGAAGTTTTTTTGAAAAAATTCTTACAACTTCACTTGTTCGTTTTACATGTCCGCCAGTACTGAGGTCTCGAGATTCAACCATCTGAGCCATTCCAAGAATTGTTTTTTCCTGAATGTAACGGATGCGTTTTGTTTTTTCGTTGACTTCTTTTGTAAGATTTTCATTATATCTTTCTGTAAGTTCAATAGCACGGTAATGTTCTGTTTCATCGATAAATTCAATCGTAAAACCTACAAGATGTCCGAGAAAATTATTTATAGTGTGAATTCTTGTTTCATAAACTCTGTTGTTGAGTTTAAAATTATTTGATTTGATTGTACTGTGACCTTTCTTTTTTGTGCTGTATTTTAACAGTTCTTTATAGGATTCAACATTTTTTATTAGAAGCAAAAGTTCTTTCTGTTCTGTAATAACAGGTTTACAGATTTTACAGTTGTTCAATTCTGTAAATACATTCAATGCATATTTGTTTGAACCCATGTAATTTAATTTATAATCAAAAGTGATGAAACCAAGTTTATTAAGCTGTTCGTTAACAATTTCCAGATTTTCGTTAACAGTAAAAAGATTTGTATGATAAATAGGTGACATGGCACCCATTACAAGAAGAATATTTGAAAAAGCAGAAATGTCAAATGGAAGAGAAACAAGTCTTTTTACGATATAAAGAGAAAGTGCTGCTCCACAAAAAATAAGAATTGTGCGTAATTCTTTATAGTTGATGTTCTTTTTTGTAAAACCTAATATCAGAGAAATAAGGAGTCCTGAAATAAAATATCCGAACATTGAAAATACATAAAGAAAATGCGATGGACCATATTCCTTTGTAAGACTATATATTCCATTAATAAAATTAAAATCTATGTTTTTATAAAAGATATCAGAAAAACCGATTGTACAGGCACATGTATATGTTACTGTTTGGAAAAGAATTAAAGGAATTGTAAATTTTTTATGTAATGGAATGTGACAGATTTCACAGATTACAAAAAAGTAAAGCATTGGAATAAAACTTCCGGAAAGATATACAATTTTTGTTGCAAGAATGTATTCGTTAAGCTGAGTAGAAAGCGACTGCTGAAAGTATCCGAAATATGAAAATGTAGTAATTAAAATCATGATATTCTGACAGAGACTTTTTTTTACATCGGTCAGATAAAGCCAGAAGAAAATTGAAAGAGAAATAATCGTACATATCAGATATAAAAAACTGACAAATTTCATGTCTCATATTATAACATGAATTTCAATTTTTTTAAATTAACTTTTCGATAAAGTCGATGGCTTGGTTTCTAAGATAGAAAAATTTGTTTGTCAAAAAAATGAATTCAATTTAAAATAAAAATATAAGAAATATTTTTTTGTTGGAACAAATTATGACAGAGATTCAGAAATTATTGTTTGAGATTAAAAAAACGCAGAAAGGGCGAGGCCCGGAATGGGTAAAACGAACTATGCCTGGCGATACGCTTATAGGCCTTGTAAACGGTTCTGTAAGAAAAGCCGCAAAAATAGTTTTTGAATCTTATGATTACGAAAAGTTTATGAAGAGCCTTCCGCATAAATATTACGAAGAAGATCTGCTTCATATGATTTTGATCAACATGCTCGGCGATTACGATAAGACGTTAAAGGCATGTGTGGAATTTGTTCCATACATAAGGACATGGGCTGTAACGGATATCGGGTCTCCGAAATGTTTTAAAGATAATACGGCACGGCTTTTTGTGCAGGTAAAAAAATGGATTAAGTCAAAGGAATGTTATGTCCGCCGTTTTGGTTTAAAAATGCTGATGGATTTTTATCTTGGAGAAAGTTTTAAACCAGAGCATCTCGAGCTTGCAGCATCTGCTTGTGTTGAACCTGTCTGTAAATCAAACGGTCCTAAAGACGAAGGCCGCCCGCCTGAATATTTTGATTCGTATTTTATTAACATGATGGTCGCCTGGTATTTTGCGACTGCGTTTGCATTTAAATGGAATGACGCGGTTAAGGAATTAAAAAAGAATACGATGAATACATGGACTCACAATAAGGCAATTCAGAAAGGAATTGAAAGCTTTAGAGTGAGTGACGAACATAAAGAAATTTTACGGACGTTAAAAAGATAGATAATACTTGGATGATTTTTCAATAAAAAAATTCGGCAACAGACAATTTTCAGTCTTGTTTACCGGATTTTTTTATGTTCAAATATTCTGGTTTATTTTTTTTTAGGACGAAGCGGATTAATGAAGTCCGGATGGCCTTCCGGAAAATGCAGCTCAGAATGATTGTTAATAATTCCACCTTCGATTGTTTCAGCAACAATAGATTGTGAATTAAAAATAATTTCATTTCCGCCAACAACATTGTTCAATTCTTTTGTATTAAGTTCTTTTTCCATAATGTCCTCCTGATATTTGCAGCAACTTTCGTGCCATATATCTATTTATACGACGTCTCTAGAAAAAAGGACAATTATCGAGCAGAAAAATTTGGAGAGTTATTATATTTTTTATGTCATTTGTATCGTTAATCAGTATGGAAAGACTTTGTAAGTATAGGAAAAATTCCACTATAATATAATACTTCCTATAATGTACATTCTGTCTACTTGTATGCTAGGTTTAGCTTTTTAAGGCACTACTGCTACCGCTAGTACAGATTGGAACGACTGTCTTTCTGCTTAAGTCATTCTGTTCTACGAAATTCCACATGATTTTGGGGGCTGAGTTCCACCAGATCGGGAAAGCAAGAATTACTGTATCGTATTTTGAAAGGTCGATTTTTGATTTGATTGCAGGTCGGTTTGTCTTGTCGTTGAATTCATTTGAGCTTCTGCTGTTTGAGTTGTACCAGTCTATATCTTTCTGCTTTGTATGGAACTTCTGGAACGATTTCAAATAATTCTGCATCCAGAGCTTTTGCTGCTGACTGAGCAAGAGTCTTTGTGTTTCCTGTGCAGCTGAAATAACATACAACTATCTTTGCATAGGTTGAAGCTATTAAAAGGTATCCCATCAAAATTGAAACTATTGTTTTCTTAATAATCTACTTCTATTTTCTGATAAATGACTTGTCCCTCTCAGGAATGTCATCATCACTTCTGTAACGTTCAATCTTCATGTGAAGGTCATATTTTTCACGCAGCTCCATGATTTTCTGCATCATTGGAGTCTTGTGATGTTCATCAATTGCTTCCTGATTTTCCCAGGAATCGATTAAGAGGACAGTTTCAGGATCATCCATAGGGAAGAAATATTCATATTTCAGATTCCCCTTTTCTTCACGAATTGCCTGGACAACGCCTGAAGAAGTCATTTCTTCGGCAAACTTTCTGGCATTTTCGTTTGTACCTGTGTAATAAAGATTTACTGTGATTGCCATTTGTAATATCCTATACTTCAAACTCAAAATAATATCAGTCTTGCCCTTTTCTGCTGCGAGAAAAGTTTTAATTTCTTTTACATCGGTGATATCAAGCTTACCAAGCATTGTGTAACTCCTGCTGTTGTTGTCATAGAAGAAGCTGATAGAGTTTCCCTGATAAAGAACGATGTCTCCTAGAACTGTATCAATCTGGGAATTGTCAGTTGGAAATCTTGTTCCGAAAGTTCCCACTTTTTCAAATCCGAGTCATTGGTTTTTATAATTATATTGACTTTTGCAAGAAGTTCAATCTTCAGATTCATCACTGTTTTCAAAGCCTGTAAAATGAAGATTTTTCTTCTTCACTTCCATAATTATTCCAAACCATTTGTTGCTGGCAGGATGTCTGAAAACGGCATGAGTTTCACCGTCCCAAAGATATTCAGCCTCTACAGAGTAAGTTTCACTGATGATTTTTATAACATCACTTCGTTTCATTTACGAATCTCTTTTTCAGAACTTCGTAATGATTTTTGAGCATTACAGTCTGCTACCTAAATCAGTAATTTTTTTCACAAGTTCAGCATTATTTCTGATTTCATCTTTTCCATTAGCATAGAATGGTTTATAGAAAAGAATATTCCAGTCGAGATATGAAGCCATACATTCAAACTGATTTTTGATGAGTTCATACTGAGTTGCATCTACAGGCGATCCGCCTGGAACAAGAACACCAATCTTCTTTCCTTTAATCTGTGCTCCACGACAATAACATTTGTCGATTACAAGTTTTGTCTGGGCTGTCATTCCCCACCAGTAAACAGGAGTTGCAAATACAATCATGTCTGCTTCCACAAGTTTATCGATAGTCGAATTTGTATCGTCCTTATCAACACAGCCTTTGTGAAATTCACAGGCTCCACAACCTTTACAAAAACCGATGTTAAGTTTATCAGCCTGAATGATTTCAATTTCATTCTTTGATTTTGCACCTTCTGAAAAAGCTTCAATTGCGGCCAGTGTATTTCCTTTTCTGGCACTGCCGTTTACGATTATGATTTTCATGTTACTTACCTACCTCTTCTACAAGTTCAAATCGCCAACGCTGGTTTACGTCAGGATATTTTTCATGGTCTACTTCGCTTAAAAACATCTGCTTCTCACGAATCCAAAGAGAATTGTCATCATAGAGACGGCGATACACAACAAATTCCTCTTTGGTTTCTGAGTGATAAGCAACATCTTCTACGATGTAATATTTGTTCTTAAAGTGACGGTAGATTCCGTGTATCTTAACTTCTCTTGGTTCTGCTTCCATTTTCCCCTTCTTCTATATAATTAGATAGATAACATATAATAAACAAAATCTGTTTGTGTTTTTATCCATTCAATACAGTAGTTTCCTTCAATATTGATCATTTCATCTTTTTTCCCTGTTGGCTTTTGGATTTCTCCATTTATAATTCTATTATTTTTTCCACCTCTAAAATATTCGTAAATAACACTTGGATATGAACCTTCATAAAAGTTTTTATCTGTAACCAATGTTAAAACAAATGTACTTGTAAATGAAAGATTATTTTTTACTTGTTCCATGAAGTTTATATCCTTTAGAAAAGAAAACATTGTTTCTGGATATTGTCCATTCTTAGGGAATTTCAATTCAATTGCATATTTTTCACTTAAATCTGTTTTATAAATGACAATATCCATCTCTTTTTTAATAAAGTCCTTATTTTCAAAACCATCAAAAAAAGAAACATTTCTTTCAAATTGGACTTTATAGTCTGTAAGTTTTTCTCGCAAGAATATACCTAATTCATGCTGTAATGAGAATTCATTGTAAATATCATCTTTTATAGTATTAATGTTATTTAGAAATTCATGTATTAGTTCATTTATCATTTTTGTGTCTCCCAGAATGCCTCTCCAGAATAAGGACAAACATCAGCATCTTTTGGTTTTAAAGTTGCTAATTCCAATATAGATTTTTCATCTATATCAATTTGAATATCCTTTTGATCTAGACTTTTAGAATCAAGCAATGGATCTGCTGATAATTTAAATTTTAAGACTTGTTTCAACTGATGTTCATCAACTGATTTACCGAGATAAGGATAATTAACCTCAATTTTTGTTTTTTCATCTTCAGAAAGGTTTTCTTGAATAGTGCGTTCTCTATGTGTCTTACTGAAAAAGCGATCTATTCGACCAATTCGTTGTTCTAAGTCTCCAGGGGTCCATGCAAGGCCGTAATGATAAATGCGATTACAAAATAAATGGAGATTTATACCTTCTTTTAAAACATCAGTACATACAATAACATCTGGATAAAATGGTGTATTAAAGCGTTTGATCAAACCTTCATTGCCTTTGTTTCCACCTGTAGCGGGCATTACCCATTGTTGCAAATCAAGAAATTTTAATTCAGTTCTTAATTGAGATTCATGTTCAATTGCTTCTCCACCTAGCAACTGTTTATATACTAAAGTGCCATTTTCAAATAATTTTCTAATTCTGATACCATGTGAGCATTTTTTAGAAAATAACCGTTTCATGACAGAATCACATAATTCACTATCTTTTTCATTTATGTAGCAATACATAAAATCAAGTACAGCTTCACTTGATTTCAAATATTTCTCTGTAATTGCCTTTAATACTTCGCGTTTATAAAGATCCTGATCTTCGGTAATAACATTATATTCTGCCATATGATTCCAAATAGAATCTTGTTGAAGCGTTTTTACTACTAAAGTTTTTGAATATTCACAATTTTTATTATTTATAGAATCTCCAATCTCATAAAAGTCTTTGATAAAACTAGCAGTTTTATCTTCACCCTTACGCTTCAATGCTAAGTAACAACATAGTGGCAAAAGTTCAGAAGAATTATACCGTCGTTTACCACTATATTCTAAAATATAACGTTTATAATCACCGGCAATATATTCATTTATTTCTTTTACAAAATCATCATCAACAAATTTATTAATATCTTCATCCTTATACAAAGCTTTGAAATAATTTTCAGAAAAAAGAACACTATTAGGTTTATTTCTCAATAATGATTTTTTAAACTTGGAAACAGAATAAAATCCCCTTCCCTTATGCTGTTTCTTTAAGGCTAACCAGTTTATTAAATCACTACGAATTCCAAAGCCTTCAATTTCATCGGATTCTTCATTATCATCATCCAAATCTTCTGTAACTGATTCTCTTGCAGTTTTATTAATGTATAATTCTTCAAATTTATCTCGTATTTCTTTGAAGGTTGCATTGTTTATTCCAAATTCATTTCCCCAATATGATACAATGCGATTTTCATACATTGAATTAAGCCTTTTTTCAAGTTCATCAACTGTTGCTAGTCTGCGAACAAAAACAACAGCCTTATCTGGAGCCGATGTTTCAATGTCTTGTAGAGAAATATTTGTATTTATAACATTTGTAATCTCTTTTTCCATGAAACTAAATTTAGGATGTGGAGGATATTTACCTTCTCCAAAAGTATCATAAAAAGACTTACTTATATTCTGTAGAATTCTTTTATCTGGAGCTTCTCCTTTCTCACCTACTTCTTGAGAACCATTGTTTTCAAATTCTTTATTTTTTTCTCCTGTTTCTTCATCCTCATGAAGAAAACCTGAAGGCGTATAACTTTCAAAAGTTTCCAAAAATCCAATTTTATAAGTCGAATTGTTTTTTGCTATTTCTTTTGCTAGTTTACTTTGAATTAGAGCTAGAAATAATCTTTGTTTCAATCCATCCTCTGAATCATTCTCTAATGTATCAGAAACGTTGTTAGGCACAATTTTTCTAACTTTATATTTATTTTCATTATTATAAGTTCGTAAACGTCTAATTAAAAAACTTGAAAGATACTCATGTGTAATCTCATCCGCAACAGGAACATCGCTTTTTTCTTCAAAGTAAAAAAGCTGATTTCTAAGAGAATCAATATTTCTATGTGCTGGTGTAGCACTTAGCAAAAGGAATTTTGTATTGTTATTATCTTTTTTTGGTATACAATTTAGTACATTGCCAACTGAAGTTGTCTTAGAATCTTTACATCTTTTTAGTCCCAACCAATAATTTATGAAAACAGTAGCATTATTTTCATTTCTCATGTTTTGAGCTTCATCAATAACAACTAAATCAAAATCCGGCGTATATTTTCTTAAAAATTTTCCACATATTTTTCCAGCATCAAATGAGCTGAATTTGTCCTTAGAATTAGGTGTTTTAACAGTTTCAGTAACACGACATAAACCTTCAAATAATACTTTTACAGGAACTTCTTCGTAGTATTTATAATTTGAATTCTCATATCTAACAATAGAATCTCCTATGGTAGAAAAAGTAGTTAACCGTGTTACGAAAATATTCTCTTCATTTTCTTCATGGAAGGTTTTTATGAAATCTTGTCTTTCTTCAAAATTTTTTACACTAAACTCAATTCCATCAGATAAATTATTTTTCTGAAAGTTTTTTATTTCACTTATCCAATTGTTTTGAACGTTTCTATTTGGTGCTATAACGAGGATTTTTGCTTTAGGATTTTCTTTCAATAACATTGAAATTACACCTATAGCTTGATATGTTTTTCCCATGCCAACTTCATCTGCTAAATATGCATATTGCTTATTATGAAGAATATTGCATAATGCGGTTACACCTTTTATCTGCAAATCTGGGATTGTGTTATCTCCATTAAAAGAGGAAGTTTTGCCAACAAAACTGATAATACTGCTTACTTTTTCAATATTTAAATTATCAAACATTGTCTTTACTCTTCTTAAATTCAGTCTCTATCCATTCCAGGAATTTTTTATCAACGCTATTTCTAATCTTTTTATTAATATCTTTGTCCAGTAAATTTAATCTTTCTGATAATAATGAAAGTTTTTCTTTATAAACTTTATTTCCATCATTGTTATGAATAAGGTTTTTAGGAAACATAGATATAGTTGATTGTAAATAATTGACAATAAGCCATTCATAAACTACATCTCTATTTTTTTCTTCCATATGGTCCTTTTCCAAGAAAGTAATCATATTTTCTATACTTCCTGGTTTAGTAACCAAATAAGAATATAAATTTTGATCAGCCTTTCGCTTTTTTATTTCCCACTCATTATATCGTTCCCAATATTTTTCAGTTCGCCGTTGAGCAACTGGAGCTTTATCAAATGAATTAACTCTATTCTCTTCTACTTGCTTAAGTAAATTCTCAAGAGCTCTTGCAACCAAATAATAATTATCAAAAATATCTTGAGTTTCTTCTTGGGTTACTCCTAAAACCTTTTCAGTTTCTTCATCTTCTGTATTTATAAGTCTTAAATTATGTTTCTCATTACTATCATCACCAGAATAGGTAAACCATTCTCTTATTGAATCATTTAAGGATTCGCAACTAAACTCTGGTCTATATTCTCCTGAATCTATTTCATTAATTAAGCCTTTGAAACAGATGATACCATCCTTATAAATCGAAAATGTTTTATGCCTTAATATATGATTAGCAAGTTCTGCAGTAATACTAATTTCCTGACTCTCTTGCAACACCGTAATTAAATCTTCTGCAGTTCCATCAAGTCTTAAAGAATATTTACCATTATCTAAATATTCAGCAGTAACAAATATTTTAGATTCTTTCCATTGTATTATGACAGAAACAAATGGAACTTTATTATCAATTCCAGCTTCATCACGGTTAGAAATTAATTTTCCATCTGGCAATAATTTTTGCTCAGAAATATTCTTTAAGTTGAATTTAAAGTCAGTTGAATTACTGAAAATTAATGCGGCTTCCGAATTTAAGCCTTTTAATGCTGCGGAAGTAAAATTATATGACCCAACAACAAGCTGACTTCCAAATTTAATTACCTTGGCATGTATAAACCTTGTATCATCTTCATTTAGTAATTCATAGAAATCTATTTTATTATTTTTTAATTTCTCATAATCTCCCTTGTGCAGGTTATAATTTTCTCCATCAATGGCAGGAATAATTGTTGTTTTCCCTTTATTAGGAAGTTCATCTAATAAACTTCTAGGTCCATTTTCATCAAAATATGGAGAAACAACTGTTAAATCACCTGAGGATTGTTCTTTAAAATAGTCAATTAACTTTGTTCCTTTCCCAGAATTAGTCCATAAGAATTCAATATCTTCATCTTTCGTTCTAATATTATTCAGAAATTCATGCAAAGCGGAATGTCTTTCTTCATCACCATTATTATCCAGTGTGTAGATAAATTCAGAAACACTGTTTGCAAGTTGTGCTGATTTTATTTCGACACATGAAAATGCTTCTTTATTTCGACCATATCCAGATACTGTTAGATTACAAGAAGATACAAATAAATAAGCAGTTGCTTTAGATTTACCTTTTGGGATTCCATAAATAATAATAACCTTTGGATGAAATACACCGCCTGTCTTTATATTTTGCGGAAACACTGGAACTGTAAGACAACTTGTTCCTGGAGACATAGCATTCCGATCATAATAGACACTTACATGATTATTTCTTACCCATTCATCTGCATCTTTTAATTCCCCGATAGTGCTTATCTTTCTATCAAAGCCCATTAGGTATGAAACAATATGTTCATCGAAAAAATCCGGCTCATAGTTATACGTAGTAAAGAGAAAGTCATCTACTCGTGAAAATAGATCATAAACTAACTTAAGAGATTCTCTAATTTTCAATTCTTTTTCTTTACTCATTTCGAGAACTCCTCTATTTCTGCCTTAATTGATTTCAATGAAGAAAGGTAATAATCCCTTCCCCATTGATTAATGTCAATTTCGACATCTTCTGAATTTACAAATGACTGGAGTCTTCCTGCAGGATCCAATTCTACCCATACAGAACTTTTCTTTTGCTGACAAACTAATTCATGATACTTAATTACATTTTCTATATAGGTTTCTGATAAAGGAGAACATTTTTCTTTTAAGTATTTAATTCGAGCATTGAATAATTGAGAATCGTTATAATCTATTATACTACAAAACTCTATAAATCGTTTTTCATGTTCATTCAGATTATCAACTTTTATAGAACTTACATTTTTTGCAGCCATTGCCTTATAGAAGATTTCTTCAAGACATCTCAAGAATGGTTCAAGTTTTAAGATATTTGAAACTTCTTTATATGATTGTAAAGAGGTGAATAGAATCTCAGGTGTAGAATCATTATTTGTTGATGCATAACAAACTTTCATAAGTTCCTTTGATTCACCATTAATTTCATTCAATCTATCTAACCAGAAATGGCATTCTCCTTCCCTGAATTTTCCAAACACAGCTTCATATAAAGCTTCTTTTGCTTTGAAATTATTAAATTTTTTGTTGCTTGAATTTACAAAACTCTTGAATGCTGTGAGTATTTCCAAATATCGAGGTTCATCATAAAATTTCTTAATCTGTTCCTGGTCAATAACTAAAGCACTTCTGTTATCAATAATTCCCATTGTTGAAAGCGGTGTTTTATAACGACCATAATATCCTAATGATATTTCACGCACTAAAATTGTTTGTTTATGGCTTATTTCTGGGTTTCCATTATTAGCTATAAATCTGGCATTACCATTATCAGCACCCAGAATCCCTTCAATTTTATTTTTGCTGATTGATGTATAAATAAATAATTGCTCAAAAATGAGAATCAAATCTGAATAAGACAAATCTTTTCTTATTCCATTAAGTTCATTACATATAGAAAGACACAACAGAACTTCTCGAAATCCATGTATGTTTGTACTGATCGTAGTTAAATGATTAATAACCTGTCTTCCATAAAAAGACCAGATTGGTTGTAATCCTAAAGGATCTCGCTGTGAGGTTCCTGAAATGTCATTATCTTTTTCAGTGAAAAAAACATTATTGATAAAATCAAAACTTTCGTTCATTTCTCACCTTATTGAGCTGTTAATCCGTATTCAAAATTGCTATCAATAAAATTAATTTTCTGAACAAGTCTTACTATATTTGAATCAAATATGATTGGTTGCCCAGTTTCCAATTTAAATGCAGCAATAATATTTTTGATTGTTTCCTTCTGTTCAGGGCTTAATTCATCAATAATCAAATAAACATGGATATTTCCATTAAATGCTTTCTTTAATTCTTTTTCAAACTGGCTGATTACAAATGCTTCCTGAATTTCTGGATTAAGTTCTTTCATCCATCTTGTTATTTTCTGTATATCAATTCCTGTAGTTTCAATTTTCTCAATCCAGTCGTTGATTGTATTATCTCGTGTAGTTTTATCAGTAATAGTACTGAAACTTGAAGCAAACTGCATAAGCTGAGGAATAATATGAGAGTTCATATACTTCGACTTTTCAGATGTTTTAAGTTTTCCTTCTCCATAACATTCGTATTCAACAAGGCTAACTCTCAAAGGAATTTCTCTGTTTTTATCAAATGTGATCATCAAAGCATCTGGTATTCTGGATTCTCCAATAACAGTTTCCTTTTTTTGTTGAGTCTTAAATAAACGATTTTCTGAAATTAAAATTGTGTGTTCTTCTGGATAATTAGGGAAAAGCTTAAAGAAATTGTCAGATACCAGTTTTTCAAGACCTCTGAAAGAATCAGTTTCGTTACGGAAATTGACTGTTTGAAATGTTCCCATAATCTTAATTTCTGCATCTGGAACTGCTTTTTTAATTTTATTTCTTTCATCATCAGAAATAGAAGTTTCATCATCATCTTCTTCAACAGTATCTTGTTCATTTGGAAATGTTCTGACATCTGACTTGTTTTGGGTGAAAATCTCGTTTATACGATTTATTGCAACCTCATCAAATGCTTTATTAGCTTGTAAATATTTTAAAGGCCAATAAGGTCCTCCTATTTCTGATAAGAAACTCAAATCAAAGAAATTACAAAACTCTATATTTTTTACTGAATAACACAAAACATAATTATCTGCATCTTCCCATGGTTTCTCATCTGTAATCTGATCTAACTCAAATCTAGCTCCACAGACTGTTTTTTTGCCATCCTTGTAAAGAAGATAAATTAAATCTCCAGATTCAGGACCTCTATGAGAAAAACCTGCTACTTTATGTTCAATACACAGGTTATAGTTTGTGGTATTTGTACTACAGTGTAATGTTCTTATCATATAGTTCCCCTTACTCCAATTCCTTCAAATAGCCAGATACTTTATCAGTCAAAGTTTTACAATTAGCTTCCAACTCGTCCAAAGTACATTCATAGCGTTCTTGAAGTTCAGTTACTTCAGTTACAATTTTCTGAACTACATTCTGCAATTCTGTTGTCATATTCTCTGCTAATGAAGCAAACCATTTCTTTTCGATTACAAGTTTCTTGGTTTCATCTTCTGTAAGAGATTCAAATTTTGCTTTTACTGAATCCAATAATTTCAAATTCAAATCTTTAAGTTCACCTTTAAGTTTCTTCAACTCTTCCTTCTTTGAAAGAAGACTATTTATAAGGTTCTTATTTTCTTCTGTTATGTCTTTATCTTTAAGCAATTTCTTCAACTCTGCATCAGATTTCAGAATTTTTTCTTCGTCTTCTTCATTGATTGTATAAGCAACATCTTCAAAGTCTTCAACTGCTAAGATATTCTCTTCAGCTGTTTCTTTTTCTGTTTCTTTTGTTGAAACTTCAGATTCCTTATCTGTAATAGCTGCTTTATCTGCGGCAAAGAATTCATTCACGATGATACTTACAGGAAGCAAATCACATTCGATATCTGCAACTGTTGCAGGCTTTTTCTTAAGATTTACATATTCCGCTTTCCACCCATCAGTATTAATCATGTAACAATCATCTTGTAAAGTATCGTTCCAATAATTCATCAAGATATCATAAACACCATAAGCGTCTACAAGAGAAGTATTATTACTGAACACTGAAAGAATTGAATCGCCTAAATATTCTCCAAGAGGTTTTGGATTGGAATCCTGCCTAAAAGCGTCCAAAGTTTTTCTTACTTCTGAGTTCCATGATTCTCTGCTTTCATTGAAAGCTTCTTTTTGAACGTCGAAATCCTTATTTGACTGTATTACATCTCTGATTTCTTCTTTTGCTGGTATCAAGTCATACCTAGAAGAGTCGAATTTTGAAGTCTTAAACAAATCAGACTTGAGGCTTGGAAGTATGTCCCAATAGCTTTCCATTTGTTCATCAATATCATGAGCAGGAAGTCCACCATTAAGGTGTGCTGATATATTCTGTTTAATCTCTTTATCCACGGCTGCAATATATCGAGGAATATTAAGGTTATATTCGTTTTCTTTTATTTCTATTAATGGAACAAAACGAGCATAATGAGGAACATCTTTTTTCGCTTTCCAGGTATCTACAATCTTACGGATATCCTGTTCTCGAAGGCGATTCTTATTGCCATCTTTCTTGAAACCTTCTTTTGCATCTATCATAAAGATGCCTTTTCTGTTAGCCGCATCTTTTTTATTAATTACAAGAATACAAGCTGGAATTCCTGTTCCATAAAATACGTTCTGAGGAAGTCCAATAATACCTTCTATTACGCAGTTTTTTTCAATAAGCGACTGACGAATTACTGCTTCAGCGTTTCCTCTGAACAGAACACCATGAGGAAGAATACAAGCTCCGCGGCCAGTATCTTCTTTCATGGAAGAAATAAGGTGAAGTAAGAATGCATAGTCTCCGTTTTTTGCAGGAGGACAATAATCTTCACTCCATCTATGATAAACATCTTCTATGCCTGCATCACCGAGCCAGGATTTCTGAGAAAAAGGAGGATTAGCAATACAAATATCAAATGTTTCCAGGCCACCAGCATTTTTGAATTTAGGATTATTGATTGTATCTCCCTGTTCAATATGTGGATTCTGAATACCATGTAAAAGCATATTAAGTTTAGCCAGTGTAACAGTCTGATTGTCCATTTCCTGACCATACAAAGAAACATTTCCATTTGCTGTATAACTCTGTGCTCTTAAAAGCAAAGAACCCGAACCACAAGTAGGATCATAAATAGTATTGCTTGCTCTTTGGAATTCTTTGAGATTCAAAATCTGTGCAATGACACGGCTTACTTCTGCAGGAGTATAAAATTGACCTTTACTTTTACCACTTTCTGCAGCGAAGTTTTTCATCAAATATTCATAAGCATCACCAAGAATATCATCATTGTTTGCACGGTTCTTGCTGAAATCTAATTCATCTCTCTGGAATACACCAATTAAATTGCTCAATGTTTTGATCTTTTCTTTTGGTTCACCAAATTGAGTTGGATGATTAAAGTTAGGAAGTTCTATACTACCAATTACTTTGATATTGGCTTCGCGAATAGCTTCAAGTTTCTTGTTGATTTCTTCACCAATAGTTGATGACTGCTTTAATTCTACAAAGTCTTCAAAACTACATCCTTCAGGAACAACAAGTCTTGTTTCTCCCCTTTTTGCTTTATCCGAGAGATATTTTACAAACAGAATCATAAGTACATAATTTTTATACTGACTAGCATCCATTGAGCCGCGTAAAGCATTGCAGGATTCCCAAAGTGCACTATATAACTGTGATTTCTTAATTGCCATTTCTATATTCTCCCTAGTCCCAATTCTGATTTGCTATTTTATATATTTCAAAAATCTGCTCTTTAGTAGCATCTTTAAACATTGCAGTTAGGTCTTCTTTCACAAAGTCTGCCTCAACTGAATATGGATCCTTCCAACCATGAGGAGCATCGTAATCAATGTACTGAACTACTTTCTTTACAATTTCAATTACTTTACTTTCTTCATTTTCCCAACACCATTGTTCTCGGTTTCGCCATAAAACACTGGTTGCCCTGATATTTGCAAATTCATTTAAGTCAGATGGAAGTAAATTCTTTTCTTTTGATTTCTTCAAAAGTTCTAGCTGCTGCATAATCTGGTCTTTGAATGAAATTGTTCCATTATTTATTTCATCAATTAATGCCTTGAGACGTGGGGCAAATTCATCAAACTTAGCCTGGTCCCGTTCTTTGTAGTCATTGATGGTGCTTCGTGTATGAGCTAAAACAACTTCTGCTGCAGATTGCTGACTTCCAGCTTCTTCTTCAAGTTTTTTTGCCAATTCCTCAAGATCTGTATCTGTATTGATTTTATCCAGGAATGAGAAATCAGCAGTTGCCGGAATAATTGTTTCAAAGTCATCAGCATGAATATACTGATCCAAAAGAAGTCTCATTTCTGTATCACGACATTTAGGGTCAAAGTAATCATCTGTTACAATCTGTGTCTTGTGATACATCTGACCTGCAAGTTTAGACAGATTTCTTAAAGCTTTTGCTTCTTCTTCTGTATATCCAGCTTTGATAATGAAGTTAGAAATATTATCAAATGCACGAACATATTTTGATGTAATCGAATAGAATAATTCTTTCTGTACTTCCAATTCCTGCTTTTCTTCTTCTGTCGCATTTACTGGAGCAACATATGAATTAGCAATATCAGTAACATTATTTAATCCCTGACTTGCTAAATCTGCACGCAATGAATCAAAAGCTGACTTTGCAGATTCCAATCTTTTCTTAGTTGATTTGATTGCATCTTCCAAAAGTCCATCAACGTCTTCTGGTTCAAAATTACTGAATCCACCTTCATTGAATTTTGTTACTGAATCTTGAATCTTATCAAATGTATGTTTGAAGTCTACAATCATTCCATAATCTTTATGAGATTTAATAACAGTTCCATCATCTTCTTTAATATCTGAACCAAGACGATTAGTTCTGCAGATTGCCTGGAACAAATTGTAATCTTCCATTTTTTTATCAATATATAGATACATACATGTTGGGGCATCAAAACCAGTAAGAAGTTTATCTACAACAATCAAAAGCTTCATTTTTGAAGGCTTTGTTTTGAACAGTTTTTTTGCCCACTTTTCATAAAGTTCACTTGTAGTAATCTTTACAGATTTTCCATCAATATCTACTTCACCGGCATTTTCAAAGGACTTCTTCATCATATCAACTTTGAAGTCTTCCATTGATTTCTTGAATTCATTGTCCTGAACCTGATTTCTCTGGTCCTTAAATGGAGCTTCATAGCTTGTTACAACTGCACAGCGGTCACGAAGGATTGTATTGTCATCGTTATATTGGAAGAACTGATAGTATTTATAAGCAGCATAAATATCATCAGCAACAAGCATTGCATTACACCAACTTTCCTTTAATGGACGGTTTTCCATATCTTCAAAAATTGAATATGCGATCTGTTGCATTCGTTCCTTTGTTGTATAGATACTTTCCAAAGTTGCCCAGCGATCTTCTATCTTCTTCTTGCGTTCAAGCTGTTTCTTCTCATCTTCAGAAAGATTCTTTGTATATTCATCGAATTTTTCCTGAACCTTATCAAGCTTCTTAATTTTTGTTTCAACGTTTCTAGCTTCATACTGAAGATCAAGAATAACTCCATCTTCAACTGCATTCTTGTGCAGATATTTATGAATGAAAGGTCCAAATCTGTTCTGACTTAGATTATCTGCTTTCATATAAATTGAATATGGAGAAGCATGTTTTGATTTTTTATCTTCCTTATCTTTGATAAGAGGAGTTCCTGTAAAACCAATGAATGTAACATCATCACCAAGGATTTTTCTCATAGCCTTGTGAAGAACTCCATTCTGAGTTCTATGACATTCATCTACAAATACAAATTTTGTTTTACCTTTTGCTGTAAATCCGTTTGGATATTTTTTGGCAAGAATCTTTTCAAGTTCTTTTAGATACAATTCAAGAGGAATTCCTGGGTCATCTTCACCAACAACTTTCTCGCCTTTTTCATCAATACGCTGTCCAAATTTATGAATAAGGGTGCTAATGAGCCAGCCTTCTCCACTGGCAAGTAATTCGAGAAGATTGTCTGCACTTGTTGCTCTTGCAATAGAATTTCCTGAATGTTCAAAGTTTATTACAATCTGTGCATCAAGTTCAGTACGGTCAGTAACAACAATAACACGAGGATCAGGGAAATCTTTTGTATTTAATCTGATATAGTTTGCAATCCAGATCATAGTAAGTGATTTACCACTACCCTGACTATGCCAGATTACACCTCCATTTTTTGCACGAAGGCGAGGCATAATTGCTCTTAATGCATATAACTGATGTGGACGCATTATCTTTTTAATTCCACCATCATCAATTACGCCGTAATGGAACATATCCATAATTACAGTTTTATCAAAGAAACCTTCAAGAGCCTGTTTGTCTGTAAGGTGAACACCTGTATCTGTTGTGTCAGGTTTCCAAGGACACCAGAACTGAATCGGAGTATTTACAGTTCCATATAAGAAACCTTTTTTACCAACTTGTTTATCACTTGCAGCAGCAATAAATTGAACTGTTGTAAAGAATGTTGGTATTTCTTCTCTCTGATTTATCAAAGACTGATTGACTGCGTGTTCAATGTTTACAATGCTTCTTTTTAATTCAACAACTGCAAGAGCAATTCCGTTTACATAAACAACGATATCAGGACGAGCATTCTTATTGTCACCACTTTTGCTGGTCAAATAGTCAATGTAAGAAACTTCTTCTGCCAATGCAAAATCATTTTCATAATAATTTTCAAAATCAAAGAACCATACTTTTTCTTCGTTTTTATCTGGAGTTGGACGAGATTCTATACCGTTTATTAAAAGCTGATAAACTTTATTGTTCACATCAACAAGATTAGAAACTTTGTCAAGAAGGATTGTTTTCTTGAGCGTTGAAATTGCTTCGTCTATCTGACTGGCTGTATATTCAGGAGAACCATCTTTATTTCTACGACTCTTGAGCCAAAAACGAAGATCTTCCTCTCTTAATGGAGAATTCTTTTCTCCATCTTTTCTTTTGTCGCTGCCTTTGGGATATTCAAGATTACCTAGATAGCGGTAGTTTAATTTTCCAAATGAAAATGATGGTTCTGCAACCACAAGTCCGTCAAAAGGATTTCCATTGTTCTTACCAGCATCCGGGCAGAACATTTTTACAAGAGAATTCTGATATTCACGTTCCAGTCTTTCTAACTCGATTTGATCTACTATCTGTGGCATATTAGTTCATCCTTTCCCGAAGCTGTTTCCAGTTTGGAATGTTATTTTCAAGTATTTTATAAAAGTGAGTGGAATGATTTGGTTCAATCAGATGTACAAGTTCATGCACTACAACATATTCCACACATTCGATATCTTTCTGAGCAAGATTTATATTGAATGTAATTGTTTTTTTTGCAGGAATGCACGAACCCCAGCGAGTTTTCATTGTGCGATATTTAATTCCTTCACAATGAACTTTTAGAATCGGTTCCCACTTTGAAACAAATCTTTCAATGCGTTCCTTCAACTGCTCTTTGTAAAAATCATCTAAAACAGATTTTACATTATTCTTATTTTTTACAGAGACTTTAATGTAGTCACCATCAATAATTGCTGTTTGTGCTTCCTCTGGATTTACTTCAACAAAAAGTCTGTATTCTGTGCCGAACAATAAATGACATTCGCCAGAAACATATTCTTTCTCTTTTACTTCTTTATACGACTCAAGAATTTCTGTCCGCTTTTCTGTAATCCAAGTCCATTTGCTCAATGCAAAATTCTTTATGTAACTTTCGCTTGTACCAATAGGTGCACTGATTTTTACCGTTCCCAATGGAGGATAAACAGAGAGATGAATACTTTTGATGTTTTTTCGCTGAACTGCGATTTCAACATTGTTTATAACCATTACTCATCTTCCTTTGTAAAACAGAACATTTTCTGCATCATTGCGGTTTTGAGGTTCTGAAATTTTGTGATTTCTTTTTCTATGGATGTGATTTCTGAATCCATGTCGGAAAGAATTGAGGCGATGCGTTTTTGTTCTTCATAATCTATTTTACCATCAGAAGTAAAAGGAATAAGCACATATAAATTTTGAACTGCAGCTGTTCTAATATGAACAACTGCATCACCTTGTCCTGTTTCTGCTTTTTGCTTTCTTACATATTCAGAATTAAGAATAAATCCCATAAACTGTGAATCAAAATCTTTAAAAGGAGATAAAATTATCAAGTCTCCTCCTGCAAAAGCTTCAAAATCATTTAAGAAAGCAACACTCTTTCCTATATCTTCTTTTGTCTCTCCTGAAGCAGTAAAAAGAATATCCCCTTTTGTTAATCTTTTAGCTGTATCTGCAACTTCTTTTGAAATAAATGAATAGAATTGTTTTATATAGTCATTATGCTTTGTATATAACTCGCCATAGCGAACTGCTGGAATAGAACCGCTATTACTTTCGCTTCTCGAAATTCCTGATCCTTTTGTGAATTTACCACACTCCTTTAATTTCACCTTTCGCCAATTTTCAGATTCTTCATCCTTAATCAATTTTTGCATTGCGGCAGTTTTGAGATTTCGTTTTTTTGCAAGGAGTTTTTCTTTTGCAGAAATCAAACTGTCCATATCACTGAGTTTTTGGGCAATTATGGATTGTGTTTCTAGGTCTGGGGTGCCGTTTTTGTAGGGGATTGGAATAAAATATTTTTGTAAATGACCCTTGTTTAAACCACCTCGTCCTCCACCCCCTGATGAAAGTTCACGTAATTTTTCGTATTGTGTTTCAAAAAAATAATAGAGGTACTTTGAATTATATATATCATCGTTTGGATATATGGCGGCAATTGACTGATTTGTACATAATGGAATTGTATTATAAGCTGCTGTTCCTCGGGTTTTTCCTTGACCAGCCAAACCTATTAATACGCACCTTGCAGGAATCCAATGAGTACTAGAGCATTTTAACCCAGTATCAGTTATTCTACCTTCAACATCATTTACAATTTTTAAATTAAGTTCCCCAGAATTCATCCATGGAATATTCCCACCCCAAAAAGAAGAATTTTCTGTACTAGGAGTTCCACCAGAAGAAATAATTGAAATATCTCCAAGTTTTACCATTTTCCATTCAATATCGTTATTCATCTTTCTTTTCTCCTGGCTTTTTGCTTTCAGGATTTTTCATTTTTTCTATTATCAAATTGTCATAAGGATTCGGAGATATTTCTGGCATTATAGATAAATCCCTTACAACTAATGGATCCGCCGTTCGTGTCATAAAATCCAACATAGAAACATTATTTACATTATAAAAAGGATAATTTAGTCCGTTATTCAAAGTATTCAAATAAGTATTGTATGCAGGAATGTGTGATTTTATAAAAATACTATTCTCCTGTAACCTTCTGGACATTTCAAACAACGAAGCAGACATTGAATCTGTCCAATCTTCGTCCTGAGGTACAAGTTTATTCATAGACGGAATATAGGCTTTTTCAAGTTCTCTAAGTTCTTCATTTACCTCTATAAAAAGCTTCTTTGCTCTATAAAAAGCTTTAGCATCAATATTATGAGCATGCATTACATCATTACGCATTAATCTTATAGAATTAAAGTTTTCTGTAAGTGTCGGACATAATTCCTTTGCACTTGGAAAGTTTACCCAAAGAGGATTTTCTGTCTGTTGTTCAATAAGTTCTATAAACTGTTTTTTCGTACTTGGATTTGCTTTTCCAACAACCGCTTTTACCGTTTTATTAAAATTTTCATCTGTAAAAAGACTATCAAATAATGGACCAAATTCCATTTTTTCAAGTTCTACAATATTCTTTTCAATTTTTTCTTTAATCTTTGGATCAACTTTGTCTTTATTCAGTAAAGTTGATTTTGCAGTATACAATACTTTTCTGAGAAGACGCTCAAAATCATTGATTAAAGGAAAAAGTGTTTTATTAAAATAAGCAGCAGCCTGATTTTCTAGAATAGTACAGTTATCTTTATATTCTTCAATAATTGAATCATTTAAAGGTGCCAAAAACCTCGCCGCTTTTATATCATTCGAATCAACAGTAAAGGTTACAAGATATGTGTCAGAATCTTTTAATTCCTCACAATTCATTTTTATAGAATCAGATTCCGGTTTGAATCCTGTTATTTTTGAGGTTGTGTCATTTTTCTTTATTAAATATTGCAGTAACATTTAATTAAACTCCTCTGAAACTTCATCATCACTAATTGCATTATAAATTCTAAGTTTAAGTTCTTCATCGTTTTCATAAGTGCCATCAAGAATTGCTGTCATAATATCATGCAAAAGTTCTTTTTCAATTTTTCCAGCTGCTACCTGATAACTTATATTTTCAGTATTTTCAAAAAATGTTCTTGCTACAGCCATATACCCATTCAATAAAAGAAACTGAGCCGATAAGGTAATAGCAAGACGTTTATTTCCGTCTGAGAAACAATGAAATTTGCATACGTTAAAAAACAAATGAGTTATCTTATCTACAAAAGTTGGATAATATAAATCATTCTGTATATGAGCCAAAACACTATCCAACCGACCTTCATCTAAGGATTGTGTCATTCCTCCACCACTATATTGAATAGTTTTTCTATGAGTATCTAAAGCTTGTTCAAGAGTTATATAAACGATACCTTCCATTAACTTCGTTCCTTAAGACGTTTTAGAACATCCTGATTTTCCTGCATAAGACGTTCCAATTCATCTCCAGTTGCACCAAGAAATTTCTGATATTCATCTTTTTCCAATGGCTGAATATATTCAGAAAGCTGATAATGAAAAGCTTCTCTTAAGGCCATATCACGACTAGCCATTTTGGTTCTTCCTCGTTGAATAAGAGGTTTCCATAATGCCATATTTTCAAAATTATGGAATAATTGTTCGGTTTCAGTTTTAGTTAACGGACGAGATAATGTTTCAAATTGTTTTCTGATTTCATCTGCTAAGCCATTTTCATAAGCAGCAATAATATCCAGAATTTCACTATAGAAAGTATCTCTGACATTATCCGAAGCCTTTAAATCAAGAATTTTCTTGTATTCTTTAGCTTTTTCCTTAAAAATACTTACATAAATTAAATCTGTAAAATATGTATACTTATATCGATCATCTTCTACATAATTTTTTAACGCATCAGTAAACTGACGTCTATAGTTTTCTTCCTGTAAAGCAGATCCAACAAAATCTTTATCTCTTTGATTTATATATTTAGTTCCCCCACCAGTTTTCTTGTTTATTAAGTCTATTACAATATCAAGAATCATTTGTCTAAGCATTCTTGCCCGTTCACTTTCAACAAGAAGCATTGAGAGATTCAAAAAAGACTTAAAATCAAAAACACCAAGAACTGTAGTTTTGGTAGGGACATTAATGTCCTTACCAGAATTGTTTGCCGCCTCAATAAAAGATTTAAGCTTTTTTCCCTTTAAAACTTGATATCCATTAAATTTTAATTCTTCAGCATTTTGTTCAATGTATCTACTTACGGTTCTGACATCGATTTCAAAAAATGTTGCTACCATATCTCTTGTAACATAAACATTTCCTTCCCACAAAATGCCTTCAAGTCCAGATTTTGATTGAATTTCTGCAATAGCAATTTCATTGTTTAGAATATTTTGTCTATCTAACTGTGAAGTAGTTAAATCCTTTGTCATTTATGAACCTCAGTTATTCTTTTCTTTGTTTTGGTAAGGACATTAATGTCCTTACCAAAAATTATTATTTTCTAAAATCTGTTTTACTTTTCAGTGAATAGCATCGAAATCTATTCAATTCTATTTTGTTTCATTCAAAACACAAATATCGCCAACATCACAATCCAAAGCAACGCAAATCTTTTGCATACTTTCCATGGAAATGTAGTCGCCTTTATTCAGCTTGGCCAATATGTTTGTAGAAATTCCTGCCATTGTGATAAGGTCAGTTTTCTTTCTGATGTCCTTATCAATCATTAATTTCCATAATTTGCGGTAATCTACATTACCTGTTGTATATGAATCGTCCATGATTACATTATACCACAGAAGTTTGAATTTTTCGTTTAAAATATCACGATTTATCAAACTTTTTAATGTTTTTAATTACTTAATTGGTATTATAAACGCTTAAGATGTCATAGAGCGGCATTGTAAACAATAAAGCCCAGAATTCGTATGAATTCCAGGCATATAAAAGGATAAATCCTTAAAATCGACGATTTTTTCGATAACTTCGATGATAATTTGATCTTCTTGGAGTGGATCTATTATATGTGGGCAGAACTATGGCTCCCCTGTATGCATTCAGCAAACTATTTACATAGCCTTGAATACCTGCAGTATATTGAGCTCCAACCTTATCATTTATGATGTTCCAGTTTTCCTGATCCGAAATATCCTTTGCCAATTCTTCTTTTGCCATAGCAGCAGATTTTGACAAATCTATTTCTATAGCAGGTATACCAGCTTTTTTTATTATGGCAGCCTTTTCATCGTCTACTTTATGGGTAACATAAATTTCAACAATAAGAGGAACATCTGCTGTAAATGAAAGCCCCATATAATTAAATTGTAATCCGGCTCTGGCAAAAACATCAGGAATGATATTTAAATCGGTTAAGGTTATCTCCATTCCAATCTGATTTGTCTTTATAAATCCTTTTTTTCCATTAAGAGCTACTGGAACCAGCTGATTTGCAACAATCAATTCTTTACCCCAGATATGTCTGATTGTCTGATAACCAGTACCACAATCATTGCCACTTACATGAGCAAAATGATGTTCCCTGATTTTTCCATCATTTTTTGCCACTAGAGATTCCTTGCAACCTGGACACACACAGCCACATTCAAGACCATTTTTCACATTATCAATGTGAACTAATTTGTTTTTTGCATTTAAAGCATATGCAAGAAGAGTATTATTCATTTTTAGTTCTCCTCTGCATTCACAAGAACATCAACTACCATAGCAGCAGCTTTTTGCTTTACCTCTTTTTTAGATATTCCTTCTGCCACAAAATCTCCATAAAGTCCTTCAACAGCTACAGTGCATCTCCATATAGGGTTTCCATCCTTGTCATGGTATTCATCAAAAAGATAGCCCAATAACATAATAACTTTCTTTTGATTCAATTCATGAAGAACACTTACAGGATTTGATAAATCCATGTTATCCAGCATTTTTGCAATTTCTAATCTGCATAGATATTTGAAGGCTTTGGCATTGCAATCCAGAAATGCCTGGTATATTCCATCACCAAAACCGAGTAACTTCTTTTCCCCGATTGTAACAAAATACTCATGCAGGCCAGTTTCCGGATTCTTAGTTGTAAAGCCCATTCCTGGACTCAATCTTGCGTTAAATAAGTCAAAGCCAAAATCAATATTATAGCCCGGATACATTGCTGGAGAATATACTGGTTGTTCAATATTAAGGGCAGTACATTTTTCATGTACTAAAACTTCAAGATAGCCATTGATTGTAGTCATCTGAAGCATATTCTTGCATACTTCGTCTAACTTATTATTGTTCCATCCTGAATCCACAGCTACAGCACCAATAATGGCTTCAAACAAATCTTCCCTTACAGAAGGACTCTCAAAGGCTTTATTCTGAATATCACTGTTTCCAAGTATAAGAAACTTTTCAAATCCAAAGTTCTGAATACAAGCTGCCAGCATTCTTTTATTTACGATTGCAGATTTAAGCTTTGTAAGTTCCCCCTCACTTTTTGAAGATGAAAATCCTTTCTCTGAAACCTTTCCGGTTTCTTTGTACATAAGTTTTGTTACATACAGATCTAAGATTTCGTCTCCATAGAATTCAAGAACCTCATTGTTTTCAGTTCCCGGATTTTCTTCAGAATACGATTTTCTTGTGAATGCTTGAATTAATAAATTCAAGTTCTCAAATCTGTAACAAATTGAACTCTGGACATAATCCAAATCCACTCTGTTCATAATCTGATCCCTTATTGAGTTATTTAAGCACAATAACCCCTTAGGCATAAAATGAGTAACACTGAAATTTTATGGATAGGATAAAAGAAAATAAGATAAATAGAGTACTAAAAAGCTCCTGATTGCTACGCTCAACTTGCATCAAGACATGACAAGCAAAATCATTTTAGCCAGGATTTAATATTTTCCCCGTGCCTATATATTTAATATAATACTTTTTTACTTAATCGGCAATTTTCCCCAAAAACTGAGAGAATTCCATCAAAAAATCCGCCACGATGCCCCCAATCTATTCGCTTTTCATCATTTTTCTTCTTTTAGTAATCCAAACTCGTACAAAACTTTTCTATATGGTCTACATCATAAATTTTTCTTTCTAAAAAATATTTACCAATTACATCTATTTTAATACAAGTGGAAAATGCATACTTGGACCTTTGATATAAATACGAAGACTCTTCATACGAAAGTTCCAGAGAAAGGCACAAAAGAATAATTGTTAAGCGTTCAAGATTTCTTCGTTTTTTATTTCTAATTTTCTCAAAATATTTTCTATCAATACCTGCTCTCTTATACACATCAACTTCCGAAATATTACGTTTCCTAATTATTTCTAAAAGATGATCAGCAAAAGAATCATCCATATTTTCAAAGAGCTCTTTAATTTCATTATTAATATCTAGTTTTCCGGATACATATTCTATAATTTCTTTTTCGCTGATTATATCTGGCTAAAAC
>JAGHVB010000051.1 GCA_018064525.1 Candidatus Treponema merdequi | reverse complement strand
ATATAAAATGTGCAGCAGCACCATATAATATTGATTTATTTTTAACACAGATTATACGCAGTAAAATTCCACTTAATAAAGCATTAATAACGGCAATAATTCCAAGATATCTGTGTCCAAGTGCAAAAATAATTATACAGAAACTTTCAATAAAAATTCTTGACGAAATTGAATAAACTTTTAAAAATCTATCTGATTTACCGTTAAAAAATTTTTGTTTCAATGCATAAGAAAAATTAAGGAGTGCAGAAGGAAAATACAGTCTGTACAGTGATTCTTCAAAAAATGCTGCAATAAAAAACTTTATCAATCCTGAAATTATTTTGAATAAATTAACATCATCAAGTCCTATCTGCTGTACAGGAAAATTATAAAGTATAGAAATTATTGTTAAAAGTAAATTTATTAAAATAAGAAATCCAAAATATAATAAAATTTTGCCAATATTTAATAAAAATGTTAAAAAAGTTTGTTTTAATCTTTCAGTTAAAGAATATTCATACCGATAATAAAACCAGAGAAAAAGTCCTGCAGAAATAACGGACATAAAGTTAAGGTCAAATGAAATAGTTTTTATATCTGGAACTGGTTTACAAAGAGGCAGAATAATAAAAAAAAAGCCGGTTAAAAAAAACTCTAGATATATTAGCCATTTTCTCATATAATTATATTATAACTTTGAGGTCATTTTGCATATAGCCATTATTTTAGGAATTACATTTTTAGTTATTCTCATTACAGTGAGAGTTTTACGTTTTTTCAGCGATAAAATTAAATTTTATGCAGCTGGACTTGACCAGAAGTTTGCTTTTTCAGAACTTGGAACTTTATGGAAGCTTGCTCAATTATGTGACCTTCAGGAACCTCAAAGCCTGTTTTTTTCAGTTCCGGCTCTTTCTAGATGTATTACACATATTATTGAACAGTCTCAGGAAGAAGGAACTCAGGATACTCCAAAAGTACAGGAATTTCTTTCAAAACTTTATAAATATCGTACAAAAATTGAACTTGAATCTGATCAGAAAAAAGGACTTGATTCAACAAAAGGTCTTGATAAAGGCCAGAAACTTAGAATTATCTTACCGGGAAAAGGTCTGCATGAATCAGAAATTATTAACAGTGGACGTGAACTTGTAATTAAACTTCCTACTCAGAAAGGAATTATTAAAGTTAAAGGCAAAGAATGGGAAAACCAGGATATCAGCGTTTACCTCTGGAGAAAAGGTGATGCAAATTATGTTTTTGATTCTCATGTTTTAAGTTCCAGTGTCTTTAACGGACAGTCAGCACTTTTTATAATGCATTCAGATAAACTTTTAAGAGCCCAAAAAAGAAGAAGCGTTCGCTGTGAATGCCATGTAAATGCACAGCTTTATATAATAAATGAACCTATCGTTAATTTTTCAACAGTAGAAACAAATCCCGGCTACCGATGTATTCTTGAAGATATTTCAGAAGATGGAGCAATGATTCGAATTGGTGGAAAAGGAGTTTCAAATACACAGATTAAACTTCAGTTTGAACTCGAAGATTCATTTATCCTTATGTTTGGCCTTATTAAAGCTGTAGAATATAATGCAGAAATAAATCAGTCAAGACTTCATTTTGAATGCACACACGTTGAACCAACAATGAAAAACTTTATATTAAGTTTTGTATATAAAGTTCTTCCGGAAAAACAGAAGGAAATTTTTGCAGCACTTACAGAAACAGAAAATGATGCAAAAGAAATGGGTGATTCTCCTGATGAAGACGGAAGCGAATCCTTAAATTCAAATGATGGATTAAATCAGGAACAAAAGGTAAATTCAATTCTGGAAGAAAATTTAAAAGCTTTAAATCCAGATTCAGATACAAAAGAAGAAACAGTAGATACTTCTATTGAGATTCCAGAAGCAGAAATACTTAAATAATTTTTACAGAGGCTAAAATGAAAAAAACAGTTTTAACTATTTCAATTTTATTTTCAATTTTTTCTTTTTTATACGCAGAAGTAAACAGTAATTCAGAAATTAAATTTATTAAAGGTAATATTTCAGATAAAATAGCAAGTGTAAAAGATGCAGAAAAAGAAGTTTCCGAAAAGCTTTCGGTAAAAGCAGTTGATTTTGTTCTTGATAATATGGATCTTTTAAAAGACGACAGAGAACTTTCAGGGCTTGCCGTTGCTGCAATAATGACTTTTCCAGAAACTGTATTTACAGAAAAACCGGAAGAAACAATAACAAAATTCAGTTCTATTTTCTATAACTTTACAGATAAAAATGTTCGCATCAGTGTAATTGAAAAACTTTCAGCTTTTTCACAGAAAGATTCAAATAATGAAGTTATCAGATTTTTAAATACTTTTTTAAAAGAATCTTATGATGATAATAAAAAGCCATCAGAAGTAGAAAAGTGTGCCATTACAAGTCTTGCTCAGATTGGAAACAGTGAATCATTTGAAATTCTTTATTCAATTTACATTAACAAAAAATGGTCTTCACTTGATAATGAAATCAATTCAGCAATTATTTCATTAACAGAAGTTTCCTTAAAGGAATTAATTTTAATAATTAATGCTTCAGACTATACACAAATGAAGTTAATTTCATCTATTTTTGTAAAAAACAATAAAATTTCTTCAAGTTTAAAATCAGAAATCGCTGAAAAATTATTAAACAGCAGTATGTTAATAGTAAGGGATTCCGGATCTGTTACAAAAGATATTGCTGATTTTCAGATTGAATTGTGTAAAGTTCTTTATGACAACAACTGGACAAGAAGTTCATCATTGATGCTTTCTTATTTTGATGTTGCTAAAACAGAACAAAAAGCTGGTTTTATCACAGAAGAACAGTTTTCAGATATTATCAGATATATTGAAAAACTTTCTTCAAAAGAAGCTGTAAAAGTTTTTGTAACTTATCTTGAATCACTTAATGCAGAAATGAACAATGGAAAAGTTCCATCAGTTACAATAGTTTCTGCTTTAATCTCCGCATTAGGTGACCTGGGTGATAAACTTGCTTTTGATTGTCTTCTTTATACAACTTATTTAAATTATCCTGAAGAAATTATTACTCAGGCTCGAAGTGCACTTTCGAGTCTTAAATGGTAAAAGAAAAAACAAAAGAATTTTTTTCAAAAATTTTCGTTTTATTAAAAAGAATAAACATAGTTTATTTAAGTTCAATTTTTCTCTCAATATTTGTCTATTCAAAAATATTACCACTTCCTCATGATTTTCTGATTTCAGTAATTCCTCAAAAAGATATATTTAAAGTTTCTGCAAGAATAATTTCTAATCCCGTAAAATCTTCCGAAAAATTTTACAGTATTAAACTTAAAATAAATCAGGTTGAATCAAGAAATAAAATAATTTCATCAGCAAATGGAATTGTGACAGCTTTAGTAAGTACAAAAACAGTTGAGGCTCATTATCCAAAAAAGCTTTTTTCACTTAATAAAAATAAAAAAAATATTTCCGGTTTTCTGATTGAATCCGGTGCGACGATAATTCTCACAGGAAACATTATTCAGTCAGAAAACAATTTTCCATTTTTAATAACTGAAGAAATCTTATACTGTAATTTTTCTGATTCATTTTTCGAAAAAATACAAAAAATAAGGGCTTTATGCAGACTTCAATTTAAAAGATTGATGTCTGGATGGGGTAAAGCAGGAGGTTTAATGTTAGCTTTACTTTCAAGTTCAAAAGAATATCTTGAAACTTCCATGCAAAACGCTTTTAAACTTTCAGGTCTTTCTCATATTCTTGCACTGAGCGGAATGCATCTTTCTCTTGTTTCTACATTATTTGGTTTTATCGAAAATAAATCAGTCCTAAAAACAACAGGTCTTATATTTAAGCTCATTATGGTTTTTACATTTGTTTTTTTTGCAGGTTTTTCTCCATCTTTACTTAGAGCGTTGATAAGTCTTTTGATTATTTCAGTATGTAAATTATTAAAATTACGGCCAGGAAATTCCATATTTGTACTTTCTTTAACTTTTTTAATACATGCTGCCATTTCTCCTGAGGATTTAGTAAATTTAGGATTTTTACTTTCTTATGGAGCACTGGCAGGAATTCTATTTTTATCAGGTTTTACAAATTCAATTTTTATAAAAATTTTCCCTGAAAAAATATCACGTTCATTATCTGCTTCTGTCAGTGCAGTCTCATTTACAGCACCAGTTTCAATTTCTGCATTTGGATTTTTTTCACCTTCAGGAATAATCTGTACTCTTTTTGTATCACCATTAATTACCATATTTTTATATAGTGGAATCTGTTTAATGTTTTTGTCATTTTGCAGTCCTTTATGCTTAAAATTCTCAACAATTTTTATAAATGGAATTTATGAACTTATAGCTCTTATCGTAAAATTTTTCAGTATAATTCCTGTAATTCATTTCCAATAAAGTTGCAGAAATACTTTACAAATATATAATAAAATACATTATATTAATTGACCAAGGCCTTGATTTTTGGTATTATTATCTAATCTAACCCCCTTGAAGCTATGTATTTAGCTTCCATGACCATAAGGAGAAATTATGAGAAAGTATGAACTTATGACTATCTTCCCATTAGACGAAGATAAGTACAAGAAAGGTTCAGACGCAGTAAAGTCTGTTCTTTCACAGTTTGGTGCCGAAATCGAAAAAGAAGAACCATTCGGCGATCGCGATCTTACTTACGAAGTTAAGAAACAGAAACGTGGACGTTTCGTTCTCTTTAACATCAAAGTAAACCCTGGTAAAGTTGTTGACATCGATACACAGTTCAAATTGAACGCTGACTTGCTCAAGTTCATGTTTGTACAGGTTGAAGAAAAAAAATAACAACAAAAACAAATCCACTTACATTATTTTCGGAGGCTATTTATGACAGATGTAAACCGCGTTAATATTATTGGTCGTTTAACTCGTGATCTTACTTCAGATGAACGTTCTTTTGCTTATCTTCCAAACGGAACAGCAAGAGCAAATGTAAGCATCGCCGTAAACAGAAGCCGTAAAAATGGAGATCAGTGGGTTGATGAAGTCAGTTACTTTGATGTAACAATTTGGGGAAAAACAGCAGAAAACCTTAAGCCTTATTTGACAAAAGGAAAACAGATCGCTGTTGATGGTTATCTCAGACAGGACCGTTGGGAAAAAGACGGTCAGAAAAACAGTCGTGTTACAATCGTTGCAGAAAATGTTCAGCTCTTAGGCGGAAAAGCGGAAAATGGTGGCGCAGGATATGATCAGCCATCAGGGGGTTTTGCTCCGAAGTTCCAGCCGAGACCTGCAGGTTCAAATGGTGGTAATACAAATCCTATGGATGATGTTCCATACGGAGTTGATAACAGCTTCCCTGAAGATATTCCATTTTAATTGAGAACAGGAGATTAATATGTCAGACGAAACAATGGACATGCAGTCTGTAGAAGATAAAGATCAGTCAGTTATGGATACTAACGAAGCTAATCTTGCTGAAGCAGGACGTGAAGGAGAAGGTCGTGGAGCTCGCGGTAAGGGCAAGACTTTCTTTAGAAAAAAGGTTTGCCGTTTCTGTGCAAACAAAGCAAAAATTGATTACAAAGATGCAGACGGTCTTCGCCGTTATACAACAGAAAGAGGAAAGATTCTTCCTCGCCGCATCACTGGAACTTGTGCAAAACACCAGAGAGAACTTGCCCGCGAAATTAAACGCGCACGCAACATCTGTCTTTTGCCATTTGTTGCAGAATAATCAGTTATTAACTGCTAATAATCTGTCATCCGGCAGATAAAAATTTTAAGACACCACGATCCAACTCCTGGTAACGCGGTGTCTCATATTTCAATAGGAGCTTGAATATGAAAGTAATTCTTAACGCAGATGTTAAGCACCTCGGTGAAGAAGGTGATGTAAAGGTTGTTGCAAACGGTTATTACCGCAACTTCCTTTTTCCAAGAAATCTCGCTGTACCATACAACGAAGCAACAGTAGCTTATTTCGAAAGCCGCAAAGCAGAAATCGAAGCTAAAAAAGATGCAAAGAGACAGGCTTCTGCAAGCCTCAAAGAAAAACTCGAAGCTCTTGCTCTCGAAATCACAATGCCAGCAGGAACAAACGGAAAGCTTTATGGTGCCGTTACTTCACAGTCTGTTATGGATTTGCTTGCTAAACAGGGATTTGAAATCGAACGCAAAAAGATCGAAATTCCAGGTCTTGCAATTAAATCAACAGGTAACTACAAACTTACAATTAAGCTTTATGAAGCTCAGACAGCAGAAGTACATCTTTCTGTAAAAGCACAGGAAGAAAAAGCTGCAGAAGGCGAAAAGAAAGCTGACAAAAAAGCTAAAGCAGAACCAGAAACAGAAGCTAAGGCTGAATAATTAACTTTTAAAAGTTAATAACCAAAGCCGGAAATTTCGTATTACGAGTTTCCGGCTTTGTCGTCTAAAATTAATAAAAAGTAAAAACTATACATTTAGGGAGAATACAAATGGCACAGGAATTAAAAGATAAAGTTCCACCACATAACCTTGAGGCAGAGCAGGCAACACTCGGTGCCATTCTTCTTGACTGGAATGCATTTGCTAATATTGTATCAATACTTGATTCAGAAAAATTTTATTCATATCAAAATAAAATAATTTATGAAGCGCTTGTATCCCTTTTCAGACAGGACATTCACGGGGATACGCTTTCATTGATAAATGAACTTACAAAAACAGGAAAACTTGAAGAAGCAGGCGGAACTTCTTATATTGCATCCCTTACAGATCTTGTTCCGACAGCTGCAAACATTGAATATTATGCAAAAATAGTTCTTGACCAGGCAATCAGACGCGAACTGATACGTGCTTCACAGGATTTAAAATCATGGTCATTTGATGAAACAAAAGAAAGCAGAAAAATCATCGAAGATGCAGAACATTTAATTTTAACTTTATCAGATAAAAATCAGACAACAACTGTTTATGATATGCAGAAAATCGTTAATACTTCCATAAAAAAAGTAAATGACGCATATCAGAATAAAAATTCATTTACAGGAATTCCTACAGGATTTGCAGATCTTGACTCAATGACAAGTGGTTTTCAAAATTCAGAACTTATTATTCTTGGTGCCCGTCCTTCTATCGGTAAAACAGCGATGGCACTTTCAATGATGGAACATATTGCTGTAGATCAGAAAATTCCGTGCGGTTTCTTTTCTCTTGAAATGTCTTATGAAATGATTGGACAGCGACTTTTAAGTCAGGTAGCCAGAGTTCCGGGAAATAAAATGAAAAGCGGTATGCTTAGAATTGAAGATTTTCATAAACTTCAGGATGCAGCAGGCCGCTGTTATCAGGCACCGCTTTATGTTGTTGATGTTCCTAACATGCCGCTTCTTGACTTAAAATCCATGGCACGAAGACTCGTAAAAAATCAGGGCGTAAAAATCATTTTTATTGATTATATTGGTTTGATTTCAACTGACAATCCGACAACAGCAGTATGGGAACAGGTTTCTGAAATTTCAAAATCATTAAAAGCACTGGCACGAGAACTTAATATTCCTGTTGTAGCACTTTCACAGGTAGCCCGTGATGCAGAAGGTAATGAACCGAACCTTGCACAGCTTCGCGGTTCTGGTTCTATTGAACAGGATGCCGATGTTGTTATGTTTCTTCATCGTGAAAGAATCAAAACTGCTGAACAGAGAGAAGAACCAGTTCAGGATGCAAAACTTATTGTCGCAAAACAGAGAAATGGCCCTACAGGTGATGTTGATATTCTCTTTCTTTCAGGTTATACAAAATTTGAAAATAAAGCTAAAGGTGAATAACTTATTAAAAAGCTTTTTCAATTTTACCTGATTTATTTGTTACGTAAATACCGTCTTCACAAAGATAGACCGGAGTTGCAGGTTTTACTTCAACTGCCGATTTTGAAACACATTTTAATGACGAATCAAATTTAACAGGGTAGAAATGTCCACCTTCATCAATTACGCAGATAAAATCTTTATCAGAAGGAACAAGAACAGACTGTTCTGCAATTTTTTCTTCTGTTTCTGCTGTCATTTCGAGAGTATCTTTGTCTATAAGAACGAGTTTAACGGCACCTTTTCCAGCGTTTATTCCGGCAATTGCTATAAAACCTTTTTCTGTTGAACAAACTGTTCTGTTTCTTATAACTTTTACTTGAGATGTCTTTAATTCCTTACCATCGTTTTTGTTTAATTTTACGATAGCACAAAGCATTTCTTTTTCATCAACAAGTTTAAGTGCATAAACAGAAGTATCTTTTTCTGCTTCCTTTTTATTGATTACTTCTTTCTGATCTTTTGCAATTTCTTTTCTTTCTGTTATGGCTTCTGTCTGTTTTTTATCAGCTTTAGTCTGCTGTTTCTGAGCTTCTGTTTTTGATTTTTCTACCTTTTTTGATTTTTCTTCAACTTTCTTTTTCTTTTCTTCTGTTTTTACTTTTGAATCTAAAGCTTCTTTTTTATCTTTTTCTGCCTGCTTTTTTGCATCCTGTGCTTCTTTCTGTAATTTTTTATCGTCAGGATTTTCGGCAGCTTTTTTTGAAAGTTCATCAGCTTTTTTCTGAGATTCTTCTGCCTTTTTTTCTTTTACTGAAGTTTCTTTCTGGCTTTCTTCAAGTTCTTTTCTGTCTTGTTTTAATTCATCTTCATCTCTACGTGCTTCTTGCTGGGCTTCCTTTGCTTTTTCTTCTGCAGTGTCAGCTTCGCGTTCTTTGATTTCAACCATATTTTTTCTTTCATCAATTCCCATGTCATCTTCTTCCTGCATTGAAGAAACAACATTCTTATCACTGATTACAGAAGTATCAATCGTACTTAATCCACCGTTTAAGTCAGCAAGTGGAATTACAATCTGTGTCTGAGCAGCCCATTCTTTATATGAAACTGAAATTCCGGCTTTTTCCGGAGTAAGATTTTTAGTTACGGCTTCTTTATATTTTGAAGTAAAATAATCAATATTTTTTCTGTAAACTGCATTGTAGACTGTTACAAATGTTGCGATAGTGTAGGCATCATCATATTCATATCCATACGCTTTTGTTAAATAGGAGGAAATAATATGACGGAGGTTTCTGATATGATCAACCTGAGCATTTTCTCCAATAATAAAAATATCTGCATCAAGTAATTCATCGTTTGTTTCGTCTACACAATGAATTACATAATATTTTTCCGTATTTCCATAAGTTCCGTCTGCATCTTTTATAAAATTATCAGCAAGATTTGTTCCAATTCCTTTAATATCATCAAGAGAGTCTACGACACTGTGAGGACCTGTATAATTTTCAAAAACAATTGTATTTTCTACAGATAACAGTTCAGAAGTATCTACTTCTACAGCAAATGCAATTGCAGAAAAAATAAAAGCTGACGATAAACAAAAGATTTTTTTAACAAATTCAGATAATTTCATAACAGATTCCCTGATAAAATAATATTTAAAATTATAACATCTCTATTTAGTATCGGCAAGTTTTTGATAAAGTGAACGTACAAATTCTTTTAATTTGACATCATATTGAGGTCTGAAAAGATCACTCAATATATGTTTTCCATAAGCACAGAACGAAGGCTTTCCCATAAACTGACTTATTTCATATACAAGAAATGCAGCATTTTTTAAAATTAATTTTTCTTTGGGATTTGTATTTCTTATGAGTTTTTCAAGAGATTTGAGCATTTTTAAATCAGGATCATAAGGGTAAAAAGAAGCTGCTTCAAGAGCTTTTGATAAAATAAGAGAATCAGTTTCATTATTGAAAATTTCTATAAATTTTTCCTGTAATGTAGAATTCTGCATTACGGTACATAATTTAAAAAGGCTGTCATAATAAGAAGGTGAAAATTCATTTATTATCTGATCTGAATAGGAAAAATTTCTCTCAACCGTAGTATTTTTATTAAGTTTATTATCAATAACAGAAAGGCAGTATTTTGTAATTTCAATTTCCTGTTCTGCATAACCTGAATTCTGTAAGTTTGGGCTTATTTTAGAAAAATCCTGAATTACAGGATTTTTGGTATAATTAAATGAAATATTATCTTTATAGGGAATAATGTAATTAAATTGATTTTTTTCAGAATCTTTTTTTTCGTTATTTTGAGAAAAAAGGTTGAATATATTGATTGTCCAGTCTTCTGAAAATAAATGCAGTTTACCGTCATTGTGCAAAAGAGCATATTTATATGGATATTTTTTTCTGATTTTTGTTATATCAAAACAATTTAATAAATTTCCATCCTGAGAATATAAAGCACAGATTGAATCATCCATCAGAAAAAAGCAGTCATTAAATAAATCAGCATAAAAAATATCATTTTTAATTTCTGAAATATTGATTTTATTCAGAATTTTTCCTGAATTATTTTCAATTATTAGAATTTTTTTTGATGGAATTATAAAAGCTGTTTTTTCTGAATTTATTCTTAGAATTTTTGTGTTAAAATCAGATTTTATCTTTGAATTTTCCCACAGAACATCAATTTTTGAAATAATATTTGCATTATTTTTAACATTTATGGCTTTTATGGTTCCATCTTCAAAAAGAAGAAAAATCTGATCAGAAGTAGAAAAACTTTTAATCAGTTTTCCATTAAATGTGATTTCTTCGATTTTTTTTCCATACATAGAAAAGCGTTCAGCCTGTGTTATAGATTGATTTTCATTCTGGATAAAAATCAACAGACTCTGGTCATTCATCAGTACGGGAGGAACATCGGTCTGTAGAGGAGTCGTTACAGACCATTTATAAATTGAACCAAGTCCGAATGCAGAAACTGTATCTTCTGAAGAAACATAAACACGGCCTTCGGAAGTGCAGACAGGGACATTTTTTGGAACAAACTGTGTATATTTTCTCCATAAAACTTTTCCGGACGGATTAATGAGAATAAGATCTCCGCCCTGTGTAATTACAAAAGTAAAACCTGAATCATTAACAGAAAATGAATTGATTTTTCCGGTATGGACAAGCCAGAGATTCTGTCCTGATTTTGAACAGGCACATAAAAAACGGTTGTCTTCTGCAAAAATGTAGCCGAAGTCGGTTTTAACAGGCGGTAAAGAAGGAGAGCCAGAAGTCACTAAAAAAGAGGATCTTTCTGATAATGACACGGGGACAGTCCCCGCGTTAAATGAGAAAAAGAAAATCAAGAATCCTAGAAATATTCTAAACTTGTATGAATTATCAGACACTATTTTAACTCTAAAAATGCCAGGCTTTCAATATGACTTGTCTGGGGATAAAAATCGAGAAGATAAAGTTCTTTTAAAACATAACCGTTGTCCAAAAGCACTTTTATATCTCTTGCATTTGTTGCAGGATCACATGAAACTACTCTTAATACAGGAGGCTTTGTTTTACAGATAAAATCAAGAACTTCTTTTTCCATTCCTGAACGTGGCGGATCTATGACAGCAGCATCAAAATTCCCGATTTTATTCAAAATTGAAGATGAATTTTCTTTAACCCATTTTGCACCGCTTATTCCATAAGATTCATGATTTTTTCCGGCAAGATTCTGTTCTGCAAAAACGATTGCCGCTCTGTTATGTTCCACAAGATAGACTTTTTCAAAACATTCTGACAGAAAAACAGAAAATGTTCCGACCCCAGAATACATATCAAGAACATTTTTCCCGGACAGATTTTTAGTAATTATTTCTATTGATTTTTCAAGAACTTCAAGATTTGACTGAAAAAATCCCTGAACATCAAAAGAAATCTTTTTTCCAAGAATGTTTACAGTGCACATTGTTTCTGGATTTATAATGTTGCCTTCATATTTTGGTTTAATGTAATGTTTTAATTTTTTATTCTGAGGAACCTGAGTTTTCTTATTTTCTGGAATTGTTATAAGAAATGAAGGATCAGAATATTTTGAGCCAAAAAGGTGAGAACGGCCAGAGGGCCTGTCTTTTGGTTCTGTTTTCTGAAGATAGCTGTTTATGCTTTCTTCTGCTACTGCACAACTTTTAATGAAAACTTTATCATTTGATTTTTTTTCTTCGAGAGAACCGTCATGAAGCTGAAATCTTGCCCTGTAAGCAAGAGGGCTTCCTTTAACAACTTTTATTTCAGAAACTTCAATCTGATTCCTTTCAAAACAATTCTGTAAAATAGTTTTACGAAGTTCCACCTGATAATCATAATCAATATGCATCAGATTACAGCCGCCGCATTTTTTATAATACGGGCAGACAGGTTCTATTCTGTAAGGAGATTTTTCTACGATTTCTTTAATTTGTGCTGTATCAAAATCTTTTTTTGTTTCTGTAATTTCAATATCAAGTTTTTCACCGGGAATTGCAAAAGGAACAAACACATTTTTTCCTTCAATTTTTGTTAAACAATTTCCCCCAAAAACCATTTTATCTGTTATAATAGTATGCATATTTAACAAAAAGTATATCAGATTTATTCTTTTTTTTGGAGTATTTTTGATAAAAATTCAGAGGTATATTCAATATGACAACAAAGACTTTTTTTCAGACTATGGCAGACGGAACTCAGATTAACATAAACCGATGGATTCCAGATGACGAAGCAAAAGGAATAATCGTTATTTCACATGGAATGGCAGAACACGGTCTCCGCTATGACAGAACAGCTTCAATTTTTGCTGATGCCGGTTTTATTGTCAGTGCACATGATCATCGTGGTCATGGAAAGACTGCTCAAAATCAAAAGGAAAATGGTGAACCTGGATTTGGATATCTTTCTGATAAAAAAGGTTTTGAAAAAACAAGAGATGATCTTTATGAAGTTGTTGAACAGATAAAAAAAGATTTCCCTTCAAAAAAAGTAATTCTTTTAGGTCATTCATGGGGATCAATGATTGCACAAAGTTTCATCGAAAAATATGGTAATTCAATTGACGGCTGTATTTTAAGTGGAACAAGAGGACCTGATAACATTGGTGCATCATCAGGTTTATTCCTTGCAAAACTTTTATATCTTGCCGGTCAGAAAAAAAGAATTTCAAACATAATTGATTCTATCGCATTTGGAGGTTATTCAAAAAAACTTCCGAAAGGTTCTGAGCCTTACGACTGGCTTTCTCATAATAAAATGAATATTGAAATGTACAAAGCTGACCAGTGGTGTGGCTTTAAAATGACAACTGAATTTTATCATGAAATGTTCAGAATGTTAAAATCAATTCATAAAAAATCAAATATGAAAAAAATTCCTGCTTCGCTTCCAGTTCTTTTTGTTACAGGAACAGAAGATCCTGTAGGGGTATATACAAAAACTGTAAAAAATCTCTGTTCAATCTATCAGAAAAACGGTATGTCTGATGTTAATGCTAAATATTATATTGACTACAGACACGAAACATTAAATGAAACAAATTCTGAAATTGTTCATGATGATATTATTGAATGGATTTCAAAACATATTTAATTGATTTCATTCATTTTTTTATAAGGATTTTAGTTAAATGCTTTCTCATCCAGATTATAACAGTGCACAGAGTCTGAAAAGTTTTCTTGATTCAAGAGGACTTGCAATGCAGAAAAAATTCGGACAGAACTTTTTAATAAATCAGGACGCAAGAAAAAAAATCATAGATTCTCTTGATGTTTCTGAAAATACAGATGTCTGGGAAGTCGGTCCGGGCCTTGGCTGTATGACAGACGAAATTTTATCAAGAAATGCTTCTCTTACAGTATTTGAAATTGATCATGGTTTTGCAGATTGTGTAAATGAATTTTTTGAACCATATTCTCAAAAAGGAAAATTTTCTCTTGTAGAAGGTGATGTCCTTAAAACATGGAAAAAAGAACTTTCTGAATTCAAAGAAAAAACAAAAAAAGAAGTTCCGGACAGATTTTTCGGAAATCTTCCGTATAATATTGCAGCAACTTTGATTGCTGACACAATTGAAAATAATATCCGTTTTGAAAAATGTGTTTTTACAATTCAAAAAGAAGTTGCAAAAAGAATGAATGCATCTCCAGGAAGTGATGATTATTCTTCTTTCAGTGTTCTCTGTTCATGGGCTTATGATATTACAAATATTGTAGATTTATCAGGTGCAAATTTCTGGCCAAAGCCTAATGTAGATTCAAGAGCTGTTTTACTTACTAAAAAATCAGATTTTCCTGGTTGTGAAAATCCAAAACTTTTCTGTAAAATGCAGCGGGCATTATTTTCTGCAAGAAGAAAAACTGTAAAAAACAATCTTACACAGTTTTTATCATCTTCTGAAAATGCAGATTATGCTCTTGATAAAGCAAAAATTGATAATAAATCAAGAGCCGAAGTTTTAACTCTTGAACAGATGCTTATATTGTCTGATATCATCAATAAAGATATAATAAACAAGTAAATATTTATTTATTAAATTAGGCTTTATTTATGAATATTAAAAATAATCTTGAAAAAATATTATCTCAGATAGATGATGCATGCATAAAATCAGGAAGAGACAGAAATGAAGTAAAACTGGTTGCTGTAAGTAAATTTCATCCGTTAAATGAAATCAACGAAGCCATAAACGCCGGCCAGTTTCTTTTTGGTGAAAACAGAGTTCAGGAAGCAAAAGAAAAATTTTCTGATTTAATAAATCTGCAGAATTCTGATTATGCAGAAAAAAGTCAGAATGTTGAACTTCATATAATCGGTTCACTCCAGCGAAATAAAGTTAAAGATGCAGTAAAAATTGCATCTTGCATTGAATCTGCAGATAGGATTGAGCTTCTTGATGAAATTGAAAAACAATGTGCAAAACTTGATAAAAAAATTTCCATTCTGTTTGAACTTCATACAGGAGAAGAATCAAAGTCTGGTTTTGAAAGTCCGGAAAAAATAAAAGAAGCTCTTATACTGTTTTCAGAAAACAGATATCCGCATATTATTCCACGCGGTTTTATGACAATGGCACCATTTACAGAAGATAAAGATTTAATAAGAAAATCTTTTAAAAGCCTTCGTGAATGTCGTGACAGATTTTTAAAAGAATTTCCGCAATTTGATTTAAGTGAACTTTCGATGGGTATGTCCAATGATTTTGAAATTGCAATCGAAGAAGGTTCTACTATGGTAAGAGTCGGAACAAGTATTTTCGGACCAAGAAATTATTAAAATGAAAAAAATATTTTTAATCTTAACTTTAATATTTTCAATTTTTTCTCAAAACATTTTTTGTCAATCTTCAGAAGAACCTGTTCCTTATGGAGATAAAGAAATTCCTTCATGGTTAAAACATGTAAGAAGAACAGAAATCATAACTCTCGGCTCAATGCCTTTTGTAACAATCGGTGTAACACTCGGTTATTCTTTCTATAATCTTGCAACTCATAATTTTGACGGATCTTACTTTGTAAATCCTTTTACAAAAGAAGGTTCTTATTCAAAAGATGAACAGATCGGTATTATCGTAACAGCATCTATGATTTCTCTTGGTATCGGGGTTACAAATCTTGCAATTAATCTGATCCGTGATGGAATAAACAAAAATAAAAAAACCGAAAATCTGCAGTCAAATATAAAAATTACAACGATAAATAATGAAATAAATATTTATCCGATTCCTCAAAAATATAAACGAGAAAAAGAATATCTTTTTGGAAATATAGAAAGTGCCGTTTTTTAATCATAAAGTACCAGATGATTTTACAAAATCAGAACGACTTGATAAATATATTGCCTCACTTGATAAAGGTTTTAACCGTTCTCAGTTAAAAGCCTGTGCTACTGAAATTTTAATAAATGAAAAAAATGCCAAGCTTTCACAAAAAGTAAAAGCAGGAGACATTATTGATATTCAATGGGATGAAAACATTCCGACTGATATCTCGCCTGAAAAAATTCCACTTAACATAATTTATGAAGATGAAAATGTAACTGTCATAAATAAAGAGCAGGGAATGGTTACGCATCCTGCCGCCGGAAACTGGACAGGGACTTTGGTAAATGCACTTCTGTATCACTGGGGAAGGGATGCAATAAAAGAACTTGATGATTCGGAAGATACACAGAAAATACTTGCAAACAGAAGGCCAGGTATTGTTCACAGACTTGATAAAGATACTTCTGGAATTATAATTACCGCAAAAAATCCACAGGCTCATGAATGGCTCTCAGAACAGTTTCTGCATCATAATCTTCACAAAGAATATATTCTCATAACAAAAGGAAGACCGCCTGCAAGCGCCGGTGATATTCAGACACAGATTATAAGAGATCCAAAAGACAGAAAAAAATATAAGGCAGCGGTAAACACAACAGAAGGGAAATTTGCAAGAACTTTATACCGTGTAATTTCTTATTATGGAAATTATTCGTTAATCAGAGTAAGATTAAAAACAGGAAGAACTCATCAGATTAGAGTTCATATGAAATATCTTGGCTGCCCGATTCTCGGGGATCCAATTTATGGTAAAACCGATGAAATTTTTAAAGATTCAACTTTAATGCTTCATTCAAGACAGATTGATATAAAACTTTTAAATTCTAAAAATTATGTAAGATTTAAAGCTGCTGTACCAGAAAGATTTTATAAGGTAATAAAAATACTAAAAGAAAAATATAATAAAGAAATTCCGGAACTTCCAAAAAAATTAAAGAAATTTTAATCTGCAAATATTATGATTTATAACAATATCGATATAAATAAAATAAATATTCTTCACGAACCGACTGAAACAGAACCTTTTGTATTAATTTATAAACCGAAAGGAATTCCAAGTGCACCTCTTGCTAATGATGATTTAAATAATGCTTTATCTTTTACTGCCGAAAAATTTACCGCCATAAAAAATGTAAAAGGTAAAAAAGAAATCGAATATGGACTTGTTCACAGAATTGATACAGAAACAGACGGACTTTTACTTATTGCTTCAGACCAGAATTTTTATAATTTCATAATTTCAGAACAGCAGAACAATAATTTTATTAAAACGTATCATGCAAAATGTGATTTTTTTGAAAATATAAAGGAATTAAAAGAAGGATTTTCATATTGTGAAAATTCAGAATTAATCAAAAAACTTAAAATCAATGAGTCTGTCTCTTTTAATCAAAAAAGTTATTTCAGGCCTTTTGGAACGGGAAGAAAAGAAGTCCGACCTGTTGATATTAACAGCGGAAAAGCAGCATTAAAAAAAGCCGGAAACAGACTTTATGAAACAGAAATTAAAATTATAAGAAAAGAAAATTATTACGAAGCTGTCTGTAAAATTACAAATGGTTTCAGACATCAGGTAAGATGTCATCTTGCATGGTGTGGTCTTTGCATAAAAGGTGATAAAAAATATAACCCGCAGCCAGAAAATGATTTTCATTTTTCAGCAACGGGTTTACAGTTTAGAAATTATATATGCCCGGAAGGAGACTTGAACTCCTACGAGATTGCTCTCACCAGCACCTGAAGCTGGCGTGTCTACCAATTTCACCATTCGGGCTAACACCAATATATTATCAAATTTGGATTTTTTTTGCAATCAGACCGCATTACATATTAATACGATTAAAAAATTAATATGAACATCTCATAAATAATACAATCATTACAATCAGAAGTGAAAAAGTAATTCCATAGATCCATATAGGAAGGGAAGAGCCTGAATAATTTTTCTTTTTTGATGAATTTATAAAAGTGTTTTTCGGTTTATGAAAATAAAAATGATTTTTTAAATTTGAATTTTCATTTTCTGACTGTTTCTCTTTTGATTTTCCAGAAGGTTTTTCTGCATAACCACACTGAGGACATCCTTTTGAAAAAGCGTGAGCAGAGCCGACTTTACCACACTTTGGACATCTTACAGATGAAAAAAAGCGTCCGCATTTTTTACAAAAGCGGGCATTCTGAGCAACTTCTTCTCCACAGTTTTCACAAAAAAATTTAGCTTCTTTTTTCATTATTCTTAAATAACCTGAATCTTAATTTTTGAATTATTATTAGTTTTTGAAATAATTTTTGCACTTATATATTTAATAGAATTTTTATTTTTAAGAGTTGCCTGTAAAATTTCTTCGTCTTCTGAAAGTGAAGAAATGTAAGAAGGGGTATCAGGAATAAACGAAATTACATTATCTTCAAATTTAGAAACTTTACCTGTAACAAAAACTCCATTTTTTGGATTTGTAAAAATCAATGAACAGTTTTTTGAATCTTTATTTGCAAGAATGTCAGATAATTCTGATAAACCTTCTTCATCAATAGAATTAAAAATACCGGTAATATTAAGAACTTCTGATTTTTTAACATCATCTTCATCAAATTCTCTTTCACAATAAAGAATTATTTTTGGAATAAATCCTTCAATACCGCTTTGTACAAACTGAACAAGAGTTTTCCAGTGGCGGGGATAACTTGATGCACTGATGATAATAACTTCAGGAGAAATTTCTTCTACATTATCAAGTGCTTTTACAAGCCATTTGTAAGTAATTACATCAAACCCGTCATCAATAAGCTTTGATTTAATTTTATTTATTACGATATCATCGTCAGCAATTAAAAGAGCTTTCATTCTGTCCCCAGATTATCAACTGTATAATCATAAATCTGCCATATTCCGTCACGTTCCTGAACAAAATATGTATATTGTTTTTTCTCATAAAAATTCTGATTCTTAAACCACTCAAGAACTATAACTTTTCCTTCTGTTGCAGTATAAGTTGTCTTAGTTATTTCAAATCTTTCAGGAATTGCAACAATATCAGTATCAATTCTTTCTGCCATAAGATTTGTCTTGAAGTCATAAAGCATCTGTGCACATTCTTTACTTGATGCGCTCTGATATTTTCTTTTTCTTAAGTCATCTTTTTTTAACATTGTTTCAAGATCGAAATAAAGGAAGAACTGGTCCCACAAAGATTTCTGGCGTGCAACGATTGTCTGTTCAACAACTTTATCCGGAGAAATAGGCTGTGGCTGTAAAATCTGTGCTGTCTGTGACTGTACAGGAATAAAGTTTGAAGAAGATGCAGACGGAGAAGGTCTGATTTCTAGCGTAAGTCTGTTTGATTTTAATTCAATGTATTTTGATTTATAAAGTTCAGGATAAAAACTTAATTCGAGGTAATAAATTGAAGGTTCTGTGAACTGAAGATAATCTTTTACATTTTCTACAAAGGAATATTCTTCACCGGTTTCAAGTGCAATTTCACGAAAATAAACATACTGATTTGTCGTTCTTTTTCTTACTATTTCTACAGTCTGATCAAGTCCGACATTTTTAACATTAAATGCATTAAAATCTGCACTGAACATTCTGTCATCAGCAAGTTTAAATCTTAATGTTTCATTGCCTTTATTACAGATTGTAATATGAACATAAACAGGATTTTCTTTTACACTGTCAGGATAATACATTGTTCTGTCATAAAATTTAATTGTTACCTGAGCATTGTCATAATTGGGAATATTCGAAGAAGGTATTACACTTTGTGCAAAAAGTGTATGTGCAAAAAAAGCAAAAAATGCTATAAATATATAAATAATTTTTTTCAAAATTTTTACCTCACTAATATATTATCGGACAATTTTAATGAATACATTATTATCAAATTCATTTTTAGATGCAATAAATAAGTGGAATGTTCTGAAGGATCTTTCGCTTAACTTAACAGATGTAAAGTATAATTATCCGGTAGAAATTGAAGGTTCACACGGAAGCTTTAATGGAATTATCATAAATTCATTAATTAATTCCACAAAAAATAAATATATCTCACAGATTCAATATCTTTCCTCACAAAAAAATGTCAAAGATGAAAAACCAGTTTCTCTTGATATTCTTATAGTCGTTCCAACTGATAAAGATGAACAGACTGTACTTTCTGACCTGAATGCCTTTTCTGACAGTTTTGAAATAATTTCACTTCCATGGTGGGGAGCTGTTCCTTACAGAGCATGTTCTGTCGGCAGTGCAGTCTTTTTAAAAAGAGCAGGTGCACTTTCAAAACTTGCTTTTCATGATGAACGTAAGATCAAAGACAAAAAACCACGAATCTTCATAATGAATGAACGCGCATTTTTAACACCGGTTCCACCACCTGAATATATCAGAAAAAATACATTTGAACTTTGCAGAGGTCAGAACCTTGATACAATCGAAATTGCAGAAAAACTTTCCAAAGCGGGATTTGTCAGAGTACCAAAAGTAAGTGTTCCGGGAGAATTTACATTACGTGGAGAAGTTCTTGATATATTTCTTGGATCAGAAGAAAATCCTTATCGAATTGTTTTTGATTTTGATACAATCGAGACTATTAAAACTTTCTCAGTAGAAAACCAGGCAACAATTGAAGCTGTAGATAAAATTACAGTTACACCATCAAAAGAAATTTTATGGAATACAGATTTAGTCAACCAGCTTGAAAAAAATTTACAAAATACATTTTCAGAAAATCAGAAAATTTCAGATGAATATACAGAAGCAACAGGAAGTAATAAAGTAAATCTTTCAAAAAAGTTTGAAGAACTTTTAATAAAACTTGATGAATCAAAAGAAGCAGAAGGCGAAGAACTTTTATATCCGGCTCTGTTTGATAAAACTTACAGTGTATTGGATTATATAACAGAAGATACTGCAGTCATCTTTTATGATTTTGACAGACAGCTGAATTCAAAAGAATCATTTAACCGTGAATATATCGGTCTTTATAAAAAAGCTCGTCCAACAGAACTTGTTTTAAGTCCAGAAAAGATTCTTTTTTCATTTGAGGAAAAAATAAAACAACATAAAAAATCAATTTATTTCAGATCCATCCACACAGAACGTGATGAAGAAAATTCTAATGGTAATTCAAAAATAAAAATTGAACTTGATCCGCCGCGAAGTTTTTTTGGAAATATAAATTATTTAAAAGAACAGATTTCAGATTTACAGAAAGCAGACTGGAAAATATTTATTTTTACAAATAATGAAAACCAGAATCTCCGTATCAATGAAATCTTAAAAGACTTTACAGAAAATGCAGCAAAAAATAAAGTTAAATTAATTCCACTTGAAATATCATCCGGCTTTGCAATTCCAGAATTAAAAATAATCGTCATTCAGGAAAACGAAATCTTTGGACGAAAGAAACATGTACCACATTCATTAACAAAAGTAAAAAGTGCAGTCATCGATACATTCGTCGACTTAAATCCCGGAGATTATGTTGTTCATGTTAATTACGGAATCGGAATTTTTAAAGGAATCGAACGTGTAAAATCAACTGGAAACGAAAGAGATTACATCAAACTTGAATATGCCGGAGAAGAATTTGCATTTGTTCCGATTGAACAGGTTAATCTTGTTCAGAAATATATCGGAAACGAAGGAAATGCTCCGCGAATTGACACAATTGGTTCAAAGTCATGGGAAAACCGAAAAAACAAAGTTAAAAAAGCAGTAGAAGATATTGCTCAGAAACTTATTGATTTATATTCAAGAAGAAAGGCGAGTGCAGGTTTTGCTTTTCCAAAAGATACAGAATGGCAGATTGCTTTTGAAGCGGCATTTCCTTATGAAGATACACCAGATCAGATTGCTGTTACAAAAGAAATTAAAGAAGATATGGAAAAACCTGTTCCGATGGACAGACTTGTCTGCGGTGATGTCGGATATGGAAAGACAGAAATTGCAATGCGCGCAGCCTTTAAAGCTGTTCTCGGCGGAAAACAGGTTGCATTTTTAGCACCGACAACAATTCTTGCAGAACAGCATTACGAAACATGTATCGAAAGATTTAAAAACTTTCCCGTAACAATTGCACAGATGTCACGATTTGTTTCAAAAAAAGAACAGAAAACAATTCTTGAAAAACTTGAAAAAGGCGAAGTCGATATTTTAGTCGGAACTCACAGAATAATTCAGAATGATGTAAAATTCAAAAATCTCGGACTTCTGATGATTGATGAAGAACAGCGTTTTGGTGTAAAAGACAAAGAAAGGCTCAAAGTAATGAAGAACAACATTGACTCACTTGCGCTTTCTGCAACTCCGATCCCACGAACACTTCACATGAGCCTTCTCAAAATTCGTGATATGAGTCTTTTGACGACACCGCCTCAGAACAGACATCCGATCGAAACTGTAATCGATGCTTATAACGATGATAAAATTGCCCGTGCTATAAGAGCGGAAGTCGACAGAGGCGGACAGGTTTTCTATCTTCACAACAGAGTCGAAACACTTGAAGAAACAAGAATCAAGCTCGAAAGGCTTGTTCCTGAAATGCTCATCGATACAGCTCATGGACAGATGACATCAGATGAACTTGATGATATTTTCAGAAGATTTAAAATGGGCGGCTTTCATGTTCTTGTTGCAACAACAATCATCGAAAATGGAATCGACATTCCGAATGTAAATACAATCATCATAGACCGCGCAGATATGTATGGTGTAAGCCAGCTTTATCAGCTACGAGGTCGAGTAGGCCGAAGTGATAAAAAAGCATACGCATATTTATTTTATCCTGAAAATAAAGTTTTATCAGAAGTTGCAATGAAGCGGCTTCAAGTTATATCTGATTTTACAGAACTTGGAAGCGGTTTTAAAATTGCGATGAAAGATATGGAAATTCGCGGAGCCGGAAATCTTTTGGGACGCGACCAGTCAGGTGATGTATATTCTGTCGGTTTTGATATGTATCTCCGTCTTCTAAACGAAGCAATTTCAATTTTAACAAATACAAAAGAATATAAACCGGAAACAGAAGTTCTGATGGAACTTGAATATACAGGCTTCATTCCAGAAACCTATGTCAAAAGTCCTCAGACAAAAATGGAAATCTATAAAAAAATTGCAGCCGTTCAGACAAAGGACGAACTCGACAGCATTTATCTTGAACTTCTTGACAGATTCGGACCAATTCCAGATGAAGTAATAAGTCTTATAACACTTGCAGAAGTCCGCTGTATCTGTAAAAAATTAAATATAAGTTCCATCAAAGAAAAAAATGGAATTGTAAATGTGGAATTTTCAAAAGTTTCCGCAATCAATGTTGATAAAGTTTTACGCCTGATAAAAGAAAGTTCTAATACAGTTTTACTTGATTCTGCAAAACCAAATATGCTAATATTAAAAACAGGTAAAATCGGCTTAAAAGAAAAAAGTGAATTTATCTGCGAAAAGCTTTCTTTTCTGCAGGGATAAAATTAAAACTTTAACCGGTTTAAGGAGATATAAAAAATGGAAAATGAAATGAAAAAAGTTAAAAAGGGTAAGGTTGGACCTGTGGTACTTTTTTTAATTGGTCTTACAGGAATCTGTATTATAGGATATACAATGTTTTTGACTATAAGTATTGGAAATAAACTTTCAGGAACATCTATTTTTGCATTATTAGTATTTTTATTCATTGTATTCTGTTCATTTGTAAGTTTTAATTTTTCTCTTGAATATGATGAAAAGCATTTTGTATATAAAAAAAGCAAAAATGCAGAAGCTCAGGAAGTTGATTTTTCTGATATTGAAAAAATTCAGCATTATTCATACAGATCTGGAAAAAATAAAACTAACGAATATAAAGTATTCTTAAAATCAACAGCAGAGGAAGTTGTTTTACCATACAGACAGATTGATAATGGTGAAAGCTATAAAGAATTTTTCAGTCAGATAATAAAAACAAATCCTGATGTAAAGTTTACAGAACTCCGCTCAGGACTTTTAGGTTCAAAAGAAGAAAAAGAACTTCCATTTGAAAACTTTATTTTATAAAAAATTCTATTTATCAAAATTCAATTAGAATTTTCATCTTTATTATTTGAACTTCATAGTGTATAATTAATAGAAAGAGAGTTATCCTATGAATGTTTCGTTAAATTATATAAATCTGGCACTTGATATTTACAGTATTATAATCTGTGGAATAATGCTTGTGCCACTTTTAATAAATGCTAAATACAACATTTCTTCCAATAAACACTGGCTGTTAAATATGATTTTAACATGCATAGTGCTTTGCCTTTCCGACGGTATTAACTGGATTTCAGAAGGAACCGATTCCACATGGAAAATTATTGCACTTCCATTAAGTAATTATGCTTTATTTATCAGTGGAATTTTTGCTTTTTATTTTTATATAAAATATCTGATTGCATTTTTTCAATATGAAAATAAATACAAAAAAATCTGCTGGAATATCTGCAGAGCCATGACATGGCTTTTTATTATTTTTATATTCCTGAATATTTTATGTGAATATTATTTACCATCTGACCTCGTAAAAAAATCAATATTTTTTGTTATAACTAAGGATAATGTTTATCAGCGTGGTGATTTATATTTTATTTCAATTTTAATAAAAATGATTTTTTATCTCGAATCATTCTTTTTGATTACACTGATTGTAAGAAAAAGTGAAAAACATGTAATCGGATTTTATTCATTCATTTTTATTCCACTTGTTGCAGAAGCAATTCAATTTACACATTATGGAATAGGACTTACATGTGCAGGTCTTACACTCGCATTCTTTATTATTTTTCTCAGTTCAAACAGACAGCTGATTGAAAATCTTGATGACTCAAATAAAGAACTTTCTCTGAGCAAAAAAGAAATTAAAGAAAAAGAAAAGGAAATCATTAAAATTCAGGACAGAACAATCATCAGTCTTTCAAATCTTGTAGAAAACCGTGATGTTGATACTGGAGAACATGTAAAGCGAACTCGTGATTATGTTGAACTTTTAGCAACTCAATGTTTTAAAGAGGGCTTTTATAAAAACATAATAACACCACAATTTATAGAATTTTTAAAAAAAGCAGCTCCTACTCATGATATTGGAAAAATTGTAATTTCAGATACAATTTTAAAGAAACCAGGAAAGCTTACTAATCTTGAATACGATTTAATAAAAGTTCACACAACAGAAGGTGGAAGAATTGTAAATGAAATTTTTGGTGATGAATATGACGCAGACTATATAAAAGTTGCAATAGAAATCGCAACTTATCATCACGAAAAATGGAATGGAAAAGGTTATCCGTCAGGACTTTCAGGGGATGCAATTCCGTTAAGTGCCCGAATCATGGCAGTTGCCGATGTTTTTGATGCACTTGTATCTCCACGCTGCTACAAAGAGCCAATGACATACGAAAGAGCCTTTGAGATAATCGAAGAAGGTGCCGGAAAAGATTTTGACCCGATTTTAGTTTCAGTCTTCCTTAAATGTAAAAATTCCGTAATACAAATAAATGAAAGTTATAAAAATAATAAATTGTAAAATAAAATGGAATTTCATAAAAAAATGAAAAACTTAATTCTATACATCCACGGGAAAGGTGGAAATACAGGTGAAGGGGAATACTACAAGAAATTCTTCCCGGATGCAGAAATCTATGGATTCGATTACAAATCTAATACTCCATGGGACGCAAAATCAGAATTCTTTGAAAAGGTAAGTGAACTCTCAAAACAATACAGCAGCATCACTTTAATTGCAGTAAGCCTTGGAGCATATTTTTCACTTGTATCAGGAATTGAAAAGTTTATTTCAAAGGCATATTTTATTTCACCAATTGTAAATATGGAGCGTCTGATTCTTGATATGATTGGCTGGGCAGGAACAACTGAAGCAGAACTTAAAGAGAAGAAAATCATTCCTGTAGATTTTGGTGATGATCTTACCTGGGAATATCTGCAGTATGTCCGGAACAATAAGTTTCAGTGGAAGGTTCCTACAGAAATCCTTTACGGAAGTCTGGATAATCTTCAGTCAATTGAAACAATTCAGCAGTTTGCAAAAGAAACTGGTGCCAGTGTTACTGTAATGGAAGGTGGAGAACACTGGTTCCATACTGATGAGCAGATGAAGTTTCTGGATAGTAGTTGGTCAAAAATCAAATATTTGGAGATTACAATAAACAATTATTCAATCCGCATTGAAGAAGAACGCGATTATCTGGCTGTAGAAAGTCTCATCCGCGAGTCTTTCTGGAATGTTTACAGACATGGCTTCACAGAACATTACGTTCTGCATCATTTACGAAACTGTCTTGATTATATTCCTGAACTTGCATTTGTCATGGAAGTTGACGGTAAGATTATCGGACAAAACGTTTTTGTAAAAGCTCAGATCACAAAGGATGATGCCGGATTTAGAATGAAATGAAAATCCGGCAAACGTCTGAGTCAAGGAGGAAGAACGAAGCGTGCCTTGACCAGACGTATGACGGAACTGCATTTCCAATCCTTACCATGGGTCCAATCTGTATTGCAAACGAATACAAGAGAAAAGGCTATGGTAAAATTCTTCTGGATTACTCATTAGAGAAAGCCAAGGCTTTAGGATATGGAGCAGTTTGTTTTGAAGGAAACATTGATTTCTACGG
>JAGHVB010000026.1 GCA_018064525.1 Candidatus Treponema merdequi | reverse complement strand
ATATAAAAGAGAGTAAATAGAAATAAGGTTTTAATTACGGTGACTACAGTAAATATAATCACCGTAATTTTTTTTAGATTTTTCTGTCATTAAAATTAAGATCCAGTTTTCTGAATCTTGAAAGAACATTTGCAATGATTGAATTTGGAACACCGATTACTTTTGCAATTTCGGTATTCGTCGGAGCAATTTTGCATCTGCCTGAACGGAGAAGTCTGTTTTTCTGAATGAAATTCTTTTTTTGAAATTCAAGTCGTTTTTCAAGTCTTGTAAATTTTGGAAGTCCTTCATACGATCCTGAATTTTTTAACTGCATTTCATAATTGTTGATGAGGCAATATGCTTTGGCGCGGTTATTCTGAATTTCTTCGCGGAGAATTGCTTTATTTATAAGGCCTGCTTTTAATTCACAGATTGTTGATGAAATTATTTCACTTGAAATTTTACAGTAGTTTGAAACTTTTTTAATCTGGTCGTCATTTATGTACCATGCAGATTTTAATGCAAGAATAAGAATGCCGCGTTTTAATTTTCTTTCTTTTGATTCTGCGACACAAAGTCTGTGATGTTCAGATTTAAAAAATTTTTTATATACAAGCTGTGGAATTTTTTCTTCTTCTGTCTGAGGAATGTATTCCGGATTTGTTTCAGATACCGGGTAAACAGATTCCTGAGAACGGCGAAGAATTTCATCATAGTCAAGAATCGATTCCTGAATATATGTTTTATGATTATTATTGTTTTTAATAATCTTCTGTTTGTAATCAAGCTTTGTCATTTTAAGTACCGTGTAGACGTAGCATCCAAACGTTGTGATGTCTGAATTAAATTTCTGTACCAGTGCAGGAATCTTTTTTTGAAGAAAAAATAAAAGAAAATCACTTCTTTCATCTTCATCAAAATCTGCAAGATCGAATGTAAACGGCTCGCGATAAATTATTTCGTAGACTGCAAGACAAGCCTTTTCAAATGATAATTTTTTAGACTTCAATAGCTGTGGAATTTCATCCAGTTTAATATCAGTCATAAAAAAAACTCCTTCCTCCATACCCGTTGATACCAGACATATCAATACTTATGGAGCAAGAAGTGTGCCAAGTTTTTATACAAAGTAAAATAAAAATGTTTATATCAGAGAATTTTGGAAAATTCTTTTACGATTTCTGGAATAAGTGTTTCAAGTTTTCCGTCGCGGGACATGCCTGATGCATTTTTATGACCGCCACCGCCGAAGTGAGAAGCAACAATGCTTACATCAATTTCATCACGGCTTCTGAAACCTGCAGTACAGCTGTGTTCTGTTTCCTGGCGGACAAAGACAACTGCTTCTACACCTTCTGAAGAAAGAAGTGCCTGATAAAGCATATCGCTGTCACGTCCTTCCTGACCATATTTTTTTGTATCTTCAAGTGTTTCGTAAGCTACGACAAGTTTTCCGTTAAGGTATCTTTCGGCGTGGTTGAGGGTTGATGCAAGAAGTTTTCTTGTTGAATATGGTTTACCGCCAGTTATTCTGTCATACATTTTGTTCGGGTTTGCACCTGCTTTTACAAGTCGTGCTGTAAGTTCAAAAACGTTTGCTGAGTCTTCGCGTAAAAATCTGAAAAAACCTGTATCAGTTGATAAACCGAAGAAAAGTGTATCTGCAGCTTTTTTATCAAGTGGACCTACAAGTGATTCATAAAGCATCTGTACAAGACAGCTTGCGGCAGGACTTGTTGAATCGATTATTGAAACAGAGCCTTCGAGAGGGGCAGAAGTTTTATGATGGTCAATAATAAAAAAGTCATAACCTTTTGTATCGCCGATTTCTCCAAGTCTCTGTATTTCGCCGCAGTCAACAATAATGAAACCTGTTTTTTTAACATCGTCATTTGACATGAATGGAATTTCGGGAACAAACATCTGTCCGTACTGTTTGATTTCTGATCTTTTAAAAGGTCCGTTGTTTAACAAAGTGAAAGATTTTCCAAAATGTTCAAGAATATAAGAAACGCCGAGTGTAGAAGAAATGCAGTCTCCGTCAGGGTCTTTATGACCCGCAATAATAAACTGTTCGTGACTTTCGATAAAAGTTTTGAAAGAATTAATTTTTTCTTCGTCTAAGATAATCATAGTTCGTATGTTATTAAAATTAATGGAAAAACACAATATAGTTAAAAAAAAGAGCAGACAAAAAAAATACCCCTTTTACCGGACAAACGGTAAAAGAGGTACATATTAAACTTTGAATTATGTCTTTAAAATCTGAAGACTGTATTTTACAGTCAATGTCTGAAAAATATTTATCTTAATTCAAGTTCGATTGAATCAGGCTCTGACTGGTCGACTTTTGAATTGTCGGCAATTCCCCAGATTCTGTTGTTGTGATCTGTCGGAACTGTAAGCATTACCTTTAAGAAGTTATTGTCTTTTTTTACGACTGTAATGTAAGGAGACATTTTTCTTGGCAATTCTCTGATTGTAAGTTTTCTTGGTGTGTCTTTCTGCCATTTAGCCCATTTTTTTGGGATTGTGACTGTACCGATCTGAGCACCATATTTTCCATACATTACAACATAATGATTTGTTGAATCGAGAATTTTATAAATTGGTGCTGACATATAACTGATGTCTGCTTTTGTATCCTGAGCAAATACAGGAAGTGAAAGTAATCCTGTAAGAATTAAAAAAAGAATTCCTTTTCTGAATTTCATAAGAAACCTCCGTTGTAGTTTCTATATTATAAAGTGTTTCTGTGGAACTGTAAAGTAAAAAATAGCCTGTATGACATAAAGTCAGTTTATGGAACTGAAGTTTTCTGAAATTTTATCAAGCGTAACAGCAAGGTTTTTGATTTCGGATTCTGAAAGGGAATTGAAAAAGTTTTTTTTGAGGCGTTCTGAAACAGATGCTGTTGCTTCGTTGTAGCTTATTCCCTGGGGAGTGAGGCTTACAAGTTTTATACGGCTGTCATCTGGAGAAGAAGCTGTCTTAATGTAGCCGAGGGATTCGAGTTTTTTAATCAGAACTGTTGTTGTTGATTTGTCACGGTTTATTTTCTGAGAGATTTCGCGCATTGTAAGTGTTTTGTTCTGTGAAAGTAAATAAAGGATAAAACCGTGACTTGAAGCAAGATTTGGAAGACCTGTTTTGTTAAGTTCCACCCGAAGAAAATCTGCACATAAAGAATGGATGTGGGAAATTTTTGAAATTATGTTTGTATCAGAATTCTGCATAATTGATTATAACATGGAAAAAATATAAAATTAAGTTATGATATGGTTTTTTATTAAGAAAAATTTCTGGGATGGTTGGGAAAATATAGGAAATATTGTGGTTCCGAACCTCATGACTCTTCTGGTTCTGGCTCTTATTCTGGTCGGATATCTTTTTGGATTTTCATTTAATCCGATTTCACTTGTGCTGATGTATATCATGCTGATTTTTGGAATTGCCCTGATTATTGTTTTTGAATCTGCATTTGGAGAAAATGCGAGGGCGATTTCTGAAAATGAAACTGTAAAATTTTCAGGATATTTCTGTGAAATTGGAAAAGCGTTCAGAGAAAATTTTAAGTTTGGACTTATTGTTGGATTTTTAATTGTGAGTGCGGTAATCGGAGTTCCGCTTTATATTCATATGGACAGTTTTTATGGTGTTGCCCTTGGAATGATTCTGCTTCTTTTTGTCTGTATTGTTATGCTGGCAGTTCAATGGTATGTTCCGCTCAGATCGATTTTAAAGATGGGACCGAAAAAGGCTTTTAAAAAGTGTTTTGTAGTTTTGTTTGATAATTTTGCTTTTTCAATTTTTATGGAACTTTACAGCCTTGTTCTTTTAGTTCTTTCTGTTGTCTGCCTTATGACTATGCCTGGTATGTGCGGAATATTACTGGCACGTACAAACGGATTACGGTTCAGACTTTTAAAATATGACTGGCTTGACCAGCATCCAGAACTTAAGGTAAGAGGTGTGAGAAAAAATATTCCGTGGGAAGCTCTCTTGACTGAAGAAAAGGCTATGTTTGGAAAAAGAACTTTTAAAGATTTATTCGGATTAAAAAGTGACCGTACTTGACAAAAGTTTTCTAATTTAATAGTATACAGACATCAAATGGCACCCTAGCTCAGTTGGTAGAGCGCACGGCTCATATCCGTATGGTCATTGGTTCAATCCCGATGGGTGCTAAAAAAGACGAAAACGAAAGTTTTCGTCTTTTTTTTTGTACTGGCGGGGAAGGCGTGTGGAGAAATGGATAGGGATGGGGAAGTTGCGCAGGGGGACAGGTCCCGAGGGAAAATGAGTGCAGGGGGACAGGCCCCGAGGGAAAATGAGTGCAGGGGGACAGTCCCCGTGACTTTTGATTTTTTACAAAATGAAATATTTTTGAAATTTAAATTTCAGAATATTTCATTTTTATTTCAAAATTATTTCAAATTCAAAATATATAAAAAAAATCTGCGGATAAGTGTAATATGCGGGGATTTTTCCAATTTTAAAATTATCTTAAAACTGAACCTGGAATAATTTTTTCTGCAAATTCAACCAGTTCTTTTAACTCGCGGTCGAGGTAGGGTGGAATTTCGTTGTAATGAGGATCTAGACAGTTTTCATTTCGGAATGGGGCAAACTGCCATGAGGCGTCGTGTGGAAGAATTGCTGCCATTTTTTCGATGTCTGTTTTTGTTACGAGATTCGGAACGAGTACTGTTCGAATTTCGTAGTTTGACGGGCCAAGTGTTTTGATTATATCGATTGAGGATTTGAGAAGTTCCGGAATGTCTGCATTCTGAAAGTTTTGTGTTACCGGGATATCTGTTTTGTAGCGGTCGGGGCTTGTCTTTAAGTCCATGGCAATAAAATCTGGCTTTGTTTCTGGATTTTTGATGAGGCTTTCGAGCATCATTGGTAATGTGCCGTTTGTATCGAGCTTTATTTTAAAACCCATTGATTTTGCACGTGCGATGAGAATCGGAGTTACAGGATTAAGAAGAGGTTCTCCGCCTGAGATTACGAGTCCATTGATGACATTCTGGCGTTTATAGAGGTGTTCGAGTACCTGAACCGGGGTTGTGTACTGGATTTCGGTATTTGAGGACTGTCCCCCTGCTTTAAAATCGTCTTTTTTAAGGTCCGGGGACTGTCCCCCTGTAACTAAATCAACATTGTAGCAGTACGGGCAGCGTAAATTGCAGCCTTTTAGAAAATAGGTTGAGGCGACATGCCGGGGAAAGTCTACGAGCGTTGTTTTTACGAGGACGCCTTGGGATTTGGTCAAAAGTTCGTCTGGGGTCATGAACGGGCCTTGAAAAGGGTAAAAAAAATCCTTTCCGGGAATGATAAAAGTACTGTTTAGCGGCTTTTATGGTTCGGAAAGGATTTTTTTTGTGTTATGCGAGTGCTACGGCTGGTTCGAAGATTGCTGTGAGTTCTTCTACGTTGTGGCCGCGGGCAATTTCTTTGTGTTCGGCGTTATAAACGATTACAGTAGGAGCTGCGAAAACACCTTTGAGGGCTGCTTCTGAAAGACCCTCTTTTGTGTCTACGTCAATCATGTTTCCTGTAAGGTTTATATTTGCCATGTATGCTTTTACAGGCGGACAGTTAGGGCAAGTTTTTCTTACGAAGATGTCGTAAGAAGCAATTTCGCCTGCTGCTGCTGTTGTTTCTGCTTTAACAGTTTCTTTTGCCTGAGCAACGAGTTTTTCTGGCATTGCTCCGTCAAAACGGTTTGAAGCTTCTAAAGTGAACATTTTACGGTGTTTGAATTCGTCTGCTTTTCCTTTGTTCCAGTTGCGTACTGCACGGTAATAACCTACGATGCGTGCATAAACTTCTGTCTGTGTTCCGTGAACGTCTGAAAGTTCGTTCTGTACCTGTGCAATTTCTGCTTCAATCTGGCTTAATGTTCGTTCAGCTGTTTTCATAATCTTTTTTATTCCTCCCTTTGACCGATGTCTAAATATAGTGTTTATTTGATAAATTATCAATAGTTGTACACTATATTTAGTATCGTCCTTACTTTTCTATTTCCTTAATCTTTTTTTTGCATTCATGCGTTTTTTGCAAGAAGAACTCTTTTTTCTGCTTCGAGTTCTTCGAGACGTTTTCTGAGTTCCATTTCACGTTCTGCCTTGCATTTTGGACATTCAAACTGCTGGCCGCTCAAATAGCCGTGGATGTGGCAGATTGAGTAAGTCGGTGAAATTGTAAAGAATGGAATTCTGTAGTTGTGCGAGATGTTTCTGATAAGCTCGCCGCAAGACTTCCAGTCTTTGATAGATTCTCCCATGAATACATGGAACATTGTTCCTCCTGTGTATTTTGTCTGGAGAGATTCCTGGTGATCAAGAGCTTCGAATACGTCGGCTGTGTAGTCAACTGGAAGCTGGCTTGAGTTTGTATAATATGGTTCGTCGACACCGCTTGTTATGATGTCAGGGAACTGTTCTTTGTCGTGGCGTGCAAGACGGTAAGAAGTTGATTCTGCAGGAGTTGCTTCGAGGTTGAAGAGGTCTCCTGTTGCTTCCTGATAGTCCTGCATTCTTTCTCTCATGTGCTGCAATACTTTTTCTGCAAATGCTTTTCCTTTTGGATCTGCGATATTTACGCCGAGAAAGTTAAGGCAGCATTCGTTCATTCCACACAGACCGATTGTGTTGAAGTGGTTTGTGAGAGTCTTGAGATAGCGTTTTGTATATGGGAAAAGTCCGCCGTCATAAAGTTTCTGGATAACTTTTCTTTTTGCACACAGGCTTTCTTTTGCGAGGTCCATCAAATAGTCGAGTCTTCTGTAGAAAGCTTCTTCTGTTTTTGCAAGGTATCCGATCTGAGGCATGTTGATTGTTACAACACCAAGTGAACCTGTAAATTCGTCTGCACCGAAAAGTCCACCACCGCGGCGGCGGAGTTCTCTCTTGTCGAGCTGGAGACGGCAGCACATTGAACGTACATCAGACGGGTTAAGGTCTGAGTTTACGAAGTTCTGGAAGTTTGGAGTTCCGTACTGAGCTGTCATTGTGAAAAGAAGTTTTGCATTTTCTGATTCCCAGTCGAAGTCTTTTGTGATGTTGTATGTTGGAATAGGGTAAGCAAATCCTCTTCCTTCTGCGTCACCTTCAATCATGAGTTCGATGAAAAGTTTGTTGATGAGGTCCATTTCTTTCTGGCAGTCGCCGTAAGTAAAGTCCTGTTCTTTTCCGCCTACGATTGCTTTTTTATTTTTAAGGTCTTCAGGGCAAACCCAGTCAAGAGTGATGTTTGTAAACGGAGCCTGTGAACCCCAGCGGCTTGGTGTGTTTACACCGTAAATGTAACTCTGGAGGCACTGGCGTACCTGTTTTTCGTTGAGTTTGTCTGCACGTACAAACGGAGCAAGGTATGTATCAAAAGATGAGAATGCCTGAGCTCCTGCCCATTCGTTCTGCATGATTCCAAGAAAGTTGACGATCTGGTTAACGAGTGTTGAAAGGTGAGTTGCAGGGCTTGATGTAATCTTGTCTGTAACTCCTCCAAGTCCTTCCTGGATAAGTTGTCTTAAAGACCATCCTGCACAGTATCCTGAGAACATTGAAAGGTCGTGGATATGGAATGCAGCTGTCTTGTGAGCTTCTTTAACTTCTTTTGAGTAGATATTGTTAAGCCAGTAGTTGGCTGTGATTGTTCCTGAGTTGTGAAGGATAAGTCCGCCGAGTGAGAAGTTTACGTTTGCGTTTTCGTTTACACGCCAGTCGCTCTGTCCGAGGTATCCGTCCATAGTTTTGTTGATGTCGACCATAAGGTTTTTTGCATCGCGGACAGCTTCGTGACGTGCACGGTAAAGGATGTATGCTTTTGCAATTTCAACTTCCTGATTTTCGATGAGCGCATTTTCTACAAGGTCCTGAATTTCTTCGATTGCTGGAATTGAGTGAGCACGGCGACCTGCGAGAAGAAGTCTGATTTTTTCTTCTACACTGTCTGTAAGTTTTGCAGCTTTTTCTGGATTTGGAAATTTTTCTACAGCCTCGATTGCTTTACCGATGGCTTTTTCAATTTTTGACCTGTCATATTCAACGACAGCTCCTGATCTTTTTACGACCTGTTTAATGAACTTTTGAGCTTCAGAATCGCTTGATGTTCCGAGAAAGCTCTTCCACTCAGGAAATACTGATTGGTCACTCATTTCTGGTCCCCTCCTATTTTTTTTACTTCCTGGATAAATTCATCCAGGTTTTCAAAGTGTTTGTATACTGATGCAAACCTGATGTATGCAACTTTATCTACTGTATTGAGCCTCTGTAAAACGAGTTCACCAAGCTCAGATGTTGTAATTTCTCTCGTAATCCGTCCCTGCATGAATGCCTGGTCTTCGATTTCGGAGACAATAAGGTCTACCATTGTCGTCGCAACAGGACGTTTTTCGAGAGCACGCTCGATTCCTTTGGCAAGCTTGTCTCTGTCAAAAGGCTGCCTTCTGTCATCGCGCTTAACAACCATAAACGGTTTTTCTTCAATTTTTTCGTGACTGGTAAAACGGAATCCGCACTGCAGGCATTCACGACGCCTCCTGATGATTTCCCCTTCACCAAGAGTTCTCGACTCGATAACCTTGTCATCGTTATGGCCGCAATTAGGACATCTCATACTTTTTTTACCTGTTTATATCTAGTGTTAAAAATGAATTATTGTTATTTTACAGCACTATATGTGAAAACACAAGAGAATTTTTGGGAATTTCTGAAAATTTGTTGTGTCAAGTGAAAAATATCTATACAGCACGGGTATTTTTCAGTGATTTTTCTGTAAATAAAATAGCGGAAATTGTATAAAATGCTATAAATATTACAAGTATAAATGAAAGCCATTCACCAAAGATGCAATACAGGGTTTTTGTATTACTGTACAATGGAACTTCAAAGTTGAGATAATTTTTTTCAAAAAGCGGCAGATCTGCAAGAACTTTTCCACTCGGGTCAATAACAGCAGTAACTCCTGAATTTGTTGAACGGACAAGAGTCGTACGGAATTCCATCGAACGGAACCATGAAATTACATAGTGCTGGTATTCTGCAGATTTTGTAAGGCTCCATGAATCGTCAGTTATGTTTATGAAAAGTTCAGAACCTGCTTTTTTAAGTCCTCGGCAGCATTCTCCGAATGCGTCTTCAAAACAGATTGGAATGCTTATGAGGGCACTGTCTCGGCTGCCATCTGCGTTCTGACATTCTACATCAAAAGTTTTATAAGCATTTCCGGGAACCCAGCCTCGTGCAAAGCCTGCAAGTTTGAGGAGAAGTGTCTGTACGATTTTGTACTTAGTGAACGGAATGTATTCTGCAAACGGTACGAGCTGTGTTTTTGCGTAATAGCCTTTTAATGATGCGTCTTTGTTGAATACGATTGCGGAATTATAAAATTCAAGGTTGTCAAAATTTAATGAATAAGGTCCGCCTATGATAAATGGAACTTCATATTCCTTGATGAAATTTAAGAGAGGAGACTCTTCCGGAAAAAAGTTGTAATGTATCATTCCTTCCGGAAGCGGAAAACGGAGTATTCCTTCGCTCCATACGATTAGATCAGGATTAAAGCCTTTTCTGTGCATGTCATAGACAGCTTTTCCCGTAAGCTCTTCTGAAACAAGAATTGACTGTCTGTCGTCTTTCATTTTCCATGGGTCGGCGTTTTGCTGGATGAAAACTGTGTTGATGTATTTCTGAGGAATACGGACTTTCGTGTACTGGAAAATTCCATAAAAAACGGAAACTGCAAAAATCAGTGCAATCCCAAGTGCAGGCTGAAAGTCAACTGTTTTTCTGTTTTTATTCCATTCGTCAAAATATACGGCAGCTCCGGCCGCAAACAAAGAATAGATGAATGTTATGAGTCTTGTTCCTGCAAGGTCAACAATCTGTGAAAGGAATTTTGCGTTGTAAGTGACAAGCGGAAGTGTTCCCCAGGGGTATGCCAGAAAGCCTGTACATTTTACGAATTCGAAAACTGTATAGACTGCAGTGAACCAGATTATGGTAAAGCATGGATTTGAGACTTTTATTCTGATGTTTTCCGGGGCTGCTTTGAGTGAATGAATGTATTTCGGGAGAAAGAAAAAAATTCCAAAAACAGAATGTATGAGGCCTGTCCCGATGGCAGACGCTCCGAGTGTAAAAAGAGCAAAGCCTTCAAAAAGACCTAGCCACCAGCTTGAAAGAAGGTGTGTCGTAATGCACTGGATAAAGCAGAGAATGCAGCTTTCTTTTATTGAAGTGGAATTTTTCAGTGCGGTAAAGTGCGGCACAAGGGCAAAAAGTCCTGTGAATGCAGAGCCGTAAATGAGGTATTCATTTGGGATAGAGACGCTGAACAGAACGGCAGAAAGCAGTTCCAGGATGACTTTTTTGTAAAATTCCATATATTTTTTCTCAAAAATCAAGGTTTTATGTTTATGAATGTCATTATATAGTCTTAAAACTAATTTTTCAATTAATTTGCTTTATTAGAAATCGTAGGTTATAATTTAATTACTATTTCAAAAAACAGTTTTGGGGTGTGGGAATGAAAGAGATTTTTACAATTCATAAAAAACAATACGGCGAAGTACCAAAAATTGTAGTAGAAACTCCGGGAAGATTTCATCTTTTAGGTGAACACTCATGGTTTTGTAAAGATAAGACAGTTTCTATGGCAGTAAATCTTCCGGTTTATATTTCGGTTACCGCTCGGGAAGATTCCACTGTGCATTTTTATTTTCATCAGATGAAAGAAGAAAAGAAAGCAAGTCTTTCCACTTTGCGTGTAAAAAAAGAAGACCGCTGGGCTAATAACTTAAAGGCAATGATTTACGGTTTTACATCCGGCGGGTTTGATGTAAAGGGAATGGATTTCTGCGTTTATTCAGAGATTCTGCCGTCTGCAGGTTTTGGAATTACAACTGCGATTAAGGTTGGAACGGCTATAGCAATAAGACAGCTTTTAAAACTTCCATGTTCTGATGCGCAGCTTTTACAGGTTATCGAACGTGGAAATAAACTTTTTCTGCATACCGGAAACTATATTGCAGATAATTTTGCGGCTCTCTATTCAAAACCCGGAAACCTTATCATTACGGATCACGCAACTTCAACTTATGATTATATTCCGTTTGACTTTAAGGATAAAAAGATATTCTTAACTGATGCCAAAGTTCCCCGCATTTCAATCTGGGATGAATCTTCAATTCAGGAACCGGAAAATGTTCTTGTACTTGGAGACCTTCGTGAAAGAAAAAAGACTGTTTACGGCGGCTGGATTTACGAACAGAGCGCAACAGAAATCAATGAAATGCTTTCTCAGGTAACAGAAGATACAAAGAAAAAACTTCTTTACATCATAAAAGAACACCAGCATGTTCTTGACAGCCGTGAAGCAATCCTGAAAGGAAATTTCGGGGCTTTTGCAAGAGCAGTAAATCAGAGTCATGAAAATCTTCGGGATCTGTATAAACTTTCGTGTCCGGAAATTGACTGGATATTAAAGCGGGTAAGTGAACTTGAACCTAAACTGGAATTTATCCGTGAGCCTGTTACATGCGGAAGAATTACAGGAAAAGGTTTTGGACGATGTCTTTATGCAATTATCAGAAAAGAAGATGTTGATACTTACATGAAAAAGCTTGTTGAATACGAAAGACTTTTCGGATTTACTCCGGAAACATACGAAGTAAAACCAGCAAAGGGCGCTCATTTGATAAGGAATTCGTAAGTTAATTAAAAATTATTAAAAGGGTGGCCACACGGATGAGTACGCTAACGCTGTGGCGACTACGTCGCCACCCAAAAAATTAAATCAGTTGAATAAAAAAAATATATGGATTTTTATCTTCAGGGGGCGGGCGTAGCCCGACCAGCGTAGCGAACTGTTCCGTGTGGCGGAAAATTATTGGATTATATTTGGAAATTTGATTATATGAAAGTACTAATTACAAACGATGACGGTTATGGTGAACCGGGGATTAATTCTCTGATTGCGGGGCTTTCTAAAAGGCATGAAGTTTATGTTATGGCGCCGGCTGCAAATCAGTCTGGAACTTCAAATTCCATTCACCTTACAAAGCCTCTTGAAATAAAAAAAATCAATGACAGCGAATGGACTTTAAATGGATCTCCTGCAGACTGTGTGATTACTGCATGTAAAAGTGATGTTTTTGATTTTAAGTTTGATGCTGTTGTTTCAGGAATTAATAAAGGTTTTAATATCGGAAATGATATTACTTACAGTGGAACCTGCGGGGCAGCGCGTCAGGCTGTAATAAGCGGAATCCCGGGAATTGCGGTAAGCATGCAGCTTAAAGATGAATTTTCTGATAAGTGGAATGATCTTTCTTACTGGCATTTTGATGAGCTTTCTGAGTTTGTTTCGAAAAATCTTGAACAGCTCTGTAAAATGTGTGTTGTGACAAGAGACGGACTCATGCCTCAGGATAAAGCATGTTTTGTAAATGTAAATTCCTATTCAATTGCAAAATTTAATGGTGTTAAATTTACAGATGTATGTTTTAGAGAGTATATCCATGATAAAGTAAAAATTGAGCAGAATGAATTTGAGGTTTTGAGTATTTTTTCGGGAGGACCAGGTTCAACTAAATCAAGAAAATATTCGGACTTTGATGCCTGTTCAGAAGACTGTATTTCGATATCAAGGATTTTAGCCGAGCCGGTTGTGGCAGATGACGGTTTTAACCTTGATAGTATTAAGTTTTCGTTATAAAATAGAAAGCGGTGGGAAATATGGCAGATAATAACTTATTAAAGGAAGGGATTGCTCTTTACAATCAGAATAAATTTTCTGATTCCCTCGCTTTTTTTCTGGGACTTCCTGAAGATCCTTCAATCGACAATATTGAACTCGCGTATTTCATCGGTCTTTGCTATGCAAAGTTGAACAGATATGATGATGCACTTTTGTATCTTGAACAGGTTGTAACTTCCGGTACTTCGATTGATCGTGTTTTACAGTGCAGGTTTCTGCTTGCTGTAATTTATGCGTTGAGTGGAAGACGGCGGCTTGCAGATTTTGAGTTGAATAAACTTCTTGAAACTGGTTATAAGACTGCGAGCGTTTATGCTGCGATTGCGTTTGTAAGCTGGGAACAGAAAGATACAGATAAATGTCTTGAATATTACAGAAAATCTCTTGAAGTTGATCCTGAAAATTCGACTGCATTGAACGGACTTGGATATGTTCTTGCTACAGAAAACCGTGACCTGACTCAGGCTCTTGGATTTTGCAAGAAAGCTGTTGATTACAATCCGGAAAGCGGTGCATGCCTTGATTCACTCGGACTTGTTTATTACAGACTCGGCCTTTACAAAGAAGCAAGAAAGTATTTAAAGAAAGCAGAAAAAAAACTTCCTGATAATGAAGAAATCAAAGAACATATGAAACTTTTAGATGAGGTTGATCATACAAAATGATGATGAAAAAAAGTTTTTCTAAATTTATTTTTTTAATTGTTTTATCTTTTTTTACATTAAATAATTTAAGCGCAAAAAATCTTTTTGAAGATGTAAATAAAACTTCAGAATACACTCGTTCTGCAGAAGCTGGTTTTGCAGAAGAGGAATTCCGCCGTGGAGTTCAGTCGTATTACAGAGGTCTTTTCAATGATGCGATTTTACAGTTTGAAAAGGCGCTCTCGTACTTACCGGAAGAAAATCTTATCATCGACTGGCTTGGAAAAGCATATTACAGAGCCGGAATGGAAGGCAATGCGTTAAAGCAGTGGAATTTTGCAAAAGAGAATGGTTATGGCGGTCTTGTTCTTGATAACAGAATTGAAGTGGTCAGAGAGCGCCGTGTTACAGGAATTGAAGAAACTGGAACAACAAGATATACGGAGGCTGGAAGTTTTGCCGGCGTAAATGAAGAAAAGACTTTACTGTTCAGCCAGCCGATTTCGGTTTTACCGAACAGTGACGGAACTGTCTGGGTACTGACTTATGGTTCAAATGAACTTCTGCTTTTTAATATTAACGGAACAATCATTGACAGAGTGACAGGTCCGCTTACAGGTTTTGACAGGCCTGTTGATATTACAAGACTTGAGAGCGGTGAACTTTTAGTTACGGAAAGTGCAGGTGACAGACTTGCTGTTCTTGAAAAAAACGGACTTTTTAAAAAGTACATTGGAAAAAAAGGCCGCGGTATAGGTGAACTTGTCGGACCTCAGTATGCAGCTCAGGATGAAAATGGAAATATTTATGTAAGCGATTTTGGAAATTCTCGCATTACGGTTTTTGATAAAGATGGAAATGGAATTTTTAATTTTGGTTCAAGAACAACGGGATTTGACGGATTAAAAGGACCTACTGGAATTGCTGTAAGCGGTGACAGTATTTTTGTATGTGACAGCGTGACTGGTGCAATTTATGAATTTGATTTAAGCGGAAATTACCGTGATATTTTATGTAAAGAAAAAACTTTTGATATGCCTGAATGCATGAAATGTTATGACGGATATCTGATTGTTTCTGATAAAAAACATGTAAGTACTGTAGAAATCGGAAGTGGAATTGTTTTTGAAAATGCTTACATCGGAAATGCTCCGTCACGTATTACCTGTGCAGTTCCTGATAAAAATGGAAATATTATCGTAAGTGATTTTTTGACAAATGAAGTTTATATCATGGCAAAAATGTCTGAACTGCTTGGTGGCCTTTTTGTTCAGATTGAAAGAGTTGATGCAGAAAATTTTCCTGAAGTTAAACTTGAAGTCAGAGTTCAGAACAGAAAAAGACAGAATGTTGTAGGTTTAAAAGCAGAAAATTTTTATCTTACAGAACAGAAACGTCCATGCGGAGAATTCAAATTTGAAGGAACTGCGTCTGAAAGCCAGAATGAAGATATTGTAATTATCGTTGACCGTTCAATGTATATGAATGATTATTCTGAACCTCTTAATTCTGCTGTACGCGAGATTGCCGTAAATATGAAAGGTGTTGGAAATATTACACTGATCAGTGCTGGAGAAATTCCGGTAATAGAATATCAGGGAAAGCCGGAAGGTCTTGAAAAATTTTCTGCAAAAGCTTTGAAATCAAGAATTTCTGACAGAACATCATTTGATCTTTCGCTCCGTCTTGCAACTAATGAACTTATCAATGCAACTCATAAACGCGGAATTATTTTCATGACACAGGGAAAACTTGACGATTCATCTTTTGCCCGCTATTCACTTTCAGATTTAACATCTTATATGAATAACAATGGAATTTCTTTTTCTGTAATTCAGCTTTCACAGAATGGTCTGGAACAGGAACTTAAATATATTTCTGAAAATACAAATGGTAAAAGCTATTATGTATACAGACCTCAGGGGTTGTCCTGTGTAGTTCGTGATATGCTTGATGTTCCAAATGGACTTTATGTAATGTCTTATACTTCTGTTTTACCGACTGATTTAGGCAGAGCGTTTTTACCTGTAGAGATAGAAGCTTATGTTATGAACAGAAGCGGTCGTGATGAAACAGGTTATTTTTCTCCGTTAAAATAGCTGAAGAAATCATTTGATTTATCAGAATGTAATTTTTCCTCCAATACCAAGTGTACAGCTTGCAGAACATATTTCGTCTCTTGTATGTGTAAAGCCTAATGCAATGTTTGCATTTATGGAAAGCTGTTTTAATATTTTATATTCAATAAGATGTGTCAGTTCAATACTTTGATATTGTCTGAGTTTTGCGTTTGTAGAAGACAAAAGGCTTGAGGAGAATGAAAGGTTCAATGAATTTGTTCTTATCATTTTGAGTGAATTAAAATCCTTTTTCTTTGTAAACAGTTTTATAAATTCAACAACAGGGGAGAAGGTACTCTGCCGTTCATAAAGTAGTGTAGCTTTTCCGTTAAAGTTATCAGTGTCCTGAAAACTGAACTGAAATGCAGATCTGAATACATCTTCTTCTGTTTTGTAAAAGTTTGCCTGTAAATACATGTTGTAAAGCTGTTTGATTTCATCCGGATATTTTTTTGGAATTTTGAGTGCTGCCTGGAATGACAGGTTGTATTCATCTGATTTGCACCATTTGAGAAACGGATATATTCCTTTTTGCGAAAAAATATCAATAGCGGTGTAACCGACAGAGGCCTTTGTCTGAATCGTATCTGTAATGTTTTCTGATGTTGTAATATCTCTTGTTACTGCAACTGAAGCAATTGTCGGAACAAAGAGATCATATTTAGAGGCAAAAATCGGTCTTTTAAAACTTATTTCATATTTAGAATTATATCCGGAACTCTGGGCTGTAAGTCCGTCTGCCATATCATTCTGTTTTTTTGCACCGGGAATTGTTTTTAAAACTTTTGATGCAAGTTCATCACTGATTAAATCATAGACAGGGAATGCTGTAAAATACCAGTCCCGTTTTGACATTGATGTACACATATTTGTGATATCCGTTTCGTATGTTCCGCCTTTTGAAACATTCTGGATAAGTGAGCCTGATTTGTCATAAGTAAATGAAATGTTTACATTTTTGATTTTAAATGGGAATACAAAAGAAAAATCTGTTGTGTCACTGTATAAATTCTGTGTTGATGAGGTATAAGTTCCATTTTGAGAAAAGTTTATTTCCGGTGCAAATGATGCGAATGGAAAAGTGAATTTATTCTGAACATTTGCACTTAATATTCGTTTTGAAGCGTCAGGTGAACCAAATGAAAACTGCTCTTTTGTAGAATCAAGCCATGTATCGAAATAATTTTCGGTTTTAATTTTATTTTGAGAAGAGTTTATCTTTTGAGACGCTTTTGCCTCTGCTGTAAAATTATATTTAAATTTTTTTCCTGCTTCAAAAGAAATTGAATCGTTGATGTCTTGTGTCAATGACCATGAATCTGAAGTTAATTTTGCAGAGCCTTTTATTGTAAGTGGAATTTTAAATGCTGAAAAATTCAATACGGCGCTGTTATATTTATCTGCAGTTTTTTCATCTTTGTTTTCGGTAAAAGATTCTTCAAATGATAAAAATTTTAAAACTGGTACAGTAGTTGAAATTTCATGACCTGCTGTTGTTATGTAATTTCTTGTTTCCGAAGAGCGTCCTATTTTGTTTGCGATTTTTATTGTTGCAAGAGTAACTTGTGCATCAGCGTTTGCAGCAAATCCAGTTTTATTTTCAAAATCTTTGTCTGTATATAAATTGGAAACAAAATCTCCTGTTGCGTTGAGTTTTGCATCTTTAATTAAAGGGAAATTTTTTATTGCAAGAATATCGCCGTCATTTTTAAGATTAACTTTAATCTGATCCTGTAATACGATTTTTGGTGAACTTTCTGAAAGGAAAAATTCATCGAGAGTGATTTTTCCTTTTCGGTAAATTTTGTTTTCTGAATCAACCGGAGTTTTGCAGATTGTGTCTGCTGTAATTTTTAATCTTGTCGGTATTACGTTCTGGTCAACATAAAGTATGCAATCGTTGATATTAATTCCATCAATCGAAACCTGTCTGTTTATTCTGTTGATTTTAAGATGATGCAGTTTATTTACATTTCCAATTACTGCTTCACTTTTTTCGATAAACTGTTTAAGTGCATTTGCCCTGATTTTTAATTCGACTGCTTTTTCTCCGTCTTCGTCAATTGAAGGTGCTTCGCGGTCAAGTATAACTGTAAAAGGGTAGTCATCTGTCTGAGTTACTGGAGACGGAATTGAATCTTCTGTTCCGACATTATATGCAAAATAAAGATCGATTGATTTATAAGAAGAAATGTCGACTTCTTTAAAATATTTATACATTCTGATTTTGGAATCTTTTATTTTTGAAAGTTCAGACTGTGAAGAAAAGTTTTCGATATTCCATGAAATGTTCTGAGAATAATTTGGATCTTTATTAAATTTATCAGATTCTTTATTTATCTGTTTAATCTGATTTGTTGTTACTGTTATCGATTTGTCAGCTTTTGCATAAATCCCGTTTGATACAGTTTCATAAGGACCGATTAAAATTGAACCTGTACATGCAGAAGAAGGTTTTTTTGTTGTTGTAATAATGATTCTAGCATTTGAATTTTCCATTATTGCAGCACGGTCTTCATCGCAAAGAACAACGGTCACTGTCTGAACTTTTGGATGTCCCATAATATCAGTGACATCTGTTTTTACTGGGAACATTACATCTGGATAAGATGGGGTTACGGCAGAATCATAAATTTTCCATGTCGGTATACTTGCCTTGTTTTCAGTTTTGAAATCTGATTCAGAACTTACACCAAGCTGTAAATATATTTTTGTTTCAGTTTCTGCATCTTTTGTAAGCTGAATAAATTCATCTGTAAGTTTTACTGCAAGGCTGAACATTGAAGAATTTGAGAGTGTCCCTGTATTTGCAGGCATATAAATTGCGTTTGAGGCCCATAAAACTTCGTTTGTCAAAGAAGGTTCTCGGGAAAAATTATAAGAAACAGGAACATAGTAACCGGAAATTTCCGGCTGTGCAGTTCCGGGAAAACTATTTACAGAACAGTTGTTTACAAGCGACAGATCTGTTGAAATGTCTGTTTCGCCTGGACGTGAATTAATGAATGGACAGAAATCTTTTGGAAGATTTTTTCCGGCATCAGAAGTTAAATAGGCTGTTACGGGCTTTTCATTATCCATTCCCGAAATTCTGTAGTTTCCTGTTACATCTTCAATTTCAAGTGTTGCACCGATGACATTTGATAAAGACATCTTTTCTTCTGAATATTGAACTTTTGATGATAATGTAACATATCCGTTTGATTTTCTGTTTTCTTCTGAATATCTTAATTCCGGATTAAGAGACCATCGTGTTGCAGCAGCTGCGTCAAAGAAAAGATTTTCAAGAATGTCATATTTAAAACCAAGAGCACCAGTAATCTGCCCTGACTGGTTTTCTGTCGTATCTTCATACCAGATTATGTATAATTTATCTGTATCAGAAACGCCTGTTGAAAGTGTAACTTCTCCCGAAGACGCATTGTATTTAGCACTCGAATCTGCGATTCCATTTTTGTAAACTTTAACAGTTCCAGGAACTGCTTTTGTTCCAATATCAATTCTCGAACTTTGTGAAATTGTTTTTAACATGATGCAGTCATCATTAGCTGATTCATAACCAAGATATACTCCCGGATTTCTATCGGCAAAAGGAAAGTTTACTTCTGGTGATGAATATGTAATTTTTTGTCCGTTAAGATCAGAAGAAGAAAAACTGTAATCCGGATTATAAACATCGACATAAGTTCTTTTTGAATTTAAAAAATCTGTTTTAAGAAGTTCTGTATCATCGGAAATTACAGCTGAATAAATTTTACTTTTCTGTTCTGTAGAATTTGAAGCAACCTGAACATCTGAAATGTTTGAAATTCCACCGTCATATCTGTAAGCTGCCGCAAAGGGAGAAAAACCTGCCGAGTTTTGAACAAGAAGCATTGTTTTTGAATTTATTACTGTAAAAAATCCTTCAGTCTGTGTTCCTGTTTTGTCAGGAGAAGGAATGTTATTTATTTTTGCACCATAAGAATATTTTGAAAGATCAGGTTTTTGTTTTAATTTACTTCCAAAAAACTGCTGGATTTTTCCAAGATATCCATTTCCTGCAGAGTCTGCTGTTCCGAATGTTCCAAGAGAAGAATTTACAAGAGCATAGGCATCTGTTTCAAATTCGAATATGATACATGGTTTGATTCCATATTTTGTCTGTGTTCCGACGTCTGAAGAAAAAATAATTTTATTCTGGTTCGGGAGAATTATGTAATCATTTGAAGATACTTTTTTATATTTTCTTCCTGCACTGTCTGTATAGTTTCCGTTTGAAGATTCGACATATACATTAGTAATGCGGCTTGTAATGTCTGAATCAGGCAATATGAAAATTGTTCCTGTTAAAAAGTTTTGAGGAAAAAGCTTGATGTTAGTTACGGCATTTTTTCCGTAAAATGTTTTATCACAGAAAGAAAGCATGTCATATCTGACAGCCGCATCAAGTTTCCATTTTTCATTTGAGAGACTTATACTTGCTCCAGGCGCCTGATTGTCACCGCCACCAATTGACCGTCCGATATCTGTTAAAGAATAATCTTCTGGAAATACAATGTTTCTGTTTGAAATTTTAAAGTCTTTTACAAGATTGTCTTCTGAAAAATATCCTGCTGTAAAAGTATTTTTATTGAACTTATCAGCAAAGGCGCCTTTTAAATACCAGTGATTGTTAAGTAAAAACCAGAGAGAAAAATCAACTTCCTGTTCAAAAACCGGTATTCCCCATGAAATGTTAAAATCTTTTCCATAACCGAATGTCGCAACAGCTGTTGATTTAAGGTTCATGTTCCAGAAACCGTCTGCGTTAAGTTCAATTTCTTTGTCACCTGGTGAATATTTAAAAATTGTTGTTCCTTCTGATTTTTCTTTTGGCTCAAGCTGGTTCTGATCGTAAAGAGTTCCTGAAAGTGATTGTGAAGTATTTTTTTCCTGTGGACGCGGCTGTGTGTTTTGTTCTGCAGTATTTTGTGAATATATTTTTGCAGAGAAAAACAAAAGTGAAAAAGCTATTAAGACAGTTTTAATTTCCTGAAACAATCTTGCTTTTTTTACTTTTATTGTTGGATGTTTTGTCTCAAGGTTTAGAATTGCTTTTTCTACTGCCTGCTTTTTTTTATTTTCATTTTCAAAAAGTTCAGGCTGAATGATTTCTGACGGATTTATTACATTCTGAACTCCGATACCCAGAAGTCTTATTCCACGACCGAATTCATATTTTTTATCAAAGATTGAAATTGCTCTTTCAAAAAGGTCATCGCTGCAGAGAAGAGGAGTTTCGTATTTGCATTGAGCAGTGACAGTTGTAAAATCTTCATAACGGAGTTTTATCTGAACTGTAAGACTTGTCTTATTTTCTGACAGAAGTTTTTCCATTAATTCACTTGAAAGATATAGTATTGCAGTTTCAATCGCATTTCTGTCTGTGATGTCGTATTCAAATGTTGTTTCGATACTTTGTGTATGTGATTTTGGCGGTGTCCTGAAATTTTCTGGTTCAAGTCCGCGTGTTACATTGTATAAAAAAGATGCGGATGCTTCTCCAAAAATTCCTGATAAAAAATTTTTTGAATGTTTTTTGATATCGCTTACAGTTCGTAAACCGCATGAATTCAGTCTTTGAAGTGTTTTTTCGCCGATTCCCCAGACATCTTTTAAGGGAAGTGAAAGCATAAAATTTTCTTCATTTCCAGGCATTATTCTGAAAAGTCCGTCAGGCTTTTTTACTTCTGAACATATTTTTGCAAGATAAGAATTGGATGCGATTCCTATTGAAATTGTAAGACCGGTATCTTTCTTAACTCTGTCTTTAATTTTTACTGCAGCTTGTTCCGGAGTTCCAAAAAGTTTTTCTGTCCCTGTCATATCAAGACATGCTTCGTCAATTGAAAGCTGCAGTACATCTGGAGAAAATTCTGAAAGTATGCTCATTACTTTTTCTGAATATTCGCAGTAAAGCCTCATGTCAGGGTTGACGAAAATTCCCTGAGGACAAAGTTCGTATGCTTTACTTGAAGGCATTGCGGAATGAACTCCGTATTTTCTTGCTTCATAAGATGCAGTCGAAACGACATTTCGTCTCTGATGCGGATCTCCAGAAATGATGACTGGTTTTCCTCTGTATTCAGGATGAACAACCTGTTCTACAGAAGCAAAAAAAGCATCGAGGTCTACATGAAAAAAACATTTTGTAATTTCTTTTTCCATTTTATTTCTGGCCCTGTGCTTTTGATCTGATTGTTATTATCTGCTTTTCTTTAATGTAAGTTTTTCTTGCAGATTCTGAATGAATTTCATTTTGAATATATTCCGAAGAATAAATGTCTTTGTCATAGTAAGCATAAACTTCAATTGTACTTTCGAGGGAATTATCCGGTGTGTATGAAATTGAGATGTCGGAAGGCGGATAATCTGGAAGAATGAATTGAACCTTGCTGGAATTTTTAAGCTGCTTGTAAGAGTAAGTTGTGTAATATACTGGGTTGTCTGTCTGTCCGGAAACAAAAATTTCTACACGGGCCGGAAGTTTTTGAGTGTCGACTAAAATCTGTCTGATTGTTCCACCATAATAATTGGTGTCATAATAATCTGCGACTAGATAATGATTGAAATTAACTTCTTTTACGGTACCATAAATATTAAGCATATCAAAACGTTTGTAAAAACTTTTTCGGATAATAAAACCGATAATTAAAAAGATAAGAACAAAAGCTGTAATTGTTGTTGTCTGAATAAGCGCATAATATTTTGGAAAGCGTGATTTAATTGCACCTGATATCTGTTTTTTATGTTCCTTTGAATTTATGTTAACGAGGATTCTTAAAATTGAAATATAAATCGGCGTAAGTGCACAGCTTAAAGTTATGTTATAAAGAGGTTTAGAAATGATTAAATTCATGATTTCTGCTGTCGGTGTATTAAGAAGAACTTCGTATACAAGCTGAAAAAATGGAACAATACTTAAAAAAATAAAAAAGTAAATTACAATTGTATTTTTAAAAAATCTTGAAAGAAGAAGAATTAAATATATGACTGTAAAAATATAAAACAGAGTAATATCAATTGCTGAGAAAATAAAAATATTCAGAAGGCTTGAGATTGAAGTCAGGTATCCGTAAATATGATCTGATGCTTTATGATGAAATTTCAATTCGATAAGATATGCAAAAGAAATCAATGTAATTGAAATTATGATTTTAATTCCGAGAATTAAAACTGGATTTTTGATGACTGTTGAAAATAAAATTCCGGAAAATTTCTGACTGAGTTCAAGGCAGAATGTAGAAACGATAATTGTTAATGGAATAAGATAAATTGAGTGAACTGCTCTTTTTGTCAAAAGATTTTTTCTACTGTGTTTTTTTCTGAAAATAAATCCGAGATCTGAAAAGATAATAAGATTTATGGTTATAAGAATAAGCAGAATTGAAATTGTAAAATTTTCTCTTATGTAAAAAGTTTTTTTTGAAATTCTTACAGGAATATAATGAAAGTCGTCCTCGAAAGTTTCCATTTCTGAAAATCCGTTCAGAAAACTGGAAAAAAACAAATCAAATTTTTCACGTTCAGAAAAGTCGTTTTTAAAATTAATTTCACATGCAGGAATTTCACGGCTTAAAAAAGATGAGAGTTTTGTATTCATTTTAAGAATTCCGATTTTATAGAGTGAAACAAAGGAGCCGCCTTTAATCGGAAAATTCAATCCGCTTTTTTCAAGTGAATTTGTGGTAAGTTTTAAAAGCCAGAGAGGGGAAATTGAATTTTCTGCTCCCGGTGTAATTGAATTGTTATGTCTTGATGAAAAATTAACAGGAACTGCACAGACTGATTCTGAACCTTCTATATTTTCACAGTAAAGTTCTGTTCCCGTCATATCTTCATTTCCGGAAAGAGGCTGTATGTCAGAAGCAGAAAGTAAAATTGATACATTAAATCCAAAATCAGTATTTAAATTGAAATTAATAAGGTCATAAAGATAATCAAGTCTTTGTAAGATTTCATCCTGCGAAAAAACAAACATTACAGAGTTATACTGACGTTCTTCGGGAAGTGAAAAGCCCTGAGTCTGTCTTATTGAAATTACAATGTTATACGGAAAATTATTTTTATCTGAGCGGCAGATCTGGCTTTTTCGTGCACGGTAACCGTTCAATGAAATTTCTTCATAAAGAAAATCAGAAAGTGCTTTTCCTTTTAAACTCAGATGTTCATCTATCTGGCAGTGGAGAGAAGATAGTAAAAAAGTGAACAAAAATAGCCAAATTAACCCTGCTTTCTTCATTATATAATAGAATAAATTAATTATTGATAATCTTCAAGTATTTTGGTATATTGCCCCTATGATAGTAATGAAATTCGGTGGTTCGTCTGTTGCAGATGCAGATAGAATTCGCCATGTCGCTTCAATTATTAAGGCTTATAAAGACGAAAAGCCAGTTGTTGTCCTTTCTGCTATGGGTGACACAACAGATTATTTGTTGGAAGCAGCAGATATTGCTGTTAATGGTGAAGTAGATATTTCGGGTGTAGAAAAACTCCATCGCGAAACTGCAGAAAAACTCGGAATCAAAATCGAAGCAATCGATGAACTCCTTGAAGAACTTACTCAGCTTCTTACCGGAATTTCAATGCTCAAAGAACTTACAAAACGCACAAGAGACTACCTTGTTTCTTTCGGCGAAAGAATGTCAGTTCGCATGATGGCAGCTTATCTCAATAAAGAAGGACTTGCTGCAAAGTTCTATGATGCATGGGATGCAGGAATCACTTCTGACTCAAATTTCATGTCAGCAGAACTTCTCGAAGACGTATGGCAGGACATTCCTGAAAAATTAAATGACTATAAATATGGCGTTTCAAAAGAAATTCCAATCGTAACTGGATTCATTGCAAAAGATGTCAAAGGAAACATTACGACACTCGGTCGCGGTGGTTCTGACTTAACTGCTACAATGATCGGAAGCGCTATGCAGGCTGATGAGATTCAGACTTGGAAAGATGTAGATGGAATTTTGACAGCCGATCCTCGCGTTGTAAAAAATGCACATCCAGTTCCAGAAGTAACATACGAAGAAGCTGCAGAACTTGCATACTTTGGTGCTCAGGTATTGCACCCGAGATCAATGCAGCCATGTCTCAAAAGCGGTGTACCAGTTCGCGTTAAAAACTCATACAACATCGAAAGCGACGGCTCAATCATCGTAGAAAATCACACAGGAGAAATTCCAAAAGTAACTGCAATCACTTCTGTAAAGCATGTGACATTGATTGATATAAATTCCACAAGAATGCTCGGAAGCGCAGGCTTTATGGCTCACGTTTTCAATAACTTCTTAAAGTGGGGAATCAGTGTTGATGTAATTGCAACTTCTGAAGTTTCTGTTTCTCTTACAGTAAATGGAAAAACAGATCTGACAGGACTTTTAAAAGACCTCGACAATGTTGCTGATGTAGAAGTTCAGAAAGATAAGTCAATCGTTACAATTATCTGTGATGCTGACCATTCAAGTTCAATTCTTGCAAGCGGCTTTGGTGCTCTTGCAGAAAAAGGAATCAATGTTCAGATGATTTCTCAGGGTGCTTCAAAAGTAAATATTTCTGTTATCGTTGATGATGAAGAAGTTAATGAAACAGTAAATACATTGCACGAAGCATTCTTCGGTTAATATCAAAAAGCCCGGAGTTTTTCGGGCTTTCATTTTTTAAGGTGGTGGAATTATGAAAATTGCGGTTGTCGGTTACGGAAAGATGGGACACATGATTGAAGCTCAAGCAAAAAGCCTTGGTCACGAAGTTGTCGCAACAGTTGATGTAATTGCAAAAGATGCAAAATATTTAGTTACTCAGGGCGATTATGAAGCAGTTGCAAAAGCAGTTAAAGAAAGCGGTGCCGAAGGTATAATTGAATTTTCACATCCATCATCAGTTATGGGAAATATTAATGCACTTATTCCGCTTGGACTTCCGCTCGTTATCGGAACAACAGGCTGGAATGATAAAAAAGAAGAGGTGAGTGCACTCTGTAAAAAAAATAACTGCGCAGCAATGACAAGTGCAAACTTTTCAATCGGCGTAAACATGCTTTATAAAATAATTGATGAAGCCTGCAAAATCGTAAGTGAATTTTCTGAATATGATACAAGCGTTTTTGAAGCTCATCATAATCAGAAAGCAGACAGTCCGAGCGGAACTGCACTCGATATTGCAAAACACGTGCTCGATAACTTTCCGCGTAAAACGAAAATCGTCACTGATGCATTCCACTCAAAACCAGACCCTGAAGAACTTCATGTTGCAAGTATGAGACTTGGATCTGTTCCTGGAACTCATACAGTATTTTTTGATTCAGCTGCTGATACAATTGAAATTACTCACAGAGCAAGAGGCCGCGAAGGCTTTGCAAACGGTGCTGTTCATGCACTTGAAAGACTTTCTGAAGGTGTAAAAAGCGGTAAGCTTACAAAAGACAGACTTTACGGAATGAACGATCTTTTTTAATTTGAAAAAAGGTTCTTATAAATTCCACTTATAAAATGTAGACATAAAACGCATTTTCGAGGATAATTAATATTATGTACGATAATAAAGGTTGTGACTTACTAGATTTTGACGAATCAGATTTTAATACAGTAATGGCTTCGGATATTTCTTTCTCCGGAAAAATTCATTTTACAAAGCCATTCATGATAAAAGGAAATGTTTCAGGTTCCATTTCGGCAGACAGTGATCTTGTTATTGCACCGAATGCTGTTGTAAAAGCTGATATTCATGCAGAAAGAATTCTTGTCAGAGGAACAGTTCAGGGAAACATCACTGGAAATTCGATGGTGTTTGTAACTTCAAATGGTTCCGTTGATGGTGATATTACTTCAAAACAGGTTGTTCTTGAACCCGGAAGTAATTTCAGCGGCCGTTGTACAATGGTGAAATAAATGAAAAAAAGTTTATTTTTATTTTTAACATTAATTTTAAGTTTCAGTGTTTTTGCTCAGTCAAAAAAGGATGCTCTTAAACTTTATAATAATAAAAACTATAAAGAAGCAATAGAAACCTGTGAAGAAGAAATAAAGGCAGATCCAAATCATGTCGACTCTTATGTTGTTCTTTGCTGGTCTTTAATCGGAAACCGTGAATATGCAAGAGCGGAGCAGCGTGCTTATGATGGATTGAAATTAAGCCGCTATGACATCCGTTTAATCGAAGTTCTTGGTGAAGCAAAATATTACCTTGGAAAAAATGAAGAAGCGCTCAAACAGTTTCAGGAATATATTTCGATTGCAAATGACCGTACAGGAAGCCGTGTAGGAATCGCTTATTATTTTATGGGTGAAATTTACATACGTCAGACAAAATTTCAGCATGCGGATATAGCTTTCAGTGCTGCAGTCAGAAAAGATTCTTATTCTGACGGATGGTGGACACGACTTGGTTATGCCCGCGAAATGGCCGGTAATTATGCAGAAAGCCTCAAGGCTTATGAAAAAGCTCTTGAATTAAATCCTTCCAAAACAGATGCTGCCCGCGGAAAAGAACGTGTTGCACAGTATATCAGATAAAATAATTCATATTGAAACTTTAGGCTGCAGACTTAATCAGATTGAAAGTGAGTCTGCGGCAAGTTTTTTTTCTAATGACGGATTCTCCGTCGTAATGAAATCAATCACATCAAAAGAAAAAGAAAATCCAGATGTACTTCTCGCAGTCGTAAATACCTGTACTGTCACTGCAAAAGCTGAACAGAAAGCACGACGCATTATCCGTCTTCTTTTGAAAAAATTTCCGCTTGCTGTTTTAATCGTTACAGGATGCTATGCCCAGGTAAACAAAGAAGAAATTGCTGCAATCGATGACCGCATCGTTGTTCTTCCAGGACGCGTAAAAAGCCGTCTTTCAAATGTTCCGTCACTGATAAATAAAATAATTTCTGAAAATAATTTTGATAAGGTTGAATTTGAAATCAGTGATTTTTTTGAAAAAGTAATTTCTGCATTGAAGAAAGATTTATTAGAAGGTGAAGTCGGAGAAATAAGTGAAGACCCTTTTAAACTTTCGACTGATACATTTCTACATCATTCCCGTTCGTCGATTAAGATTCAGGATGGGTGTAACAATCGCTGTACATATTGCGAAATCTGCATTGCACGCGGAAAGTCAATTTCACTTTCTGTCGAAGAAGTTTTATCACGCGTAAATAAATTAATTGAAAGCGGTCATAAAGAAATTGTCATTACGACAGTAAACATAGCACAGTACCGCGGCGATTACAATGGAACAAAAGCAGATTTTACGACTTTACTCGAAGTTCTCCTGAAAAAAACAAAAGGAGTTTCGTTCAGAATTTCAAGTCTTTATCCGCAGATTGTCGATGACAGATTCTGTGAAGTGATAAAAGATGAAAGGGTGAGACCGCATTTTCACTTAAGCGTTCAGAGTGGAAGTGATGAGATTCTTGAAAAAATGAACAGACCTTATAAGTCTCAGATAGTAATTGATGCATGCAGAAAGTTAAAGGAAGCAAAAAAAAATCCTTTCCTGGCATGTGATATCATCGCAGGTTTTCCGACAGAAACAGATGAAGATTTTGAAAAGACAATGCAGCTTTTACACGACTGTGATTTTACTTTTGTTCATGCTTTTCCTTTCAGTCCGCGCCCGAATACAAAAGCTTTTTCAATGAAACCTAAAGTTCCGGAGTTTATTACAGGACAGCGCGTTTCAAAACTTTTAGATTTTGCATTTGAAAAGAAAATCGGTTATATAAATTCCATCATAAACACAAAGCGCAAAGCTATTGTCGAAACAAGCCACAATGCCGCAAAAAAATACAAAAACAACACATTTAATGCAGTTACGGATAATTTTCTTCATTGTGCCGTAGAACTGAAACCGGGCTTAGAAATTCCACCTGCCGGAAGCGAAATTGAAATCGAAATAATCCGTCCGCTTGAAGATGAAATCAGACGGAATGAAGAACTTGAAGCTTACGCAAGACTGTGGTAGCATAAAAATATGGCTGCAGATATGGTGAGAGATATAATTCAGCATAATTACTCAAGCATATTGTTTTTTCTTTTTTTAGTTGTATTTGTTTCAACAAACAGAACTTTTAACCGTTCTGTAATCTGGAATTTTTTAGGAGCAGCATTTTTTACAATACTTTTAACTGTTTCAGATAATATTCGTTTTTATTCTGCAAAATTAAGTTCACCAGATATTTACAGATATCTTTCGGCTGCATGTGGTTATTCTTTAAGACCTCTCATTCTGTTTTTTCTTGCTCTGGTCACAAGTCGAAATTTCAAGAAAAATGTTTTTTATCTTATTCTTCCGGCAGCAGTAAATGCCTTGATTTCGTTTATAAGTATTCCGACTGGAATCATGTTCAGTTTTACTTCAGCCAATAGATTTGTTCACGGACCACTTGGATATCTTTGTCATGTTACAAGTCTTTTTTATATGATTTACATTCTGCATTATCTTTTAAAACAGTTTAAATCAAATAGAATTGAATGTCTTGTAATTTCTGTAATTATGTTTTCTGCTTTTATAGCAGCATTCCTGGAACATCTGAAACTTTTTGATCTGATTTTGTCCCAGACAATGGGTATTGGAATTGTTTTCTATTTTCTTCTTCTCAACGTTCAGGTTTACAAACGCGATACGTTGACTCAGCTTTTGAACAGAAGATGTTTTTACCTTGATCTTTCCCGTCTTAAAAACAGAAAAGTTGTTATTCTCTCAATGGACTTAAATAATCTTAAAAAGATTAATGACGGCTTTGGTCACGCCGCAGGTGATGCTGCAATAAATACTACGGTGGAATGTATGCTTGCCGTTTTTTATAAATGTGCCAGAGTCTACAGAACAGGCGGTGATGAGTTTATGGCAATATTTAAAAAAATGAATTTGGAACAGGCAAGAATCAAAGTAGAAGAATTTACAAAAAAACTTTCTCAAACTCAGTTCCGTGTAGCCTGCGGCCTTGCAGAGTTTAATCCCGGTGACAATTTTGAAAAGGTAATTTCTCTGTCCGACGCAGAAATGTACAAGCATAAGAAATTTCTGAAAGAGCTTGAAGGGTAGTTTTTTTACATAAAAACAATTTGTATCCTTCTTAAAAATAATAAAAAAAATTGATTTTTTCTCTTTTTATGTATTGACACTTTTTTTAATTTTTTATATATTACTTTTACATTCACGAAATGAGTGAGTGGATGGGCTATTAGCTCAGTAGGTAGAGCAACGCCCTTTTAAGGCGTGGGTC
>JAGHVB010000063.1 GCA_018064525.1 Candidatus Treponema merdequi | reverse complement strand
ATATAAAGGATATAAGTATGGATAATGTTAAATTAGTTGCTTTAAAATTAAAAAATTATAGAGCTTTTAAAAATGTTGAAATAAAAAATATACCAAATTTCTGTGTTTTTGTAGGAGCTAATGGAGTTGGTAAATCTACAATATTTTCCGTATTTAATTTCTTAAAAAATGCAATTGAATCTAATGTAAATGTTGCACTTGGTAAAATTGGTGGTGCAAATGGATTTAATGAAGTACGTTCAAGAAATAGTACTGGCCCCATAGAAATTGAGTTGAAGTTTGTAAATGGTAAATCTCCTTTAATAACTTATTTCTTAGCTATAAATGAAAAAAATGGTTATGCATATGTCGAAAAAGAAGTTTTGAAATATAAACGAGGTAATGGTGGTCATGGTAAGCCTTGGAATTTTCTTGATTTTTCAGATGGTAAAGGTACTGCTATTACAAATGAAACAGTTGTTAGAGAAGAAGATTTTGTAAGAGAGTATCAATCTTTAAAATCAAATGATATTTTAGCAATACGAGGGTTGGGGCAATTTGAAAAATTTCCGGCTGTAATGGCGTTGAGTAATTTAATTGAAAATTGGCATATTTCTGATTTTCATATTGAAAAAGCTAGAACTACACCAGAGCTTGGTTTTTCTCAGCATTTATCAAAGGAAGGAGAAAATTTACCTCTTGTAATACAGTATTTGAATAAATTGCAGGATGGGACTTTTGAAAAGATTTTAGATCTGTTATCTCATCGTATTCCTGGTATAAATAAAATTGAAGCTAAAACCACTGAAGAAGGTAGGGTTCTTTTAAAATTTCAGGATAATTCTTTTCAAGATCCGTTTTTGGCACAGTTTGTTTCAGATGGGACAATTAAAATGCTGGCTTATTTGGTTCTTCTATATGATCCAAATCCACATTCTCTTCTATGTATTGAAGAACCAGAAAATCAATTATATCCGAGCTTAATGGAAGAATTAGCAGAAGATTTTAGAAGTTATTCTAATAGAGGTGGGCAAGTATTTGTTTCTACTCATTCTCCAGATTTTCTAAATGCCTTACAGCCAGAAGAAGTATTTTGTTTAATCAAAAAAAATGGTTATACCTATATAGAACATCTTTCAGATAATGATCAGATTGTTGATTATATTAATCAAGGTGATAAATTAGGTTATTTGTGGAAACAAGGTTTTATTGAAGGTGTTGATCCTAGATGAGTATTGAAAATATTGTTTTCTTTTTAGAAGAACTTTCCGCTAAAGAAATGTTAAAAATAATAGTTCCAAAAATAATACCTCATTCAATAGAGCCATTTTATTTTTCTTTTGAAGGTAAACAAGATTTAGAAAAAAATATAAAAATAAAAATTCAAGGGTGGAGACGCCCAAATACTGTTTTTTTGGTTATGAGAGATAAAGATTCTGAAAATTGCTTTGAAGTCAAAAAGAGACTTGTACAGGATTGTCTTGCAGCAGGTAAAACGCAAAATCAATTTTTGATTAGAATAGCCTGTACAGAATTAGAAAATTTTTATCTTGGCGATATTGAAGCCATAAAGAAAGCAGGTTATAGATTAATATTATCTCAGCATCATAAAAATAGGTATAATGATCCTGATAATTTAGCTGGGGCATATGAAATGAACAAAATTACAAATTCGGAATATCAAAAAGTTCAAGGTTCAAAAAAAATCGCACCTTATTTGGATTTGTCTGGGAAAAATAAATCAGTAAGTTTTAATATGCTTATAAATGGTATTAAAAAATTGTGTTGTTGTTGATGTAATGACCCATTTTAGACCAAAAACTGCCTCAAATAACTCACCATTTTTCTTCTGTATTCCTTTGATCCAAAGAAAGCTCTGTTCAAATTGCATACGCATTTAACAAGATGTTTGGCTTTAAAAGCATGAATTGCATCGGTGAGATAATTTGAGCTTTCTACAAATTTTTCCTGTTTTTCTTCTGTAAATTTATCTATCAGGTAAAACTCAAGGCAGGTATCATCAACTTTATGAGAGAAATATTTTTTTTGAAGGTAACACATACAGATATATTGCAAAAAAAGATTTGATCTTGAAATGCTTGATTTACCCATTCTGTACTTAAGTAAAACTTCTGGAACGTTTCCAAATTTATAGTTTCGTTTCATTGCTTCTAGAATGAACATATAGTCTTCGGCAAATGCTCCGTAATAGCCGCCGATTTTATCAAAAACTTCTTTTTTTAAAAACCATGTTGGATGAAAAATACAGTTATTGATTTTTAAGGTTTTAACTATTTTTTTGTGCGTTACTGGAACTTTTACAACTTTCTGTAGTTCTTTTCCGTCTTCATAGATTGTTTTTACATAGCAGCCTGTAAAGTCCAGATTGTTTTCTTTAAGATAATTCAGTTGAGTTTCTATTCTTTCAGGATATGCAATATCATCTGCATCCATTCTGGCAATATAAGTTCCACTTGCTTCTTTTAGTCCGTTATTTAAAGATGCGGCAAGTCCCTGGTTTTTTTCATTAAAATGCAGTTTAATTTTTTTATTTTTTGCTGCATAGTTTTGCAATAATATTTTATTTGGTTCATAGTCAGGAGCATCATAGACAATAATGTATTCAAAGTCTGTAAATGTCTGATTTAAAATAGAATCGATTGCCTGTTTTAAAACATCATGAGATTCTTTATATACTGACATTAAGACTGTAACTTCTGGCACTATCTATGACTCTCTCTTTTGATTTTGTTGAGGCGTTTGAGAAATTCCATAAGAAAAGCAAGCCTGTAATAAATCATAAAATGAATCGGATTTTTTGGTTGTGTTGTAGTGGGCGAGACATTTTCTGTATGTCTCCTGTACATATGAAGCGGTTCTTGTATCCATTTTATATTTCTGGTTTTTGTAAAGTAACTGCCGATCCATAAATCATGGCTTAGGAGATTTTCTGGAAAGGGAAGTAATTGAGATAAATAACTTCTCTTAAAAGCCATGCAGCATCCCTGAAACGGAACAAATATTGTGTTATAGAAAAGACAGTTTTTGAATGGCTTTGTTTTTGTATGTTCTCGAGAAATTATTGTGTCATTTTCATCAATGAGATTATAGTTACACATTACACAGTCTTTTGTTTTTAGTTCTTCAAGCATTCTAGCTGTTTTATTTTGTGGCCAAATGTCATCCTGGTCTGCTAAAAAGATGTAATCACCCTTTGCTTGTAATAATGCATTTTCATAGTTATTGGTTACATAATAAAATGATTTACAGTATTTAAATTTATTAAATTTGTCACTGTGCGTATGTTTAAGAAGGTTTATTCTGGAATCTTTGTATGAAGAAATGATATTTAGAGTTTCGTCTGTACTGCCATCATCAGAAATGATTATTTCATCATCAGGACTTAGTTGAGAGAGTATTGAATCAAGTTGTTTTTTTAAATACTTTGCTCCATTGAGTGTAGCAATGCAGACTGAAACCATTTTATTATAATTTTTCCTATCTTTAGTATTTTACACTAAAATTTGGAAAAAATGAAGAAAAATATTTCTTCTCCCTTACTTTCTCACATTCGTATCAATTGAGAAGTGGTTATCTGTTTTGTCTCTTATTTTTTCGTAGTTTTCGTAGATTCTTTGTTTGAGGGAAGTTGAGGAAACGCCGGAGCCGTATGGAAAGTAGACTACGTCGACGCCTTGTTCTTTGAGGTAGTCGTATTTGCCGGCCCAGTCATCGCCGACTACGAAAACGTCAAAGTTGAGTTTTTTTACTTTATCGGTGTGGTTGAGGGAATGCTGGGGGATTACTATGTCAGGGTATTTTAAGGCTTTTACGAGGGCGATTCGTTCTTCAAATGGAATTACAGGTGTTGATTTGTAGCTTTCTACGAGTTCGTCTGTGTTGACGCCTACGATGAGGATGTCACCGAGTGCCCTGCAGTATTCGAAAAGTTTGATGTGGTTTGCGTGGAGCATGTCAAATGTTCCGCTTGTGTATACGACTGTTTTTCCTGCTATCATTTTTAGTTCTCCCTATCTGTTGCTAAGAGTGCTGTCAGAAATTGCTGCATGTATTGTTTTTCGCCTGTTGTTACGCGAAGTGTTTTTCCGAGTGAGCCGATTCCTGAATATGATTTAATAAGTATTTTGTATTTTGATTTTAATTCTTTTACGATTATGTCTGCATCTACGAATCTTGGTTTGATGAAGATGAAGTTTCCTTCTTTGGCGTTGAGCTGGTAGCCGTTTTTTTCGAGTTCTGAGATTACGAAAGTTTTGCCTTCGTTGTGAAGTGAAACGAGTCTGTCAATCATTCCATCTGTTTCTATAATTTTTTTTGCAAATGCCATTGCAAAGGCGTTTGTATTGTGAGGGGTAGAAAGTTTTTGTACGAGTTTGATTCCTTCTTTCCAACCGACAACATAGCCAAGACGACAGCCTGCGAGTGAGAATAATTTTGAGAATGTTCTTGTAACAAAAATATGTTCGCGTGTTAATGCATAATTAATAAATGTATGCGGATAAAAATACATGTATGCTTCATCGATTAGAATTGTAATCTGCTTTTTTTCACATTCATTTAAAATAGTTTCAAATTCTTTTTCTGTGTAAGTATTTCCCATCGGGTTATTCGGATTTAATAAAATCAAAAGCTGAACATCATCTGTAAGTTTTTCAATGATTCTTTCAACCGGCATTTGTAAGTCGTCTGTATATTTTACTGGAATAAATTCGCGGCCGTACATCTGTGCATAAATCTGGAACATGAAGTAAGAAGGTGTTACTCCGACGATTTTTCCATTTTCAGAAGTGAAGGCTTCGATAACTTGTCTGATTGCTTCTGAAGATCCGTTTGTCAAACAGATATTTTCAATTGATGTATTGTGAAACTTTGCAAGAACCTGTGTAAACTCAAGTGTTTCCGGGTATTCTGAAACAAATCTTGGAGTTACTTCTTTTAATACTTCGTTGATAAAATCCTGTGAAAGTCCGCCAGGGTTTTCGTTTAAATCAAGTCTCAGATAATCTTTTCTTTCATTCTGGTCAAAGATTCTTTCAAGATTAATAAGGTTTTTGTTTATGTAATACATTGTAAATCTCCGCTTTTATTTTTTTGTTAGATAGTCAACTGTGTTGACGCTGCTTTGTCCGATGAACTCCCAGCATTCTTTTCGTATTTCATCTCTTGCGGCTTTTAAGTTCTTGCTGCTGATTGCTTCTTTGATTACTTCTGTCATTCTGTCAAAGTCTTCTTCTTTGAGCTGGATTCCGAGTTTTTCTACGGCGCGTAAAGACCAGATTTTTTCATCGAGCCAATCTGCATCGTAAACGCTTGTGTCAAAACTTGTGTCTGCATAAATCAGAGGTTTGTCAAATACGAGTGAGTAATCAAAAATGATTCCAGAGAAATCTGTTATAAGAAGGTCAGCACGGTTTAAAACATCAAAGTTGTCATTATCGAAATTCCACTTGATGTCTGAAAACTTTTCGACAAGAGGATCAAGGATATTTTTTTCTGAAACGATTGTCTGCGGGTGAGGGCGGACTATGATTTCATAGCCTGTGTTTTTTAATGCCGTAAGAATTTTTTCTCCGTAGCGTGTAAGGATTCCGCTTGGGCCCCAGCTTGGTGCAAGAAGTATTACTGGGACTTTGTTTTTCGGACATTTTTGTTTTTCATCGAGTTTCTTTTTTAAGTTGTCGAGTGTGATTGAACCGACTGTTACAAGTTCTTTCCGCTTGATTGAAGGTCTGAGATTTTCAATTTTATGAATCAGTTCAATTTGATTATTTCCAGTTGTTAAAACTGTGTCATAGTAATCAAGCCCGAACATTCTGTATCCTGCAAGGTCATCTGCTGTGTGCGGTATATGAACATATTTATCGACATTTTTTGAACGCTTCCACTGGTAAACGTCGAGTCCTGGTGTCGTTGAAAGCAGTGTGCCTGCATTCAAAAAATTGAGACGGGCAAATGCTTTGTTTCCTTCGCCGATGAACTCTGTTTTTACAAAGTCATATTTTTCTGTAAGGGCAGGGTCATCTGAGCTTGATGTATAAAACACAAGTGGAATTTTCCGCTTTTCAAATTCGTCGCAGATTGGTTTGAATACATTCCAGTAGCGTTTATGATCTGAATAAATTACATATGGAATTTTCTGTGCACTGATTGCATCTTTTGCGTCTTTTCCACCTGTAAGAAGAAATTTAAGTTTTAAAAATAATGCTTTTGCTCCGAATACTGCTGCTGCTGCAAGTCCTATTAATATTGAAAAAAGCATTGACCCGGTACCCGGGTCGATGTAAAGAAGGTTAAAATATATTATATTCATAACATATA
>JAGHVB010000045.1 GCA_018064525.1 Candidatus Treponema merdequi | reverse complement strand
GCGTATCTTCAAATAAAGGAAATAAAACTGTGGATATTCCAAATTTTGGAACTATAAACTTTTTGTGTTTTCAAAGTATTTCCAGTTGGGAAGACAGTTTTAATATGCCTTATAATTATTATGATCATGAAAAAGATTGCAGTCAAAATCTTGCACAATCTGTAAAAGATTTTATGACTGAAAACAATTATGAAATTATTATGTGTGACTTTACAAAAGTTAATCCAGCGCCTGAATGGGAAGGATGGTGGTTGCTTTATAGAAAAGATGGAAATAATTATTTTGAAACAATGTTGAAATAATTGAAAATATGTATAACACCCCCTCCAAAATTGGAGCCCCATTCAGTCTAGACCTTCCGTTTTCGGAAGGTGATACACCATTAAGTGGTGCGGTCATACTCCTCAGGCTGATAAATCCGAGGAAGTAGCAGAGATTATTGCAAGTTCTAGGAGAAAGTAATAAAAAATACCTTGCGCTTTGTAAAAAGGACAAACCATTATGCATAAAATGAAGTTATATCATGATTCTTTTGTAAAAATAAAAGAGCAGACAAAGACAATAGAAATGCGATTATCTGATGAGAAACGTTCATCAATATCAGTGGGTGATACCATCATATTTTCAGATACAAGCAATAACGAAAAAATAGAATGTCTTGTAAGTAATATTTATCGTTATCCATCATTTGAAGAGCTTTATCGACAGCATGATAAAGTTTCCATTGGATATAACAAAGACGAGATTGCGAATCCAAAAGATATGTTGGCATATTATTCAAAAGAAATGATTGAGCAATACGGTGTTGTTGCTATTGAAATTCAAGTTCGATAAATTTCAATTTACTGTCTAGACCTTCCGTTTTCGGAAGGTGATACAACAATAAGGTGTTTAAAAATATGAACAAAAAAATATTATCATTCTTGATTTCTGTCACACTTTTGTTTACGGCCTGCATCAGTATACCATCAGAGAAAAAATCTGTAGAAAAAAATCTGGATGCTGTTGAAGCTTTGAGTGCCAAAACTGCTTACGAATTTAATCTTGCTTATGACAGCAAAAATCATCAGCTTACAGGAACTATGAAGGCAACAATCACAAATTGTTCTGGCGACTCATGGAATAAAGTTGTAATTAACGATTGGGCAACAACTCCATATTATGCAGAAAAAAAATATCCGGATTATGCTCCAACAGATTTTTCCAACACTACAATTACAATCGCAGGTGAAAAAATCCCGGTTGTTATGCAGAGACAAAACAATCTTACTTCGCTTGAAGCAGATGCCAAAAAAGATATTCCTGATGGCGAAACTTTTGTTTTTCAAACTGATTTTGTAATCCATATTCCAAATTTTGAGTATAGATACGGTTATTCAATTAAAGATGGTGTTGAACGGGTTGCCTTGGGAAATGCTCTTCCTGTTCTGGCGCTTTATAAAAATGGAGAATGGATCACTCATTCATACGTTTCCGATGGTGAAAGTTTTAACAGTGAAGTTGCAGATTATGATGTAACTTTTACTTGTCCGCCTGAATATGAAGTTGTTATGACCGGCATCCCGGAAGTGGTTGATTCAACGTATCATTGTGTAGAAAACTGTATCCGCGATTTTACAATTATGCTTGCAACTCATCACACAACTTATGTAGAAGATTATAACGGATTACTAATTACAGTCTTGGGAAACAGCGATTGTGCTGCGGATTTACCAAAGTTTGCTGAACAGACAAAGACGATGATGGATTTTTATACAAAACTTGTTGGTCCATATCCGTATGATTCAATCGACATTTGTCTTTTAGATTTACCTGCGGGAGGCATGGAGTATGCTGAACTTGTAATCTGCAATACAGAACAGGCTTTTGAAACTCCACAGGCACTTGCTCACGAACTTGGCCACGAATGGTTTTATTTGAGCGTTGGCAATGATGAATTTTCTGAACCATGGATAGATGAAAGTATAACTTCGTATATTTCAATTTTATATATGGAATCTTTGGGATACGATATGACTGATTCGTATGTAAAAAAAGAATATGAGAAATATTATGACATCTGCGGGTCTGTTAGTGCTATGACTGATGATAAATATTACCGCATGAGTGCTTATTCATACGGCCCAACTTTTTTGCGTAATCTTAATGAATTGATGGGTGACAAAGCATTTAATGCAGCGTTGCAGGAGATTTATAATACTTACATTTTTAAGCAGGCAGACACACAGGGAGTTTTGAATATTTTCAGGAAACATTCAAAAAAGAGTATTGAAGATTTGATTTGCCGGTATTTTAAGGAAAAATAAATCTATCTAGACCTTCCGTTTTCGGAAGGTGATACACCATATAAGTAAATACAAAAATCATTCATTATTTTACAGGTTTGGAAAGTCCAGACGAAAAGAGAACAAGGGGGACAGTCCTCAATTTTTTCAACTGTTTCTGCTATTACCAAAATGTCACTTCAGCTTTCCATTTATTCCACGTAAAAATGGTGTATAATATTTACGTTCGAGCTTATTCTATCGGTGAGGTGAAAAATGATTTTAAGTGAAAAACTTTCTCTTTTAAGAAAACAAAACGGTTTTTCTCAGGAAGAACTTGCAGACAAATTAAACATTGCGCGCCAAACCGTAAGCAAATGGGAAAACGGTCTTGCAATTCCAGAACTCGATGCGTTAATCGGATTAAGTAAATTGTACGGAATCTCGTTAGATAGAATTGTAAAAGATGATGATGAATGCAACCGTGCATTGAAAAAAAGTCCGGAAGTTGAGCAATCTGATTTAGTTTCTTTTTTAATTCGCGCAAAACAGAAAACTTACGCTGGTCACGGTGCAGAAGTTACATCATCTCGTCCAGCATCACACGACTTGCGCTACGAAGAAGGCAATCTCCTTTACATTGACACTTTTCTTGGCGGCGAAAAATTTACAGGCGAAGAAGCGTTGTGGAAAGAAGGCGTTCCGCTTTGGTCAATGAATTACAGCGGCCGTGTTACTGGCGAAAACTTTTCCGGCGATTTTTTGAAGGAAGCACTTTTTAATGTTCCAGCCGCCGCACCTTACCGAGGCCCCGCCATCTACAAAAACGGCGATTATTCTTACCACTGTAAAGTTGACGGAAGTTTTGAATGGTTCCAGGGCTACGAAGAAATTTTCTATCTGGATAAAAAAATCTACGAACTGTATTTTCACGGTGAGGTTGTAAAATAAATCAACAAACTGAACTGGAATGCGGCGTTCACTAAACCAGCGCTGTGCAGTTTTAACATCAAATTTTTTTAAAGTTCCGAATATCTGTACCATTTTTTTAGGAACTGTTGGCTGGTGTTACGTAGGTTAAAAAAACGTAATCTAAATAAGTATAACCTGTATCACCTTCCATTTTCGGAAAAGCGCATGGTAACTGTCAGCAAATGTTTTTCCCCTACATTGTTTTATAAACTTTCCAGTTTTCTATAAACTTTTACCAGTTCAATATATTCAGAAATATCAGAAACCTTGTATCCCATTGTTGAAAGATATGCCTCAGCAAAGTCTTTTGAAAAAGTACCAATCAAATAATAAGTTCTTGCAACATCATACAGAAAAGGTGCACGCATTAAATTCATAAAATCTATAACTTTTAAGCTGCCATCTTTTTCTACCAAGACATTTAGCGGATGAAAATCACCATGAACAACTGTATTAGAATTCGGAAAACTTTTTATAAATTTCAAATATTCGTTTGCCAGATTTTTGTCTTTAATCTTTTCTTTAACAAGATATTTTCCGTAAGTTTTATAACTAAGCAGAGTTGCCTTTTTATACTGATAAAAACTCTTTTGTAAATTACAGAACTGTTGAAGAAGTTGTTCCAAATTAACCTGAGAATTAAAAGAATCTTCTATGTGATGACCTTTTACATACGAATAAACAATACCGATCCTTTCATCAAGTTTCGTTATTTCATAAGCCTTAGGGGCTGCAATATTGAATGAATTCATCAGTTTTGTATTTTTAAATTCGCGTTTAATTGCGACCAGAGGATAATCTTTATTAAAAAGTTTTATCACCTTATCTTCAGAAATTTCAAAAACTTCAGCTGTAAAACCTTTACCTACTAGTTTCATAATTTTACTACCTTACTCCTATATCACCTTCCATTTTCGGAAAGGCTCATGGTTCCTGTGCGTTTACATCACTTTGTAAAATAATTTTTGAAAAAATTGCCAGAATACAGGCCAGTAAAATAAACAAAGCGGTTTTAAGTTTTTTCATTCTAATTCACCTCGCTGATTTTTCCGTCAAAATAAACAAAATCGCCTTCCGGATAATTCCATACAGCCTTAAAAGTTGAAGGATATTTTATTTCATTTGCAGAAACTTTATAATCGCCGCAAAGTGCTGACCACGTAATATTTTCCATACTACCGTCGGGATTACTTACTGCACGGTCGTTTGTTGTAAAAGAAACATATTCATAATTCTGATTAAAAGTAAAAATTCCAGTACAGGTCTGTCCCCCATTGCTAATTTTTGCCCGAACGTTGTAATCATCTATTTCTTCAAAAGTGATGAACTCGTTTAGCAAGGCAGATGGCAAAAACATTATTTCTGCAAGATAAGTAGCGAGGCAAGCTTTATCCATTTCTGTTCCAGTCTGATTAAAAAGTGTAAAGCATTTGGCAATTACACCTTTCATTCCGCCTCCCCCATTTTTGTAGTAATCGTAACCCTGGAAAGGAATGCCAAACATGCTGCTGTCGATCAAAGCGAGGCGACAAGGTTCAGAAAAATCAATTTGTGTGTAATCAATCTTTAATTTTGGGCCGGTTTTTCCCTGCATAAAATCTACTTTTTTATAAAACATTCGCAGGTAACTTTTATGAGGAGTCCCAATGTATCCGCAGTTTTCAACATATTTTTGAATTGCTGGAGGGAACTTCTCAAAATCCTCTTTTGTAATAACGCTCTTTGAAGATGACGCTGATTTTTCAATACATTCCTTTACATCTTTTGCAAACTCATTTTTTACAGGCGAATAAGGAATGTTAAACCAGATTGCAATAATAAGAATAATTGTTGCGATGATAATAAAAATACTCATAGTTCTTTTCCTCATTTTATAAACTTCCCTCTTCATCTTCTGCGTGGCTTTTCAGATTTTCTTCCATCTTTGAAATGATTTTATAAACTGTGCGGATTTCATCATCAGAAATTCCATTATAAAGAAGTGACATAAAAGCCTGTTCTTTCAGTGCATATTTTTCTGACATAAGGCTTGCTTTTTCTGTCAGGTAGATTCGCTGTTTGCGCTTGTCCTTTTCATCCTGCTGTAAAAATACCAGATTTTTTTTGCAAAGACTATTTAAAACTTCCTTAACATTCTGGCGGGAACAGCCCATAACCTGACTAAGCTGATTTGCAGTAGGTGCCTCGTCTGGAAAAAGATTCATACAGGCCATAAGAAAAAACTGTTTACAGGTGATTTCTTCATAAAAAGAGTCCCCCGTTGCCTGAAGCCGATTCATAAAAGCAAAAAGCAGACCGAACAAGCCATATTGAGGAGGCATAATATTTAATACTTCATTGTTTGATATACTCATAATATGCAATATATTGCCCTATTATTAAATTGTCAATATATTGCATATTAATTTTCCCATCAGATTCCAACGATGAACAGATGACTTCATCCTGTCAACAATACTAAAAAAATACTCTATATCATTTTCGCTTTTCAACATATTCTTATTTAATGAAACATAGAATTTCTAAAATACTGACAAATTTCTATTCCTGTATCACCTTCCGTTTTCGGAAGGTCTCTTGGTCTAAAAAAATCCCTTTCACCATTCATCTTCTGATTTACTGTTTATCCAAGCTGTTTTCCAAATTTGTGCATAAGCCAATGAGCAAATTTCAGATTAGCTATCATTAATAAAATGC
>JAGHVB010000061.1 GCA_018064525.1 Candidatus Treponema merdequi | reverse complement strand
CTTTTCATTTAAAGAAACAAAAGTAAAAGTTAAATCTATTTTTAAATCTGGAACAGACGTTCATTTAGGCCATTTTTCATTTCATTTTACTGAAGAAGATTTGTCAATTGATGAGTTAGAACAAAAATATAAAGAAGACTTTGCTCAAATCTATTGGTACAATTCGACTTTTGAAAATTATTATTCAAATTATTTCTATTATTTTGATATCGATAATTTAATACCAAATATTGATAAAGACATCTGTAAACATAATTTTTCTATGTTTCTAAAAAAATGTGAAAAAGAATATGGAAAAATAAATAAGATTTTAATTGATTTATTAGATATAACAACTTCTGCAACAATAACAAACTGGAAAAATGAACAGACATTACCTGAAACAAAAATGCTTCTAACAGTATTACGTTTTTTTAACACATCTTTTGAAAGTCTCTGGAGCCCTGTTTTTTCTCTCACAAATAATTTTAAATTTTCTAAAAAGACACGTATAATGTATGAAAAATATTTTCTCCAAATATTTAACAGAGACCAGCATTTAAATAGTTATTGTAAATTATTTGAAAATACTATGAAATTTTACACAAACAAATATCCTGATTTTCACTTTCTTTTTCTTGATTACGAAAAAAAAACGCTTGAAACTTTAATAGCTGAAAATTTCAGAATTACTAAAGACAAAATTTCTTTCAAAAATGACTATTTATTTATACTTGAAAGCAGTTCCGATTTTTTTGATTACGAAGCTTATGAAGAAAGTGACTGGATAGTTTTGACAATAAATAACTCATGTGAAAATCTATATCGTTACATAATTTATAGAATTGTAAAAGAAGACAAAATAGATAAGCACTATGGAATAATCTTAAAATGCTTTGAAAGCTTTTTAAGAAAAGACTACTCTGATTGAAGTACACTCCGAATAGTTCCACCCTTCCAGCTTTCTTCGTATTTTCCTCCGTTCTGAATTACTGCAGGACTTCCGCTTGGTTTTCCTTTTAACCAGAATTCCATTCCATCATTTTCGTATTCCATTGCAGGATGGCGCGCGACAATAATTCCATTTTTATCATACACATTTCCATCAATATAGCCGTTGACAAAATGTGCAGAAAACCCGTTAAAAACTTCATGAACGCCTTCAAAAGGTTTTCCATCCTGATCAACAAAACGTTTTCTTAAATACGAAAGACATTTCGACTTTGATATTAATTTTTCCTTTTTATTCAATTTATCTTCTTTTCGCATGAATAATAAATAAACTTTTTACAAAAGAAAAATAAGAAACCTGAAATTTAATAAAACTATTTTTACGATGAACCAGTGACATGATAAAAACTTTGAAAGACAAATTTCTTTTCCAATCTTTCCCTCAGGATTTAGACAATCATGCTGCTATAATTATATTATATTCATATATTCAGGCGGAGAGAAAAATGAATATAACATTAATAATAAGACCAGAACTATTTTCTATTTTCATTATGATTTTCTTGATCATTTATGACAGGTACTGTGCAAAATTCAGAGCGCAGACTAACAGAAATGATTTTTTAAATTAGCGCTGGTTTGTCTCGGGCATTGTATTCTGGCTTTAGCAACAGAAATTACGGTAAATATTGAAGGCTTGAATAGAACAATAAATGACGGCTGTCATATTCTATTGTTCCTGTTTCCTCTTTTGTTCTGTCTTTATTATTTTGAATATGCGCTTTCGTTAGTTATTCCAGAATTTTTATTTACAGCACAATCGCTTACATTAACCGCATTAGGTTTATTTTTTGCAATTGAAAATCCTGTTGAAAAAATTATTAAGCAGTCATTTATTGATGTTGTTGCAAATACGTGGAATAGAAATTGTTTTGAATATGATATAGAACATGTCATCGGCATACAAGATTTACAGAATTGGCGGCGATTGAATTAAAAAAAAAGGAAAGCACAGTTTGTAAAACTGAGACTTTCCTTTTTACCGAAATAAAGATGAAATCTTTTTTTTTGATTTTTATTTTATTTTGCTGATGTGAATTGTTGCGCTATACTGTACGCCGTCTTTTTTTGCGGTTACATAAACCATTGTCACGTCTTGTGATGGAGTAAATGTATATGCACTTTCATTTGAAACAGCATTCATTGAACCATCTAAATACCATTTTATGTCCGAGTAACCGTCTTCTGCTGTTAATGTAACAGATTCATTGTTTTCTGTTTTTGTAACAGCAAAATCATTTCCTTCTTGTACAGTGATTTTTATACTTCCAGAAACTGGAATCCAGCTTGCAGTGAATGTTAAATCTGATGTTTCAACTTTAAATTCTTCACCAATTGAATAGTCTTTGCCATCTAAACTCCATTTTTGTAAAACATAATAATCTGCTTTTATTTCTGGAAAATTAAATTTTTCTCCCTTATGTTTTAAAAGCGTTTCTGGTTTTGTTCCATAGTCGGTCATAAAGTTGATTGAATAAGTTTTAATTGAATAAGACTTAGCTTCAACTTCGCTCGGATTCATTCCATCTTTTGATGCAATTGCTTTAATTGTGCATGCGCCGGTAATCAAAATTGGATCTGTATAAGTTGAACTCTCTGCAGTTGGCTCTGAACCGTCTGTTGTATAAAAGATTGAAGCACCATCTGTCGGGCATGTAATTATTACAGTATCATTAAAATCAACTTCGCCATAAACATTAAATATAGGTTTTTGAACAGTTTCTATTCCCGCCCCCGGCTGATTTGCAGGATCAGATCCCCCCGCCCCGGCAGGGCTTGAACAGCTAACCAAAAAGCCTAAAACAAACGACATTAACAAAACTAATATTTTATTTTTCTTCATTTTTCTTCTCCACAAAAATCAATTAATACCAGGTAACATTAAAGCCATTAAAACATTTGTTACCTTTTAACTTTTCTGGCGCAGTTATTTGAACAGTTGAAGGACAACCTTCAAAAGCATAATCACTAATGTACTCTACACCTGTTCCAATTTTTACAGTTTTAAGGTTTGTACAATCATTAAAAACATTATCATAAATAAATTTTACACTATCTGGAATTTCAATATTTTCCAATGAGATACAACCCAAAAATAACTCAACATCAATAGTTTCTACACCATTTGGAATTGTTACTGTTTTTAATTTTGTACACTCACTAAACGCATTATATTCGATACTTTTTACATTATCTGGAATTACAATATTTTCCAATGATGTACAACCAGAAAACGCCTCATAGTCGATACTTTTTACACTATCTGGGATTACGATATTTTTTAATGAGGTACAACCCAAAAATAACTTACCCTCAATAGTTTCTACACCATTTGGAATTGTTACTGTTTTTAATGATGTACAACCAGAAAATGCACCATAACCAATAGTTTCTACACTATCTGGAATTACAATATTTTCCAATGAGGTACAACCAGAAAATGCACTGGAACCAATCTCAGTAAGGTTTTTTGACAGTGTAATTTTTGCTAAATAAGACTTTCCATATACAGAAAATGCCCCACTTTCAATACTTGTTACGGTGTCTGACATTTTTACTTCTTTTATCCTGCTCATAAAATCAAAAGCGTTAGCACCAATTTTTGTAACTCCATCACATATTTCAATAATTTCAGTGTCACAAAGTTTATCAAAAAACTCATCTACCATGCCTGGATCTGGCATAGAAAACATTGTTAGTTCTCCAGTTCCAGAATATATGGCTAGTTTTTCCTTATCATAATAAGTACAGATAACAGTAGAGTTAGGGCATTGGTTTGTAGAACTTTTTTGTTCTCCACCTTTACCACAATTACAATTTTTACCATGATTTTCATATTTATGATGCCATGTAATTTCTTTTAGTTTACTTTCATCAATTCCTGCATTTTTTTGTATTGTACATGGAGCAGTAACTGTTGTTAAATTACTAAAATAACTGAATAAGTCTGTATCAACATCTGTAATAGCATCATCTATTGTTACAGTTTTAATCTTATCAGCAAAAGTTCCAAACACATTTGAACTTGGAGTTGAAGTGCCTTCTACAGTTAGAGTACCACTTTTAGTTACTTTACCACTTCCTGTAATAGTAAGAAGCCCTGTTTTATATACAAAAGTAAATTTTGCATTAGTTCCACAAGAACCTTCTTCAAATCCCGTCTTGGCTTCTCCACAATCGCATGTAGAATTTTCACCTGTAAAAGAATGTTCCCATTCAAAATTAATTTTTGGATACTGATCACCAAAACACTTGTTAAAATTTTCTTTATCCTTAAATCTGCACGGTGCAGTAACTTTTGTCAGGCCGGTACAACCAATAAAAGAACTAAATGGATAAAGAGGAATATCATCGTCTCCAATTGATGTAACATTAAAAGGAATCTTTATTTCTGTTAATGAAGAACAGTTAAAAAATGCCTCCTCTCCAATTGTTGTTACACTTTCTGGAAGCATTATTTGAGATAATAAACTGCATCCTTTAAACGCACTCCTCCCAATTGTTGTTACACCCTCTGGAAGAGTTATTTTAGATAATGAACTGCATCCGAAAAACGCATCGTCCTCAATTTTTGTTACAACTTCTGGAAGTGTTATTTGAGATAATGAACTGCATCCGTCAAAAATACACGCATTAATAATAGTTACTCCTTTTGGAATTTTTATTTTTGTTAAGGAGTTGCAATTAAAAAACGCATGATGTCCAACTGTTGTTACACCCTCTGGAAGAGTTATTTGAGATAATGAACTGCAATTTTCAAATACCGAACTCCCAATTGTTGTTACACTTTCTGGAAGTGTTATTTGTGATATTGAACTGCATCCGTCAAACGCCATCGCCCCAATTGTTGTTACACTTTCTGGAAGAGTTATTTGTGATATTGAACTGCAATACAGGAAACAAGAATCTGGCAAGCTTTTTAATTCCGTACATTCTGATAAATCAATTCCAACTTTTACACTTTCATCTTTAAGTGCGCCTGCAATTTTTCCTAAATCTGGGTTTTTATCAAGAATTTTAATCGGTTCTGTTTCTGTAGCGCTCGATGCTTTTATTCTGTTAACAAGATTTCCAAATCCTTCTGCATAAGCAATGTGAGCATATTTTGGATAAAGTGTAATGTCACCGGTTTTTGTTTTGATGCTTTCATTTGTTGCTTTAGCAGTACAATTTTCATCATAATACCAGCCTTCAACTCCATCATTTACTTTAAATGCCTTGTCCCATGCAGGTAAAGCTGATATTCCAAATTTACTGTATACACTTGCAGGTTCATAACCTTCTACCCATGAGCCGTCGCCAAGTTCGTAAGTTATTTTATAATACTGTGCAACATCCTCTACTTCTCTTATTGCTGTGCTGCTTAAATCTTTTGAAACATTTACAGTTTCCATGTAATAGCCAAGAAGATTTTCGCCATTATAGAAAGAATATTTTACAGTGTAATTTCCGGCAGTCACATTTTCTTTTGTGTATATAAAGGTTCCATTGTTTGAATTATCTATTTTTTCTTCGTCGAATGCTGGTGTTCCGTCAGTTTTTAAGAGAGTAACTTTTGCATATTTAATATTTGAATTATTCTTGACTTTAAGATTGATTTGAATATTTCCTTTTCCGGCAACAAAGTTTTCGTCCTGATTTGTAAACGCAAGAGAAAACGAAAGTTCATTTTTTCCGCATTTGATTTCTTTGCCAGAAAGTGAACTGCTGTAATTTCTTTCGTTTAATTTTGCGGTCATTACAAAACTGTATGTACCTTCTTTTTTTAGTTGAACTTTAAATTCTGAGTCTGTTATTTCTGCATAAGTTTTTTTTGTAAATAAAGTTTCTTCAACTCCGTCAGTAACCGTTCCCTTTAATGTTATGTCTGTAAGTTTTGTAATGTCAAATACAGGATTTACAGTTCTTGCACTGCTGCTTCCAAAGTCAAATGTTATGAATGGTTTTTCTTTTTCTGGTTCTGCAGCAGGATTGGCATTTTCAATTCTGGCAGATTCTTCTTTAAAATTGAATGATGTCAGATTCTGGCATCCTGTAATAAATAGAGCAAAAACACAAGCTGCAATTAATGTAAGTGTTTTTTTTGACATTATGTCCTCCGTAAAAACTGTATCCCCGTTTCTGGCCGGTGATTTTTGGTTCATAAAACCTGAATTTTACGGCTATTATATATTATCTAAAATAGCTTTGCACTACATTAAAGGGTAGTTTTTGCATTTTTTTGAATAATTTTTTTTGAATTTTATTCAACTTAAAAATTCCTTGATAATAAAAATAAAATTATTTCGACTTATAAACTTTTCATGGTATAATATTAATATTCGTATTCAGAAAAGAATAACTGCAATTGCATATTATTTTTATTCTTTTGAAAAGGAGATGATTTTATTAATATGATGAAAAAACTTTTAAGCTTATTCAGTATTGCTATCGCTTTTTCTTTAGCAATATTTTCATGTCAGGGACAAACGACACCAAGTCCAATGGCTGTATTCTTTGATCCTAATACCGGAAATGGAACAATGGCGCCTCAAATCTTTGAAGCAAATGTTCCACAGACATTAAGAGAAAATACATTTACAAAAGATGGATATACATTTGAAGGATGGGCATTTTCTTCAGATGCTGCTGCAGCGGTATTTGCAGACAAAGCAATTCTTACTTTAACCGCAAATATAACTCTTTATGCAGTCTGGAAAGCAATTCCACCTGTACCAAAATTTACAATTTCTTACGTATCTGCTTATGGAACAAAACCTGATAATAAAGTAGTTAATGAAGGCTATAAACTTACAGCAGAAGATTTACCAGATTTAGGTGAATCAGGTGATAGTTATTTTGCAAGCTGGAATAAAACTCTCGGAACAGAAATTACTGCAGATACAACGATTACAGCTGCTTGGGAAACAATTGTTTATTTGAAAAATTTTAAGAGCATTACTGACATAAGCAGCAACAAATCAACTATCCAAAAAATTGTTTTCACAAAAGATTCATACACAGGGGCTTCTGCAACATTTGATTGTTCAGATACTGCCGGATATTATACAGGTGTTCTTGAAAACAACATTCTTACAGTTTATGGAAATGGACATAAAATCTATGCACCGGTTGACTGTTCACAGATGTTCTATAATTATAAAGATTTGAAAAGTATAGAGTTTAGTAACTTTTATACGTCAAAAACTACAAATATGTCAGGTATGTTTGCAATGTCTAACGCATTAAATTCATTAAATGTTTCAGGCTTTAATACTGCTAAAGTTACAAATATGACAGGTATGTTTACTGGTTATAAAGATACTGTATTAAATCTTTCAAATTTTGATACATCTAAAGTTGAAAACATGAAAAATATGTTCCAAGCTTGTACAAACCTTACCACATTGAATATTTCAAGTTTTAATACTTCCGCTGTAACGGATATGAGCAACATGTTCTATGGTTGTAGTTCATTGACATCATTAGATGTTTCAAAGTTTGTTACTGCAAAAGTTACAAATATGTACCAAATGTTTGCAAATTGTTATGGATTAGAAGAACTTGACCTTTCTGGTTTTGATACCTCTGAAGTTACAAATATGTCATCGATGTTTTACTGTACTGATACTAATAAATCTAACCTTAAGAAAATTATTTTCTCAAGTAAATTCAAAACAGATAAAGTAACAAATGTTAAACAGATGTTTTACCAATGTGATAAATTAACAGAACTTGATCTTTCAAGTTTTGATACTTCAAGTGTTCTGTGGACATCTATTGGTGGATGTGGATTGTCTATTTTTAATGGTTGTAGTTCTTTAGTGACAATTTATGCTACAGAAAAATTTAATCCTGCAAATAAAGACCTGGGAATCTTTGACGGCTGTACAAACCTCGTCGGCGGGGCAGGAACAAAATATTCTGACTGTGAAACTTCAGATCCAGATAAATATAAAACTGCAAAATACGCCCGTATCGACGGCGGTCCGACATCTGAAACTCCGGGTTACTTCACTTTAAAACAATAACAGCATGTGCTGTCTCATTCTTTTGAGACAGCACTGTATTGTCAAAAAATATTTCTGTATTAAAAAAAAATTTTATTCTGTCTGCGTGAGGGATTGTAAGGGCGCCGCAGGCGTTCAAAAATTGTTCAGCAATTTTTGAATGGAGCGACAGCGGAACCCTGAAAAGCCCGACGGCAATTTATTGCCGGCACGCCCAGTTTAATAAACAAAGTTTTTTTTGTTACAGCAGTTTTATTTTGTTGAGCAGCCCGCTTTCCTAATGCTTCTGCTTCATCAACTGGAAGTGTAATTGTATAGCATTTAGTTTTTGCACCTGTTGCTTTTCTTCCAGCGCCGGGCCGTGAACCACCCGTAAAACCACCTTTTCCCGCAGAAAAAATCCGCCATCCCCGCACACAAAACAAAACGCCCGCCAGAAAACTCCAGCGGGCGTTTATTTCATCTGTGGCTGATTATTTAATCAAACTATGCCATTCCTGCAAGCTTCTTACTCCACCAACACCGGCGCCGCCGTTTTTAGCTTCGTCGATTCCGCGGACTGCAGCGAGTGCACCTGCCAAAGTTGTGATGTAAGATACTTTGTACTTAAGGCACATCTTGCGGATAGTCTTTCTGTCTTCTGCGTAGTTGCGTTTTGCTTTTGGAGTGTTGATTACGAGGCAGACTTCTTTGTTCATAATCAAGTCAACAACATCAGGACGACCGCCGCCGATTTTGTTTACTTCGGCGCATTTGATTCCGTGATCGTTAAAGAAATCTGCTGTTCCTTTTGTTCCTACGAGAACAAATCCGAGACGGCTCAAAGTTTTTCCAACTTCGAGAACCTGCTCTTTCTGATTTTCCTTGTCGCTCAAAGAAATCAAAACTTTTTTATTTTCCCAAGCCTGTGGTGCATGTGGAAGTTCTGAACCAGCAGCTTCCTGTGATTTGTAGAATGCAAGCGGGAAGTTTTCTGCAAGTCCGAGTACTTCTCCAGTTGAACGCATTTCTGGTCCTAAGATTGGGTCAACGCCTGGGAATCTTGCCCAAGGAAGAACTGCTTCTTTTGCTCCGTGATATGGAATTGTTTTTTCTTTAAGTCCGAGTGATTCAAGTGATTCACCAAGCATCATACGAGTTGCCAATCGTGCCATCTGAGTTCCACAAACTTTTGATACAAGTGGAACTGTGCGCGATGCACGTGGGTTTGCTTCGATTACGTAAACCTTTCCGTTTTCAATTGCATACTGCATGTTCATCAAACCGCAAACGTGAAGGCTTTCTGCAATTTTCTTTGTGTATTCTTTGATTAATATTTTAGGAGGGGAAAGTCTTCCCCTCGCTCCAAACCTGCGGTTTTCCGCTACACCTTCGCCTAGGGCTCCGCCCTAAAACCCAAGAAACTTAATTTAAATTTTAATTTTTTCAAAAGTTTTTGTTCCTTTTTCTGATATTGAGGTTAGTTTGTAATTCATCTTTTCAGCAAGTTTTGCACCTTCAATTGATTTTGATAAGCATCGTATTTTCATTTTGGTTTTTGCTTCTACAAGAGATTCTAATTTTGATTGAAATAAAAAACCGAGACCCTTTTTTCTATATTCTTTTGAAATATGCATATACATAAATTCTACATAATCATAAAATGAGTAAACCATAGAACAACCAATAGGTTTTCGATTTTTTTTTAAAACATAAATTAAAACTTTTGCTTTATTTAAGCCATCTAATAAAACATAAAATTCTTGTTGACTGCAAAAGCCATCAACAATTTTTGAATATTCATTATTAAAATCAGGAGCAATATGTTTGTTAAGAATATCTTCGTTTATTGCATTAAGAAAAAAATCTTTTTCTTTTAATGTAAGTGAAGATATATAAAGTTTGCTAGAAAAAAGAGGCATTTTGAGATCCTTCCTTTAACTTAATTTATATTCCATACATTTTTGTTCTAGTAATTTAAAATCATTGCATCTCTGGCTTAATTTTGATTTTCCATCATTATTTACCTTGTGATTATAGACAATACTTGCATTAGTAATAATTACTTCTGTCTTTTGTTTAATTATACGAATTTCATTATTCAACAATACTCTGTATTGAAGATTCTGCTCAGTATTTGGATTTTTTGAAAAATAAACTCCTTCAGGAACTGGAAACATATTATTTAAATTAATTACAGCCATATCTCCGATTTTAATAAAATCAACAGTTTCGCTTAATCGTTTATGTTTTTCCTTAAAAGAAGAAAGTGGTGCAAAATATTTCAGATTATTAATTTCAAAAAGAATACCAATATACTTTCTTGAATATTTCTGATTAATTTTTGCATTTCTAAATAAATGCTCAGAAAACTTAGAGAGATACTTTATGTACTTTTCATCTATTTCGAAAAAACGTAACTTGTCCATAGTTAAAAAAAACGAGGCCGCAAGAAAACTTACGACCTCCGTATAACACTCGCGATTAAAGGCGCGATTTCCTTATGGTTAAAATATAATTTAGTGGGTTATTAAAGTCAAGTATTTATTGCCTTCGTGCATCATTTAAAACAAAAATATATCATTTAATCACAGATTTAATCTTCAGCATTTTTCCATTTGTTAAGCATTTTGTTTATGGTATTTTGAAAATCAGAAACAATCTGTTCTTTTATTTTAAGCTTGATTTTCGTGTTTTCATCGTTATTTTCAATAACTATTTCCTCTAAATTAATTGGGACAAATAACTGATAAACATCAATTTCAAGAGCATCAGCTATCTTTACTAATGTACCTTCTCGAGGCCAACGGCGTTTACCTTCAATATCATTTATGTTTTGAGCTGAAACACCAATTTTTTCTGCAAGTTGTTCCTGTGTAAATTTTCCTTTTCTGTATTTTTTTATATTAAATGAAAGTGTTTCATGTAATTCTTTTTCTGTCATACTTGCATTTTGATAGTAAAAATTAAAACCGTACACTTGCAAATTGCATTATTATAATATATACTTTCAATATGCAAGTATTTTAAAGGAGGATTCCATGAAAAAGAATCTACTTATTTCATCATTCATTCTATTTATCGGCAGTTTACTTTTTATATCTTGTGGAGATTCAGCAGCCGTAAAAACTATCAAACAATCCTATTTTTCGTCTTATCCTAACAAGACAATTGGAGAAGCGGTAGATTCTTTTTTTGACGAACCGGAATGGGAATCAGGTAAACCTGCGGATGAAAGTCTAATGGATTATACATTAGTAAACTGCTCAGGAAAAATATTTTTTGACGATGAACTTTCTACAGCGGAAATTCAATTTTTACTAAATGATAAAACAGGAGAATTTGAATTAAATGCACTCGAAATAAACGGAGTTCCGCAAAACAAATTTATGCAAATTGGTCTTTTAGAAGCAATGTACGAATAAGGGGTAATAAAAATGAAAAAAGAAGAACGTGTAAAAGCAGAAAATGAATTTGATTTTGAAAAAACAATAGGATTTGGTAGAGCTAATATTGGTGCTCACCTTACAAGTGTTTTTGTTAATTCGGATTCAATAGAAATTAAAAAGCAGAAAAAAATATTTTTTTCAATAAAAGATAAAGGAACAGAAACTATACCTTATAACTCAATTACAAATATATCAATTAAAAACAATTTTTCACTTGGCGATTTAATCTCTGGTATTGTTGTTTTTCTTGTTGCGGCAATAACAGGACAAATTGTTATAGGATTAGTTATTTTTGTAGTTTTATTATTTTGTTCATGGGGTAAAAAAATTGTTCTTGAAAAAAATGATAGCAATAAAACTAGTTTTGTAATTGAAGCATTAAAAGATAGCGATGAATGCGAAAAAATGTTTTCTAAACTTAATGACATTAAATTGTCAAAAGGTTTCAAATTTTCTCTTCCCGAAAAAAAATAAAGTTATATTATTTGGAGTAATAAAGTAATGGATATTGAAATTTTAAAAAAAGATTTACATAAAATTGGATATACAAATCTTTCAATAAATGATGGAAGTAATGAAGAAAGATTTGAACAGATAAAAAGAAAATTTAAGATTTCTGAAACAAACAAAATTATTGGCTTTATTAATGATGATTTAGATGATTCTATAGATTCTGGAGTTGTAATAACCGAAGATGGCTTAAAATGGGATGGAATTGTCAAAACTCAGATAAATGGAAAAGAAATTTATAAAGGTTTTATTTCTTTTAAGGAATTATCTTCATTCAACTGTTCGGTTAAGAAAAAACTTATACGTCTTGGTGTTGAACTTGAAAATATGGACATCAAAAATGGGGCTTACACAGATATCGAACTGGCATTCAAATTTGATGCAGAATCTGAACCCGATGAAACTGAACTGCAAAAAGAAATGGATAAATTAAAAGAAGTATTCACAACTTTAATAAAGTCAATAAAAAACGAAAATTCAATTCCAGATGAACATAATGGTGAACTAATAACTGCTTTTATCGGCGATAAAGATAATGCCCGTTTTTATAAAAAAGCATTTTCAAAATATTCTGTGAATGGTGTAGATAAATTTGCATTTGTTTTTTCTTTTGGTGGTTTATGTTTTGGAGTTTTCAATTTATTTCACAGAAGATTATATAAAGAGTCTTTGATTTGGTTTCTGATATCAATTCTTCCAATAGGATTGAGTGGTGGAATATTATACATTGCTTCGGCATTTGCAGGAGCTTTTGTTAATCCTTATTTGGTATATAAAAAATATAAACGAACAATTATCCAATGTAATTCACAAGGAATGACTTACGAGCAGAAATTGGAAACTTTAAAGTCCGTCGGAGGAACAAATGGATTTACTACATTCTTAATAGGAATTGTGGGTTTATTAATTGGAATTGGATTAATTTTACTTGTTATTCGTTCTTGTTTCGGATGAATTTGAAATTCCCTTCCGTGAATGACAATTATAGCGGTACGCGAAGCAAAAAAAAAGACTTTCGATAAACTCGAAAGTCTTTTTTATATTTCATGTTTATTTATTTTATCAATCCATGAAAACTTACTTAATCAACGCATGCCATTCCTGCAAGCTTCTAACACCACCAACACCGGCACCGCCGTTTTTGGCTTCGTCAATTCCGCGGACTGCAGCGAGTGCACCTGCCAAAGTTGTGATGTAAGATACTTTGTACTTAAGGCACATCTTGCGGATAGTCTTTCTGTCTTCAGCGTAGTTGCGTTTTGCTTTTGGTGTGTTGATTACGAGGCAGACTTCTTTGTTCATGATAAGGTCAACAACATCAGGACGACCACCACCGATTTTGTTTACTTCGGCGCATTTGATTCCGTGGGCGTTGTAGAAATCTGCAGTTCCTTTAGTTCCGACAAGTGTAAAGCCGAGACGTGTCAAAGTTTTTCCGATTTCCATAACCTGCTCTTTCTGATTTTCCTTGTCGCTCAAAGAAATCAAAACCTTTTTGTTTTCCCAGGCCTGTGGTGCGTGCGGTAATTCAGAACCGGAAGCTTCCTGTGATTTGTAGAATGCAAGCGGGAAGTTTTCTGCAAGTCCGAGTACTTCTCCAGTTGACCGCATTTCTGGTCCTAAGATTGGGGCAACGCCTGGGAATCTTGCCCAAGGAAGAACAGCTTCTTTTGCTCCGTGATATGGAATTGTTTTTTCTTTAAGTCCGAGTGATTCAAGTGATTCACCGAGCATCATTCTTGTTGCGAGTCTTGCCATCTGAGTTCCACAAACTTTTGATACAAGAGGAACTGTACGGCTTGCACGAGGGTTTGCTTCAATTACGTAAACCTTTCCGTTTTCAATTGCGTACTGCATGTTCATCAAACCGCAAACGTGGAGGCTTTCTGCAATCTTCTTTGTATATTCTTTGATTGTTTCAAGGTTTTCTTTTGGAATTGATACAGGAGGAATTACACAAGCTGAGTCACCAGAGTGAATACCTGCAAGTTCAACGTGTTCCATTACAGCCGGAATGTAAACGTGATTTGAATCTGCAAGAGCATCTGATTCACATTCCAAAGCGTTCTTTAAGAAGCGATCAATCAACAATGGACGATCTGGAGTTACACCAACAGCCTTTTCTACATATTCTTTCAAAGTTTTTTCATCATAAATAACTTCCATTCCGCGTCCACCAAGAACGAAAGAAGG
>JAGHVB010000044.1 GCA_018064525.1 Candidatus Treponema merdequi | reverse complement strand
GTTATATTATATTTCGTAATATAAAAATCATGCAAATTTTCAGCACCGTCAGTTCTAACTAAAACTTCTTCTGGAAGCTGTAAATTATTATGGCAAGAAGCCAAAACCAAAACGAGATTAAATAATAAAACAATTTGTTTTTTCATAAATGAACTCCATACACTATAAGTTCCACCTAAATTATATCATACAGAATTTAATAATACCAAGGTCTTTTGTTGCAGCAATTACTAAAGATGTTAACGAATTAAATAAAAGAAATTAAATCTTCTGCAGTCTGGGCGTAGTTTGGGGCTGCTTTGGTGCTGGCGATTGCGTGCATGATTACGGCGGTTATGGCAGCATCGAGGGCTGTGTAGTTTTGCGCGAGGAGTGCTGATGCGATTCCTGTGAGGACATCACCGGAACCGGCTTTGCTTAGTGATGGCGAGCCGAGAGTACAGATGTAGACTGTTCCGTTTTGTGCGATGACGGTGTTTGCGCCTTTTAAAATGAGGACTGCAGCTGGATATTTTTTTGAAAAGTCACGGGCAAATGTTATTCTTTCGTCTGTGATTTTTTTTATGGAATTTTCGCCAAAGCCTGTTCGCTTCAAAAGTTCTGAAAATTCTTTTGGATGAGGTGTAAGAATTACACGAGATAATTTTTCAGTAGAGCTGTTATTTTCTTTTTCTGATTTAAGATTTTCTTTTTTTGAATCTTTAACATTAATGCAGTTTTCATTTTTACAAACTTCATCTAAAAACTTAACTGTTTCATCGTAATAAAAACTGTCCGCATCTAAAACGACTGAGGCATTTTTTTCTTTTATCAGGGAAAAATATTTTTCAATTTTTGATTTTCTTGAATTGCAATCTTTTATATCCTTTTCAATTTCAGAACAGGCATCTCTTCCAAAGCCAGGTCCAAGTACAAATGTGTTTGCATTCTGTGGAATTTCATCTGCAATCATCACGCTCGGATCAATTTTAAACTCTGCAGGCTTATTCAAATCTTCCGCAAATATCGAAGCAAGTCCTGTTCCGCTTTTTAACGAAGCTTCTGCACTTAAAATTGCAGCGCCGCATTTTGTTCCGGAGATTACGCAGGTATGACCAAAGTTTCCTTTATGAGAATTCTGATTTTTTCTAAACGGAAGTTTTGCGTCAGATTTTTCGAGGAGAAATATTTTATCTGAACAGCCGGACTGTAAAGTAACAGCAGTCTGCAAAACAGAATCATTTTGTAAACAATCATAGTTTTGTAACAAACATTGGCCGGCAGTTTTGAAAAACAATTCATCTGAAACTCCGATTGAGGCGCGGACGATTTTTCCGATGGCGTCTTTTGCGGCATCTATAAACAAACCGATTTTATGTGCACCCATCGAAACAGTTTTATCTGCAAAGAAAAGATTTCGTTTAAGCTCTTGCGGTGTCATTGAAGAAAGAGATGGTGAAGTTTCATCTCTTTTTGATGTTGTTTCAGTTACACCACCAGTTTTGTTTACAACATCACTTCTCAATCCGGCAGTTCCACTTAGGCCAGATGGAATATCGCAGGCAATTCTTTTGGCTTCTGAATGATTTACGATTTTGAAAAGATTCTGATATTTTTCTTCGACTGTTCCGTGAAAGCCTGTTCCAAAGATGCAGTCAACGATTACGCCGGACTTTTCGATTATTTTTTCAAGATCAGAATTTTTAACTTTCTGATTTTCAAGTTTATATAAATGTATGTTCTGAATATATTGAAAATCTTTACAAGCAGATTCATCTTTTTTGTTCACGAAAAAAGAAATATTTTCAAATGATTTTTTACAGTGAAATGATTTTGGTTCTTCACACTGCAAAAGATTAACTTTGCATTTTCCGATTAATCTTCTTGCAAGAGTGTATCCGTCAGCGCCGTTATTGCCGGAGCCGCACATTATCAAAACAGAATCTTTTTTTTCTGAAAGATATTTTGAAACATGATATTCAAGAGACATAGCCGCATTTTCTATCATAATGCTTTCAGCTATTTCTGAATCATCAGACAGAAAACACGAAATCTTCTTTTCAATTTCTTTTACGCTTTCAAAAATCTGTTCCATAAAAATCGAAAACCCGTTTTAATAAATTCCACTTAAAAAATTAAGCTAAAAAAATCAAACCTAAAATTCCAGCCGGAATCAAATATGCGGCAAACCATTCAAGCTTACCCTTTTTAATGATTTTCATTAAAACTGCAAGTGCAAAATATCCGACTGCGAATGAAACAAGACATCCGGCGATAAGTGGAAGTACTCCAACTGTCGATGTTACTTCACCCAGATCTTTTGCTTCGAGAACAAATGCTCCGAGAATTGCAGGAATAGAAACGATGAAAGAATAAACTCCAGCAAGGCTTCTGTTAACTCCGCCAAAAAGTGCACCGGCAATTGTAGAACCAGAACGGCTGATTCCAGGGAGAGTTCCAATTCCCTGAAAGATTCCGACGATGACTGACTGTTTAACTGTAATGCCAGCGTATTCTTTTTCTGTCTGCTTTTTTGAAATGATTGCAGAGATAATCAAGAATGCAGATGTTACAAAAAATCCGATGAATACAAATGCATGCGGAAGATCTGGAATCAATTTTGAAGAAACGATTCCGAGAACACCAGTGATTACTGTTGTAATTAAAATTGCAATGATGGAACGTCTTCCGCTTTCATCAGTTGCACACAAACCGTTTTCTGAAATGCGGTTCTGTGGCTCCGGCTTTTTACCGATCCATCTGAAAAGAACTGCAAAAAATTCACAGATTTCTTTTCTGAAAAAAATGAATACTGCAAGCAAAGTTGAAAGATGCAAAAATACATCAAAGAGCAACGGCAAATCTTCAAGTCCGAAAATTGTCTGAACGATTTTCAGATGACCGCTCGAAGAAACCGGTAAAAACTCTGTTAATCCCTGAAGGGCTCCAAGTAAAATTGATTGCAGTAATGTCATTTTTTAATTCCTCATATTTTATGAAAATATTTTTTAGTAAAAACCAAGTTTTAAAACTAGAACGGAAGTTTTACTCCTTTCAAAGCTCCTCCAATGGCTTCTGTAGCTTTTGATTTTGCTTCTGATTCACCTTTGGCAAGGAGTTCTTTTTTCTTTGCTTCAAGCTGAGAATTAAGCTTATCCATTTTAAGGCTTGATGCGTTAATTCCATTTTCAATGTCGATGAACTCGTTTACTTTTGAAACAGCTCCATTTGTTTTATCATTGAGAAGTTTTGTTATCTCGTTTTTAGCCTGTGTCTTGATAGTATTAAGTTCATCATTAAAAAGTTTTTTCAAAACTTCTGCAAATTTTTTATCTGCATCGGTTGAAATCTTCATATCAAAATTATCATCACCTGCAAAAGTCATATCAATTCCGACTTTCATTTCTTTAAGATATGAAAGGGATTTTGCATAAAGTTCATAGGCAAAAGAAGGTTCAAACTTTTCTGTTTTGAAAGAAAGCTCTTTTAAAAGGAGATCTCCTCCAACCGTAAACGAACCATCATTCTTAACATTTAATCTTCCGTTTATCGTTGACTTAGAATCCATTCCAAACTGATCAGCAGAAAAACTTACAGGATATTTATCACCTGAATAGTTTGCAGCAATCAATGAATTTTTAGTTTCATTTCTTGTATCAACTGTAAGGTCACATTTATGAGTCTGACCTGAAATCGACATACTTGCATTTGCAAATGCCGGTTCTCCGCGTTTATCCATATCTGAAGAGATATTCGTTGCTTTTCCATTCCAGTTAACACCTGAGCAGGAAAGATTTTCAATCAAGAATTTCGGAACTCTGTCTTTTTTATAATAAACATAACGGCCCGGAAGACGCTTTCTGTTTTCAGCAGGTTTTTCTGCCTTTTCTTTTTTCGCAGAAGAACTATTCTTACTCTGAAGTGCAAGATTAATTGCCTTTTTCAAATACGGATAATATTTTCCGACAACTTTATACATAATTGTATCAATCGGACCTGAAATCAAATTAACACCATCTTTAATGTTAAATGCTTTTATCTTTTTTAATTCTTCATCCACAAACTGAGTGTCATGTTTAATCGCATTCTGAATTTTTGTTGATGCTGTTTTTATTTCTGAAGCATCTGATTTGACATCATTCACAAGTACTTTTGAATCATTAATTAATGTTTTAGATTCTGACAAAAGTGAAGTCACTTTTTTAACAGCGTCTGCAATTTTTACAGGATCATTAACTTTTGACCAGTCATAATTAATTATCTCCTGCGCATCTTTAGAAAAAGCTTCTACACGATTTGTAATTTCGACAGGCTTGTCCTTCCATTTATTTACAAGTTCATCACCTAAACTGTAAACTTCTTCGGCAACCTGCGGACTTGAAAGCTGACTCTGAAGATTGTTTAAGATGCTTTCTGGATTGTACTGTTCAAAAAGTTTTTTAAGTTCATCAGTTGCTGCAGATTTTGCAACTTCTGTTTTATTATCAAGTGCAATCTGAAATGCATTTTTTTCTTCTGATTTTTGTTTTACCTTCTTTTCTTTTACAGGCAATGCTGCAGATGTTTTTCTTGGCGTCATTACATTAACACCCTCTACAGCAACATTCTGCAAATCAAATTTTCCACGAAGTAATTCTGTAAGGTTAAAATCAATCAAAACTTTATCAAGAACAAAAAGATTTTTCATAGGTTCATCTTTATAACCCTGCTCAAGATTTAAAATCTCAATTGAAGAACCAAGAATTTCAACTTTCACACTCTGAACTTCAGTCTTTGCACCAAAAGTATTTTGCATTACAGCAACAAGAGCTTTCTTTGCAATCGCATTCTTAAAAATTGCCGCTGCAAATATGACAGCTGCACAGACTGCAACTGTTGCAAAAAGGGGAACAAGCTTAATCGAAAATTTCTGAGATGCAACATCTTTTCCTATTTTCTGATATTTTGTAATTTTTGATTTTGGAAATTCCTGATCAAGTGGAATATAAAACCTGCCTTCTTTTGAAGGATCAGGAACAAACAGTGACTTTATTTCTTCTCTGTTCTGCGGTACATAAATTCGTTTTAAAAGTTTTTCAAGATTTTTTTCTGTATATTTTTTCTTAAAAATCTTAGGAAGTTTTTTTGCAGCTACTTTTTTTTCTTCCTTTTTCTTTTTAGTCTTAACAGTTTTTTCTGCAGAGTCTTTATTTTCAGTTATTTCATTCTTTTTCATATTCTACATGTTCTCCGATGCGATATCGATAATATTCTTAATTAATGGTGCTTTCTGAATTGCTTTCATCATTGCAGATTCACCAAGCTTTACAGAAATCTTTTTTCGCCAGAGTAAAACAAGAAGCCTGATACAGATAAATAATGGAATATAAAGGACAAGCCCCGAAATTAAAGAACCCATAACAATTGTATTATTGAATTTTGTAAATCCTACAAATGGAATTTCAAGAAGATTTCCAAATAACGAAGCAAAACTTTCTACAGTTAATAACTGGTAGCCTATCTGATCAAAGAGAGGATCCAAAAGCCATGCAAACTGTGACATCAGCGCTGTAATAATCAAATATGCAGGTTTATTTATTCTCACAAAGAAAAAGAAAATAAAAATCAGAAACCATAATGCGTTATCCTTTGGCATAAAACCAAGTAGAACGCCCATACAGCAGGCATTTGCAATCTCAGAAGGATTGCGGTTTGAATTTAATGCCTGAATGAATTTTACAATCGCCTTAAGCATTTTTCACCTCTCTCCAAAAAAATCGTTTAATTAATTCTACTCTAAGATAGCGCCCTTGTCTGCACTTGAAACAAGTTTTGCATAGCGTGCAAGGTAGCCTGTCTTTACTTTTGGAGCAGGAGCTTTCCAGGCGGCACGGCGTTTTTCAAGTTCAGCATCAGATACTTCGAGAGTGATTTTATAGTTGTTGATGTCGAGAGTAATTTTGTCACCTTCTTCAACAAGTGCAATCGGTCCGCCGACTGCAGCTTCTGGAGAACAGTGTCCGAGTGAAGCACCGCGTGTAGCACCGGAAAAGCGTCCGTCTGTGATGAGGGCAACTTTTTTATCAAGTCCCTGACCTGCAAGAGCTGCAGTTACTGCAAGCATTTCACGCATTCCAGGTCCTCCCTTTGGACCTTCGTAGCGGATTACTACAACGTCCCCTGCTTTAATCTGCTGGCTCTGAACAGCTTTCATTGCATCTGCTTCGTCATCAAATACGCGTGCAGGACCTGTGTGCTTCATAAGTTCTTTTGCACATGCAGAACGTTTTACTACAGTTCCGTCTGGAGCAAGGTTTCCGAAGAGGATTGCGATACCGCCGTTGTCACTGTAAGGATTTTCGATCGGACGCAGAATTTCAGGATTGCGGTTTACAACACCTTTGATGTTCTGAGCAATTGTTTTTCCAGTAACAGTCATAAGGCTTGTCTTAATGAGCTTCTTTTTGGCAAGTTCCATCAGAACAGCCTGAACACCACCGGCATCATTTAATTCACACATAAATGTATGACCTGCAGGAGCAAGGTGACACAGGTTTGGAGTGCGGTTTGAAATTTCATTTACTTCGTGAAGATCAATTTCGATTCCGGCTTCGTGAGCGATAGCTGGAACATGAAGCATTGTATTTGAAGAACATCCGAGAGCCATATCAGCAGCAAGAGCATTTCTGAAGTTGTCTTTTGTCATCATCTTGCGTGCTGTGATTCCCTTTTTGTACATTTCCATAACCTGCATTCCGGCTTTCTTTGCAAGAGCAAGACGAGCACCAGTTACAGCAGGAATTGTTCCGTTTCCTGGAAGACCAAGACCGAGAACTTCTGTAAGACAGTTCATCGAGTTTGCAGTAAACATACCTGAGCATGCACCGCATCCAGGACAAGCACTGTGTTCCATTTCTTTGAGCTGTTCTTTTGTAATTTTTCCGACAGCAAGACCGCCGACAGCTTCGAACATATCTGTGAGCGAAAGATTTTTTCCGCTGTAAGGATTTGATTTATCGTTTCCAGGAAGATGACCTGGCATCATAGGACCACCAGAACAGAATAC
>JAGHVB010000032.1 GCA_018064525.1 Candidatus Treponema merdequi | reverse complement strand
GTTCAAAACAGCATGATTATAGCTGTCCCTGTCTTGTTTTATTTAGTCTGGAACATATTTAATTCAAAAATCAGAAAAATAAACAGTATTTTTTCAACATTAATTTTCGTTTTACTGCTCTTTCTTTTTTCCAGAACCCCTTTACTTTATAATCAAAAAAAAGATCCTCCTTATGATTATTATAAAAAAGTCATTTTCAACATTGAATTGAACGACACTTCTCTTTTAATTGCACATCTTGGCCTCAATCATGTTTATACTTATTACAAAAATCTGAGAGACTGCCTTAACTGGAACTGTGATTTTGAAGTTCAAGATAATGATATATGGCGGCTTGCTTATGGTGCAAATGAAACAAGAATAAAAGAAATATTAAAAGAATATGATGAAAATCACATTCAAACAATTGATTTAAATTATATTCTGATAAAAGAGGATTTATGGCAGCAATATCTTTTAAATGAAGACGCAGAAATAGCAGAAACCTTTAATAATTTTTATAACCCGTATAAGACAAGACCTAAATATATCAGAAAAAAAAGTCAGTAAAAAAACGGGCGTTTATTATAGTTCCGGTTTCTGTTCTGATTCAGTTTCTTATTTTGGTTCTTTTTCTGCTTCTGAAGCCGGAATATTTTCTTTCTTTGATGAATTATCTTCAGCAACTTTTTCTTTTTTTGAAGCAGGTTTTATCTTATCGCTTTCTTCACCTGACTCAGCTTCTTCGTAAGCTTTTTTTAAATCCGGAAGTTCTTTTGTATCAGGAAATTTTGTTTCTAAAAAATCAAGATTTATTTTTGCAGTTTCATAATCTTTTGCATATATCAATATGCTTATATAATTTATTAAAATTTCAGAATTATCAGGATTATCAAGCACCATATTTTTATACATATTAAGTGATTTTTTATAATCACCTTTCATCGCATAAAGATATGCAAGTGATGATTTTATTGCCGTATTTTCGGGATCTTTTTTTAAAATATTCTTAAAAATTTCAAGAGACTCATCATACTGTTTTAAGAAAGCATAACATCGGCCAACTTGATAATATGATGCATCATGAAGGGATTTATCTCCCATCGAATATTTATAAAATTCAACGGCTTTACTGAAATTTTCAAGTTTGAAATATTCTTCTGCAAGTTTATAATATTCTGCATAAATATTTTTAATTTTTACAGTCTTTTCTCCCGGAATATAAATCATATTTGTTTTACAGGAGAAAAATAAAACTGTAAAAATCAAAAAAATAATTTTTTTCAAATTAAAATATCCTGACTTGAAGAATTCAACTTGAATACAGATTAACCTAAAACAATTTTTTCGATTTCGAAAAGCTGGTTTCTGTAAAGGCCTGAAACGTTGCTTCCGTAATCTGCAATGAGCTGCATGATATTTCTTGGTCTGTCTTTTGTGTCGCATCCGTTAAGACGGTCACCTGCGTCACCAAGTCCCGGGAGAATATATGCAGATTTGTTCATTACAGGGTCGAGCCAGAGTGTATAACATGTACAGTTTTCAAGAGCACGAGTTACACGGAGGCTTCCTTTGAGTGCAGAAATTACATTAAAGAATTTAATTGATTTTGGATGAACTCCCTGGCTCTGAAGATATTTAACTACAGTTACGAGGGAACCGCCTGTTGCGTTCATCGGGTCAGCAAAAATCAAATCTTTTCCGTCGAGTTCTTCGAGGTTGAAGAATGATTTTTTAAGGTCAAGAACATATTCCATATCTGCTTCTTTTTTCTGATCATTACGGGAAATTTTAAATAAAGCAAACGGTGTCTTATATTTATGAGAAGAATATTCTTCAATTTCTTTTGACATGATCATACTTGGGAGCAAAGCACCGCGAAGCATTACACACATTACTGAGTTTTCAATTTTGTGGTCAATGTCAGGAATTTTATGAACGGCGTACATCTGTGTCGGATTTGTAACCGGAGTCTGAACGATGATGTGAGATTTTTTATCTGAATGCTGATCTGTATATGCCATTCTGAAAAGCATTTCATAAGCACGTTGTGTGTAGTACAAAAACTCTTCATGATTTGTGTTTACATCGCGGAGTTTTGAAATAACACGGCTTGCTTCTGCATGAGCACCCTCTTCTGTTACGAATGAAAATACCTGAACTGCAGGATGCTGAGCACAGATATCCTGCATTGCTTTTCCCATTTTATCATAAGCATTAATTGTATTTTCAATATTAAGAGGTGAAAAATTTGTCATTGCCTGATTATACATATCTTCAAGATTCTGCAAATCTTTCATATCCTGTTCTGTTAAGTAACCGTCAAGGTCTTCTGCTTTAAGAATGATTTTGTCGTCTGCCATAATTTTCCTCCGGATTATAATCCAAACATATTGATAAGCTGTTTTGTATTTATATGTACTCCGCCAAGTTTTACTGTATTTAAATTCACCTGTTCCAGTTCTGAATCAGTAAGACCTAGTGCAAGACTTAACAAAGCCATTGCAGGTTTAATGAATTTCTGATCCTGAAAAGAAAGTTCAAGAGTAAGTTCATATTTTGAATTCGGCAGTTTTGCAAACTGTCCTTTCGCATAATTAAGTTTAAATGTTTTTGTAGAAACTGCAGAACCCAAAAGATTTGATAAAAAAGATTGAGGTCTTACGATGTAAAAATGAATAGTATCTGTATCCTGTTTAATCCACTGATAAAGATCAGACTCATACCATGAAGATTTATAATCAGTGCTAAACTCCATCAATCCATTCTGAATATTTTCTTCGAGAACATAATCCTGAATCATTGGTTTGACATCTCTTGAAATCAAAACATTTTTTGGTGATGGAAATGCAATTTCAACAGAATTCATGCTGTAATAATTTACAGATTTATCATATGCATAAATATCTTCTGCATTCATCTGTTTTTCCTGATAACCACTTTTTTTCAAAAGAGCTGCAGCAGCTTTAGGTATATCTGCATCTGCAGAAATACAGATTCTTTTTTTATCATCTCGAGAGCCAAAAGATGCATATACTCTGTTAATTTTTGAAATTACAGTCTTAGCATCATTTTCTGAAACACCTGGAGTAAAACCTGTAATAAACTTTTCAAGAAGTTCACTGTTTTCAGAAGCCGGAATGCTTATATACATTGCACCTTCATCATCAAGAACATCGAATGCATCAGGAGGAGCAATTTCAATTTTTGGAACTGTTTTACATGCAGTCATAAAAAGTACTGCAGTAAAACAGATTAAAAGAGAAACAATTAATTTTGATTTAAAATCATTTCTATTTTTTTTCAACTTTAATGCTCCACTTTTTATCATCAGCTTCTATATCAGTTGCACCGCTGAGTGAATCTGTCCATTCAGCTTCTGTTGCAAGAGTTTCACCTTTGATAAAGTCTTCAAACATTTCGTAAGCTGCTTTAAGGTCTGCATCACCAGCTACTGTAAGCTTGATTCTGTCAGTTACTTCAAAGCCGCTGTCTTTTCTGAGTGACTGGATTCCGCGAACGAGATCACGAACATAACCTTCTTTCTTAAGTTCGTCAGTAATCTTTGTATCAAGTCCGACTGTCAAAGTTCCTTCGTTGATAACTTTGAGATCTTCTTTTTCGATGCGTTCAACGATAATCTTTTCTTCTGTCAAATCAACTGTCTTGTCACCTACTTCGATTGTAAGCTTAGAACCTTCGAGAATTGACTGAATTGCAGCGTTATCAAGAGCTACGATTTTACCTGCAGCTTCTTTCATGAGACCGCCGAGTTCTTTTCCGAGAACTTTGAAGTTTGCTTTTGCTTTGTATTCAACAAGTTCATCTTCGCGTTCGTGGAAGATAACTTCTTTAACATTAAGTTCTTCTTTGATTGAGTCGAGCATTTCGGCAAGAACAGTTTTCTCTTCTGCTTTTCTTGTAACGAGAGCAACGCTTGAAAGTGGCTGTCTGTTCTTGAGATTAAACTGGTTTCTGAGAGAGCGTCCCATTGAGATTGCTTTCTGAACAGTTGCCATCTTAAACTCGAGTTTTTCATCGTGGAATCTTTCGTCGTATACAGGGTAATCGCAGAGATGAACTGATTCTTTATCTTCTGCTGTCTTGAGGTTCTGCCACATTTCTTCTGTGATGAATGGAACGAATGGAGCTGCAACCTGAGCGAATGTCTTTAATGCGAGGTAAAGAGATTCATATGCTTCTGTTTTGTCACCGTCGTTTTCTGATTTCCAGAAACGTCTTCTTGAACGGCGGATATACCAGTTGTTGAGCTGGTCGATGAAATCTACGATCGGGTCAATAGCTGCTGACAAATCGTACTGTTCCATTGCTTCTGTAACTTTCTTTACGAGAGACTGAGTTACTGAAAGAAGCCAGCGGTCGAGTGGATTTTCAGGAAGCTTACTGTCAAATGCGTGACCTGTGCAAGTTACTTTATCGATATTTGCATAAGTTACGAAGAATGAATATGAGTTCCAGAGTGGAATGATGATAGACTTGAGAACATCTCTTACGCCTTCATCTGAGTAGCGGATTTCATCAGCTTTAACTACAGCCGAGTGCATCAGGAACAAACGGATTGCATCAGCACCAAACTTATTGATTGCTTCAACAGGGTCTGTGTAGTTTCTGAGGGACTTTGACATCTTGCGTCCGTCAGATGCAAGTACGATTCCATTTACGATACAGTTTTTAAATGCAGGCTTATCAAAAAGCTGTGCTGCGAGAACTGTAAGTGTATAGAACCATCCACGAGTCTGGTCGAGACCTTCAGAAATGAAATCTGCCGGGAAGTGTTTTTCAAAATATTCTTTATTTTCGAATGGATAATGCTGCTGAGCATAAGGCATAGAACCTGATTCGAACCAGCAGTCGAAAACTTCTGGAATACGTTTCATTGTTCCTTTCTTACACTTAGGACATGCAAAAGTAATTTTATCTACGTACTGCTTGTGTAAATCTTCCGGGTAAGTTCCACTTAAATCTTTTAATTCCTGACGGCTTCCGACACACAATGTGTGTTTACATTCAGGATCGTCACAACGCCAGATTGGGATCGGGTTACCCCAGTAACGGTTACGGCTTACTGCCCAGTCGCGGCTTCCTTCGAGCCATTTACCAAAGCGTCCTTCTTTGATGTGAGCTGGCTGCCATGTGATCTGTGAGTTTGCGCGCAAGAGTCTGTCATGGTGGTCTGCAACTTTTACAAACCATGAACCGATTCCGCGGTAAATCAATGGAGAGCTGCAGCGCCAGCAGTGAGGATATGAGTGAACGATTGAATCGCGTTTAACAAGTTTGCCTTCATTCTTAAGGCGGGTCATGATGTCTTTATCACATTCTTTTACAAAGCGTCCCTGGTAATCAGGAACTTCTTTTGTAAATTTACATTCAGCATCGATTGGTTCAACTTCTGGAACACCAGAGCCTGCGAAAACTTTATGGTCTTCTTCACCAAATGCCGGAGCAATATGAACGATACCAGTACCGTCTTCTGTAGAAACGTAAGCTGCATTGAACATTCTGAATGCACCCTTTTCACATTTCTGCATTGATTTTTCTGCACAAACTTTTGCATCTTTCAAATCTGCAAAGTAAGGGAACAATGGTTCGTATTCAGCACCGATAAAGTTTTTACCTTTTTCTTTATAAATGATTTCGTAGCCTGATTCATCTTTGTAGTAAGCAGAAAGTCTTGCTTCTGCAAAAATGTAATAGTCACCAGATTCTTTATCGAGGATTTTTACATAGTCGATGTCTGGTCCCATACAAAGTCCGAGGTTTGATGGAAGTGTCCAAGGTGTTGTTGTCCATGCAAGGAAATATGTTTTTCCGTTTGTCATGTCGGCATCTTTTACACCGTCAGGAGCTTTAGTAATTTTAAAGCGAACTGTTACAGTCTGATCCTGAACATCTTTATATCCCTGTGCAAGTTCGTGAGTTGAAAGAACTGTTGAACAGCGAGGACAGTATGGTAGAATATATTTTCCTTCGTAGATGAGACCTTTGTCCCAAAGTGATTTTGCAACCCACCAGATTGATTCCATGAATTCTGGATTCATAGTTTTATAGTCGTGGTCAAAATCTACCCAGCGTCCCATTCTTGTAATTGTCTTACGCCATTCAGAAGTATAACGCAAAACTGAAGCACGGCATGCATCGTTAAATTTATCGATTCCGTAATTTTCAATTTCGTGCTTTGAGTTGAGACCTAATTCTTTTTCAATCAGGTTTTCAACAGGGAGTCCATGGCAGTCCCATCCGAAGCGGCGTTCAACTTTTTTGCCCTTCATTGTCTGGTAGCGTGGAATTATATCTTTAATTGTTGATGGAATAAAATGTCCGAAATGTGGAAGACCTGTTGCAAATGGAGGTCCGTCGTAGAATACGAAATCTTCAGCGCCTTCTCTCTGGCTCAAAGATTTTTTAAATGTGTCATTTTTTTCCCAAAAGCTTAATACTTCTTCTTCCTGCTTTGGAAAGTCTGTCTTTGGATCTACTGGCTTATACAAAATAAAACCTCTTTTTTATTAATAACTCAAATATGAGCAGAATTTATACTATTATAGCGAAAAAAGAGATTTTATTCTATATGTGGAATTTGATAATGTCCTGGCCACTTGGCGGCTCTGAATTCATTAATTAAAACTGGTTGTGCGGATATCCGAGCGGATACTTTTCGCAGAATTCCTGATGACGGCGGTAAACAGCATTCAGAATCTTTAAGTTGATATCGTAGGAACTCTGGTCTTCGATTGTCCAGTCGAGTTCTGTCGGCGGAAATGGTGGATTCGGTTCTGGAGCGCGTCTTGAGTTTGATTTCTGAACAATCTGCATCATTGAATTAAGATCAGCTTGAAAAGCTATTCTTTTTAGATATGGTTTTGATGTTATGAGAATTTTTTTATCATCTGTAAATTTGTAGTTCTGCATCACTTTTGAATTCAGTCTGTCTGCATTTCTGATTGTAAGTCTTCTTCCTGTAACACATGTATAGACATTTCCGGCAGAACGAATGTGTTTTGGAACTTCATATTTTTTTTCTCCGTCAGAGAAAAAAGCTTTTTCTTCAGAATAAGGCATATCTGTTTTCCAGTAACGGATTGAATAAACAGAATCGTCTGTTACATAAAATGAATGAAGATTTTCTGCAACGATCGGTTTTGATACTTTAATTCCACTAACCTTTGCAACTCGCGAATAAGAATTTAAATTCTCGTCAGAACTCTGAATTGCAAAATCAAGATAAAGTTCATCACCGACAACAGCAACAGGAATTACAGTTTTTTCACTTACTCCAGGATATGTAAGTTCAATTTCAAAAGCAGAACAACTTTCGCTTTGCAGAAGACTGTGGAATTTTATCTGAATATTCTGAATGTCGCGGAACACAACGTCATTTGAATCATATTTGTATTTTGTATTTTTTTTATTAGTTTTTTCTGCACTGCGGTCAAGATACCAGCCGTAAAATATTTTTAGATAAATCCAGATGTAATTTTTATTTTTCAATTCAACTTCATCTTGAATAATCTGTTCAAGTTCTTCTTTTGTCTGAAACATCAGATAACGGTCATCGCCTTCCCAGATACCGTTTAACAATTCAGGGACTTCATCAGAAAAGATAACAGCTTCAGGTTCAGGAGTTACGAGATCCAGATCTGATAACTTTTTTTGAGCAGCAGAAAAACTTAATGAAAAAACTAAAAGCATTAAAACTGAAAATAATTTTTTCACAGACTTTCTCCTTTTAGTTTCCGGAATTATTTCTTGAAGTAAAAATTGCCTTTATTTCTTTAGCATAGATTTTTTCAATTTTGTGACGCATTACAATCTGCTTTGCGTTGATTTCTTTTCCGATTTCAAAACTTGATGCAAGAAGACAGAATTTTCCGACACGTTCACAAGTTCTGAAACCATTTTTTTCACAGATAAAGTTATCAATTTCCTGACGGATAAGATTTTCGATTTCACTTGTTTCAATAAGTGAATCATATGATCCGTAAAGAATGTTATTATCATTTGCATACTGCAGAATATTAACTTTTCTTGGAACAATTAAAGCACCGATATATTTTTTATCCTGACCGACAGCAACACATGACTCAACATATTTACTGCGGCAGATTGCATTTTCAATTAACTGCGGTTCAATATTTTCTCCACCCATCAGAACGATCGTATCTTTTGCACGGCCTGTAATTGCAAGATCATTGAATTTTGAAAGAACACCGATATCGCCTGTATTAATCCATCCGTCATTATCAATAATTTTTTTTGTCAGATCAGGTCTTCTGTAATAACCTTTCATTACCTGACGTCCGCGTGCAAATACAAGACCTCTTTTTCCAGGAGATAGAGGAGTTGTCGAAAGCGGAACTCCATCCTGATGTGGAATAATTTTTACTTCTGCTGAAGGATAAACTTTTCCGACACAACCTGACATCGGTTTTTTTGTACTTCGGACAGAAAGAATCGGTGCTGTTTCTGTCATTCCATAACAGTCCAGAAGTGGAACACGCATAGCTCTGAATATCAGATCGTTTTCAGGCTGCAAACTTCCACCACCGCAGACACAGCCTTTAATATTTGTTCCAAGTTTTAAGCGCAGATTTCTGATAGATAAAAGATATCCGATACCAGCTGGAATTGCAGTCAGGAGAAAAGGAATAAATGAAACTATCTTATCAAAAAATTTCTGACGCTTTGAAAATCTGCAGATCCATCCGAATAATCTGTCATGTGCCCAGCAGAAAGCTTTTTCTGCAACCATCGAATAATTGAATACGGCAAAAGACAACGCACTTTTTCTTTTCTGTTCCCGATAACAGCTCTGAATAAATGCATCCCACAGACGCGGAACTCCGACAATCCAATGCGGCTGAATTACATCGATATCTTCGCGCATAATTTCAATCGATGGTTTTGAATATGCAATTCCACTTTTAAGCGCAATAATAAAATAATTATATGCACGTTCCATGATGTGCCAGACAGGAAGAACAGAAAGCCACATATCGCCTTCTTTTGCTGTCGTCAAAACTTCATGAATGACTTCACACTGAGCAATAAAATTATCATGCGTAAGCATTACTCCTTTCGGAGTTCCAGTTGTACCTGAAGTAAAAATAATTGTTGCTAAATCAGAACCTTCTGTTTTTGCAATTTCTGCTTCGATTTCTGCACGCTGCGCATCTGTTGATTTTTTACCTTCGTCTTCAAACTCAATAAATTTATGAACACGGATTCCCTGCAAAGCGGCGCGTTCCATTGTAAGTTCATCAGGACTGTCAAATAAAATTGCATCTGTCAACTCCGGAACTTCTTCAATATTTTCTAATATTTTTGTCAGCTGTCTTTCATTTTCAAAAAAGCAGACTTTGCATCCAGTAAATTCCAGAATAAAACGGATTTCAGTTCCCATCGAATCGCATCCGCGCGGTACATCAGCAGCTCCCAGAGCAAGAAGTGCTAAATCAGTAATAAGCCATTCACGACGGTTATCAGACATCAAGCCAACGAGATCACCGCGTTTAATTCCAAAAGCTTTAAGCGCACATGCAAGATTAAGGACATGACGATAGACCAGTTTATAATTTTGATATTCATATGTTCCGATTTCGTTTTTAAAAGCCTGAAAAATTGTATCAGGACTTTTTTCAACGATATTCTTGAACATTTCAGGAATATTTTTTCCGAGAGTCTTTGGCTGTTTCGAACGCAGATGTAATAACTGGTCAAATTTATACATAAAGTAAATTATAGCAGATTTATGGGGAATTTTCAACAAATGACAAATCCGTGTTAAATCTGTGAAATCAGTGGCTTTATTAATTTTATTTCACAAATCAACATATTTCTGTAAAGAACAAGCGTCTTTCATAAGTTCCACTTTTTTACTATAATCACTCTCATGAAAATAACTTATCTTGCAAAACTCGGAGAACTCACACTTAAAGGCAGCAACAAAAACGCTTTTGAATCAAAACTTGTACGCAATACACGCGATTTTTTGAAGCACATTCCTGTTGACATAATTTTGCGTGCAGGCCGTATGTATATCGAAGTCGAAGAAGAATACTGCAGCAAAGTGGAATTTTGTTTAAACCATCTCATCGGAATTACAGGATGGGCAAAAACCACAATCTGCGACAAAACTATCGAAGCAATCACAGAAACAGTTACAAAACTCGGAAAAGCTGCAAAAGAAAAAGGTGCAAAGACTTTCAAGCTTGATGCAAGAAGAAGTGACAAATCATTCCCGCTTGATTCTTATGGAATTATGAGAGAAGCAGCCGCGGGGCTTTACGATGACAAGACTATGACAGTTGATGTTCATAATCCTGATGTTACAATTTATATCGAAGTTCGCGAAAAATGTTTTGTCTATACAGATTCTAATATAGGATGCCGAGGTCTTCCTGTCGGAACAAGCGGAAAAGGTCTTTTGCTTTTGTCTGGAGGGCTTGATTCTCCTGTTGCAGGATACAGAATGCTCCGCCGAGGAATGAAAATCGAATGCATTTACTTTCATTCATATCCATACACTTCTGAAGAAGCTCAGAAAAAAGTTGAAGACCTTGCAAAAGTTTTATCGACATACGGACTTCAGACAACATTGAATATCGTTTCTTTTACAGATGTTCAGATGCTCATAAAAGAAAAAGCTCCAGAAGCATGGTCTACACTCGCCCTCAGAATGTGCATGATGAAAGCTGCTTCAATGCTTGCAAAACATATTTCTGCTGACTGTCTCATCACAGGAGAAAGCCTTGGTCAGGTTGCAAGCCAGACTCTTGAAAACATGAGAGTAACAGAATCGATGGCAGAAGTTCCTCTTATGAGACCGCTTGTCGGACTTGATAAAGAAGAAATTGTTGAGACTGCTAATTTTATCGGAACTTATGATACTTCGATTCTTCCATACGAAGACTGCTGTGTTCTTTTCTCTCCAAAGCATCCTGTATTAAAAGCAGATCTTGAAGAAGCAAAAGAGATTTATAAAAAAATTGATCCTGATGAACTGATTGAAAAATCATTTAACGAACGCGAAGTAAAACATTTTTACGCATTTGAAAGTCTTTAATAAAAAAGGCTCTGTATTTTACAGAGCCTTTTTTGTATCGATAATTCTATTTTGCAAGAAGCAGTTTTGCCGTTTTATCAGAATCTGTATCAAGTCTGAGTGCTGAAAATCTTTTTTCCATTTTTTCATCAAACTTTTCATCGTTTAAAAGTTCTTCAACTTTATCATAAATCTTTGACGGATTCTGAATAAAATATCCGACTTTATTATCGACTGCAAACATCATATTACCTTTTTCCTGATTGTGAATATAACGGCAGATGATTACAGGTTTTTTACATGATAAAACTTCAAGCAAAGTTGCAGGACCGGCTTTCATTACGACGCAGTCAGAAAGTTTTACAAGTTCATCAAGGTAATCGATAAAACCATAAACATGAAGATCGAGCCATGGATTTAATTTTTTCAATGATTCCAAAAGAGTCTGTTTTGCTTTATCATGACCGCAGATAACTGCAATTGCAAAATTTGCTTTTCTCAAAATACAGCGGTTAATAATCTCGATTGCGCCCGGAATTCCATCTCCTCCGCCAACCATTAAAAGTGTTTTTTTATTCAGATCATATCCATGTTTTTTCTTAAGGGCAACGATATCATCTTTCGTAAACGGAACCTGATACTTTGGATTTAATGCAAACGGAACAACTGTTATTTTTTCTGGTGGAACTTTTAAGCTGATACCGATCTGTTTTGCCTGTTCCGAATAAACAAGATAATCAAGAGTTTTATCGTAAAACCAGCAGTGCGGAACAGTAAAAGGATCTGTTACCATTACAGAAAGATTTATCGTATTTCCAAGTTCTTTTACAACCTGACTTAAATAAGGGCTTAAAGCAAAATGAAATGAGACGATATCTGTCGGCTGTTCACGAAGAATTACTTTTCTGAGATATCTTGTCGTATGAAGTTTTAAAAGGCGGAGCATTCCCGTCTGAAAGAATCTATACTGAGCAATATCATAAGTAAGAGGATACATTCCGTGAAAAAAGTTTGTTGAAAGATAATAACCTTTTTCAAAAATCAGCTGGCCAAAGAAATTAGCTTTATCAAATCCGTTTATCATTACGATTTCTGCATCAGGATTATTTTTTAAAAGACATTCTTTCATTACACGAGCTGTAGAAATATGACCTGCGCCAGTTGTCAGATAAAAAAATAAAAACTTTCGTTTCTTTGTCATGATATCCTCAAAAGTATTTAATTAATAGCAATATTTAACAGATATGCTGAAATAATTATTAATCACATTTCTGAAATTTGCAACCCATAATTGTTTTGCTGCAGATGGATCTGGTGAATTAAAATTATAGATATTTTTATCTACACCTTTATTTGCAATATATTCAAACATATAACCGGCATTAAAGATTACTGTTCCCCATTTATATCTCGGTAAAGAATATTCTGCATTTGCTGCAAGCTGCAGTACATACATTTTATGAGTCTGATTTAAGAAATTACATTTTCCGCTTGTAGAAAAATCCTTAGTCTGATATGCACTCTGTCTGTTATGAACTGTACTTGTCCAAACAGAACCATCTGTTGACAAAAAATATCCGTTTGTACAGCCTGCATTCTGAGAAATCAGATAATTTGCTTCATCATCTGTATAACTTTCTGCTATATTGGCATGACGCATAAACGAAACTGCGCAGTCAACTTTTAATCTCTGAACAGGTGTAAAAGACATACTGTAATAAAATCTGTCTGAATTTGGAGGAAGTTTTGTACCAAGGCTTGTCAAACGAGTTGTGTAATTATCTTTGTTATAATGATCTGCAATTGAAGATGTTATATCTGTCTGTGGATCTGTATGACTGTAAGTATATGGTGTTACAAGAGTATAATTAAAATTGATTTTATCAATAAAATTGACAGACGGTGTATAGGATGCGCCTATCATTCCCGCAAAACGGAATCTTGAATTAAAATCACCTTTTGCAATTCCATCAAGATCAATATCATCAATCACAAGAGCTGTAGAAAACTGAAATCTGTTTACAGGTTTAACATCAATTACAATTCCGCTGATAGTATTATCGCTTGCGCCATACATTCCCTGAATAATCATATACGGAACAGGCAATAAATAGCTTGGATCAAATCTGTTTGTATAAACAGAACTTTCAAAATATGAAAAAGAAAAATATTTATTCGGAGTAAATCTTACAGAATGAAAACCCATAAATTTTTCAGGCTTAAAATCTGAAACTCCAGATCTGTCATTTTTTTCTGAACGGCTCAAAACGGAGAAAACCTGAGTGTATCCCCATTTTTCACCTTCATAAATAAACGAAAAATTTCCTGAATGAAACTGTCCGCCTGATAAAAGAACGGAATCATTCATAAAAGGTCCGAATGCGATTCTGTTCAATCCGAACATTCCATATAGATTAGAAGTTCCGACTGTTACATTTGCATTCATATTAATATTATTTGAAAGAGGTCCAAGTGTAAAAGGATCATCGTAAGTATCAAATGGATTATTTTCTGCATAAGGAAGATAATCTTCTGTTTTTTTATTTTTCTGATCAGAAACGATTCCGAGGTTATAACCAAATCCAACAAGTTTTAAAAGAGACATATCACCATAAAATTCCGGAAGTCCATAAGCATATTTTTTAAATGAATCTCCGTCATTTGTAAGATTTAATTTTCCGCCCAGAGTAAAACCAATGTTCCATGGTTTTGTAAAAAATTTTTCTTCATAAAATTCTGCAAGCTGAATGTCTTTTTCATCTCCGTTTGCTTTAACCTGTTCAAGAATCTTTTTCACAGTTTCAACAGAATAAGGTCTTATCTGAGGAAGCCATCCTGTCAATCCTTTTACTTCCCAGGTTTTTGCATCATCATAAAAGGAATCATTCGGATCCAGAGAAACCTGTGCATAAAGACATAATGCCATTGAAATTAAAACTGTTAAAATAAAAAACTTTTTAGTTTTCATAAATTCCACCTTATTTTTTATCACCAATTCTTGTTAAAAACATTTTTAAGCTTAAAGCAAATTCAAAGCCATTTTCATTTACACTGCATTGATTTTTATTATTAAATGAAAAAGTATACGAAGGCATTGCAGTAATACACATCCACGAAAGCGGCCAGTAAGAAGCAGATACAGAAATTACATTTGTATATTCAGCAACACCTGATGGCGTTACAAATGATGCACCTTTTTTATATTTATCATAACCAGTTGTACTCGGATATACCCAGTTATTCATATTGCATGCACTTGAAAACCCTGTCCATCCGCAGCTTGAAAAATCAGGTCTCGAAAGTTCACCTCTGGCTAAGAAAAGATAACTTAAATTTACTGACCAGTTTTTTTCGACGCTGTAACCAGCACTGAATTTTGCACCAAGTGTATCAGGTCCATATTTAAAACCAATCCATTCATAAAGAGTATCAGCTGCATCACAGGTTTCAAGACTTTTTTTAACCCATGACCAGTTTGGATTTTCGGTTATCATAAAATATGGATCTGTGTATGCGCCTTCCAGATTTAAATGAAGATAGCCTTTCTTAACAGGAATGTAACTTTCAAAGCCGGCCTGATATGCCATTGCATTTGGAATTGATTTATCTTCTTCGTTAGGCATCTGAAACTGATTCATTGCAAAGTTTGCATACATTCTTAAATATTTACAGATTGTCCAGTTAATTCTTAATCCCAGATAACTTACATCATTTCCTTTATTGCCATAAGAATCTGTAAAATTATTTTCATAATCCCACCATCCTGCAATTCCATGAAAAATTGCAAATGGATTTAAATATCTTAAATCGACAGGCCCATAAGGCATAGAGCCTTCAAAAATTGAAAAAGAAATTTTTTTATGCGGGCGGAATTCAAAATTATGAAGATAAGCAAGTCTGTTGATTCCGAACATTTCAACACTGCAGTCATAATTAAAATACGGAGAAAAGAATTTTAATTTTGCATGAACTGCATCCTGCAGACTATCAGAAAGAATCACACTTGAAATATCAGATCTTCCAAGTTCGCGAGGTAAAGTCGAAATTGAAAAATTAACTCCTGATTTTTCACCTAAAAGTCCGCCTGCAGAAAAATATGCTTTATGTGGAAAATTAATATCTGCAAGTGTCATATTATATGGAATGTTGCAGTAAGTATCATTTCTCTGACGGCCGGATTTTGAAATTCCAACAGGAATGTCACACCCCATAAAAACATATTTTGAAAGCTGGATTGCAACATCCGCTTCAATCAGTGCACTTCTGTCGCGTCTGTCAAAATTCCAGTCAAGTTTATCATTTGTTTTATACTGACCTTCAACAGCACCTGTAAGTTCAATTCCAAAATTAAAAACATCAGAACCAAAACCCCAGTTGTTTTCAGAAAAGTAACTGTTAATTGAATCGTAAGCTGTTTTTCCAGCTTCTGAAAGATTTTCATAATCAATTTCAAGAAGCATTAATTTTATCTGCTGAACTGTTAACGGAGTGTTGTCATAAAAATGCGTAATTCCCTGTTCGAGCATGACACCTGTCAGATCATCGTAAACCCAGTGACCGGCCGGAATAAATTCCTGATCTCCGCGAACATTTGCAAAAACGTTAAACGATACAAAAATTACTGTAATGAAAACAAAAAGTTTTTTCATTTTTCTTTTCCATCCTCAAAAAGGAAATTTGGAGAATAAAGAGGATTTCTCGGAAGCTTGCAGAATTCCATTTTAAGGCTCAATGCAAATTCAACTCCATGCTTAAACTGATCAGCTTTGTTTCCCTGATTGAAAATAAAAGTATACGACGGCTGAAACATTACTGACATCCAGTTAAGAATCTGATATTTTCCACGAACAGAAATCTTATTTACATATTCTGGTGTTCCATGCGGACACTGAAAACTTCTGATATATTTCTGTTTTTCAAGTTCATCAGATTCTGCGTAATTCCATTCAGAAGGATTTTTACATTCGAGATTTGAAATCTGCCATTCTGCTTTTCTAAAAAGTTTAGTTCCTGAATATTCACCTCTTGCAGAAAAATTATAGAACATATCACATGACCATTTACCAGGATTTTCATATCCTAAAGCTACCTGGAAAGCAAGTGTATCAGGACCAAGCGGACTTCCCATCCACTGATAATAATTATTTCCACGGTTATCCATTTCTGTAAAAACTTTTGCAAAAGAAATATTCGGATTTTCTTTTATGAACATATATGTATTTGAAAAATAAAATTCTCCGCCAAGATGGAAGTAACCTTTTTTACCCGGAATGTAAGATTCAATACCAGCTTGAAAACCGCTTCCTTCAGGATAGAAATTCTGATTAAGATCCATTTCTGATTTCATCGTATGTTCATTCTGTGCCCAGAGGAAATAGAGTCTCAAATATTTAACCGGAACGACAGAAATTTTTGCTCCGAAAAATGAAGAACAGTCTGAATATTCATTGAACAGTCCAAATCCATGATAAACAGTAAACGGATTTATACATCTGAAGTCAAACTGATTATATGGGAGTACTCCTTCCATAAATGAAACAGAAATCTTCTTAAAAAATCTTGCTTCAAGTCTGTGTGAATAAAAATAAGCATTTCTCGTAAACTGAGTAATGTTCATATTGTAATTAAAAACCGGTGAAAAGATTCTGAGATTCAGATATGGTGTATCTGTCATATATTCTGACATTATGATACTCGGCATAAGTGTCTGCCCGATACTTTGTGTTCCACTTCCAAATCTTAATGCAAGACCGATATTATTTTCCCATGTATAACCTGTTGCAAGATAAGACTCATGAACAAGAGCCGGATCAAATTCATTTAATGAAAAAATCTGATTGCAGTAATTGTCTGTTCTGTATGCCCTTGTGTAATAATTCTGAGTTCCTGTAAGGCCCATGTGCATTGTAAGAAAATCACCGACATTAAACTGTATCGGAAGTTCAAAAAGTCCCTGTCTTTTTGTGTAATCATAAACCCATGGAGTGTCATCAGAACCTTTATAATAACCTTCAAGATTAACAACCGGTTCAAGACCAAGAGAAAATATTCCCAGATCGACAGAAAAGTTTTTTTCATTGAGATAACTTATAATTTTATCATATTGTTTTTTTCCAACTTCACTTAATCTTTCATAATCAATATCAGAAAGATAAGCTTTCATTTCGTCAATTGAAACAGGAGCCTGATCTCCAAAAGTGACTCTTCCAACTTCAAGTTCAAGTGCAGTAAGCGCATTATAAGACCAGTGTCCCGGTAAAATTAATTCCTGTCCCTGTCTGACAGCAGAAAATGCATATGATGACATTAAATAACAGATAATGATAAATAATAAACTTTTAACTCTTTTCATAGTAAATAATTATAAAGATTTGTTGAATGAAGGTCAAACAATATGGTATTATATGAATATGACAGCTCAGGAAAAAGAATCGCTTTACAATTTATTAAAAACAGTATCAAGTTCAATTGACGGCTATACAAGTGTAAGTTTTAAAAATGAAAATCCGTCTTTTTCCGATGACAATGAAATTAAAGAAACTGTAACTGCACAGAATATTCCTCCCGTTCAAAATCATGATTTTAATATTTCATCAAAAATTGATTCATGTACACGCTGCCCGCTCTGCAGGACATCACAGACAAAAAAGACGGGAATCGGAGTTTCAAATCCATTTGTCTATGTCCTTCTCGACAGTCCGAATAACGAACCTATGATAAATGAACTTTTGACAAAAATGCTTTCTGCAATTTCATTAAATACAGAAACCAACTGTTATATTTCAACAGTTGTAAAATGCCATACTCCTTCAAACCGGGAACCAAACGGCGAAGAAATTGCATCATGTCTCAGTTTTGTCGATGCAGAAATTTCAATGTTAAAACCCAAAATCATAATCGCAATGGGAAAAACTGCTGCGCAGACTCTTTTAAGGACAAATCTTGCAATCACAGATTTGCGCGGAGAATTTACAGAATATAATGGAATTCCTTTAATGCCGACATTCCATCCAAAAACATTGATAGTTGGACCTCAATTCAAAGGTCCTGCATGGTCAGACTTAAAACTTGTAAAAGCAAAACTTTTACAGCTCGTTCCATTTTACGAAAACACTTTCAAAAAAAACTGACTTAAAAAATAAATGAAGTACGTTTCAATTGCACTTAACGTTCCGTTAAATCAGACTTTCACTTACTCAATTCCAGAAGATATTAAAACAATTCCGGAAGTGGGAAAACGAGCAGAAGTAAAATTTGGAAACAGAAAATTAAACGGAATTATTCTTGATGTTTTTGACACACTTCCAAATGACCTTGGTTTTGACAAATCAAAAATCAGACCTCTTACAAAAGTAATTGACGAAATGCCATTACTCACAGAGGAATTAATTTCACTTTCAAAATGGATGTCGTCATATTATCTTACGCCGATCGGAGAAATTGTAAATTCGATTATTCCATCCGGAAAAAGGGAATCTGCAAATTCCGCCTTTTCATTTGCAGAAGAATTTCCAGAAAATAAAAATGTAACTCTTTCTGATGAACAGATAAAAGCCGTAAATGCAATTACAGAAAATGCAGAATCAAAAAATAAATTTCATTATCTTTACGGAACAACAGGTACTGGTAAAACTGAAGTTTTTTTAACAGTCGCAGAAAGAATCTTAAAAAAAGGAAAAGGTATTATTTATCTTGTTCCAGAAATCGGACTTACTCCGCAGGTAATTGAAGCTGTTACAATCCGTTTCGGTTCAACAGTTGCGGTTTTACATTCAGGTTTGACACCAAGTCAAAGATTATCTGAATGGAATCGGATAAAATCAAAAGAAGCAAGAATCGTAATCGGAGCACGCAGTGCCGTTTTTGCACCTGTACCTGATTTAGGTTTAATAATAATTGATGAAGAACATGACGGTTCGTATAAATCAAACAATTCTCCGCGCTATCATGCAAGACAAGTGGCTATGTACAGATGTACAAAACTGCAGATTCCACTTTTAATGGGAAGCGCTACTCCGAGTGTAGAAAGCTGGAACTCAATTTCAAACGGCCAGTTTGAATGTCATAAACTTACAAAAAGACTTGCAGGCGGACAGCCGCCTTTAATAAAAACAATCGATTTAACTAAATTAAATTTAACAGGCCGCTGTATTTCTGAAGAACTTGGAAACGCAATTCAAAAAACACTTGATGAAAAAAAACAGGTAATCTTATTTTTAAATAGACGCGGTTTTAATCACTTTTTCAGGTGTTCGTACTGCGGCTTTGAATTGAAATGCAAGAACTGTTCCGTTCCGCTTACATACCATAAATCATTAAACAGATTAAAATGTCATTACTGCGGCTGGTCTCTTGAACCTCCTGCAAGCTGTCCTCAATGCGGTTCTTACGATGTCGGTTATTCAGGTTTTGGAACTGAATTTATTGAATCAGAAGTTAGGGCAAAATTTCCAAATGCAAAAATCTGCAGAGTTGATACAGACTCTCTTACAAAAAAAGGTGAACTCGAAGAAAAACTTTCTGCTTTCAAAAAAGGTGAATACGACATAATGCTCGGAACTCAGATGATAGCAAAAGGATTGAATTTTCCAGACCTTAAACTTGTCGGAATTATCCTTGCAGATACAGGGCTTCATCTTCCGGATTTTCGTGCAGCGGAAAAAACATTTGCTCTTATCACTCAGGTTGCCGGACGTGCAGGACGCTATTTTCCTGACGGAGTTGTTTATGTTCAGACATATAATCCGAAAGCAGAAAGTATTTATTACGCATGTCACTCAAAAATAAATGAATTCTATTCTTCAGAAATAAGTGCAAGAAAGCTGCTGGAATTTCCGCCATTTTCCCGTCTTGTACGGCTTGTTTTCAGATCTCCTAATTTAAATGACGCAAAACAGACTGCAAAAAATGCAAAACAGATTCTTGAAGAAAAACTTAATGAATATAAAAAGAAATTTTCAAAACTTTCAGATGATGTAGAAATTATGGGCGAATCAGAATGTCCGCTTCAGAAAGTCAGTGCAAATTACAGATATCAGATTATTTTAAAATCAAGAAACATAAACATTCTTCAGACAATAGTTTCTCATCTCATTTATGATTATACTCATCCTCAGAATGTTTACATTGAAGTTGATATCGATCCGCAGAATCTTCTGTGATACAGATTACTTTTTGGGTCCGGTTTTTCTTTCTCCGTCAAAACCGACTTCGTACAGAAACAATCCCTGCGGAGGAGCTGTAGGACCAGCCTTACTTCTATCTTTACTTTCAAGAATTCTTGCAAAATCTTTTTCATTCATTCCGCTTTTTTCAAAAAAAATCAATGAACCGACAATTGAACGGACCATTTTATATAAAAAAGCATTTGCCTTAATTTCAAAAACAAGAGCCCGGCCTTCCGGAAAAAGATCCTGATAAAAAAAATGTGCATCATAAAGAAACCTCTTGGTCGACTGACTTACATCCCCGCTTGCAGCAAAAGTAGCACAGTCAAGTTCTCCACGTAAAATTTCTGCCATTTTATTTAATTTTTGAATGTCTGGCTCATGAGAAATATTCCATACATAAGGCATCTGGCTTGCAAGAGCTCTGTTTGATGGAACTATGAAATAACGGTAAGTTCTGAATGTTGCGGAAAATCTTGAAGAAAAATCTTCGCTTTTTTCAGAGGCTTTCGTAATTCTGATGTCATCAGGTAAAAGAGAATTAAGTGCAGTTACATATTTTTCAACAGGAATTGAATCAACATTACTGAAAAAATTTGCAGACTGCCCGACTGCATGAACACCGCTGTCAGTTCTACCGGAACCTGTCAGCGCAACCGGGACTTTGTGAATTTTCTCAAGAACTTTTTCAATTTCTGCCTGAACTGTACGGACAGGTTTTCCACCGTTGCTTTTATCCTGTCTCTGCCAGCCGCAGAAATTTGTTCCGTCATAAGAAACTGTTAAACAGATATTTCTCAAAAGAAAAACCTCTACTCAAGCTCGCCGACATCTGTTCCGTCGAGTTCTTTTGTAAGATTATCGTAAAGGTTTCTTGAATGTTCAAGAAGCGGACCAGGTTTTTCTTTTGTTGATTTTCCAAGACCGAAAATTCTCGCAATTGCAATTTTTGATTCATCAAGTTTTTTCAGTCTTAACGCGATATCATCTTTCTGACCGTATTTATATTCAAGCAGACCGCAAAGGTAAATAACACCATCCCAGCCATAGTTTTTATCTGTATCAGGTCCCATTCCCGGCATTGTAGAACTTTTTTCAACTCGATTCGTTTCATTTAAGACAGCCTGCTGATAAAAGAAAATTGCCTTTTTATAAAAAATATCTGCAGCAATATTGTAATTATGTCCCGGACATTCTTCATCAAGATCCTGACAAAGCCAGGCAAGTCTTAAAGTCAGCACTGCTCTTTTCATTGTCGGAAGATATGAAAGGTCACATTCATCATAAGTTAAAATTGCAAGATAATACATTGCAGCGCCGTCAAGAAGATTTCTGTTTCTAGTCAAATCAAAATACGGGAATACAGTATTTACTGCAGCCCTTCTTTCTTCTGATTTATCATAAATACGATTTAAAGTTTCTTCATCATCAATTTCTTTAAAATCATTCCACAAAAAAGCAGCATAACAGTTTGGGCATGCACCTACAGCATAAATAAGCGGATAAATCTTTCCAAATCTTGCTGATGGAATATATAAGCGATGAAGTTCTTCTGTGAGTTTTCCGGCGTTCATTCGACCATTACCGCTGAGCATTTCTTCTCTTGGGAAATCTTTTTTACAGACAGGACAATGACATTTTGTTTTTGACCAGTAAGAAATTGCCGGCTTTTTCTTTTCTCCTGTTTTTTTAACTCCGGAAACCATTTTAATCCCCCATTTAAAACAATCATCTAAAAATAAATAATATATTAATTATATCAGAAAAATTCTAACTTTCAATAATTACATCTGCAATTGCATAATCTTTTTCATGTGACAGTGAAAGAAAGATTTTTGCTCCGGGACACTTTTCATCAAATATTTTCCTTGCAGATTCTCCAAGTTTAATATAAGGTTTTCCAGATTCTTCTTTCAAAACATAAACATCACGTAAATCAAAACCGGAAAGACCTGTTCCGAGAGCTTTTGAAAAAGCTTCTTTTGCAGCAAACCTTACCGCATAATGCTGGCACATTGCAGAAAGCTGTCTGTCACTCAGATTTTCAGTATCAGTTTCAAAAATATTTTTTTCTGACATTTCCTTTTCATTAAAATATCTTAAAATAAGATTTTTATCTTTAATCCATTTTTTAAATCTTGAAACTTCAACAAGATCAATTCCAATTCCAAAAATCATAATTATTCTTTTTCACCTTTTTCAAGATTTTCTATTTCTGGAATTTCAATTTCAACAGGTTTCTGTTTTAACACAACCTTAACTTTTTCTGAACTCTTCTGTTCTACTTTGAAAGCATCCTGAACAGCAATCACGACAGGAAGTTCATATTCACCAGGAAGATAAATATTTGTACAGTCACATTGAACAGTATATTCAGACGGATAGAATTTTTCGAGAACAAGTTCTGCTCCGGAAACTGAAAATGAAATTTCCGGCTGAGTTTCAATCATCAAAGACGGATCAAGATTTGCACAGAATACCTTACATTTTTCAAATGTTCTCGTAACAAGAGAAGCCTGTAAACTTACGGAAACTACCGCATTATACGGTGATACGACATGAACAAATTTATTCGGATTTCTGCATACGCTTTGAATTTCAAAATCATCTTTTTTATCAGTAATAACAACTTCTTCTGCATTTACCTGAGAAACTTTTTCTACCATTCTTCTTGGTCCTGTTATGACAGCTTCTTCAGGATAAACTTTAATACCCTGAATTTCATATCCGTGAACCGGATTTCCGCTCACAGGAACATTTATAGGAACTGATTTTCTTATTCTTTCTTCAACACTTACTGTAACATGACTTGGATTTGCAATAAATTCAACTGTTTCATTTAAAAGTAAATCTGATGACAGAGATAATTTAACAGGAACATTATAGGTTCCTTCTTCAATTAAATAACTTATATCAATGTAAGCCTGAATTTCTTCCGGTTTGATTATCGGATTAGTTTTTGAATCATGTCTTACCGAAACATTTATCGTATCAGGAATTGAAGAAACGATCGTCATATTTCCGTCTTCAACAGTTTTTAAAGACGGAAAAAAGTTTTTTGTTTCAAGGCGTGCTGTCTGACTTAAAAGATATAAAATTACAGCAATACCGATACAGGCAGATTTTATTTTCCAGTTATCAGTAATTTTATTAAGAATTGATTCTGCTTTCATCGATTGTATCCTCAATATTTTTAGACTCTGATGTAATCTCAAGTAATTCTTCAAGTGACTTTGTCAATTCTGAAATTGAAAGATCGTAATGAAGTTTTGAATCATAAGCAAGACTTATTGCGCCTGTCTCTTCTGAAACCACAAGAACAACAGCATCAGTCTGTTCAGAAAGTCCAAGTGCTGCACGATGTCTTGTTCCGAAAGTTTTTTTAATATCATACTGTTCACTTAAAGGAAGAAAACATCCGGCTGCGATTATTTTTCCACCCTGAATTACACATGCTGCATCATGAAGCGGTGTGTCATGAGAAAAAATTGTAAATAAAAGTGCAGATGTCAAATTTGCATCAAGCCTTGTTCCTGTTTCAATAAGGTCATCAAGTTTTGTATGTCGTACAAAAACTGCAAGCATTCCTCGTTTCATTTTAGAAAGCTGGTCTGCCGCAATTAAAACGGCATCAACATGAGTATGTTTTGATCTGCTTCCGAACGCAAACCATTCTTTCTGTCCAAGCCTTAAAAACATTTTTCGAAGTTCCGGATGGAACACGATTACAAACGCAACAAGAAGACCTGGAGCAATACTTCGGAAAATCCAGAGCAAAGTTTCAAGCTTAAGAATATAAGCACCGCCGTAAAAGAGACCTATAAGAATTGCAGATCTGAAAATCTGAATACCGTTTGTCTTGACGATAAGTTCATAAGCTTTGTAAAGAATGTAACTTATTACAAGTACTTCAATAACAGGAGAAATAAATGAATAGATTTTCAGAAGCTGTTGTGATGCAGTCATTTCAAAATTCCCTCTAAAACTTTTAAACAATCAACTGTTTCTTTTACATCATGAACCCTCAGATAGCTCATTCCATTCAAAACAGAATATATATCTGCGCAAAGAGTTGCACTGAGTCTGTCTTCTGCTTTACGGCCTGTAAGCTCACCAAGAAAAGATTTTCTGGAAAGAGCCATCATCACAGGAAATCCTTTTTTACAAAACATTCTGCAGTCTCTGATAAGAGCACAATTTCCGGCAGTATCTTTTGCAAAACCTATTCCAGGGTCCAGAATAATTTTATTTTTTTTAATGCCGTTTTTCATCGCAAAATCAGCACGAGAAAATAAATATTCAGAAACTTCACCTATAATATTATCATATTTTGTGTTTAACTGCATCAATTTCGGATTATTTCTTTTATGCATTAAAATTACCGGGATTTCTGTCTCCGACACAAATGATGCAATTTCTTCATCATCTTCCATTGCAGAAATATCATTTAAAATATCAGCACCTGAATCAACACAGGCTTGAATTACATTTTTTTTACGCGTATCAATCGAAATCGGAATATCAGAATATTTTCTGATTTTATTTATAAGTGGAATGAGTGCATCAAGTTCATCTTTTTCAGAAATATAAGAAGCTCCCGGCCTTGAACTTTCAGCTCCTATATCAAGAATATCTGCACCTTCGTCAATCAGACGCTTTGCAAGAGAAAAACCACCGCGGCTTTTCTTAAAAAAAGAATTGTTATTTGCGTTTACTATTCCAACGACAAAAGCCATATACCTTGAAGTCACAGTCCTGTTTTTTAATTCAAGGCGTGGATTTGATAATTTTGTTTTTGGAATTTCAATTTCAAGATCAGGCATTTTCAATATCTCCGCTTGAAAGACCTGCATCTTTTAAAACTTCTTTTCTGCTTCCCTGTGGAATATATTTTTCAGGAAAAGAAAGAAGTTTTACATTAAGTATTTTTTCTCTCAATAAAACAGATTCTATGTATTCACCTGCCCCGCAGGTTTTGATTCCATCTTCAACGATAATAATTTTTGAATAATTTTTTGAGACTGAAACAAGATAATTTTCATCAACCGGTTTTATGAAACGAAGATTATAAATATCTGTGTATTCATTTTTTAAAAGTTTTGCACGGCAGGCAACAATTACTTCACTCATCATTGAACCTGTCGTAATTACAAGTGTCTTTTCCTTTATATTTTCATCTTCAAATTTTGTCGATTCAGATGGAGCATAATCTTCTGCCTTGATTAAAACTCCTTTTGCATTTTCAAGTGGAATTTTATAAGGCGCAATTTCATTTGGACATGTAAGCTTTGGGTATCTGATTACAACAGGCCCTTTCATATCAACTGCGGCGTTAAGCATCATATCAAGTTCAACACTTGAAGCAGGAGCCATAATCGTTACATTCGGAATTGCACGAAGCAGTGAAATATCAAAAATTCCCTGGTGTGTTTCGCCGTCATTCGGAACAGCACCGCTTCTGTCGAGGACAAAAATTACATGAAAATCCGGAAGAGAAACATCGTGAATTATCTGATCGATTGCACGCTGAATGAATGTCGAATAAATGCACACAACAGGAATAAGACCGCCTTTTGCAAGTCCTCCGGCAAAGGTAACAGCATGTTCTTCTGCAATTCCAACATCAAAAAAACGTTCAGGATAATGACGTGCAAAAGTATCAAGCCCCGTACCTTTTGCCATCGCAGCAGTAATTGCCACGACATTTTTATTTTTTTCTGCAAGCTTCATCATGCTCTGAGAAAAACATTCCGTAAAACTTAAGACATCAAACTTTTCGACTTTTCCATCAGTAATACAGAACGGACCAATTCCATGAAAAGTCTGAGGATCATTTTCTGCAGGACTATAACCTTTTCCTTTTTTTGTAACGACATGAACAACGACTGGCTTTCTTAACTTTTTAACTCTGTTGAATACAAGTTCAAGTTCATTAATATTGTGACCGTTTAACGGACCTACATATTCATATCCAAGTTCTACAAAAAGATTGTTTGCTAAAAACAATCCCTTAAGACCTCGTTTAAACTTACTGATAAACTGAGGAAGGAATCTATTTATGAGCGGAGTTTTTTCTGCAAACATATCGATTGCATGTCTTAATTTCTGATAATGAGTTGACATTGTAAGACGCGAAAGATAACGGGAAAAAGATCCGTTGTTTTTTCCGATTGACATCTGGTTGTCATTTAAAACTACAATCAGATTTTTCTGAAGCTGTCCCGCATGGCAAAGACCTTCAAACGCAAGACCGCCTGTCAATGCTCCGTCTCCGATTACTGCAATTACCCTTCCGTCAGAGTCTCCAGTAAGGGAACGGGCTGTCAGAAGACCGAGACTTGAAGAAATACTTGTCGATGAATGACCGTTATCAAAATAATCATATGGACTTTCTGACATCTTTGTAAATCCAGAAAGCCCTCCGTGCTGCTTTAATGTATCAAATCTGTCATAGCGTCCTGTCAGAAGTTTGTGAGTATAGCACTGATGGCTTACATCCCATACAATTGCATCATCTTTTCCATCAAAAGCACGATGAAGCGCTATTGTAAGTTCTACGACCCCTAGATTACTTGCAAGATGTCCGCCGTTTTTACCGACAACTTCAATAATTTTTTTACGGATTTCTGATGCCAGTTCAGAAAGTTCTTTTAATGAGAATTTTTTTAAGTCTGAAGGGCTTTTTATTTTAGAAAGAATCGTAAAAAATGCCTCCACCTGCAAGTTTATCAGTTTTAAGTACAAAAAAAAAGACCGCTCAAGATACACTCTCGCAGTCTTTATTGGCATATATAAATATGTTTCAAGTAAATTAATTACTTGCTCTTATGCCGGTTTCTTCTAAGCATCTTTTTTCGCTTATGTGTCGCCATCTTCTGGCGCTTTCTTTTCTTACCACAAGGCACGGTGCGCGCTCCTTAAATAAATTTGAATATTCGGAAAGATTATTGCGATTTTCAGCCTTTATGTCAAGTATAGACAAACCTAAAATCCAGAATTCATCAAAAAATCAGCTTCAAAAAAATGCTTCAAATTCCTCCATCTATTCCATTTTTTTCAATTATTTGCTAATATATGTCAAACTTTTATAAGAATTTTTAGTATATTTATACTATAT
>JAGHVB010000020.1 GCA_018064525.1 Candidatus Treponema merdequi | reverse complement strand
GTGTCATGCGCGAGTGATGTGAATATATCACTTTTTATTATTTTGTGTCAACAACTTTTTATCTTTTTTTTAAAAATTTTGCAATTTTTTTTTATTTTTTTTAGGCATTATTTTGGGCAACTTTCTTGACCAAATTCCCCTTAAATTACTATATTTTATATATATAAACGTAATTCAAATTAAGGAGCACATAGATGAAAATCATTCCATTGGCAGACAGAGTTCTCTTAAAACCTGCAAAAGCAGAATCTAAAACAGCATCAGGAATTATCATTCCAGATGCAGCACAGGAAAAAACTCAGACTGCAACAGTAGAAGCTGTAGGACCTGGAACAGAAAAAGATCCTGTAACTGTAAAACCTGGTCAGACAATTATGTATGACAAATATTCAGGAACACAGATTAAAATGGACGGTGAAGAATATCTCATCGTTAAACAGTCAGATATTATCGCAGTAATTGAAAAATAATTTTTTATTTAAAAAAACGACTGGTTAAACTGATTTAAAATCAATAAAGTGTACTTCCAAAAGTTGAAGACAATTTTTGAAGGTACACTTTTTTTTTATTAAAAATTTATTTTGAAAGTGCTGTCAAAAGAATGCGAGCTTTTGCATGTTCAGGATTTAACTGAAGTGCATACTTGAGATACTTTTCAGAATCTTCTGTCTGTTTTAATTCTGAATAAATCAATCCGATACGATACAAACTTTCTGCTTTTGAAATATTATCTGCTGCACGTCCGGAAATTTTTCCATACAATTTTAACGCATCATCTTTTCTTTTTGTACTTGAATAAATCATCGCAAGATTCATCATTGAAGAAATCGTTGCACGAGGAGAAATTTCCTGAATACGTTTTGAATCCTGAATGTATTCATTAAATACAATATATTCATAAAGACGCGCTGCAACAGAAGCTGATTTTTTCTGTACTGCAAACCATGCAGCATATTCAATTTCCCAGGTCTGCATCTTATTTATATTTCTAAAAATTTCATCATAAAAATTTTCAGATGGATTTATTTCATAACGACGTTTAATATACTTGTTAAAAAGATCTTCTGCTTCATCAGTCCTCTCACACAAAACAATTGAGTAAACTGCATATCTTGCAATTTGAGGTGGATAAAAATTTGTTGAAAGCGTATTAAGTTCTATAACATGATATATTTCTGCAAGCCTTGCCTTTACAGATGACCACTTTGTATTTTTATCTTTTAGATCAAGCATTGCAACATAAAGATCATAATTTTTAAATCTATCAAGACTCTGATTCATTTTTTCGAGTGCATCTTCAACAGGAATACGAGGAAGCGAATCGAATTTTTTCATATCCAATGAACGGATTCCAAGTCTGCGAAGTTCCATCGTAAGTGGATCATCAAGTTTTAACTGACTGGAATTGTAAGCAAAATTTCCGTAGGCAATAAGACCCGGAACATAATCAGGATATTTACTTACAACAAACTTCAGAGTATTATAAGCCCCTTGCAGATCATTTTTGGCCAGGCACCAGAGTGCATTATTAAGATAAATTACACTGAAGATATCTGTTTGAGGAATTTCTGAATCAAAGCTTTTCTCTTCTGCTTCTTCTTTTTCAATGAAAGATTCTACTCCACCAATTATTAAATTCCGTTCTTCACCTGCAAGTTTTTCTTCTGACAGATTTATGTAAGCATCTGCAAGAATTGCACTGATTTTAAGTTTTAATTTTTCATTTTCAGATTCATCATAAAGCAGAATTTTTTTCGCAGCTTTCAAATCTTCAGAAGCTTCAACAAACTTTTTATTATCATACGAAACAAGAGCCCAGAAATATGCGTCTTCTGCATCTGAAAAATTCTGAGGATGATAAGAATATGCCTGAGAAAGATTTGAATTTATAAGACTGATTACTGCACAGTTTCTGAGCCATGCATTATCTTTTGAACCGAGATATGCATCGTAATAAACAGAAGAATAATCATCGGTGCAGTAATCCCTGAAGTATATTTTTTTACCACCGGAAAGTTCTTTTTTTAAGAGAGCTTCTGCATAAAGAGAAGCATATTCTGTGCCCGAAAGTTTTTTACTTAACTCAAAGGCCTCATTTATTTTTCCGTTTTTTAAAAGGACGCTCGTATAGACAGCTGTAACAGAAAGATCCTTTGGATTTTTTGAAAGACAGGATTTTAAAAGATTTGCAGCAAGTTTTGTTTCTCCAAGCTGAACATAGCGTTTATAAATTCCAAGACGAATATTCGGAGCAAGACTTTTTTTATCTGTCTTTTTTAGTAATCTGACAGCATCTTCTGTCTGTTCAAGAAGAATATACCTGTCTATTTCATCAAAAGTTTTTGTAATTGAATTTACAGTTACCTTTGATGAACATGAAAAAAAGCAGCCGCAAAAAATTACGGCAAAAATTATCAGCGATAATCTTTTTAAAAGGCCATAATTTTTCTGACTGCTTTTCACTATTAAGATTTCCTTTTTTTGTCTATTTATTTTCTTTACTGATTTTGTCGAGCATTGCATTTATAAACTTGAATGAATCATCCGGTCCAAATTCTTTTGCAAGATCAATCGCTTCGTCAATAACAATAGAAGGAGCAATATCCTTCTGATAGATAAGTGAATAGACACTTATTCTTAAAATCGCAAGCGTTACTTTATTAAGTCTGTCAAAATTCCAGTTTGCGCTTAAATGCGATTTAATCAATTGATCAACTGAACCGCTGTTCTCGATAGTTCCACCAATAAGAATTCTTGAAAAAGCAAGTTCACTTTCATCAAGATTTTCTTTTGCATCAACCCACGAAAACTTGAGCAGATCTTCTAAAGATTCACCTGAAACATCCCATGAATAAATTGCCTGAAATGCAATAATTCTACTTTTTCTTCGTGACACAGATTACTCCAATTACCAGTTAAGAAGTTTATCCAATTCTGCGCCAGTTTTTTTGCGTTCAACATTTGCAGGAACATTGAGTTCGTTTGAAATATCCTGAACAGCTTTTACAAGAGCAACACTCTTCATCTGGTTTGCAAGATTTCCCTTGATATATTCATAAACTGTAAGTGTAGTTCCTGGCTGAATGATATCAGAAATTCCAAGCATTTTTGCGTTATATTTTTCGAGAAGAATATAAAACTGATAATCTGCATCTGTTTCTTTGAGGGAAGAAGCTTTATTTAAAGGTTCTTCAAAAATCTGGAGAACTCTTTCGTATGTAACTCCGAGAGAATTTGCATACTGCTCAGTTTTTTCAACCATAAGATCACCTGCTACATATCCGGCAGCAGCTGGATCTCTTGCAGCATCTCTCATTGAATCTATTGAAAGCTTTCCACTTGAGTAATCAGAGATCATTTTTTCGATTTTGGCTTTTGCGGCCGAAACATCAGTTCCTTTTTTAACAGAAACGAGGAACATATGAACCATATCATTCCATACAAGTTTTGATTTATTCAATTCATAAAAATCACGGATTTCTTTATCAGAAGGCTGAACAGCATTGATTTCTGCCTGTTTTTTAGTCATTACATACTGCTGTGCTGTAAGCTGATTTCTAAGATATGCCTTGTACTGAGCAACATTCATTCTTACCTGGGAAACAAGGAACTCATCAACTGTTTTTCCTGTCTGCTGACGAACGATATCTGCAAATTCCTTTTCAGAAACCTGACGACCGATCATCTGAGACATATTTGCAAGGTAATACTGATCAATCTGTGAATCAGAGAAAACGATTCCCTCTTTTTTTGCAGCCTGAACAATCAGTTTCTGGTCAATCAGAGATTCAAGAAGTTCTTTTTTTTCTTCAACTGTAAACTGTTTGCCAGCCTGAGACTGATAAGTCTCTACAGAATCTTTTAAATCTTTAAGAGAAATAGTTTCGTGACCATTGAGTTTAACAACAACCAGAGGCTGAAGATTAGCCTGTGCAAAAGCACTTGAAAAAGCTGCAGCAGCAAATAAAGCAGCACAAAGTAAACGTTTCATATCTTTTACCTTCCTAATAGTAATAAACAATTTTGTCTTATTTGGTTACACCGAACCAGTATTTTTACTGCGGATCAAGCGGAAGACCGCCCGAAATTACCGCTCTGATACGGCGGACGCCTGCAGAACTTGACTGTTCCTTCTGAATCTTAAAGTCTCCGATCTGGGCTGTATGCTGAACATGAGGTCCACCGCAGACTTCTTTGCTGAACCAGTCGTTTTCTACATCACGGCCGATTGTGTAGACTTTGACATCTTCACCATACTTATTTGTGAACAATGCGCGGGCACCAGAAGCTTTTGCCTTATCAAGAGGCATAACCTGCATAGTAACAGGTAAATCTTCTTTAATCTTTTCGTTTACGATTTCTTCTACCTTTTTAACTTCTTCCGGAGTCATCGGGCGTTCGAATGTAAAGTCAAAGCGCATTCGTTCATTTGTAATATTTGAACCTTTCTGGGCAACCTGATCGCCAAGAACATTGACGAGAGCCTGCTGAAGAAGGTGTGTTGCTGTGTGATATTTTGTAGTAACATCAGACTGTTCTGCAAGTCCGCCTTTTGCTTTTCCTGCATCAACAGTTTTTGAAGCTTCCTGATGTTTCTTTTCTGCTTCTTTAAATCCTTCTACATCAACAGTAAAGCCGTTTTCTGCTCCGAGCTCCTCAGTGAGTTCGAGAGGATAGCCGTATGTTTCGTAGAGGTTGTAGGCAACTTTTCCACTGATGATTTTTTTAGGATTTTTCATGAGGTTTGGAAGAAGTTTCTGGAATTCGGCTTCGCCTTTTTTGAGGGTTGTGCGGAATTTTGCTTCTTCGGCTGTAAGTTCTTTGAAAATCTTTTCTCTGTTCTGTTCAAGTTCCGGATATGGAGCCTTAAAATTTTCTACAACTGTTGCAGCGATTTCTGATAAAAAGTCTTTGTCGATTCCAAGTTTCATTCCATGACGAACAGCACGGCGGATCAGACGGCGGAGAACATAGCCTGCTCCGACATTTGACGGAACACAGCCTTTCTGGTCACCGAGAATAAAGACAGCTGAACGGCTGTGGTCTGCGATGATGCGGACAGATTTGTCTTTTTCTGCATCTGTTCCATATGTATAATCTGAAAGAGTTTCGATTGTGTGAATGATCGGCTGGAATACTTCTGTAAGGTAAACTGAAGTTTTTCCCTGTAAAATACAGTTTGTGCGTTCAAGTCCCATTCCAGTATCAACATTCTGTTTTGGAAGCGGAACTAAAGTTTTTTCGTCAACGCGGTTATACTGCATGAAAACGTTATTCCAGATTTCCATCCAGTTTGCGCTGTCTGTTCCTTTATTTGAACCCTGTGGTGGAAGTCCTTCGCCAACCCAGTAGAAAATTTCTGTATCCGGACCGCATGGACCTGTCGGACCTGCAGCCCACCAGTTGTCGCTTGCAGGAAGATAAGCGATTTTGTCTTCCGGCATTCCATTGTCCTTCCAGATCTGAGCAGCTTCTTCGTCACGAGGAGCGTTTTCGTCACCGGCAAAAACAGTTACTGAGATTTTTTTAGGATCAAGGGCAAGCCATTTTGGGCTTGTCAGAAATTCATAAGAAAATGCGATTGAATCTTTTTTAAAGTAGTCACCGAGAGACCAGTTTCCGAGCATTTCGAAACATGTAAGATGTGACGGGTCGCCTACTTCGTCAATGTCACCTGTGCGGACACATTTCTGATAATCTGTAAGACGGGTTCCGGCCGGGTGAGTTTCACCTAAAAGATAAGGAACAAGCGGATGCATTCCGGCTGTTGTAAACAATACTGATGGGTCATTTTCTGGAATCAAAGACTGTCCAGAGATTTCTGCATGACCTTTAGACTTAAAAAATTCAATATATTTTGTTCTAAGTTCGTTTGATGTCATAATACTAAAATATACCTTTGCAAGGCTTGTATTGTCAATATTTACTGAGGTTTTATGGGGAATTTAGAAGAAATATGGATGGTGTAAGAAATAAATTCTTTTCAGAATTTACTTCCACGGACGTTTATTTTCTGTCCAGCCGTGATCTTTCCAGTACTCCACATCTTTTGGATTATATCCGTTTTTCTGCATGAGATGCATGATGAAAAAAAATGCACGGGTTTTAAATCCTGGCTTTACTTTTGGAGCGCGGTTTACGATTTTCTTTGCAAGGGAAGATGTTGCACTTTCGATTTTTTTCTTTTTACATTCACTTATGCTGTCGAAATCGGTAGCTGCAACGGCAATTCCAAAATTGTAAATTTTTGCAACACCCCAGTAGAAAAGGTTGTCTGCCATATCTTTGTTTGTGGAATTCATTCCGGCGCCGGCTGCAGTGCTTATACACACAGCCTGTTTCTTAAACATAGAAACTTCTGGTCTGTGAACCATCCAGCGATAACCGTAATGGTCAAGGAAAGCTTTCATTGCACCGGTTGCATGGTAAACATAAACCGGACTTGCAAGAATTATCACGTCAGCTTCATCCATTGCCTTTGTAAGAGGTGAAAGCTTTTTATAGTGAGGACATTTTGTTTCGGTTACTGTAAAACAGGTATTACATCCACAGCAGAATTGTCCGAAATCTTTTGGCAAAAAGAATTCTGTAATTTCTCCGCTGATTTTCTCTGCCAGTTTGTGTGCAATATTGTAAGTTGAACCCTGGTGACTCTGACCGTGAATGATTACTGTTTTCATTTTAACTCTCCCTCTTTTGTGTAATCAAGAAATTCCTTTTAAACTTCTACTCTCTTGATATGCGCACCAAGCGACTGAAGACGTTCAACCAAATTCTCGTAACCGCGCTCAATCTGATAGACGTTGCTGATGCGGCTTTCGCCCTGGGCTGCGAGGGCGGCGATGACCATGGCCATGCCGGCGCGGACGTCAGGGGAAACGAGGTGGTCGCCGTGAAGAGCGCTCGGACCTGAGACTAAGGCGCGGTGCGGGTCACAGAGTGTGATGCGGGCGCCCATGTTTATGAGCTTGTCTACGAAGAACATCCGGGACTCGAACATTTTTTCAAAGATGAGGACATTGCCTTCGACCTGGGTTGCGACTACAGTCATGATTGATGTTAAATCTGGCGGGAATCCCGGCCACGGTGAGTCGTCGATTTTTGGTGTCTGGCCGCCGAGGTCTGTGTTTACTTTGAGTTCCTGGCCCTGTGGAACTTCGAGGGTGTTTCCGTTGATTGCCCAGCGGATGCCGAGTTTTGAAAAGGCGATTCTTAAAGGGCGCATGTCGGCAGGATTTATTTTTTCGATTCTGATGGAACCTCTGGTTGCGGCTGCAAGTCCGATGAAAGAACCGATTTCCATATAGTCTGGTCCGATTGTAAATTCACAGCCGTGAAGTTTTTTTACGCCTTCGATGTAAAGGATGTTGCTTCCGATTCCGGTGATTTTACCGCCCATGGCGTTGAGCATGTTGCAGAGATCCTGAACGTGCGGTTCTGAGGCTGCGTTTGTGATTGTTGTTTTTCCTTCTGCGAGAACTGCGGCCATGAGTGCGTTTTCTGTTGCGGTTACTGATGTTTCGTCTAAGAAGATGTCGTCGCCTACGAGTTTATTTGCAGAAAAGATGAATTTTCCATCGATGTCAACTCTGGCTCCGAGTTCTGTCAGTGCAAGAAAATGTGTATCAAGTCTTCTGCGGCCGATTACGTCTCCGCCCGGCGGCATCATTACGGCTTTTCCAAGTCGAGCAACAAGCGGACCTGCAAAAAGAATTGAGGCTCTGATTTTCTTTGACATTTCTGCAGGAATTTCTGCTGTCTTTACGTCACCGCAGTTTACAGTCCATGTGTGGTCTGAAACTTTTTCTACTTTTGCACCGAGACTTTCGAGTACTTTAAACATTACTGCGCAGTCTTCGATTGCAGGTATATTTTTTAATGTAACTGTTTCGTCTGTTAATAAAGTTGCGGCAATACACGGAAGTGCTGAATTTTTATTTCCGCATGTTGTGATTGTTCCCTTAATAGGAAATCCGCCTTCGATTAAATATTCATGCATAAAAACCTTCTTTTTTTATGTAATTGAACAAAGTCTAACATACTTTTTATATTTTTGTAACAAGAAAACTCAAGTTAACAATTATATCGGCTGCTTTAAGCATCTGTCTTAACGAAACCCATTCTGAAGCCGAGTGATAATTGTGGGCACCGGTAAAAATGTTCGGTGTCGGGATTCCCATTTCTGTAAGACGGGAACCGTCTGTTCCTCCGCGGATCGGAGTCATTACAGGTTCTACTCCGCACTCTCTGTATGCTTTTATCAAAACTTCTTTTACAGATGGAACTTTATCAAGGCCTTCTTTCATGTTCAAGTACTGCTGGATGTGCCTGACTTCTACCTTTGCACCAGATGAAGCAGCCGCAGCTGAGGCAAGCTGCTCGACAAGTGATTTTCGTTTTTCCATATTATCACGGTCAAAGTCGCGGAGGAAAAGTGAAACAGAAGCTTTTTCCATATTGCCGTCGATTTTGAGCGGGCAGTAAAAACCTTCGCGGCCGTCTGTTGTTTCAGGACGTTCTGTGTGAGGAAGACTTTCTAAAAATTTTGCTGCAACGGAAATTGCGTTTACCATTTTGTTTTTGCGCGCATTGTTTGTGTGTGATGGAACTCCGAAAAAAGTGATGTCCGAACGGAATGCGTTGAAACATTCTGATTCAAGTTCGCCGATGTGACCGCCGTCAACTGTATATGCAAATTTGCTTTTTAATTTTTCAAGCGGAACATTGTCCATGCCGTGACCTGTTTCTTCGTCAGGAGAAAACAAAACTTCTATCGGGCCGTGCTTGATTTCTTTATGTGAGATTAAATATGAAAGTGCAGTTACGATTGCGGCAATTCCTGCTTTGTCGTCGCCGCCTAAAAGTGTCGTTCCGTCTGTCGTGATGATTGTATCGTTTTCATCTGCTGCCTGTTTTAGTTCCGGAATTTTTGAAGGATCGAGCGTGATGGAATTTTTAAGGCTGAGAATTTTTCCATCATAATTTTTTACAATCTGCGGCTTGACATTAAGACCGGAAACTTCTTCGACCGTATCCATGTGTGCAAGAAGACAGAATGGTTTTACATTTTCACATCCAGCAGATGCCGGAATCATTCCATACAGATAGCATTTATCGGTAAGTTCCACATTGTCAAAACCTGAACTTACAAGTTCTTTTTCAAGCTGGCGTGCAAACTCAAACTGTTCAGATGTGGACGGACAAATTCCATTATCTGCATTTTCTGAACTGCTTGTTGAATGGATTTTCGTATATTTTACAAAGCGATCTAAAAGTTCATCGCATTCTTTTGAATTGAATTCTAAGTATTTCATTAAGTTATAGAATAAGGCAAATTATGGAAAAAATCCACTCTCTTTGGTATAATTGAAGTTATGAGATTAACGAGTACGAGAGACAAAACAGTAAACGCAAGCTTTGCAAATGCAATTTCACACTGCATGCCGCAGGACGGCGGGCTTTATGTTCCTGATGGAACTGCAGATTTACGAAAATGGATTTTATATACAAACGAAAAGACATCTTTTAATTCGATTGCAGGTGCTCTGACAAGTGCTTTTATCGGAAATGAATATTCTCCTATCATCTGTGAGACAATTGCTGAAAAAGCGTTTTCATTTGAACCTGTATTAAAACAGCTCGACGATAAACTTTTTTCACTGGAATTATTTCACGGTCCGACTGGAAGTTTCCGTGACTTTGGTGTTTTTTATCTTACCGCAATGCTTGAAACAACTCTTATCCTCGAAAATAAAAATGCAATTCTTCTGGACTTTACGACAGGCATTCACGGAGCTCTTGCTGCAAAAGCTCTTAGAGGGAAAAAGCATATTAAAAGCGTTCTCATTTTTCCAAAAGGAAAAGTGTGCGGACTTTGTGATGAAGATTTAGTCTGGAACGGCGGAAATATTTATCCTGTAGAAGTCGACGGTGACACAGACAGATGTCACGAACTTATAAAAGAAATTTTTTCTGATAAAGAATTTGTTTCAAAACTGAATCTCACGGTTTCTACGACTGCAAATATCGGCCGTCTCATTCCTCAGACATTCTTTTTTACTTACGCATTTACAAGACTCAAAAATAAAATCTCAAGTGATATTTACTATGCTCTCGATTCTGAAAACTACGGAAACCTGATAGCAGGACTTTACAGCTGGAGACTTTCACTTCCAGTTTCGGGATTTATCGTACCGGCAACAGACCAGCTTTCAATTGATAAACTCGGAAATCCTGTCATCACAGACAGCCGCGTTTCTTTAAAAGGAAAATCGACTGCAGATGCATCAGACCCTGCAAATCTCGAACGGCTTGAAGATTTCTTTTCACACTACTCCGCAATGATGAAAAGCTTTGTCTTTCCAGCAGAGATTTCTGAAAATGAAATTGATGAAGCAGAAAAACATCTTTATTCAAAATACAAAAAATGTTCTGACTATTACACTGCAAAAGCCTACGCTGCCGCTCTTAAAAATCAGGACCTTATCGATGAAGAAGGTGGAGCAATTGTTCTGATTGACCGCTTTCATCCGGGTTACTCTGCCGATTTTATTAAAGAAACAATCGGAGAAACAATTGAAATTCCAGATTTTATCAAAGCTGTTAAAAAGCCTTTTGAAATCAAAAAGGATTCTGTTTCTTCAAAAGAACAGTTAAAAAATATTCTGATGGAACTTGCTAAATAAGGCATCTTAAAATTACAGTCAGTTTATAAAAAAGACCGCTTCAAGAAAAATGAAGCGGTCTTTTGATTTTAAGAAATCTTATTGATTTGTGCTATTTCTTTTTTGACGTCTTTTTTGCAGTCGATGTCTTTTTAACTGCCGCTGTCTTTTTTACTGAGGTTGGCTTTTTTACAGAAGTAGATTTTTTTGCAGCTGTTTTTTTAGAAGCTGTTTTTGCTGATACAGGCTTCTTTACGGCAGAAGTTTTTTTAGAGACTGCTGTTTTTTTAGCTGTTGTATTTTTAACAGATGAAGTTTTCTTTGCAGATGCAGTTTTTTTTGCAGCAGACGATTTTTTTACAGTTGATGTCTTTTTTGGCACCATTGCTTTTTTAGCTGCTGAAGATTTTTTTGCAGCCGATGTCTTTTTTTCAGATGCTGCTTTCTTCGAATTTCCAGTTTTCTTTACTGATGCAGATTTTTTTGTAACTGCAGTTTTCTTTGACGATGAAGCCTTTTTTACAGCTGTCGTTTTCTTTGAAGAAGCTTTTTTAGCAGGAGCTTTCTTCTGTTCGAAAACTTCACTAAACTGACGGCACTTATATTCAGAAAGAGTCTGGGCATTTGTCAATTCAACATAAGCTTCAAAAATATCTTTTGCTTTTGCATCGAGGTTTGCAATAAAGTTTGATGTAACAAAAATATAAAGTGCACTGTCACATGCTTCTTTATTAAACCACATCGTATTGTCAAAACTGTTTGCACCGACAAGAATATTTGAATAAGAACTGTTCATAAGATAATCAGCAACTTCTTTGAGTGAAGTTTTTTTATCTTTTCCGGTATAAACTTTATTTGAAACGACAAGTATTCTGAAAAGTCTGTCGAGATTCCAGCGATAAGAATCTGCATTTTTAATTTTATTCTTTTTAAGAATTTGAATTACTTTTCTTGAAAGAGACCATTTAGCTGCAAAAGACATGTCAGAAAGTGCAAATGCAACTGCAGAAATCATGAAGATTTCTTTTGAAAGAATATCGTTTTCGATTCCGGCAAAAATAAAGTCTACAGGCTTTTCGTTTTTGCATGCTGTCTTAAGCGCTTTCAAGAATTCTGGTTTTTCTTTCTGTTTTGAAGATGCAGCAAGTCCTGATGTATAAACTTTGAAAAGTTTTTTTGCAGTTTTTGCAAATGAATCAAACTGTTTCTGAGGAGTCAGAAGTTTTACTTTAAGATCTTTTGCTTTATATTCTTTTTCTACAAACAGATTTGCAGTCTTGTAGAATGATTCACCTTTCTTTTTAAGACCTGCAATAAATTTTGTCAGCTGTGCATCTGAAGATTTTTCAAACACAAGTTCAAGTCCGTTAAAGAAATCTGCGCTTACAAAATCTTCAAGAGCTTTATAAAGATCTTTGTATCTGATTTCATCCCATTCTTCTTCAAGATTATAAGTTCCGCGTCCGTTCAATACAGAACAGAGTGTACTGTATTTTTTATCTTCTGTGTCGCGGACCTGAATGATATCCATCATTACCTGTGATTCAAAACCGTTGAGGCTTAAGTACAGACCTTTTTCACAGATATCACTTGATTTTCTGATGTACCACAGATCAGATCTCTGTTCCCTGAAAATTAAATAATTATCTGCATCACCTGTAAGACCAAGGCCTTCTGCGATGCTTCTTGTCTGCATCAAAATTCCATCACCGTTTTTAACTGCATATTCACAAGACTGCTTGATCCATCCGGAAGCGCGATCATATTTGTTGTTATAAAAAACAACTGCTCTTTCGTTTCCGGCTCTGTTTGAATATGCAAAAACATTTTCATTTACATGACCGTTATCCCAAACATCATAGAACAAAAAGTCTTCGCTCTGAGAAAAGAGATATCGTTTTTTCATGAGCGGGAATATATCGTGCTTGTGTCTTTCGAAAAGTCCCTGATCAGGTGTTTCGTTTTTATAAGCTTTTGTATATTCCATTCCGTATTTTTCTTCAAAGCCTTCAATCTGTCCGTGACCGAACATCGGAAGACCAGGCATTGTAATCATCAAAGTACATACGCCGAAATATTTATCACCTTTTCCAAACTGAGCAACCGCAGTTTCTTCGTCAGGGTTGTTCATAAAGTTTACGTAGCGTTTTAAAATCTGAGGATCAAATTTGATTGTATTTTTTACTGTATCACGGTACTTCTGGTTTTCTTCTTTTTTGAGCATATTCATGAATGCTGAATTATAAACGCGATGCATACCGAGAGTGCGGACAAAGTATCCTTCCATCATCCAGAATGCTTCTGCAAGTAAAAGTGTATCAGGGCATTCTTTTGCAACGCGGTCAACAACTTCTCTCCAGAATTCATTTGGAATTGCGTCGTTAAACTGCTGTGTTGAAAGACCTGTTTCTGATCTTGTCGCAATGTCACCTCCGTGTCCTGGTTCCGGATACCAGAGTCTGCGGATATGTTTTTTTGCAAGTACCATTGCGGCATCAAATCTGATGATCGGAAAGTTTCTTGCAACATGTAAAATTTCCTGAATGACAGCTTCGCGAGCGGCAGGATTTAAGAAGTCAATCTGAGCTGTGTCGTTCCAAGGGAGACCTGTGCCGTCGTTGCCGTGGTAAATATAACGGGTGTCTCCTGTGTAATGGTCAACTCGTTTGAATACGACGGCGCAGTCATTTTTTGAATAATAATGGTCTTCAAGATAAACGCCGACGCGGCTGTCGTGCGAAAGATTTTCGCCGTTGTATGTATACTGCGGAAAAGGATTGTCACGGCGCTGAACAAACAAATCAGGTTTTTCAATTACCCATCGTCCGTCCATTCCTGTGTGATTTGGAACCATATCAGATGCGAGTCTGATTCCGCGCTTCCAAAGACGTGCGCGTAAGTTTTCGAGAGCACTCCATCCGCCAAGGTTTTCTGCAATATTATATTCCATCAAACTGTAAGCAGACGCTGCTGCTTCAGGATTTCCACAAATCTGTTTGATTCTTTTACTTGCATTTGAACGCTGCCAGAGACCGATGAGCCAGAGACCAGTAAATCCTTCATCGCGGAGAGCATCAAGTTCTTCATCAGGAATAAGATCAAGACGATCAATCGTACGGCCGTATTTTTTTGAAAGCTGGTCGAGCCATACGAGAACTGTCTTTGCCATAAGAACAACTTTCGGCATCCATTCGCTGTCTGCACTGAACCGTTCATATTCGTTCATAAGATTTTCAAAACTCATCGCAGGTATTTCAACATCGCCGCCTGCGATTCCATTCCACATAGCTTTTTCTTCTTCGCTCAAAACATCAAGACCTGAAAGAAGTCTCTTTAACCAGTCTCCCAAAAGCATCATCCAGTTTTTCTGAATGTACTCAAGCTGACCGCGAAGACTTGTCGGACTAAATACAACAGGTTCGCGTAAAAAGTTTATGAGATCATGATTGAACGGACCAAAAACCGGAAGCGTTGCAAAATATTTCTGAACATCTGCCCATGTCTTATGATAAAGCGGATTGCGTGCAAGCTTCTGATCATTGAACATAATCGAAAATGGAAGGAACGCAGGATTTTCATTTTCAAGATGAAGAAGTATCATTTCTTCAAAAGATGATTCGCGGTTTGTGCGAAGATTTCCTGTTCCGGCATCGATTGTAGTTTCTGACAGATATTTTTTTAAAGTTTTTTCTCCGCGATAAACTTCTGCAGGCGGAAACTCTGTATTAAACTGAATGATAAGTTCGTCGATTGCTTCTTTTCCGTAAATGCCTTCAAGATTTTTTAAGGCATCTGAAAATGCAGTTCCACATTTTGATTTTCTGTAGAGCATGCAGCAGTAATGGAAAATCTCATCGATAAGTCCCATCGCATTGATACTTCCGGCCGAAACACGTTTTTCTTTTAATCCGATTTTATCTAAATATGCATTCAACTTCTGAGTAAAAACGCGCACTGCCTTCATGTCAGAAATAACAACATCACCTGTAATTGAATACAAAAGGTTACTGAACTGACATCTGTCTCGCACCTCTTTACTTACGTGAAACTCATTGTAAGAGATTTTCATTCTACTCTCCTCTACACTCTTTTAGAAATCTTTTTAATTTTTTCTATTAAGTTTTTATTTTCGGCAAGATTTTCTACAGAACATGGAATTCTGTAAGTCCAATTAAACTCATTTACCTCGCCCGGAATATTTATTCTTTCATCTTTCGAATCTGGAAGCCAGTAATTAATATCCATGTACAAAAAATCCTGAAGCGGATGAATGCACCATCGGCTTGCACTCTTTGAACATGCTTTCAAAATATTTTCTGCAATCTCTGGAGTAAAATTTTTAAGAAGTTCAATTGATTTTTCTTCTTCGATATCTTCTGGTTTTACGATATCTGCAAAAACATCTTTATAAGTCTTTGCAAAAAGATAAGAAGATTCAGTTTCTGTTTCCCACCATTCCCTTATTGTCGATGAATCATGAACTGATGTCGTTGTAACAGAAAGTTCACGGTAATCTTTAAAGTCAACATAAGGCTGACCTTTTTCTCCCCATTCGCGGGTCCATCTTACAACATTGAGACCGAAAATATTTTCTGCCTTCATCACTTCTGGAACACATTCAAGTCCGACACCGAGATCTTCTCCGCAAGGCTGCATATCAACAGCCTTTGTAAGATTTTTAAAAATATCTGATGCCTGAGTTTTCCATTCTTCATTCTGTACTTCATTTTTTTCTGCAAAAAGTTTTTCAATTTTTTCTTTTTCAGAATCAGATAAAGTTGACCACGCATAAGACTGGTTGAAAGTCCATACAGGAATGAATTTATCTTTTTCGATTTCAATCAAAGTGCGGTTGTTCCAGTATTCAACAAGTTTCTGACGGATCTTATCAGCAGTTTCTTTTTCACACCATGATGGAAATTCTTTTTCGTAAATATCTTTGTCACCTTTGATTTCATTTTTGAAAAGCCAGAGTTCTTCGTCTCCGAGTCTGTCACACAAAAGATTTAAAAGTTCATGAGACTTTTCTGTGTTCCAGGTAAAATAATCGATGTCTGCTGTTTTTACATGAGGTTCAGAAAGCCATCTGATTCTTGAATCGTCAAACTCAAGTTCGTTTAATTCTGAACGGTCAATTGCAGCAAAAGGTTCTGCATGTCCGAGAATTGCAGTTGAGTTTCTTTCAGGAATTGCCCAGATTCTGAAAAATCCTAGAATATGATCAAGACGGTAAGCTGAATAATAATCACCTGCTGTAATCAGACGGTTTTTCCACCATGAATAATTTTCTTTTTTAAGATTCTTCCAGTTGTAAGTCGGAAATCCCCAGTTCTGTCCACAAGGATTTTCTCCGTCAACAGGAGAACCCGCTCTGAGTTCGTGATTGAAAAATTCCGGATGAGCCCATGCATCACATGAATCTTCGTTCATTAAAATCGGCATGTCACCTTTTAAAATTATTCCGAGAGACTTAACATAATCGCACGAAGCCTTAAACTGTTCTGCAAGACGCATCTGAGTCCATGCATAAAAAAGATGTTCCTTTTTTAGTTTTGAATCATTCCAGCGAGAAAGAATTTCTTTTTGAGAAAGAAGCTGGTCTTTTTTATTCCATGACTTCCATGACGACTGCATGTTCTGCCATTTTAAATTTTTATAAACTGAATATTCGATTATCCACGGATTTTTGTCACACCATGCAGAAAGTTCCAGATCAGGACTTTCATTTTTTGCAATGTCAGTCGTGTCATAAAGTGCACGAATTAAATCTGTTTTTGCATTTAATATGTTCTGATATTCAAAGCGTGGTTTATAAGTGAAATTCTTTTTATAATTGTCATACAGCTTTGCAAATTTTTTTGCGGTTTTATAAATTCCACCAAACTCTGAAAAAGCTGAAATGTCGGCGAAAATCGGATGAAGGGCAAATGCCGAAAGACCTGAGTAAGGTGAACTTTGTGTACCTGTGTCATTAACTGGGAGAAGCTGAATTATTGAAAGTCCGCATTTCTTACAGAAATCTGCAAACTTTTTGAGCGATGTGTATTCTCCGATTGCGGGAGATTCTTCTGTATATAAGGCACCGAGCGGAACGACAGTTCCAGTCAACTTTTTATTTTCACCTTTTGTCATAATAAAAAATTATAACACGGTTTAAGATATTTCGCCTAATTTTTTTGGTGGAATTTGGTCAAAGTTTTTTACTCTTCTGTAAAAAGTCTTGTTCCATAATTATTTACATCGTCATTTGTTAAGGCAACTAATTTATTTGTATAGTGCTTATAATTCAACACCTGCATGAAATAAGCTGTTAAAAGTTTAATAAAGTTTGAATTTGCATTCAAAAGTTTTTCATCCTGACTGAAAAGTTCATTTACAGTAATGAGACCTGCTTTAAAACGTTTTACCTGATTTTCATGAAGTTCTTCATTCATATTAAGAGTATCATTTGCTTTTTGAGAAAACTTGCGGTACTTATTAAGAAGTTCAATTGATGTCTCAATATTTTTTGTTTTTTCTTTTACTTTGGTAGAATAGTCAAGTTCTGCTTTCATGACCTGTGCGTCCGCAACTTCAAGCAAACCTTTGGCATTAAATCTGTCCAGTCCCATTTTAAATGAAAGCTGACCACCTATATTCGGACCTGAAACATTATTGTACGGGGATGCAAAAAATGCTCCGAAATCATTTGAGTCCAGACTGCCTGTTGTGTTAAGTGCAAAGCTGAGATTCAAATCAGGGAGTGCTTTGATTTTTGCAATTTTCTGAGAAGTCTTGGCTGCGGAAACCTGATTCTTTAATGCAATAATATCAGGACTCTGGCTGACAACTTTTTTTATTTCTTCATCTGAAAATACAATATCTTCTTTTGAAAGACTTAAATATGCGGTATCACGAATTTCAGAAAATTCTGGAACTCCATTTAAAATTTCTTCAAAACTTACTCCTGTCAAAAGAAAAAGTTCTGTAAGAGTCTGCGATAGTTCTGCTTCACGGGATAAAATCATTGATTTGTAATCTTCAAGATTAACTGTCATTTCAAGTAAATCATTTTTTGAACGGACACCTGCTTCAATTAAGGCAGGCATGTCATTAATCTGTTCCTCAAGATTCTTTTTATTTTTTTTAACCTGTTCGAGAGTTGTATCCTGAATAAGAAAATTAAAAAAAAGTTCTGAAGTTTTTAATATCACAGCCGAAACTTCTGCTATGAAATCATTCTTAATTGCATCAAGATAATAACCGGCTTTTTCAATTTCATTTTTTGCAATTGCATTGTTAAATGATTTAAATAATGGAAGCTGAAATTCGAGCGCAATTGTTCCTGTATTTGATGCGGTTGAATACATATCTTTACAGATACTCATTGAATAAGATAATGCCGTATTCAATCCAAAAGAAAAATCTTTTTGAAGATATATTTCTGCAGATAAACTCGTAGCATTCATTTTCTGCGGATCTTTATATTCAAAATTTGTATCTGCCCCAAGATTTAATCCGGCTAATCCTTTTGCCTGATGATATTCGCCATTTGCAGTTAAAAATGCGATTACCTTCATCTGCATATCATAACTATTCTGTATGGCACCTGACAGAAGTTTTACATAAATATCTTTTTCTTCATTATTAACTTCAGTCTGTGCAAAACAAAATGATACAGCTAAAAATAAGACTGTACAAAACATCAATCTTCTTTTCATTTTCTCTTTTCCTGCTGATTAAAATTTAATCAGTTTACCTTTTCAAATTTTCCATCTGCTGATTTTTTTACAACTATTTTTATTCCACGACTATCGCCTTCTGAAGAAAAATAATAAGGCCCTAAAATCGTATTCATGTTTCTGTCTGTCTTTAAAGTTTTTGCAATTACAGATGGTTTTACAGAATTCCCTTTTTCAATTCCATAAGCGACTGCCATAAGTGCATCATAACCCAATACTGCACTCTGGTCGATATTGCGTGAATATTTCTGTTCAAATCCATTCTTAAATAAAACAAAATCAGATTTTTCGCAATCAGGATCAAAACATGAAACTACATACACATCATCAATTTTACTGTTATCTGCAATTTTGAAAAATGAATTATAGTCCATTGTGTCTCCGCTTATGATTGGAACTTTAACACCGGAATCACGAAGTACAGAACAGATTTCCGCAATCTGCGGCATTGTACCTGCCAGAAAAATCGCATCATAATTATAAACACTATTCCACTGCTTGATATCTTCAAGATAATTCTGAATATTATCATAAGCTTCATAATGAGTTCTTGCAGAAATATAAATATCATTCTGATTGCAGCGAAGTTCAAAACCATTTGAAAAATCAAGACCATATTCACTGTTAAGCTGATAAATAATCATGTTCTTCCAGTTTTGAGATTTACAGAAATCTGAAGCAGCTTTTCCAAGTTCATAATCTCCGGGAATATTTCTGAACACTTTATTCAGTCCCTGTCTTGTATATTGAACTGAAGTTGATTTTGGAGAGAACTGAAGCAATCCGTAAAAGTGATATATCAAAGAATTGGAAACGGTAATTGAAGAAGACTGGTGACCGATAACTGCACAGATTTCCGGATCGTTTGAAATATCGTATGCAATTTTCTGTCCTGATTCAATATTGTAATTATCATCATAGACAAGAAGATTTATCATTGCGCCATTGATTCCGCCATTATCATTAATTACATCACGGGCATACAGAATTCCCTGTAAAAGCCCGTCGCGCTTCTGAGCCCAGGGACCTGCAGCTGCAATTTTAATTATCTTTTTATTTTTATAAAGTTTCTCTGTTCTGTATTCGCGTTCCTCTGCAGGATTATCAAATCGTCTGCACGAAAAGCAGAATATCGAAAACAGAATGCAAAGTATTGAAAATATTTTTGCATTTGCAGACAAATAATTTATTTTGTTAATATTTTTTTTCATACTTCACCTTTCCTATACCTGCTGACGAACTGCAAGCTGATAAAAAAATTTCTTATTTTTCATAAGAGTTTTATAATTTCCGGATTCAACAATTTTTCCATCCTGCAAAACATAAATTGTATCTGCATTTATGATAGTGCTGAGACGGTGCGCAACAACAACGCGGGTAATTTTTAAATTTTCAAGACTTTCACAGACTATGCTTTGAGTTTTATTATCAAGAGCACTTGTAGCTTCATCAAAGAAAATTATATCAGGTTTTTTAGCAAGTGCCTGTGCAATAATAAGCCTTTGCCTCTGACCGCCAGATAAAATACTTCCACCGGCAGGAATCAATGTAAACATTCCCATCGGCATCTCTTCAATGTCTTTATCAAGGCCAGCAAGGCGCGCAGCATTCCATGCATCTTCCTGAGAAAGATTTGCAGAACCGCATATATTTTCATAAATAGAACCCTGCATGACAGAACTGTTCTGAAGTACAACACCTATTCTTCTTCTGACAGAACCAACATCAATTGAATTGAGATCCTGATTATCATAATAAACAGTTCCACGTTCCGGCTTTTCAAATCCTAAAAGAACACGAAGCAAAGTTGATTTTCCAGAACCGGAATTTCCTACAATAGCAACAAACTCTCCCGGATGAACACTTAATGAAACATCAGATAAAGCAAGTTCCTGACTGCCTTCATATTTATAATCAATATGATTTACTTCGATATTTCCTTCAAGTTTTTTAACTGATGGTTTTGATTCATTAACTTCAGGAATTGCATCCATGATTGGTTTTACATACTGATACAAAGGAATAATATTTATCGTACTGATTGCTGTACTTCCGAGGCTCATTATCGAACTCTGAAATGCACCAAATGCAGACATAAATGCAAGAAACACACCTGTTGTCATCTGCGGAGGCTGTCCATTCTGCATACTGGTTTTCAATGAATTCATATAGATCAAATAAAATGCAATTGAAATACAGACAGGAACAATTGTCATTATCGCGCTGTTGACATTCGAAGCTTTTAAAATCTTAATATCAGATTTTTTTCTCTTTACAAAAAGTTTTGACCATTCAACAAACGCACGCTTTTCTGAAAAGGTAGTATTTAATTTATTAATTCCGTTTACAAACTGTAAAAGTTTACCTGTAATTTTTCCATTAATATCAATTATTTTTTTATCTTCAAGATAATTAATGTAAGTAAAGACAGATGAAATTAAAAGTGGAATCAAACAGAAAAGTATTGCCCACTTTGTTAAATTCTGAGAGTATCGCTGCAGCTGAACAAAATACATAACTCCAAAAAGAACTGACATTACACTTGAAATCAAAGTTCCAAAAACAGCCTGTTCAATCTGCGTAATTGACATCGCTCGGCTTGCAAGTTCACCTGTTGAATAATTTCTGAAAAAACGTACCGGAAGATTTATTACTCTATTTACAACTGCAGCCTGAAGCCTTGTTGTTGTTCTGATTTGAATTCTGAGCATCGCAATATCGCGGATCATCGAAAAAGCACTTGAAGCAAGTGTACACGAAAGAACAATCATCGCCATCTGGAATGCCTGGTTTGAAGCAGCCTGCGGTATGATGGAATCTGTAAAAATGCGTGTCATTTCAGGAATAAGAAGTCCGACGAGAGTACAGATAATTCCAAGAAGAACATATGTAATAAAATCCGCCTTGATATTTACAAGTGCAAATTTTAAAAGTGAACGTATTGTAATTTTCTCTTCAGAAAATGATTTGTAATACATAAATGCATTTGTATCAAAAAACATTACATTCTTTTTTGTTACCGCAAATTCTTCTGAACAATATGGATTTATGCAGACATATTTTGAAGCACTTTTTGGAATAAGAGCAACAGGAACAAGTGTATTCTGCTGATTAATGCTCATATACATAAAACCGATAAGAGGTCCGTTATCTTCTTTATACCATTTATCTTTTAACTTTACATCACGGATACGGACATTACTGTCCTTTGCAAGTTCAATAATTGATTCCATTGAATCATATGATTTATTTACAATCGGATTAATTGAAACGCCTGCATGTTCTGCAACAATTTTTGAAACTCTGATAACCAGATTGTTTTCTGTAGAAAAATTCGTATACTCTTTTTTATTTTCTATAACCGACAAAAGACTTTCAAGTGCGTTTTCATAAACCTGATCAAGCTCCATCTGCATTTTTACAGAGCGTTCATTCTGTTCGAGTATTTTTTCTTTGTCTTCTTTCTGTTTTTTCATTTTACTACCCGCTCAATAAATTACATCGTCTTTATCAAATCTTTGTACAAACCGTTCTGTTTGATAAGCTGTTTATGAGTTCCAGACTGTACAACACGACCATGATCCAGAACAATAATTACATCCGCATCACGAATAGTACTTAATCTGTGTGCAACAATTACGCAAGTACAGTTTCTTTTTCTTATGTTCTGATCAACCTGATATTCTGTTACAGCATCAAGAGCACTTGTCGCTTCATCCATAATCAATATTGCAGGATTAGTTGCAAGTGCTCTTGCAATTTCAAGACGCTGTCTCTGTCCACCGGAAAAATTAGCACCGCCTTCTTCAACTTTGCTGAAATATCCTTCAGGACGCGCAGCAATTACATCATGAATACAGGCATCTTTTGCAGCCCTGATATAATCATTTTCAGAAATTGCAGTATTCCACATTGTAATATTATCTTTTACGTTTCCTTCAAACAGAAAAATATCCTGATCAACAATTGAAACCGAATTACAGAAATCTATTCTGTTAATTTCTGTAATTGCTTTACCATCATACAGAACTTCTCCGTCCCACTGTTTATAAAGGGAACTTATTATTTTTGCAATCGTTGATTTACCGCTTCCACTTGAGCCGACAAGTGCAACACGCATTCCGGGTTTTAATTTAATGTTTAATCCATCGATGAAAGGTTTTTCAAGAATACTGTAACCAAACTGAAGATTTTTTATTTCAAGTTCACCCTGTAATTTTACTGCAGGCTGATATTTTTTTTGTGTGGAATTTACTTCAACAGTTTCATTGATTTCATCTTTGAATTTTTTTTCTTCCGGATATTCCATTACATCATCAAGACGTTTTAATTCTGCCTTACATGTCTGAAGCTCTGACGCAAGTCCGACAAATTCACTTATCGGACCAGAAACTCCGCCCTGCAGACTTTGAAAAGCAATCAGCATACCGATTGTAAGATGGCCGTCAATTACGCGGAGAACTCCAAGAAGAAGAATCAATATTGAAATTATCTGACTTACAAGTCCAGGTGCAACTCCCGTTTCAATTGAAAGACGCTGCATTTTCTGACTGCACTGCAAAACCTTTGCCTGCTGTCCGGACCACTTCTTAAAAAAATCATTTTCAGAACCGTTAGCTTTTATCGTTTCAATAAGCTGAAAACCATTCATCGTAATTCCGCTTAACTTTGCAGATTCAACCTGATTCTTAAACATACCTGTTTCAAGCCGTTCTGCAATAATCTTAAAATATAGAAAATTAAAAAGGTTAGCTGCAAGAACAACGCATGTTAAAATCCAGTCATAACTGAACATCATCGCAAGATAGAAAACCGCAGCGACAAGGCTTATACACAAAGATGCAAACTTTGTAGAAAAGAAACTTGCAATACTGTCATTCGATTCTATACGGTCACAGATTTCGCCCGGCATTCGCTGTGTAAAAAAGACAGGAGGTAATTTAAAAAGATGTGTTAAAAATTTTGAATACGCGGCAATCGAAAGTTTCTGTTCAAAGCGCATCAAAATTACATCCTGATTATAAGACAGAATAGTCTGAATAACACCAGTACAGAACATTGCAATCAAAAGCGGTTTTAAAAATCCATTCATTCCGCCGACTAAAATTTTATCAATAAATATTCTGGAATATGCCGGAAGTGCAATTCCCGGAATTAAAAGAAGGATACCTGTAAGTGCAATATAAAGAATTTCTTTATACGTATTCTTCATCCGTTTTTTTATCGAGCTGAATATCGAAGGCTTCTTTCCAGTCTTTTTAAATTCTGCTGTCGGACTAAATGTTAAAACAACACCCGTAAAAGAAGTATTAAAATCTTCCATCGGAATAGTTCTGCGTCCCATTGCAGGATCATTTATAATCGCTTTGTTCTTCAAAACTTTTTCGAGAACAACAAAATGATTGAATTCCCAGAAGATGATTGCAGGAAGATTTATCTCTTTGAGGTTTTCAATTTCGCATTTATATCCGGCAGCTTCAAGACCATAACGGCGTGCAGCTTTTACAATATTTGAAGCCTTTGTACCATCACGGGAAACACCGCATTCAATTCTAAGCTTTTCAAGCGGAACAAAAACACCGTAATACGACAAAATCATCGCAAGACTTGCAGCACCACATTCAACTGCCTCAAGCTGCAAAACTGTCGGAGTCTTTGTTTTTTTTCTTTTAAATATTGAAAGGAACTTACTGCTCATCACCAATTCCTAAAAGCTTTTTCTTTAATGCTGGAATTACAAGTTCAATCGGATGCTGCTTATTTGTAATAACAAATCCAGTACATATAATTCCTGCTTCCATTTTCTGAGAAGGTCCGCGGGAAGAAGTCCATTTTAATCCGGAATAATTATTTGGATTTGGAATCAAACTTGCAACAACTTCAATCGGAACCGGCGACTTTTGAAGAAACATCGAAACAAAATTTTTATTCTGAAGAGTACTCAGAAGATAATCCTGACTTACAGGAAACGAAGAAACATCCGTGATGATTCCCTGAATGCAGCCAAACTCTTCCTGTTTTACAGTCGAAGGACAAATTGAAATTTCCATTCCAGGCTTAATTGTTTTTCCGTCATCAGCAGAAAAATAAAATCTGGTATGAAGTGTTGTTCCATCAGAAGCATCAGCAGCAACAACAGCAATAGTAGAACCACCGGCAACAAAACATCCGTCAGAAACTGCCACTTCAAGAAGAATACCTGCATGATCAGAAACAATGCGGGATGCAATCTGATACTCATCACGCATTGTTTTTAACTGCATTTTAAGTTCATTAATCTGATGTTCAAGATTCATGAGAGTCTGTTTTGACTCGCCGGTTGTTCTTACTTTGCTGACACCCAAATCTAAAACTTTACTCTCAAGGTCCTGTTTTTCTTTTCTGAAATTCAAAAGAGTATTTCTTGTATCAAAATACTGTAGCTCTGTAATGAGACCTTCATCAAAAAGCTGTTTCATCTGAGCTTCTTTAATTTCAAATTCTGCAATATTTTTTTGTACCGCTTCAATCTGTTCGTAAACATCTTTCTGAGATTTAGAAAGCATCTTTGTTGTAAGCCCCGTACTTGTCTCAGAATAATTTGAAGTCGTTTCATAAAGATTCTGCGCATTTGCAAGTTTGTTTGTCACAAGCTGAATCTGTTCAAGAAGATCAAGTCTTTCAATGCGGGCAATAATCTGACCTTTTTCAACTCTGGCTCCGCGTTTGACAAAAACATCTTTTACAATTCCATTTGCAGGATAACAGATACTTACCATCTTTCCGGAATTAACAAGCACACCAATTCCATTTACTTTGGTCGGAACAGTACCAATCAAACTCCAGATAAGGCAACCGATTACAACAAATGCAGTTGCAAATAAAATAACCCATGTATAAGGTTTGATTACTGTAACCGCAATATCAAGCTGATCAGGCGAAGAAATTTTGTCGAGCGCAGCCTGACGAAAAATCTGTCTTTTTTGTTCACTCATGATAAGAAATCCTTTAACTTTGCCAATGCAGAAGCATGTACAATTTTTGCATTGCTGTACGACATTCCAATTTTAGCCGCAGCTTCTTTAATTGTCATATCTTGATAAAAAACAAGAACTATAATCTGTCTTTCATTTTCTTTTAATTTGAGAAGTGCATCTGCAAGTTCATCGAGAGTTTCTTTTTTACAAATATTATCAAGATTTTCATCTGCAGCCAGAACATCATCTTCAAGACTTACAATATTTTTTTTCGTTTTAAAATAATCGCAGACCGTATTGTGAGTAATCGTATAAACCCAAGTCGACACCGATGCCTTTTTCTCATCATAAGTATCAATCTTGTCAAAAATTTTCTGGAATATAATGGAATGTAAATCTTCCGCATCCGCTTCGTTCGTAACTTTTCCGAGAATATAATATTTGACCTTGTCAGCATAATCGCGGTAAACCCGATCCTTGAGCGCAAGCAGTTCGTCAGTGGTTTTTGGCATAAACACTCCCTTAAGAAGAATATTATAACATAAGAAGCATTATAATACAAAAAAACATAAAATACTGAAAGTACAAATTGACATCAAAAAAAACACCTGCTCTCGCGGGAAATTATAAAAACTCCGTTACGGATATTTTTATTTACTACTTTGTAATACTAATATCCAAAAAAACACCTGCTCTCACAAAAAATTATAAAAACTCCGCCGCGTTCGCCGCCATTTTCCCTCAACCAGGGTTAAAAATTCCGCGGGACTCACGAAGCTACGTTTTTATAATTTTTTGCTACGCAGGTGTTACTTCTATCTATTCAGTATATCAGGACAGTAAGTATATAAAAATTTTAACAGTTATTTATTCAAATATTCCACTACAAGCTGGCCCATTTTCTTTGTTCCTACGAGCTTGCCTGCTGCTTTAACTGCTGCCACATCACCGGCGATATCACCAGTTCTCCAGCCGTCGTCGAGTACTTTTTCTACAGCGGCTTCGATTGCTTTTGCTTCTGCTTCAAGTTTGAAATCAAAGCGAAGGAGCATTGCAGCAGAAAGAATTGTTGCCAATGGGTTTGCAAGGTCTTTTCCGGCGATGTCAGGTGCTGAACCGTGGATTGGTTCATAAAGGCCAGGTCCTTTTCCGTCACCGAGGGAAGCTGATGCGAGCATTCCGATGGAACCTGTAATCTGAGAAGCTTCGTCAGAAAGGATATCACCGAACATGTTTGAAGTTGCGATAACGTCAAACTGTTTAGGGTTTCTTACAAGCTGCATTGCTGCATTGTCTACATAAAGGAAGTTCAAAGTAACTTCAGGATATTCAGCGTGAACTGTTTCTGCTACTTTTCTCCAGAGACGGCTTGATGTCAAAATGTTAGCCTTGTCTACAACTGTCAAAATCTTTCTGCGGTTCATTGCAGATTCAAAGCCGAGACGAACGATGCGTTCGATTTCTTCCCAAGAATAGCGTTCTGTATCCCAGGCTGATTTTCCGTCTGGAGCAGTTCCACGATCACCAAAATAAATACCGCCAGTCAATTCGCGTACGATTAAAATATCAAGACCGTCACCTACAACTTCGTCTTTAAGAGGACAGGCTGCTTTAAGCTGTTTGAACATCAAAGCAGGACGTAGATTTGCGTATACCTTCATTCCACCGCGAAGACCTAAAAGTGCTTTTTCTGGTCTGAGTTCTGGAGCAACATCATCCCATTTTGGTCCACCAACAGCACCGAGCAAAGCAGAATCTGCATCAAGCGCAATCTGAAGCTGGTCTTTAGGAAGCGGTTCACCAAACTTATCGATAGCACAACCGCCGGCAATTACATTTTTATACTCAAATGAGTGGCCGAATTTCTTTCCAACTGCATTCAAAACATTGACTGCTTCTGCAATCACATCTGGACCGATTCCATCACCAGGAATCAACGCGATAGTCTTATTCATATTAACCTCTTTGATGCGTTTTTAGCGCATAATTTAATGTTTAAGTATTACTAAAGTTATAAAGCATTTGTTAATTTTGTGCAAGTAGGGAAACTTTTTCTTTTTTGTGTGAAAAAATCATAAACAAAAAGATTATATCTATGAGGGAAATTTATAAAACAGCCTTCGGAGGATTCCATGTATAAGTCTTTTGACCAGCTTACAATCACTGACGACTTTCTTTTCTGCAAAGTTATGTCAGATGAAAAACTTTGCACTGAATTAATTGAGATACTTCTCGATATTCAAGTCGACCATATCGAAATGATTACATCACAGTTTCCTATTTATCCTGATTATGAAAAGCATTCAATCAGACTCGATGTTTATGTAAAAGATTCTGATAAAATCTTTGATCTGGAAATGCAGACAACGGACAGATTCAATCTTGAAAAAAGATGCAGATACTATCAGGGACTGATTGATATCGACCAGCTCGAACATGAGATGGATTACAAAAAACTCAAAGAAACTTACATAATATTTCTATGCACTTTCGATCCTTTCAAGAAAGGTGAACTGAAATATCAAGTCTGTCAGATGATGAATGATAACCCAGCTCTTCCATATAATGACAAAACAAACAAAGTATTTTACAATATAAAGGCAGTTGACCGCACGAAAGCAAGTCCACGTTTACAAAATTTTCTTGAATATCTTTCAACAAAAAAACCGTGTGATGACTTTACCTCAAGAGTCGATTCAGCAGTTTATGCTGCAAAAACTAATTCATCATGGAGAAAACAGTACATGACGGTTGGACTTTGGATTGAAGAAGCAAAGGAACAGGCTATAAAAGAAGGTTTAGCAGAAGGACTGACGAAAGGTCATGCAAAAGGACTGGCAGAAGGTCGTGCGGAGGGTCGTGCGGAGGGTCGTGCGGAGGGTCGTGCAGAAGGACTGGCAGAAGGTCGTGCGGAAGGTCGTGCAGATGCAAAACTCGAAGCTGCGGTAATCGCTGTAAAAAATTATCATCAACCGATAGAAATTGTTGCAGCCGATTTTAATGTTCCAATCGAAGAATTAGAATCAAGATTAAAATAAACCTGCTTCACATCTGCGTTAATCTTATATCGAAGAAGCATGAATTCCGGATACTTTCCAGGCTTTGGAATCAAGATTGCACGATATGCGGATATAAGAATCTGTATATTGTGATAGCACATTACTGTATCCAGACCAAGTCAAAACATTTTACAAATCAAACATGTTTCTGCGCAGTATACAAAGAATAATATTCCCCTTTCTTTTCATACAGTTCATCATGATTACCAGTTTCGACGATTCCTTTTTCGTTGACTACTGCAATTGTGTCTGCGTTTTTAATTGTCGAAAGTCTGTGGGCGATGACGAGTGTCGTGCGGCCTTTTGAAAGTTCGTCGAATGAATGCTGAATTTTAATTTCTGTTGCTGTATCGAGTGCAGAAGTTGCTTCGTCTAAAATAAGGATTGGTGGATTTTTCAAAAAACAACGAGCAATGCTTACTCTCTGTTTTTGACCGCCGGAAAGTTTTATTCCCCTTTCGCCGACAATCGTGTCATAGCCGTTCGGCATTTTCATGATGTCATCGTGAATCTCTGCTCTCTTTGCCGCTTCGATTATTTCGTCATCAGTGGCATCAATTTTTCCGTAAGCGATATTTTCTTTTACTGTTCCTGCGAAAAGAAAAACATCCTGCTGTACGATTCCAATCTGCTTTCTCAATGAACTGAGCTTGATTTTTTTAAGATCAATTCCGTCAAGCATTATGCGGCCAGAAGAGATTTCATAAAAGCGTGGAATTAACGAACAGATTGTTGTCTTTCCACCGCCAGAAGATCCGACGAGTGCAAACTTTTCTCCTGCATGAACATTTAAATTAATATTTTCGAGAATGGGAAAATCTTTGTTATAAGAAAAGTTAACATTTTCAAAAGTGATGTTTCCACGCGCGCTCAAAAGATCAACTGCATCAGGAGCATCTTTAACAGAAGTGTCAGTGCGCATAAGTTCAAGAAATCGTTCAAAACCAGCCATGCCGGTAGAAAACTGTTCCACGAAAAAAGAAATCTTATGAACAGGTGCAATAAATGAAACGATAAAAAGATTTGCTGCAACTAAATCAGAAATTGCCATCTTGTCGTTCATAATGAGCCAGCCACCGGCAACAATTACGATTAAAGATAAAAGCGAAGTTGTAAGTTCGATGTTTGTGTGAAAAGTTGCCATGTACCAGTAACGCTTTTTCTTTGCGTCGCTGTAATTGACATTTGCCTTTGCAAATTTTCTGATTTCATAATCTTCATTTGTAAAACCTTTTGTCACTCTGATCCCGGAAATGCTTGATTCAAGATCTGCATTAATTTCTGATGTTGTCTCTTTTACTTTGATGGAAGTATCAGAAAGTTTTTTTCGTGAAAACAAAGTAATGACAAGAAGTATCGGCAAAGAAATTATGACTGCAATTGCAAGTTCAAAGCGGATGCTCAAAAGCATCACGAATGAACCGCCAAGAGTTAAAACAGCTGTAAGAAAATCTTCGGGACAATGATGTGCAAGTTCTGTAATCTCAAAAAGATCTGTTGTTGCGCGCGACATGATTTTTCCGGTACGGTTTGAATCAAAAAAAGAAAACGACTGTTTTTCAAGATGCTCAAAAACATCACGCCTCATATCCTGTTCCACGTAATTTCCAAAAATATGTCCCCAGTACGCAACAAACCAGTTGCAGAGACTTCTCAAAAGATATCCCGCAAGAAGGCACGACATAAAAATTACAAACATTCTGACATTTTTTTCTGGAATCAGAGAATCAAGTACATACTTTGTCAGCATCGGAAATGCAACATCAATTGCAGAAATTATGACTGCACAAAAAATATCAGCAAGAAAAAGTCCGAGATGTGGTTTGTAATAGTGAAGAAATATTTTAAGAGGTTTGTCGTTATAATTCATAAAGTCATTATAACAGAATAGATGCAGGTTAGTTAATTGTTTGTAATCAAACACAAAGTTATCATATTTAAAACATTTACCAAAAACGAAATAAAAACGGTCTGATAATAAAACCAGACCGTTCATCATAATTAAATATTATTCCCACCACATAGGTGCCTCCTTCAGAAAAGATAAACATTCTCTCCTGATAAATCTCTCCAAAAAAAATAAACTCTCTTCAGTACACTATCTCCTTTGTACTTACACTGATTTATACGACAAGCTCAAAAAAAAGTACAAAAAAAATTTAATTAAATTTCATCTTTTTTTTAACACACAAAATCTGATACCAATTCCCATTCCAGAAAAAAAGTACTAAACTGATTTCATGACAAAACTGAATTCTACAACAAAAGGAATTATTCTCATCATCACTTCTGCTTTCTGTTTTGCAATGATGGCAGTTTTTGTACACCTTGCAGGAAACATTCATTTTGTGCAGAAAGCATTTTTCAGGAATGCAGTTGCATTTTTGATTGCACTCGTTCTGCTTCTTCGTGATGCGAAAATAAATGGAATTAAATCTATCCAGATTCCTCATAGAGCTTTCATTTTTCTTTTTCTTCGTGCGGCGACAGGTTCTCTCGGTGTGTTTGGAAATTTTTATGCAATCGACAGAATTGTTTTGTCTGATGCTGCAATCTTAAATAAGATGGCTCCATTTTTTGCAATTCTTTTCAGTTTTATTTTAATGAAGGAACGAATTAAACCAGTTCCACTTATCGCAATTACAGTTGCATTCTTCGGCGCAATGCTTATCGTAAAACCAAGCTTTAATTTTACAAAAACACTCCCGACCATCGCAGGCTTTATCGGTGGAATGGGAGCAGGATTTGCATACGCTTGCGTCAGAAAACTTTCTACACTCAAATGCAATTCAAAAATTATCGTTCTGTTTTTTTCATGTTTTTCAATGATGTTGAGCGTTCCGTATATGATTACAAATTTTAATCCGATGACTCTGACTCAGTTTTTATATTTGTGCGGAGCAGGAATTTCTGCAGCAGGCGGTCAGTTTACGATTACTGCAGCTTATTATCATGCACCTGCAAGAGACATCTCAATTTACGATTATTCCCAGATAATTTTCTCGACACTATTAGGGCTTATTTTCTTTGGTCAGCTTCCAGATATTTTAAGTCTCATCGGTTATATGATTATCATTTCGATGGCGCTTTTAAACTTTCTGTGGAACAAAAAAAACAGCAAAACAGACTTATCAAAATAATCCGTTAAATCTGAATATAATGAAATATTGTAAATTCCTGAAATTTGCAATATAATAGAAATATGTCGACAGAGGGCTTTTCTTTTTCCGCTGACGGAAAGACTTTATTAAAATGTAATTTTTCTCAACTTGGAACTAACATAATTGTACCTGACGGATGTACTGAAATTGCAGATAAAGTTTTTGCAGAAGCTCCGGTTATTTCTGTCACTCTCCCGGACACTGTTACAAAAATAGGTGAAAATCTTTTTTCTTCATGTGACACATTACAGACTGTAAAACTTTCTACAAACCTTACAGAATTAAAACCATTTACTTTTGCCGGCTGTACATCATTAAAATCTGTCACAATGTCAGACAAAATCACTTCATTCCCGGCAGGACTTTTCTTTGGATGTTCATCACTCGAATCAATTCCATTTACATCATCAATCAATTCACTTGAAGTCGATGTTTTCCGTGAATGTGAAAATTTAAAATCTGTAAAAATTCCGGAAGGCGTAAAAGAAATTAAAAACGGTGCTCTTGTAGGCTGTTCAAAACTTGAATACATTTCTTTTCCGGGATCACTTGAAAAAATTGAAGACAGAAGTCTTGCCCGTCTTTCATCACTCACATCAATGTCTTTATCAGGTGACTCAGAAATATTCTTTATCGATGAAGATTCAGGCTGTCTTTATGAGATGACAGACAACGGATCTGTATTGATTAAATGTCCTGTAAACCAGGAAACAGTTTATCTTATCGAAAACACATGTGACTGTCACATCGATGCCTTTGAAGGCTGCACCTCACTTGCAGAAGTTTACGCATCAACTGATGCTCCGGAATCTCTTATCAACCGTTTGATGGAACTTATTCCACAGATTGACATCAACAGTTACGATGAGTCTCAGACTTCCGAAGAAGAATGTCCGGTTTCAATTTCACTTGATGACCTCAAACTTGCAGAATCAAAACCTGTTGTTGATGTTAACGACATTCTTTCTCAAAACACAGGTGCAGAAGAAGACGCTTCTCAGGAAAAAAAATCTGACGAACAGATGGACATCGACATCAGCGAAATCATCAACAGTCAATGCATTCACAATGACGACCATGCAGAAGGTTTCAGACCAATTTCAATGGACGAGCTTGAAGCTCTCATGAATACAGAACCTGTTGATCCATTAACACAGATTCAGAAAAATGAAAACGGACAGACTTCAGAACAGATAAAAAAAACATCAGAAACTGCAGACGAACAGACGGAAATCACAGAAAACATTCAGACTGAAGAAACTTCAGAAGATAAACCAAAGCGCGGTCGTGGAAGACCAAGAAAAGAAAAAACTGAAGAAGAGACAGCCTCTAAAAATAAACCAAAACGCGGACGCGGAAGACCAAGAAAAGAAAAAACTGAAGAAGAAATCACTTCTGAAAACAAACCAAAACGCGGACGTGGAAGACCAAGAAAAAATTCTGTTTCAGAAGAAAACTTAAATTCAGAAAATACAATTTCTGAAAATACAGAAAATCCTGACAGCTTAGATACTATAGAAACAGACTTTACGTACACAGAAGCTGACGAAAAAGATTTAAATCTCTCAGAAAAAAAATCATCGCTTCTTGCCACTGCTTCTGTAAAACAGACAGCATCGGCCCAGAATGCGAACAACTCTGATGATTCAAACGAACCAAGATTCCTGCGCGCAATGAAAAGTGTAGCACATCATCAGATGGTTCTTGAAGAAAAAGAAAATGAAAAAGAATCTGTTTACGGAGAAATGAAAGAGCTGATTGTATTTGCAGACGGTGTTGCTCCAAGTACAGATGACTTTTCAAGCCACCTCGTAAAATTTTCAAAAGATGTCGCAAAGAAATACGGCTTTACGAAAATTTACTTCTTTGAAGATCTTCCACTTGATAACCCGGAATTTATGTACGGACTTAAATCATTCGGAAATGCAAAAAATATTCTTTACGCATGCAATAAACAATGTCCTGAAAAAATATCTGATGACCAGAAAGAACTTCTCGATGCTGCAGGAATTGAACTTCCAAGCGACAAACTCAAGAATGTAAAAGGAACCATTGCAGAAACAGGGCTCAACCTTCCTGTAAAGATTCTTGTTCAGGACAATTACATCGAAGGTCTTCTCTACTGTGCAGAAAAATTCCGTGCCGAACACGGAATTGATTAATTTCCAAACAGCCAGCGGTCCTTTCCATCATTAATTAAAAAATCAAGCTCAGCAATACAAGTGTCATCATATTTAGAACCTTTGTATTTATCATCAATTTTAAAACTAAAATCTTTCCAGTCAAAAACCTGTGGTGCAAGTATATTATCTTTTAACGAAATTGAATTATTTGAGTTTTCAACTTCTTTAATTGTTTTTACCCTGTTGTTTTCTGAATAATTTTTTTTGTCATAGGCAAGACCATTAATCATTTTAATCTGCTTAAGTTTTTTGTCTGATCCGCCGCAATACAGTCTATATGAATCATGTTCTTTATCACCAATTTTTTCTACAAAGCATGTCCCATGATTATTATCAAACATATTCTGAATCGTATATCTGAAAGGACGCTCACTATCAATTAATGCAAATGGTGCCTCAATAAAAAAGTCGTACTTACATTCTAAATCCAATTGTTTCTGATTACATTTATAGACAGATTCACAGCTTGAAAAATAAGCAATACTGTTTTTTTCATATTCAGTTTCACGAACACTTTCCATTGTTTCATCATCCATCGGAGTATAATATGTAGTTCTATCTTTAGTTTCGTGTGAACAAAATCCAATTATCTTTCCGTTTCTTGAAACAACTTCAAGTCCTCTGTATATAAACCCAATTGAACTTCTCACAGTTCCATCAGCCATAATTTTTTCTGTAAAATCATGATTAAAAATAACACAAGGTCCGCCAGCAGCATTTACATAAACAACCTGAATCAATTCACGCGGATAGAGCGCTTCAAGATTTACAATTTCTTCGATTTTTGAATCAGTAATTCTATCTCCAAACTTATCAAACGCCCTCAGCCCGACAATCCTGATTACAGTTCCATTGCTATATGTTTCTTCAAATGCATAAAACTCATATTCCCAGGTATAAATGGAATTTTCAATAACCGATTTCACCTGAGCAACATGCATTTTAACTTTATTCTGATCTTCAATTCGAATAATATTTTTATAATTATTCCCAAACAAAATCTGACGATAATCCACACCAAAAACAGATGTCAGACTAAAAAAAACAATTCCCACAATCAAAGATAACTTTTTCATATTTTTCCTCAAAAAAATATATCACACAAAACATCATTATTCCATCTCAATACTCGTTCTGTAAAAAAATACTGTCTCCCGCAAAAACTCATGTAATCCTCCGACGCCCTCGCCGTACAGCACTGTCAGTCATTTCATAACACCCCTCACCCGGACTCGCGAGTCTCCGGTTACATGATTTTTGCTCCGCCAGTATTTTTTTACAGAACGCCTCACTTTGATTACATGTTAATTCTTCTTGTGTAATTATTTTTTTTCGAAAGAGGCCCTGATAAAAAAAAAGAACCTCCAGCCAACGACCGGAGGTTCTAAATACTAACCTGGAGGTTTCCGTGGCTCCAGGCCACGGTAGATTGAATGAAAAAATCGGATTTATTTTGCTAATCTAAGAAGTTTCAAAAGTGATTTCAAGCTAAACTTATGGTTAACTTTAGCCTGACCTTTTGATACTACGTCGAAGATTACTGCCAGGAGAAGAACGAGACCTTTAACTGCTTTCTGCCAGTTAGAGTCTACACCAAGGATTGACATACCGTTATTCAATACGCCCATGAAGATAGCACCGATTACGGCTCCACCTACTGTACCTGTTCCACCATATGCAGAAGCACCACCGATGAAACATGAACCGATAGCATCCATTTCGTAGTTTGTACCAGCTGTAGGTGCTGCTGAGTTAAATCGTGCAACACAAACGAGAGCAGCAACTGCAGAAAGGAATCCCATATTTGTGTAAGCAAAGAACATTACGTTATCTGTATTTACACCAGAAAGTTTTGCTGCCTTTGCGTTTCCACCAATTGCATACAGGTAACGACCAGGAACTGTATTCTGTGTGTAATAAGAATATCCGGCAATTACAACTGCAAGAAGAATAAGAATTACAGGAAGACCGTTATGAAGTCCGAGTAATGCAGAAACTGCCATTACAACGATGCTTACTACTACCATTCTGATTACAAATGGAACGAATGGTTCAACTGTATATCCTTTGCGCTGTTTGTTAATTCTTGAGAAGAACTGGGCAATAATCATAATTGCACAACAGATTGCACCGATGATCAATGTAAGTGTAAGTGTTGATGAAGCATACTGCCATACAACATCTGTATATGGTTCACCTGCAAGGTCATACATTGTGCCCATGATATTTTTTGTTTTTTCAGCCTGTCCGATGTAACTTGAGAACAGGTTAAGGTAGTTATCAGGGAATGGAGAAATTGTAAGTCCATCGAGAATGATCAATGAAACACCACGCCACAAGAGCATACCTGACAAAGTACAGATAAATGGTGGAATATGTACATAAGCAATCCAGAATGCATGCCATGCACCGATTAAAGTACCAACAAAAAGACAAACCAAAATTGTAAAGTAAATGTTGCATCCGTGATTTACAATCATTGATCCGGCTACAGCACCAACAAGACAAACGATAGAACCAACACTCAAGTCGATGTTACCGCCAGTCAGGATACACAAAAGCATACCTGCTGCAAGAATTACAACATAAGCGTTCTGATTAATAATGTTTGTAATATTACTTGGGTTAAAAAGAGACATACCAAAAAGGTTAAAACCTTCTCCAGTTCTTACACCCATCATAATTTCAAACATGATCATTACTGCAACAAGTGCAATAAGCATTGTATTTTTTTTCAGGAAATTCAAAAATCCCTTAAATGGTGATTTCTTTTCTGCAACTACGTCAGCCATATTTTACTCCTTTTTCCTAGTTATCCGTTTTTAAGATTGCTGCCATGATTTTTTCCTGGGTAGCATCTTTTCCCTGCATTTCGCCAACCATTTTTCCTTCGTTCATGATGTAAATACGGTCACACATTCCAAGGATTTCTGGCATTTCTGAAGAAATAAAGAGAACTGATTTGCCGTGCGCAATCATTTCATTGATAATACAGTAGATTTCATATTTTGCACCAACGTCGATACCACGAGTCGGTTCATCAAGAATAAGAATATCCGGTTCTGCAAAAAGCCATTTTCCAACGAGAACTTTCTGCTGGTTTCCACCAGAAAGATTTCCTACGTTTTCAAAAATGCTTGCACATTTTGTGTGCATTTCTTTTCGCATTTCTTCTGCATATTTATTTTCAAGACCAAAGTCAAGAATTGAATGTTTTGAAACTCTGTCAAGTTTTGCAAAAGTTGTGTTCTTTGCAATACTTTCAGTAAGGATAAGTCCGTTTCCTTTTCTGTCTTCTGTTACATATGCAATACCATGTTCAATTGCACTCTTAACATTAGGGAACTCAACTTTTTTTCCATTGAGATAAATCTCTCCAGAAATATTAGAACCATACGAACGACCAAAAATACTCATTGCAAGTTCTGTTCGTCCAGCACCCATAAGACCAGAAATTCCAACTACTTCACCTTTTCTGATATTAAAGTTTACATTGTCGCAGACTTTAATTCCTTCAAATACCGGATGATCAACATTCCAGTTTTTAACTTCGAAACAAACATCGCCGATGTTCGGCTGTCTTTTTGGAAAGCGGTCTGTGATTTCGCGTCCAACCATTGCCTGAATGATTGTACCTTCATCAAAGGCATCTTTTCCTTTATATAATGATTTAATTACAGTACCGTCACGAATTACTGTGATTGTATCTGCAACATAAGATACTTCGTTAAGTTTGTGGGAGATGATAATTGAAGTAACTCCCTTTTCTTTTTTTAACTGCAACAGAAGATCCAAAAGTGCTTTTGATTCTCTGTCGTTTAATGAAGCTGTAGGTTCATCAAGAATAAGAAGTTTTACATTCTTTCCGAGAGCCTTAGCAATTTCAACAAGCTGCTGTTTACCAACACCAATGTCTTTAATTAATGTATGTGTAGATTCTTTCAATCCTACGAGGTCAAGAAGTTCTCTTGCCTTATGATGTGTTTCATCCCAGTTGATCTTTGCTTTTGATCCTTTTTCATTTCCCAAGAACATGTTCTCAGCAATTGAAAGAAGCGGAACAAGTGCAAGTTCCTGATGGATGATTACGATTCCTTTTTTTTCACTGTCTTTAATTGTCTGAAACTTACAGATTTCTCCATTATAAAGAATGTCTCCTTCATAAGTTCCATACTGATAAATTCCACTTAAAACATTCATCAAAGTAGATTTACCAGCTCCGTTCTCTCCAACAAGCGCGTGAATTTCGCCTTCCTGCACTTGTAAATTAACATCACCAAGAGCTCTTACACTTCCAAAAGTCTTAGTTATGTTTTTCATTTCCAATAACATTCGCGCCAATTGGAACCTCCTTTTCCTTAGCCTTACAGTTTTAATAAAGGGCTGTCTAATTTCTTAAACAGCCCTTTATAAAGTCTTACGCTTTAGTACTACTGCAACTGTTTAGCTGTGTAGTATCCTGAATCGATAAGAAGTGTTTTGTAGTTTTCTTTTGTAGCAAATACTGGTTCACAAAGGAATGAAGGAATGATTCCTGTTCCGTTGTTGTATGTCTTGTTGTCGTTGATAGGTGGCTGAGTTCCTTTGCAGAGAGCGTCTACCATTTCTACAACTTTTGAAGCAAGAGTACGTGTATCTTTGAATACAGACATAGCCTGGATTCCTTTGATCATGTTCTTTGTAGAAGTGATATCACAGTCCTGTCCTGTTACGAGTGGGAAGTTGTCAGCTGTGTATCCAGCAGCTACGAGAGCGTTTGTGATTCCGTTTGCACAAGAGTCATTTGATGAATAAACTGCATCAAGTTTCTGTTTTGTAGGACCATATCCCTGTGAAGAAATAAGGTTTTCCATTCTCTTCTGTGCTTCTTCTGTTGACCAGTTGAGTGTAGCACACTGAGCTTTTGTCTTCTGTCCAGATTTGATTACGATTACACCTTTGTTGATGTATGGAGTAAGGATATCCATAGCACCACCGAAGAAGAAGTTAACGTTGTTATCACCAGAGTCACCTGTGAAAAGTTCCATGTAAGCTGGATTAGCTTTTGTTCTCTTGTCCAATCCGAGTTTGTCAACAAGGAACTGTCCCTGGAATACACCTACTTTGTAGTTATCAAATGTTGCATAGTAAGAAACAGCATCTGAGTTCATGATAAGACGGTCGTAAGCAATTACAGGAATCTTTTTTGTTTTAGCCTGAGCCAAAACACTCTTAAGAGCAGATCCATCGATAGATGCAATTACGAGTACTTTGCATCCAGTAGAAATCATGTTTTCTACCTGTGAAACCTGAGTTGCAATATCGTTGTTAGCATACTGCAAGTCAACTACATATCCCTGTTTTTCAAGAGATTTTTTCATGTTAGAACCATCCTGGTTCCAGCGCTGCAAGTCTTTTGTAGGCATAGATACACCTACTTTTACATTACCAGCCTTTTTCTTTGGTGCAGCAAAAGCGCTAGTTACCATCAAAGCAGCTAATACAAGCGAAATGATTTTTTTCATTATAAAAATCCTCCATTTGATTTTATTAGTACAGTCATTTCCTTCTGTACAACGTAAGTATAAAATCAAACAAAGCGCAAATTTCACTCATTTTCTTGATTTTTTTGGTGAATTTGGGAGAAATCGGGTATTTTTTTGCTGTTTTTACATGTTTTTATCTGTAAATTTTTGTCATCAAAAAATTACAGACAGGATGAACATTCACATTTTTCTGATTATACGGCTGATTTTTCTTCCAGAAATTTATGTTCCCGAAAGCTGAAAAAACCGGTTTTGTTGATTATCAGATGATCTAAAAAAGTAATTCCAAGAATTTCTGATGCTTCCAGCAGACGCTTTGTTGTTTCGATATCATCACGGCTTGGATTGATATTACCTGACGGATGATTGTGGCAGACAATAATTGCAGAAGCTTTTTGTTTTATTGCTTCTGTAAAAACTTCGCGGGGATGAATCATTGCATTATTGACTGTACCTACAGAAGTAACAGTTATACTTATGATTTCATGAGCACCGCTGAGACACACAGTCAGAAAATGTTCCTGCATTTTCATTGCATAACTTTGAACAAACGGCAGAACATCTTTTGCACATCTGACTTTTGCTTCAAGATGACAGGTACGGCGCCTTCCAAATTCTACAGCAGAAGCAACTGCAAGTGCTTTTGAAACCCCAACCCCGTTAATTTTTAAAAGCTCCGGAATAAGCTTGTCCCTGTCTGTTCTGTCTATGACATTTACTATTTTTTGAGACAGCACTTCAACCGGAAGATTTCTGTTTCCAGAACCGATAATCATCATCACGAGTTCTTCATCTGTCGGATAGGTAAAGCCCCTGGAAAGTACACGTTCGCGTAAATCAGGTTTTAGATTTGTATCCATACCTTAATAATACGAACGTTTATGAAATTTTAATCGCTTTTTTGAAAAAAATTATTTAATTTTTTCTGCCATTCTTTTCATTACATCGACATCGTCAATTTTCTCAGGATAAGCTTTCATGACTTCATCGTAAACAAAAAGAGTTCTCTTAATATGATTTGAAATAGAAAAATTAGAAGTAATTTCAAGACTCTTTTTTGCAAAAGCTTTTCGCTTTTTGCTGTCATCAATTAATTCAATGAGTTTATCTTTCATTTCTTCATCTGTATCGCAGACAAAACCATTTTCCCCATCAAATACAGAATCAAGATAACTTTCATCACGACGAACAACAATAGGCATTGAAGAAAGTTCAGCTTCAAGAATTGTCATAGAGTGCATTTCTGAAAGTGACGCAGTTATGAAAATATCCGAACTTTCATAAAAATTATGAACCTGAGTCCATTCAATAAAGCCGGTAAAAATAATTTTCTTTTCTTCAATTTCTTTTTCTGCAAGTTTAAGACAATCACTGTAAGCAGGGCCGCTTCCTACAAACATAACTTTACAATTATCTTTTTCTGCAACAAGCTTCTGACACATTTGAATCAATTCAAAAACACGCTTTTCTTCTGCAACCCGTCCAAGGAACAAAAGCACGACATCTTTATCACTAATTCCATACTGAGCCCTGAACTTTTTCTTTTCTGCAGGAGTCAGATGTTTCTGCTGAAATTTAGACTCATCAATTGCATTTGGAACAATTACAGACGGTGTCTTTGGAATCATATTTTTCTGTTTAAAATAATTTCTTGCTTTTGTAGAAACTCCGATAAGAGAATCAAATTTTCCATAAAAGCCATTCATATACATCTGAATCAATTTTGGAGAAATCAGATTTCCGCATGGAATGTAATATTTATAAAAATCTGTCCACATTGTATGAGTTGTGCAGATACATGGAATGTGAAGTTTTTTTGCACATTTAAGACCTGCTTTTGCAACTCCGAATTCTGTATGTGAATGAATTAAATCAACGTTATTCTTTTTGATAAATTCCAGAATCGGTTTAAAACGAGGCAAAGTAATATACTGATCAGTTCCAAGTCCAAGTGGTCTCGACGGAACTCTGAATATAGACGGATCACCGTCTGTCGAAAATTCAGGAGTAGTCTCTGGAGTAACAAGAAGAACTTTATGTCCCTGTTTAATAAGCTGGTCTCTTAATTGAATTACAACAGTAACAATCCCCGATTTTGTAGGAAGATAACTGTCAGAAAATAATGCGATAGTCATAATAATATTATCTATTTTAAGCTGCTTTTATTCAAGTAGTACAAATTTTTTCAAAAACTCCGATATTAAATATAGAATTAATTTTTAATGGAATTTTACAATGCCAGTTTTATGTATTTTTTTAAGTCTTTTTTTTGCAGGCTGCATAAGCTCTGATTTTTCAGATGGAACTTCTCAAACCGCCATCACAGAATCAATACCGGAACAGATTTCTCAGGAAGAAAAAATTAATCCAGAAGATTTAATCAATTTTGATTTACCGGAAAATCAGCTCTTGCCGGAAAACGAACTTCTTCCGGAAGAAGAAATTTTCACTTCACCTCTCATCTATTCAGCCGGCACACACACCGAAAAAGAACTTTATGCTTTTTTCTGCACACATTCAAAACAAAACAGATCACGTGCAAAAAAAATTGCAAAACTTTACATCGAAGAATGCGCCACCGAAGGAATCAATTCAGATGTCGCATTTATACAGATGTGTCACGAAACAAATTTTTTGCGTTTTGGAAATCTTGTAAAAAAAGAATGGAATAATTTCTGCGGTCTCGGAGCAATTGACGAAAATCAGCCGGGCCTCAGATTCAAGACAATGCGGCTCGGTGTCAGAGCACACATTCAGCATCTTCACGCATACGCCACAACAGAAGACATCGTATTAAAAAATGAATGCATCGACCCACGCTACAAATACGTCCGTCCGCGAGCCAAAGCCACCACAGTAGAAGGCCTCTCCGGAACCTGGGCCGCCGACAAGCTTTATGCCGAAAAAATTATCAAATATCTGAAAGAATTAAAATAAAAAAACAGACACTGATTAAATAAATTTAATACTACTAAATATTTTTTTATGTGCTTTCGTCGGTTTTGTGATACAAAAAAAGGCTGTGCTCGCGGGCGTGCCAGAGAAGCATTACTGCGGCGCAGAATTTTTTTTGTATCGCAAAATCGACTACGCACATAAAAAACATCTTTATTAATATCTATAAATCTATTTGACCAATGTCTGTTTTTTTTATTTTAATTTCTGATTGTTGTACCGATATAATCTTTGTCGTCAAGGATGGCTTTGATGTTGTCGATATTTTTGCCGGCGGCACAGATTACTGTAAGGTTGAGTTCGTCAGATTTTTTTGAAGCAATCGGATCAAACGGACAGTTCTTTCCAGGAACCCATTCATCTCCTACCATCTTTCTGAAGTCTTTCCATGTGATGTTATCAATCGGAGTTGCATCTGGATTTTTTCTTGGATCGTCTGTGTAAACTTTTTCGATGTTTGAAAGATTTACAACTGTATCTGCATTGAATTTTTCTGCAAGTAAAACTGCATCATTATCTGTTGAAAATCCCGGTTTCCATCCTGCAGCAACAAGAACCTGACCTTTAAAATCGATATCTTCTGTCGGATTATAAACAACTGCATTCTGGCAGAGATTTCCAAAACTTGCTTTTAAAAGCTGTGCATTCAATCTTGTTGCCATGATTCCAATCCAGTCCTGTTCTGATGAATCAGCAGTCTGAGCCTGTGCAAGTGAAGAGCAGATTTCGCGGTATGCACCCTGATAAATACGAGCAGGTCCGCCGCCGCCAACTACTAAAATCAAACGACGGCTTTTATCCTGTGAAAGCCATTCACTTGTCATTGAAACAAATTTTTTCAAAAAGTCTGTGTCAGGAGTTTCCGGAACAACAATTGATCCGCCAACTGAAAGTACTTTAGTCTTTGCCATAATTTTTCTCCATAATGATTTTTAGTGAAATTGAAAAACTGTTTTTCAGTTCCACTTATTTATAATAAGACAATTTTTTTTCGATTTTATTAAAGACGAGCGCGACAATTCCATTCATTGCAAAATAAAAAATACCTGCTACAAAAAGCGGCATTGTAGAAAAAAGTCTGCTCGAAGTTGTTTTTGAAATCTGAAGAAGTTCGACAACACCGATTACCTGAACAAGTGCGGTATCTTTTACAAGTGTCATAACTTCACTTCCCATCGGTGGAACGATTCTTTTAATCACCTGAGGAACAATTACATTAAAAAAAGTCTGAACCTTTGTAAGTCCGAGGGAAAAACTTGCTTCGTATTGTCCAACCTCAATTGCTTCGATTCCACCGCGATAGATTTCTGCAAAATAACATGCATAGTTCACTGAAAGTGCAATGATTGCGGCAGGAAATCTTCCAAAGTTTACGCCAAATAAATTCGGCGGCATAAAATAAACGCAGATAATCTGAAGCATCAATGGAGTTCCGCGGACAATAAGCAGAAGCCATTTGATTATTTCTTGTATGAGTTTGATTTTTGACATGCGGCCAGAACAGATTAAGGCCGCAAGTGGAATTGCAAATACAAGTGTCAGAAAAAAAACTTCAAGTGAAACAACTGTTCCACTCAGCATTGACTGAAGCATTATTAATAATTTTTCTGTACTCATATCTGCAATCCTTTGAAAAAAATAAATTATTTTCCGATTGTAGAAATGTCAGTTCCGAACCATTTTTCGCAGATTGCTGCAACAGTTCCGTCTTTTGCCATTTCTTCAAGTGTCTTCTGAACTTCGTCTGTCAAAGCAACATCATTCTTTCTGAATGCAACTCCGTATTCTTCATCAGCAAGAGATTCAGATAAAGCATGCATTGGAAAACCAGACTGCTTGATTGAATATTCGGCAACTACAACATCCATTACAACAGCATCAACACCTTTTGCATTAAGATCTGTCAAAGCAATAAGATTCTGTTCAAATGGAACAATTGCAGCAATTGATTTACAGAATTTTTCATTTGAATAAACTGCATCTTCTGCAGAACTTCCTGCCTGAAGACCGATTTTCTTTCCTGCAAGATCAGCAAGTGTGTTATAGCCAGAATCATTTCTTACAATTACAACCTGTGCATTGTTAAGATATGGTTTTGTAAAACTTAAAACAGCTTTTCTGTCTTCTGTAATTGTCAAACCGTTCCAGATACAGTCAATGTTTCCTGTAGAAAGTTCCTGTTCTTTTGCATCCCAGTTGATTGGCTGAGCCTTAAATTCTACACCAAGGCGTCTTGCAACTTCTCTTGCAAGATCGATATCGTATCCTACAATTTCATTTGCTTCGTCACGGAATCCAAGTGGTGGGAAAGAATCATCAAGACCAAGTACAAATACGCCACGTTTTTTTAAATCGGCAAAAGAATTATCTTTTCCGTTTGATTTGTTGCCGCAGCTTAAAAACAATGAACTTACTGCAAGAGCTGCAACCAGAATTGTTACAATTTTTTTCATAACATTTTTCCTTTATTTATTTTTTTTACTGAACTCTTTTCAGGAGCACAGCTTTTTACAAATTTTTTAAGAGCAGAAATCTGACTCTTAACTTTTTCAGAAGCGGGACCTCCAGTTGTCTTTCTTGCTTCTACGCAAGCCTTTGGAGTAATCAGATCGTAAATATCTTCATCGATAAGTTCTGAGCAGGATTTGAATTCTTCGATGCACAGATCTTCAAGCTTAACATTATTATCAATTGCAATCCGAACAGCTTTTGCAGAAACTCCATGAGCAGTTCTGAAAGGCATTCCCTTTCTTACAAGATAATCAGCAACATCAGTTGCATTAAGATAACCGCCTTCACATCCGGCTGCCATCACATCTTTATTCCACTTTGCAGTTTCAATCATATAAGTAAAAACAGTAAGACAAGATGAAACACAATCAAGCGCATTGAAAAGCGGCTCTTTATCTTCCTGCATGTCGCGGTCATACGAAAGCGGAAGACCTTTCATCATTGTCAAAAGTGAAGCAAGCTGTCCGTAAACTTTTCCTGTTCTTCCGCGGATCAATTCTGCAAAGTCAGGATTTTTTTTCTGCGGCATGATGCTGCTTCCAGTCGACCACTTTTCACTAAGGTTAACAAAATTAAATTCTGTAGTTGCCCACAAAACGATTTCTTCTGAAAAACGGGAAAGATGCATCTGAAGCATTGAGAAACAAGATGCAAACTCAATGCAGTAATCACGGTCAGAAACAGAATCAAGACTGTTCGGAGTGACACCTTTAAAACCAAGTTCCTTTGCAACCATCTCACGATTTAACGGAAGTCCGCTTCCGGCAAGAGCACCGCTTCCAAGAGGACTGTAATCAATTCTCTTTAACGCGTCAGAAAGTCTTTCATAATCACGCTCAAGGCTCCACGCCCACGCACACATATGGTGAGCAAGTGTTACAGGCTGAGCATGCTGCATATGAGTAAAACCCGGAATCAAAGTTTTTGTATTATCCTGAGCGATGTCTGTAAGAACATCGATTAATTTAACGATTTTTGCCTGCAGGTCCGGAATCACGCGCTTAAGATAAAGTCTTTCATCAAGGGCAATCTGGTCATTGCGGCTTCTTCCTGTGTGAACTTTTTTTCCAGGTTCGCCGATTCTGTCTGTCAGAGTTGCTTCAATAAATGAGTGAATATCTTCTGCACTGTAATCGATTGCAAGTTTTCCGGATTCAAGATCCTTTTCAATTGACTCAAGCCCTTTTATGATTTTTGCACTTTCTGCTTTTGAAATGATGCCTGTTTCACCAAGCATTTTTGCATGAGCCTTACTTCCCTTTATGTCATCAAAAGCCATTCGTTCATCAACATAAATTGAAGTTTCAAATTCTACAGCCGCAGCATCAGGACCTTCTTTAAAGCGTCCGTGCCAAAGCGCTGCGTGATTATCGGTAGTTAAAGTTCCGTGTTTCATATTGGGTAATTATATAGAAATAAGTGGAATTTGACAATTAAGAGGAACTTCGTACAATGCCATTCTGTTTTTTCATGCGTTTTTCTTCATAAAGCTTCATATCGGCTTCGTTTAAAAGTGCATCAAGACTGATCTGTTTTTCAGAAAATTCCGCACAGCCGATACTTATCGAAAGAACAAAAGGATCTTCTTCAAGCGCATTGTACTCTGCACATTTTTCTTCGAGAGATTTTTTAATCCGTGCAAAATCGTTTATTGTCATATCCGGTGCGACAATTGCAAATTCATCTCCGCCAAGTCGACCGATTACATCAGAAGACCTGAAAAGATTTTTTAAGATTTCAGCTTCTTTCTTAATTGCGCGGTCTCCGGCTTCGTGACCAAAAGTGTCATTAATTCTCTTTAGGCCATCCATATCACCGTAAATTACAAGGCCGTGTTTTGCAAATGATGTATAACTTAAAATCGTATGTTCTGCTGTTTCATAAAAACCGCGGCGGTTCAAAAGTTTTGTCATTTCATCTGTAAGACTTAGAGTATGAAGTTCTTCTGAATATTCAGAAAGAGAAATGTTTCTCGATTCAAGATCTGACTTGTCGATTTCTGCCTGTGAGATTTTAATTGATGCTACGATTTCTTTTGTGATGAGTTCAAACATTGACTGATAGAACATTTTTTCATAAGTTCCCATCTTGAACACAAAATAACCGTACTGATAATCATCTGAAAAAACAGGAAACACTACATGAGTCGATGTCAAAATATTTTCAAACTCAAACGGAATCATTACATGATGCGGATTGAATTTTGCATCTTTTACTTCAAGTCCGGAACCGGCATTGTAAATCATTTTCAAAACAGCATTTTCCGGATAATTAAAAACATCTCCTTTTTCGTAATGAACAGGATGCTCATACAGAACAAGCATCGCATTTTCAATTTCAAACAGGCCGAAACTGTAAGCAAGTCTGTTATAGAGACCTTCAAGCGGAACAGGATTCTGATTTTCAACGAGGAATGCATGCAAAAGATAAAGCTGATATGAACTTCTCGAATTTATTTTTTTGCTGTAAATCTTTTTATCAGTATTCATAAAAAGTTTTTTACGGACATCACCGTTATTGTCACAGCCACAACTCGCTCTGAAAACAGGAACAGCGTTTATGCACTTTCTGATTGCAGAACGTTTTTTCTGTTCAAACAGCCTGCATGCAATTTTTGCAGCTTCATAAGACTGCATTGAAATCCGCTGGTCAATCGTAGAAAAATTAAAACGGTCTTCACGCGAATTATCAATATTATCAAATCCGATTAAAGAAACATCGCGCGGAACTCTGATTCCATTATCTTCAAGACATGCGATGCTCGCTAAAGCCATATTATCATTTACGCAGAAAACTGCATCAAAATCAATTTTCTTTGATTTTTTTATTCTTTTTGAAAGAGCTTCATAAGCATGCTCAAAAATAAAATTTCCATCGATGACATTTTCATCTTTTAATTCAAGACCACATTCTTTTAAACCGCGGCGGAAGGCCTGTTCGCGTTCATTTGATTCAAAGAAACTCTGGTTTGCACGAATGAGGAGAAAATTTCTTCTGTTATGTTTTTTATAAAGATGTTTGACAGAATCGATGATTGCCTTTGACGGAGAAACGACAACTGACGGGAGCCCCGGAATATCACAGCCGAGAGAAACCTTGACCATATCAGGAAGATTTTTAATCTCTTCACATACAAGTTCAAGACTTCCGCCGTTTGCAATAGTCGGCGTACTTACAATAAGAACATCAATATTATTTGAATCAATAAATGAACTTATGGAATTAAACTGGAAATCATATTTAGTGGGAGTTATGCCACGGAGAAGCGGAAATATTATCTGCACACATCCATGTTCCTGACAGAATTGTTCAATTCCATCAATTACGCATGAACTGTATTCAGAGTACATAGTATTAAGCAAAACGCCAATTCTAATCTTCTGCATCGCCCCGCCGTTTTCTCTCCCATCAGACAATATTTAATTTTACAACCTAATCCCCCAACCCGCAAGCAAAAACCCCCTCAAAAAAACCTTAAAAAAAAAACCTCACCCCCCCTCAAAAAACATCCACCCCAAATTCTCACCTAAACCGCCACCACCCAAAAAAAAGACCGGAAAGCACCTCAACGTGCCCCCGGCCCTAATTCCTAATTCCTAATTCCTAATTCCTAATTAATTCCCCCATTCCATAATAGGAGCATCAATCGGCTTTCCACCCGGAACCATCGGTAATACCATTTCGTCGATATCAACTTTTGCATCAATTAAACAAGGTTTTCCAAGTGCAAGCGCCTTATCAAACGCCACCTTAAACTCTTCTGCATTACCCGCACGGAACGCGTCAATTCCATACGCATCAGCAAGCTTAAGCCAGTCAGGGCCAAAGTCTAAAGTTGTCTGACTGAAACGATTCTCGTAGAAAAGTTTCTGCCACATACGGACGTTTCCGAGTGTGCCGTTGTTTTCGATTACGATGATAATCGGAAGCTGATAGTGGCTGATAGTTGCAAGTTCGTTGCAGTTCATGCGGAACGAGCCGTCACCTGCAATGTGAACAACGCGTGCCTTTGGATTTGCACACTGAATGCCGATTGCAGCTCCAGTTCCAAATCCCATAGTTCCAAGTCCGCCTGATGTGTTGAAAGTTCTCGGTTTTGTAAACGGATAAAACTGTGCAGTCCACATCTGATGCTGACCGACTTCTGTCGTGATGAATGTATCTTCACCTGCAGCTTTGTTGATGTACTCGCAGATAAATTTCGGATTGATTGAATCAACCGGCTGTTTGAAATAATTAGATGGAACTTCTTTCATCCAGTCATGAATCATGTTTACCCACTCTGTGTGTTTTGCTTTTGTCACAAGTGGAATCAATGCAGAAAGAACTTCTTTAACATCGCCTACAACACTTTCTGTCGTAGTTACATTCTTGTTGATTTCTGCAGGGTCAACATCGATATGTAAAATTTTAGAATTGGCTGCAAACTTTGAAGGGTCGCCGAGAACGCGGTCAGAAAAGCGTGAACCGATTGCGATAACTAAATCGCTGTTTGTAATTGCAAGGTTCGATGCTTTAGTTCCATGCATACCAACCATCCATGTACAAAGCGGATGAGTTGCAGGAAATACATCGCGTCCCATAAGACTTTCGCTTACAGGAATATCACATTTTTCTGCAAATGCTAAAAGTTCTTTTTCAGCACCAGAGATTTTTACACCGCCGCCTGCATAGATTACAGGGCGTTCAGCTTTATTGATTAATTCCGCAGCAAGCTTTAACTGAGCGGCATCAGGCTTTTTAATCGAAATTGCGCGCTTGATGTTTGCATGATCTGCAGCATTTTTTGTTACAGCTTCATCAGGATTTTTCATAGGTTCAAAATCACAGAGAGCTGCTGTTACATCTTTTGGAATATCAATAAGAACAGGTCCCGGACGACCAGACTTTGCAATTAAAAAAGCTTCACGGATTGTCGACGCAAGATCTTTTACATCCATTACAATTACATTGTGTTTTGTAATAGGCATCGTAACACCAGTGATATCAATTTCCTGAAAAGAATCTTTTCCGAGAAGAGGTTTTATTACGTTACAAGTAATTGCAACAATCGGAACAGAATCCATATACGCATTTGCAATTCCAGTTACAAGATTTGTAGCACCCGGACCGCTTGTCGCCATGCAGACACCGACTTTTCCAGTAGAACGTGCGTAACCGTCTGCCGCGTGGCATGCAGCCTGTTCATGTGCAGTCAAAATATGAGTAATTCTGTCAGAGTTTTTATAAAGTTCATCGTAAATATTAAGGATAGCTCCACCCGGATAACCAAAAATAGTTTTAACGCCCTGTTCAACAAGACATTCAATAACAATCTGTGCGCCAGTAATTTTCATAAAAAACTTCCCTTTTAAATTTAAGTGGAATTTTCGAAAACCGCAGTCTTTACGAGGTTTTTCGATTTGAGTAGATAATAATTAATTTTTTAAATATATTCAAGACTTTAAGTATAATTAATTTCTAAAGTATTAGTTTAACACCAGTGCTTTATTAAGCATCAGTTATAGAACTGATTGTAACATTCTTTCCATTCGCGTTCGTTTTCGTCGTGCATCATTTTGATATTTGCTTTTTTATCAAGCGACGGATCAGGATAAATCGGCTTAAGAAAGAAAACATTAAACTGACGGAGTTCAATTCCATTTTTATCAAACTTGCCGGTCTTTTTAAAACAGATGAATGCCGGCACAACAGGAACATTGTTTGCTACTGCGTAGTGATAAGCTCCATCCATCAAAGGCCGCGGTTTTTCATAGCAGAACCATTCAGAACCTTCCGGAAAGAACAGAACGCCAGTTCCTTTTTTAAGATAATATTTTACAGCTTCATTAAATTTATGTGCAACGCGCGGAGTATTTTTAAACGGCAAAATTCCCTGTGCGCGCATAAGGTCGCCGAGCATTCCTTCGCGGTTATTGAAATCGGCTGTCATGATTTTGATTTTTTTCGGCTGCAGTGACCATACCATTACAAGTCCGTCATATTTATTGATATGATTGCAGGTATAAACAGCGCCTTTTATTCCTTTGAGATTTTCTTTTCCGAAAACTTTTGTTTTAAAAATTTTTCTGTTTAAAAGTGAAGTAAAGATTTTCAAAAACCATGTACGGCGCCACCAGTATTTTACAGATGTCCACCAGTCTGGAATGTAAGGAAAATTTTCATCAACAGGAAGACATCCGACATAGCTTAACGGATCAAGATGGTCTGAAAATCTTCCTTCTTTTTCTGCCTGTGCAATTTTTTCAAAAACATCAGGCGATGTACTTGCAAGATCAAAAAAATTCATAAAACTTCCTGCTTACTTTACTTCTTCTATCTGTGTTGAAACTCGGGCAACTTCATCCCAGCCCGCAGCATTTTTTCTTCCGAAAATTGCTTTAAGTTCAATCGGAATATATCCCATATAGAAGAAAGGATGTCCGAACAAAACTATGAGTGCCGTAAAGAAATTAAGTTTCATTTCTTTTGCATGAGAGACAACTGCAAAAAATGTAGGAATAAAAAACGCAGTATAAATTGCGCAAAGAGACATCAATGAAAGCTTTGCCATTTCAAAAGACATCGGTCCATCTGATTTGAAAGAAAGTAACGAGCAAATTCCATAAAAACAGAATGAACCAATCATGATGGCTACATAAAGATATAAAATCCAGAGAGAGAACATAAAGTAATTATTTACAATTGCTTTAGGTCCGCGTTTTTTAAAAAGTCTTGAAGCAAATAAAAAGTCTGCATGAGTCAATCCGTCCATCCATCTTGAACGGCGTTTATTTGTTTCTGAAAGAGTCGGACTTTCTTCGACATAAATTACTGCAGGAGTATAATACATTGTTTTATAATCATTGAGAGCGCAGTCTCTCTGAAATTCCATATCTTCTGTCAATGTATTACGATGAATCCATCCGTTATATTTTTCAATGATATGACTTTTAATCACGATACCAGTCGTGATTGTCATTGTTGTAATTCCAAACTGAGATTTAAATTTATTTCCGAGGGAATCCATAAAATACCAGATAAGGCTGTTGAAACGAACTGCCAGTGTAACATCTGATTTGCTGCCAAAATAAAAATTTTTAATATATTTTTTGCTGTTGATTACATCAGCACCGGAAGAAAGTGCATTATTCATTTCTGTAAAATAATCTGCATCAAGAATACAATCTGCATCTACGATTGAAAATGCATCATAAACACCCGGATGGTCGCTAAGAATTTTTTTAAGACCATAATTAAGACAGTCACCTTTACAAGTCTGAGTCTCATCAACATAAGCAGTTGCTTTTACAAGTTTTGCATAATTGATTACAGGATCATTCTTTTCTTTTACAATGACATAAACATCAAAATAATCTCTGTCATAAGTCTGCTTATTAATTGATTCAAGAAGCGGAAGGATTGTCTTTCCTTCATTGCGGGCAGGAATCACAAGTGCAAATTTATTTTTCTTATCATTCTTAAGTTTTTTCTGCGGAATAAAAGCAAAAACATATCCTATTATTCGCGGCAGGTACAATGCAAAGAAAATAAGCGATACAAATTCCACAAAATTTAAATTCTTAAAAAGATCTGCAAAACTAAAATTATCAATACCAGGCATTTTTTATTTTTCCTCAAACTTTTTTTTCAAACTGACATACTCTTCAAGAACATCATCATAAGCATGAATTTTATACACGCTGTGCATCTTATCAATCTGCCATGGCTTGATGTTTACCGTGTGGTAAAACGGCCACAATCTGATTGATTTTGAAAAATGCTGAATGACTGTATTTTTATGAAGCGTTCTCTGTTCATTAAAACGGGTCGAAAGGAATTTCTTATTCTTTACAACTCTGTTTAACGCTGTCTGATCCGGAAAGAACATCTCATGTGTCCTGCAGTATTCTCTGACACGGTCAAAAAATTTATTCTGCTTAATGAGAGCCATATTCAAAAGCAGAACACCTGCATTCTGATAATCATAATGAAGAAAGAATTTTCCAAGATAATCAATTGCCGCAGCAAATTCATAATTTGACATATCAGTCTGAAAAGCTTCTGCAATGTTTCCGTGACAGATTGTATCTGTGTCCATGTACAAAATCAGGCTTGGGATTTCTTCAATGTAATCCGCAAACAGTCTTGCAAAAGTATATGGACCATAATTTGTCTGAAGACTCGGACAGTCTTTCATCTCATCCATAAATGGTTTGCTGAGATCATAAAGACGCACGCGGCTTTCTGGATTTACCTTTTTAATTGTCTCTTCAAGAAAAGCGCGATACTCTTCTCTGACAGGAGTATAATTTTTATTTAATTCCTGAAGGTCCATTGTCAAAATGAAGACATCAAGAGGTTCTTTGCAATATTTTGTTGCAGAAAGGAGAGAAATCAACATTCCGTCAAATACTTTATCATTTCCGCAATACATTACCGGTATCATTTATTTTTTCTCCACGTATTTTACAAATTCATAAGTAGAATTTGCACTTCGTTCAACCATACAATTATATACTTTATTTCGTAAGTCTTCTATAGCCTGTTTTTTTGAAAGTGCCTTGTCTGCTTCAAACGGACCGTCAACATAAACAGTGATATCAGGTTTAATGGAATTTTTACGGCGCTGATATGTAACTGTAAAACAGAATGTCTTTAATCCGTAACTGACAGGAAATCTGAATGAATCTGATTTAAACGGTCTTATCTTTGTGTAATAAGGCCAGATATGAGCTTCTGGATATATTACGACAGCTTTTTTTGATGACGCAAGCTTATTGAGATAAGCTGTAAAATTTCTCATTCCTGCAAGCTGATTTGGAATCGGAACGGCTCCAATCATTTTCATAAAATTCTGAGTTCCAGGAAGGGATATATTGTCTGCGTTGACAATAATACCGCAGTCAGTCGGAAAAGAAATTACATTCGGAATATATCCGTCTCCCGGAATCTGTGTATGATTTCCATAAAAAAAGAAACTCTGCTTTTTTCCTTTTTCATCACGGGCAAGCTTTAAAACATTTTTATTTACGATTTTCAAATGAAATTTTAACTTGCAGTAAAAGTAAGCAACCGGAGTCATAACAATGCGGTACATAATGAAGGCAAAAAAATTCCACAAAAAACTTTTCGGACGGTAAACATAATTCTGATCAACCGTCACAGTCTTTCGCGTAACACCAGAAAACTCATCATTCAATTCATCACTGTAATAATAAACTTTTTCCATTACTAATTAGACACCATTAAAAATTGAAAGTTGCATTTTCCGCAAACAGTCAGAAAGTAAAAAAATAATTTTCTATTGATTTTACTTTTCCGTCAGAATGTGGTCAATCATAGTCATTTTTCTTAACTCAACAGCTGTATTGTATCAGTCAGTTGCATTTTGACAAAATTTACATTATTGTAATTCACATGAGAAAAATATTTTCAGTCATCTTTATATTTTTTTTGGTGGAATTTTCTGCACTGGCAGATTCCACTTTAAATGCACATGACGAAAAAGCTGTAAACGATGTCATGCAGTTTCGTCTGACACTTCTCAGCCTGGACAGTTCCACTGCATGCTCAAAAATTGAAACATATAAAAAGACTGCACTTTCTGACACAGAACTTTCAGAACAGGCATATCTCACAATCGAGACATTTTTAATTCTCGAACAGTTCAATTATATTTACGAAGCAGACCAGAAAGACGAAAGACTTAAAGATTTAATTCTGCCGCAGGTTAAAAAACTCGATGCTTTTATAGAATCAAATGAATCAAGTGGAATAAATAAATGGCTCTACACAATCGCAGGAGACACAATTTCCTGCAGCATGGGTTTTATGCCGGTCGCAGAAGCAATGAAACGAGGTCTTGTAATTAAAACTTATTATTTAAAAGCCATTGAACAGGATTCTTCATTTTCTTATGCACTGATGAATGCAGGCCAGTGGTTTTTTCAGGCTCCGGCAATCGGCGGCGGTTCAAAAACAAAAGCGAGGGAATACTTCGAAAGAGCTGTCCGAAGTGCAAAAACACCTGCCGAAATCTTTTACTCAAATGCATTTTTATCTCAGTCACGATTTGACGATGGAAATAAATCAGCAGCAGCAGAACTTCTGCAGAAAGCAGAAAATGTCAGTCCTGAAAGTTTTCTCGTTGATAAAATGAAAAAAGTAAATCAGCTTGGATATCATTATTTTTATTATATAATGCATAGAAAAGAAATCGATAAAAAGATAAAATAAATTTCAGGAGTTAATAATATGGAAGAACAGGTAGAATTAATCGTAAAATACAAAAACTATTTTGACCAGCTTTTGTCAAACTCTAAAGCACCTGCAAAAATCGACGAAACCAATGTATACGAAAAAGCAAATCCGGTTCCACGCAAGATTCTTTATGAAATGCTTGCAGAAAATCACCTTCCTGGAAGCCGAATTGAAAATAAAGAAAACTTCAAGGCATTCTACGATGCTGTAAAAGCCGGAAAACGCGGTTTGATTTTGATGGAACATTATTCAAACCTCGACCTTCCTGCAATCATCTACCGCCTTGAACAGGAAGGCGACGAATGGGCAAAAGATCTCGCTTCAAGAATCGTTGCCATCGCCGGAATGAAATTAAATGAAGCTCATCCTCTCGTCCGCGCCTGGACAGAAGGTTTTACACGCGTAGTTGTTTATCCGAGCCGTTCACTTCAGAATGTTCAGAACTCTGACATCTCAGAAGAAGATAAAAAAGCAGAAGAATTAAAAGCAAAAAAGATCAACTTTGCTGCAATGCGTGCAATGGATGCATGTAAAAAACGCGGCGAAGTAATTCTTGTTTTTCCTGCAGGTACACGCTACCGTCCTGGAGTTCCAGAAACAAAACGAGGTCTTCGCGAAATCGACAGCTACCTTCGTCTCTTTGATGTAATGATTCTCGTTTCAAACAACGGAAACTGTCTCCGCATCAATCCTGCCGACACAGAAAACATGATGAGAGACCTCGTATGCAAAGATGAAATAATTCTCGCAGCAAGTCCTGTAATCGAATGCAAACCTTTCAGAAATGAAATTCTTGCAAAAGTTGCAGAAGACGACCCGGATCCAAAACAGCACACAATCGACCGTGTAATGGAAATCCTCGAAGAACAGCACAACGAAATCGAAAAAATAAGAAACGCTCACTGATATTTGCATCATTTCTGATGCCAGCATCACTTCTGGTGCAGGCATCACTTCTGGTGCCTGTATCTATTCTGATGCCAGCATCACTTCTGGTGCAGGCATCATTTGTTAATTTTTCACCACTTCTGATATCCGGAAACTTTGTATTAACTTTCAAAAAAGATCATTTTTTGCAAATTGGCTGGTAAATCAGATAATATGTTTATCATTTACTAGCTAATATACAGATTTCATAGCTTTTTATATCCAATAATTATGAATTTGAAGTTGTTTTTATAATTTTTTATATAAAAAAACAGTCATTTCCGAAAAATAGCTAGTAAATCACTTATTTGCCATCACTTTTACCAGTCAATCTGAAAAAATCGATCTTTTCGTACAAAAGACCTTTTCAGAATTGATTTCCCATTTAGAACAGATGACCTTTTCAGAATTGACTTCCCATTTAGAACAGATGTCATTTCCAGAATTGATTTTCTTTTTCAGCAAATTACACATCAAAAAATTTGCCTTACTCACTGTTTTTTTAGTATCTTCAAAAAATGACTGAAATTTTAAAACCTGACACATTGATTGAACAAATCAAAAACCGACGTAAAGAACTTTCCAAAGCACTGGCAATTCTTAAATCAGAATTATCTCATGTCAGGCAAAAAGGAAATATTCGATTTCAAAAACATGGGAACTCGTATCAATGTTTTCATATCACCGAAAAATGTGATACACATGGAAAATATATACGTAAAAACAATATGGAACTTGCAAGAAAAATTGCACAAAGAGATTACAACCAAAATGCAGCATATGAAATTGAAAGACAGATTTTTGAATTAGACAAAACTGTTCAAAATTACTCACCTGATTCTCTTTCTGAAATTTTCAATTCAATCAAAAATCCAAGAAAACAATTTATCAATCCTGTCACACAATCTGAAGAACAATTAAAACAAAATTTTAATTCCATTGAATATACAAAAAAAAGTTTTGATAACAATGTTTCCGAATATTACACAATAAAAGGTGAAAGAGTAAGATCAAAATCAGAACTTATCATTGCAAACACGCTTTATCAAAACAATATTCCATATCACTATGAACTTCCATTAATTATCAACAATCGAAAAATATTTCCAGATTTCACATGCCTCAATCTTCGCACTCATAAAATATATATCTGGGAACATTTCGGAATGATGGATGACATGAACTACGTTTCAAAAACTTTGAAAAAAATTGATTTATATGAAAACAATAAATATTTTATCAACGAAAACTTAATAGTTACATTTGAAACAAAATCACAAACAATCAGCACTTCAAAAGTTCAAAACAAAATCCAGAAATTTCTTATCTAACTTCGACTACAAACTTTAACTTTTCTGTTCTTAACCAAATCTCATTTATCTCAAAATCTTTCCCAAAATTCCACTAAACCGCGTTATAATTAAATTATCTCTTAAACAAAAATTTCACATTCCATATAAATACGGAGGCGGGATGAATTACGACGTTGCGATAATCGGCTGCGGTGTTACTGGCGCTGCAATTGCTTACGAACTTTCAAAATATAATCTGCGTACTGTTGTTCTCGAAGCAGAAAATGATGTTGCAAGTGGAACTACAAAAGCAAACAGTGGAATCATTCACGCCGGTTACGATCCAAAACCCGGAACACTGATGGCGCGTCTTAACAGAACCGGAAATCACGAAGCGCACGAAATCTGTAAAAAACTTGATGTCAAAGTTTCGTGGTGCGGTTCTTTTGTATGTGCCTTTGATGAAAACGATGATAAGACAGTCCGCAAACTTTACGAGCGCGGACTTGAAAATCAGATTCCCGAACTTGAAATATTAAACGCAGATGCTGTTCATTCACTCGAAAAAAATCTTTCTGAAAAAGTTACAAGCGCGCTTTATGCAAAGACTGCAGGCGTTGTTTCTCCATGGGAACTTGCACTTGCATTTGCAGAAGTCGCAGTTTTAAATCAGGTAGAACTTAAAAGAAATTTCTTTGTTTCAAAAATTTCTAAAATCGAAAAAGAAAAATGCAATCCGCAATACAATTCCGCTTATTCAATCACAAGTAAAAACGGAGAAACTGTAAATGCAAGCTTTGTAATAAATGCAGCCGGAGTTTACGCAGACGACATTCATTCACTTGTTGCAAAACCACAGTACGAAATAAAACCTAGCCGCGGACAGTATTATCTTCTCGACCACGAAGCAAAAGATCTTGTGTCTCATGTAATATTTCAATGTCCTTCAAACGGTACAAAAGGAATACTTGTTTCACCGACCTGCCACGGAAATATTATTGTCGGCCCAGATGCTGTTTCAACAGAAAAAGATGATCTTTCAGTTACAAAAGAAGGTCTTTCGCAAGTTGCAGCACTTGCAAAAAAATCAGTTCCATCGATTAACCTTGGACTTTCAATCAGAAACTTTTCAGGCGTCAGAGCAAACTCAAACATCGACGACTTTATCATCGAAGAAGTTCCAGAAGCGAAAGGTTTCATTGACTTTGCCGGAATCAAATCTCCGGGTCTTTCTGCTGCCTGCGCAATGGGAAGCGAAGCACTTTCACTTCTCGAAAAGGCAGGACTCCACATCGAAAGCAAAAAAACTTTTATCGATGAACGTCACCATATCCGCTTTGCAGAACTGACACCGGAAGAAAAAGAAAAACTCACAAAAGAAAATCCAGCATACGGCCGAGTAATCTGCCGCTGTGAAACAATAACCGAAGGCGAAATCATCGCCGCCTTAAACTCTCCGATAAAACCAGTTTCAGTCGACGGAATAAAACGCCGGACAAACGCAGGCATGGGGCGCTGTCAGGGCGGCTTCTGCTCGCCTCGCGTCATCGACCTTCTCATCAAATCCGGAATTCCACCTGAACAGATAACACAGGACAAAAACGGATCTTACATCATCATGGAGGCACTATGACAAACGAAGTTTATGATCTGACAGTCATCGGAGCAGGTCCTGCAGGTCTTGCCGCCGCATACGAAGCACACAGAAACGGAATCAAAAAAATTTTAATCATCGAACGCGATAAAGTTGCAGGTGGAATTTTAAATCAATGCATTCACAATGGATTTGGGCTTCATCATTTTAAAGAAGAACTTACAGGTCCTGAATACGCCGCACGATTTATCCAGATGGTAAAATCAACAGACATCGAACTTCTATTAGATGCAATGGTCCTAGACATTCACGCGGACAATTCAAATGCCCGCGAAATCAAAACGATTTCTGCCGTAAGCCCGACAACAGGTTATCGCGAAATAAAAACCCGCGCAGTAATACTTTCAATGGGATGCCGTGAACGAAGCCGCGGTGCAATCGGAATACCCGGAACACGCCCGGCAGGAATTTTTACAGCTGGAACTGCACAGCGCCTCATCAACTGCGAAGGTCTTATGGTCGGAAAACGCGTCGTCATTCTCGGAAGCGGTGACATCGGTTTAATCATGGCACGACGAATGACTTTATCAGGAGCAAAAGTTTTAGCCTGCGTAGAATTAATGCCGTATTCAGGCGGGCTTACACGAAACATCGTTCAGTGTCTTGAAGATTACAACATTCCTCTCTATCTTTCACACACAATTACAGACATCATCGGGAAAAACCGTGTTGAAAAAGTTATCGTTTCAAAAGTCGATGAAAACAAAAATCCGATTGCCGGAACAGAAATAGAATTTGACTGTGATACAGTTTTACTTTCAGTCGGACTTTTACCGGAAAACGAACTTACAAAAAATGCAGGAATCAAAACCGATCCGCGCACAAAAGGCCCGTTCGTTTTTGAAAACCGCGAAACTCTCACTTCTGGTATTTTTGCATGCGGAAATGTCGTACATGTTCACGATCTTGTAGATTATGTAACTGAAGAATCAGAAATATGCGGAAAAGGTGCTGCACTTTTTCTTAATCAAAACCAGGATCCGAAATCTTCTTTCATCTCTGTTTCAACTGACCAGAATATTTCTTACACCGTTCCTCAGTATATTCACAAAAACTGCAGTGAAAAACTCATCGGAATCTTTTTCAGAGTCAGAAAAGTTTACAAAGAAAGCTGCAGCATCACAGTTTACAAAATTGAAAACGGCGCAAAAACAAAACTTGCATCATTCAAACGGGAACACATGGCTCCAGGCGAAATGGAACGGATAAATTTAGTTCCATCAATGCTCACACAAAATGATGCATCAGAAATTCAAATCGCAATTGAAACAGAAAACGGAGGCGCAAAATGACAGACTTAATCTGCATCTGCTGTCCAAAAGGATGTCATCTTTCTGTCGATGAAAAAAATAATTTTTCAGTAACCGGAAACTCATGTCCGCGAGGAGCCGAATACGGAAAATCAGAAGAGACACATCCAGTCAGAGTCGTAACTCACACAGTCAAAACGACATCAAAAGAACATCCTCGTCTTTCAGTAAAAACAAATATACCGGTTCCAAAAGAAAAAATCTTTGACATCATTGATGCACTCAACAAAATTCAAATTTCCACACCAGTCAAAATCGGTGATATAATAATAAAAAATGTCTGTGAAACAGGCTCAGATATAATCGCAACACAAAACATAAACTGACAGACAATCAGATTTTAAATCTGCACACATTACACAACTGGAGAAAAATATGAAATACATTATGGCACTCGACGCCGGAACAACATCTAACCGCTGCATTCTTTTTAATAAAGCAGGAGAAATCTGCTCTGTAGCACAAAAAGAATTCAAACAGATTTACCCGCAGCCTGGCTGGGTTGAACATGACGCAAACGAAATCTTTTCAACACAATATTCAGTTGCACTCGAAGCAATGCAGAAAATCGGAGCAAAAGCCAATGACATTGCCGCAATCGGAATCACAAACCAGCGCGAAACAACAATCGTCTGGGACAAAGAAACAGGAGAACCAGTTTACAACGCAATCGTATGGCAGTGCAGACGAACTTCAAAATATTCTGACTCATTAAAAGCAAAAGGACTTGAAAATAAATTCCGTAAAAAAACAGGACTTATAATCGACGCATATTTTTCGGCAACAAAATTAAAATGGATTCTCGATAATGTAAAAGGTGCAAGACAGCGTGCAGAAAACGGAGAGCTTTTATTTGGAACTGTCGAAACATGGCTCATCTGGAAATTTACAAAAGGAAGAGTTCATGTTACAGATTATTCAAATGCCTCACGAACAATGCTCTTTAACATCAATACATTAAAATGGGATAAAGATATTTTAAAAGAACTCAACATTCCGGAATGCATGCTTCCGACTCCAGTTCCATCAAGCAAAGTTTACGGTGAAACTGACGCAGATTTTTTCTCCGGAAAAATTAAAATCGCAGGAGCTGGCGGCGACCAGCAGTGTGCACTCTTTGGTCAGACGTGCTTTGACAAGGGAGATGCAAAAAACACATACGGCACAGGATGCTTTATGCTCATGAACACAGGAACAAAACCAGTATTTTCTAAAAACGGACTTCTTACGACAATCGCATGGGGTTTAAATGGAAAAGTAAACTACGCGCTTGAAGGAAGCGTTTATGTTGCAGGTGCTGCAATCCAGTGGTTACGGGATGAAATGCACATCATCGACAATGCACCAGAAGCAGATTATATGGCTTCAAGAGTTCCTGATACAAACGGATGTTATGTTGTACCGGCATTTACAGGTCTTGCAGCTCCTTACTGGGATCAGTACGCACGAGGAACAGTTGTCGGTCTTACCCGCGGCGTAAACAAATATCACTTCGTGCGTGCAACACTTGAATCAATCGCATATTCCACTTATGATCTTGCGTTCCAGATGCAGAAAGATCTCGGAACAAAAATCACTTCGCTTAAAGTTGACGGCGGGGCATCGCGTTCTGACATTCTCATGCAGATTCAGGCTGACCTTCTCGACAAAGAACTTTTAAAACCGACATGCGTTGAAACAACAGCAATGGGTGCTGCATATCTTGCAGGACTCGCTGTCGGATACTACAAAGATACAAAAGAAATCAGATCTAACTGGAAAGTTGAAAAAAAATACAAATCTCAGATGGACGCAAAAACACGAGAAAAGAAAATCAAACTGTGGCACAAAGCTGTTCAATGCGCTCTCGGCTGGGACAAATAAATGAAAAAAATCAGAGAACAGATTCGCTTTACAGGAAGAGTCCAGGGCGTTGGATTTCGGTATACCGCAAACTCCGTTGCTCAAAGTCTTGGACTTACCGGCTGGGTTTACAACGATTTTGACGGAAGCGTTTTGATGGAAGCACAGGGAACAAAATTTGAAATTGATGATTTAATTTCGCAGCTTCAGAATGGAACTTTTATCGAAATCGATTCCGTTGAAAGAACTGAACTTCCGGTTGATACAAGCGAAAAATATTTCAGAATCAAATCGTGGTAATTCCTTTCAAATTATCTTATGAAGATTTCTGCATTACAAATAATTAATTTCTGTCTTCGTCAGCTTCTTTTATAAGCTCACCAAGATTATATTTTTCTTTTGAAAAAGATGAAGCACCAAAAGTACTTGTAACAGTAAAAGGCAGATGAAAATCATTCTGAACTTCAAGACTCATTTTTATATAACGGCTCTTAATTTCATCAAGTTCCTTTAGCGAAACACCCGCAGCAACAACAGCAAATTTATCTCCTTCAAGCCGGGCAATCATATCATTGTCCCTGAAAGTTCTCTGTAAAATTTCTGCCTGAGCAAGAATCGCTTTATCTCCAAGAACATGTCCGTAAGACGAATTTATCTTTTTTAAATTATCAATATCAACGACAATAACAAGACCTTCATTCTGCATCTGAAGCGAAAGCCTTATGGAATCAGTACCATATTTTAAAAGACCTGGAAGATTCATCAATCCAGTCAATTCATCCTTTGTACTTTCATTCAGAAAAGTTGAATTCTTTTTCTGAAGCGCAGTATTCTCTTCAAGAATCTTTGTATACTTATACGATTGAGATATTTCATTACAGATAATTTTAAGGAATGTCGAAGAAAGGGAAATTGTCTGCTCTTCTACGACACCAATCAGATATCCATACTGAACATTTCCATAAAAAATCGGCTGATAAGAATACCTGTTGGCAACATTTCCAAAAAGTTCTTTCGGTAAATAACTTTCCCTTAGGCTGAATTTATAGTCAACATCAATAAGTTCAAGATTTCTGTTTTTATCAATACAGAAAACCATTTTTGCAGTTTCAGGAAGTTTAATTATTTCATCTTTTTTTGTAATTATCGGTTCATCATATAAAACGACAACAAAGAAAGATATATCAAGCCATTTAAGAATTACAGAAAGTTTATCATACAGATCTTTCAAAGTTTCTTCACTTCTTGTTGAATCAAGCAAAGAGAATATCTTATTAAACTGAAGTTCATAACTTAAAACATCCGGTCTTAAAACAGAACCATTTCCCAAAGCATATTCAGTTCCATCAAGATATGAAATTCTTTTTTTGCCCAGAGTCTTACAGCCGCAGCTTTCACGGCAAATTCCTTTTACTTCAATTGTTGTCTCAGACGGAACTCTTATTCCGTTCACAAACTCATCTGCAAGGCGAGCCACTTCTCTTCCCTGTTCTTCAATCTGCTGATTGATCGTCGCAAGCGGAATCTCAGAATCTTTTGCCGAATCAATATCATCAAATCCGACTACTTTTATATCCTGTGGAATTCTAAAACCAAGTTCAGATAAAAACGAAATACAGCCAAAAGCCATCGCATCATTAGCTGCAAAAATCGTATCAAATTTTACATCACTTTTATCTTTAATTTTTTCTTTCAAAGCATTGTAAGCACTGTCGACAACGAAGCAGCCGTAATAAATCTGAGACTCATCAAGTTTAATGTTATTTTCTTTCAATGCTGACTTAAATGCATCAAGCCTGTCGCGGGCTTCAATTGACTTATCAACTTCTCCAGACATAAATGCAAATTTTCTTGAACCATGCTTAGAGATTATATGTTTTACAAATTCAGAATAAGCATTTTTGCAGCTTACTCTTGTTCTGACAGTATTATTAAGTTTAAGCGGAATCGAAAGTGACACAATCTTTTTATTTTCAATTCCCTTTAAATAACCAGACAATTCATCAGAAGAAATATGCGAACAAAAAGTCGGAGAACCGACAATTACACAGTCAACAGCTTTCGTTTCAAGAAGTTTGATTCCAGACATATACTGAAGACCAAAAGTATCCTGTTCATAAGTTTCAATTCTTACCTGAACGAGAAGCACATTATAATCTGTATTACGATAATATTTCAGAATTCCCTTTAACGCTTCTTTAATATAATCTGACCAGATTTCCTGAACTAATACTGCAATTGTTTTTTTCATTTAATTCTCGCATGATGTATTTCTTTTTCTTTATACTGCTCAACATCTGCAGCCTTTATAAGTTTCTCCAGATCACAACTCTGATCCGAATACGGAACGCCTCCAATACTGATTGAGACATCAAAAGGAAGTCCGAACTCCGATTTTACTTCAGAAGAATATTTTTCCAGTCTGAGTTTTACATCATCTAATTTGCTGACAGTCAATCCTGAAGCAACAATTACAAATTCATCTCCACCAAGACGACTGATTAAATCGTTCGTACGGAAAGTTCTCTGTAAAATCTCAGCCTGAGCTTTAATTGCTTTATCTCCGTACTCATGACCATAATTATCATTGATTAATTTCAAATGGTCCATATCACAGAATAAAACCATTCCCTTTTTTCCAAGAGAAAGTGAAAGATTGATTGACTCAACTCCAAATTTCATAAGACCACGGCGATTCATCAAACCTGTAAGTTCATCTGTAAAGGATTTAATATTCAGATCAATATTTTTTTCCGCAAGAATATTTTTCTCTTCCAGATTTTTTGTATATTTATAAGCCGTCGCAATTTCATTTGAAATTATCTTAAGATAAATATTATTCAGATTCAGGTTATCAAAATTTGTTTCAATCATTATGTAACCGTAATTATAATCACCATAAAAAATCGAAACCATAAGCATTTTTTTAGATCTGTCAGTACTTACATCACTGCATAAATATTCTTTATTGAGATCAACGACATAGTTTTTATTAACTTCAATAACTTCCTCTACCCTGTCAACATAAAACCACATTCTGGCCTGCTGCGGAACTTTAGGAATTGAACCGACATCAACAAAAACAGGTTCATCAAAAAGACAGCACGCAAGAAAATTAATATCATTATAATTCATTAAATCATAAATTTTATTAAATACAATCTCCAGAGTTTCTTCCGACTGAGTATTATCAAGCATATTTTCAATACGATGCAGATTATTTTCTTCTCTTAACTTTGCCTCAAGCAGAAGATTTACTTCATTTTTTTCAATCAGATTTATTTTCTGTTTATATTCACATCCGCAGGAATGTCTGTAAACAGTCTTTACATCAATTTTAGTTTCCTGATTTACACTCTGACCGTTAATAATTTTATAAGCAATTTCTGCAGCCACGTTTCCCTGATATTCAATCTGCTGATTTATTGTAGAAAGTTTTATCTCACCAGTTTCTGTCTGAGAAATATCATCAAACCCGACAACACGAATATCTTCAGGAACTCTAAGACCAAGTTCATTCAGATACGAAACACATCCAAGTGCCATCATATCATTTGCAGCAAAAATCGTATCAAACTTAACATCATCTTTATTTTTTAATTTTTTTGATAAAGCATTAACCGCACTTGCAAAAACAAAATCGCCATAATAAATATCATCTTCAGAAAGTGACAGTCCGTTCTTTGCAAGTGCGCTATTAAAAGCATCCATTCTTTCTTTAGCTTCTGCAGAACTGTTTATATCAGCCGACATGAATGCAAATCTTTTTGCTCTATGTTCTTTTACCATGTGAGTAACAAATTCAAGATATGCATTTTCACATGACATAGTCGTATAATAATTTCTTTTTACATTGAGTGGAAACGAAAGAGAAATAATCGGTTTATCAGATACAGGTTCAAGATATTCAGAAAGCTGTTCAGCAGAAATCCTTGAACAGATAGTAGGCGTACATACAATTACCGCATCAACATTCTGCGTTTTCATAACATCAAGGCTCGACCAGTACTGCATTCCAAAACCTTCGTCTTCATAAACTGGAAGTCTGAGATGAGCTATCAGAACATTTACTTCTTTGTCTTTAAAATACTCAAGAATGCCTTTTTCAACACCGCGTGTATAATCTGACCATATTTCCTGAACAAAAAGTGCAACTGTCTTTTTCATAAAATCCTTTCCTCTTTCATTATAAATGGAATTTGCCCAATTGTAAAAATTTTTTTTAAGTTCAATTTTTTTACTGCATGGCTCGTGCTCGTGCACACTTTACAGATTATATATTCAGTGTTATATTATTTCAGATGGAATTTGACAATACGTTTTTTCAAATTCCACCAGTAAATTATATGCCCAAACGGCAATCTGGAGTTTCTATGTCTTCTATCGAAAAAAAACCTTTAGTTACAGATTTGTACACAGCTGATCCTTCAGCTCATGTATTCAACGACAAAATTTATATCTATCCGTCACATGACCGCGATATCGATGTTGAAAACAACGACAACGGCGACCAGTACGACATGACAGACTATCATGTTTACGAAATGGACGACGAAAACACAATGCCACGCGACTGCGGAATGGTTCTCGACATTAAAGACATTCCATGGGCATCAAAACAGGTCTGGGCACCAGATTGTGCAGAAAAAGACGGAAAATATTATTTCTTCTTCCCTGCCCGCGATAAAGAAGGTTTCTTCAGAGTTGGAGTTGCAGTCGGTGACTCACCACGCGGACCATTCAAAGCAGAACCAGATTACATCAAGGGAACTTTCTCAATCGACCCATGTATCTTCCCTGACACAGACAAAAACTTTTATCTGACATTCGGTGGAATCTGGGGCGGACAGCTCGACAAATACAGAAACAACAAATACGATGAAGCAAACACAGAACCAACTGGAGACACACCTGCAGTTTGCCCTAAAATCGCAAAAATGAACGACGACATGAAAACACTCGCCGAAGATCCTCGCGACCTCGTAATCACAGACAAAGACGGAGTTCCACTCAAAGGAAAAGATCACGATGCACGCTACTTCGAAGACCCATGGCTCTTCAAAAAAGGCGACACATATTATTTCACATATTCAACAGGTGACACACACTTCTTAAACTGGTCAACATCAAAAAATGTTTACGGCCCATACACATACGGCGGACACATTTTAACACCAGTTCTCGGATGGACAACACACCACTCAATTCTCGAATACCACGGAAAATGGTATCTCTTCTATCACGACTGCGAACTTTCAAACGGAATCAACCAGAAGAGAAACGTAAAATTCCGAGAACTCAAATTTGACGCAAATGGTGCCATCATCCAGATGGATGGAATGGAAAGATAAATCTATTACCAAAAAAAATAATCGCGGAGCAAAAATTTCATAACCGGAGTTTCTTAAGTCTATTCTCTCATCTTCCGCACGGCGCAAGCAACGGAGGATTATGAAAGTTTTTGCGGGAGCGATTATTTTCAATTCTTGAATTTATATCCTGTTCATAAAAAGATACAAATAAAAAAATAATCGCGGAGCAAAAATTTCATAACCGGAGTTTCTTAAGTCTATTCTCTCATCTCCCGCACGGCGCAAGCAACGGAGGATTATGAAAGTTTTTGCGGGAGCGATTATTTTTTTTATTTGAGTCTATTTCTTGATCAACATGACATCCATATCGTATGGCGCATCAATTTCCCCGCCCTTTTCTGCATACTGCCAGAATTCAAAACGATACGGCGACTGAGGCTGTTCTTCATAATCTGCATACCAGAGAACATATTTTGAAATTACCTGCATATCAAATTCATACGCCTGCCAGAGCATATTTGAATAAACACCGGCTTGATAACCAGACTTTTCAATTAAATCACAAAAAGCAGCAGCATTCTTTGTAAACTGTTCACCTGAAATATTGTCAGAACGTGCTTCATCATCTCTGATAATTTCCGGATCATAAAAAACCGGAAGTGAAATTTTATAGCCGTTAATCTGTTCCAGAACAAATTCAGCTTCTTCAATTGCTTCAGTTTCAGAATCTGCCTGTGAAAAAATATAGATTCCAACATCAAAGCCTGCAGCAACCGCATCTTTAATATTTTTATGAAAATTTCTGTCCGCATTTAAAGTTCCACTCTGATAACCCCTGAAACCGCATCTCAAAATTACAAAATCAAAGCCTTCTTTCTTTAACTTTTTCCAGTCAACTTTTCCATCATGATGAGAAATATCAACACCAAGTCTTATTTCATAAGAATTATCTTTTTCTGAAAAATCATTTTTCAAAGACATCTTAATTCCATTACGAATAAAATTTTCTTTTTTAATCTGATTTTTTTCAACTTTTTCATTTATAATTGTTTCAAATTCATTTCCAAAAACATCCCTGAACAGAAATTTCTGTTTTTCTGATTTTTCAACAAGATTTAATTTTTCAGAATAATCCCTGTCAAAAGAAAACACGTTCACACAAGCACAAGTAATTAGAAAACAACAGAATAATTTTTTCATATTTCTCCAGATTCCGCCTTCATTTTTAATTTAAAATTCAGGAGGAACTACATAATAAGAATTTCCAAATAATAACAAAAAAACAACAATTTTTATATATCATATATTTTTTTTATGGATTTTTTTTCAATCAGTGGTAGACTTTTATAAGGAGAAAAAACATTTCAGGAGAACACAAATGAAAAAAATTTTAATGGCTGCTTTAATTACAATTACTGCTGCATTTGCTGCATTTGCACAGGCAAAAACTTATGTCATCGATTTAGGATCTTCACAGTCTGGTCCTTCCGTACGAATTGAAAAAAACCAGTACGGCCCAAATTATCAGAATACAAACGCCCCAAAATTTACTAAATACTTTGCAGGAGATTTTCCGGAACCAGGTGATATCATTGAAGTTCACTACAAAATTACACCAAACATAGATCTTGCAAGTTTAACAATAGCAATAATTGATAATTCACCTTCAGAAAAATACTGGGGTGAAATTTCCAAGCAATACGAAACAATTACAGATTTAAAAAAAGATGTTCCATCAGAAGGAGTTATTGTTTTCAAAGTTGTTCACAAACCAACAGTAGAAATTACAGTTCAACTTATGTACGATGAACCAGTCATAAGTACACTCAAACTTGAAAAAACAGGTGTAAAAACCGGACGAAAATAAAAAACGACAGTTTGAATTTATTCCAGACCTCGTAAATCTCTGAAGTGTCATACATCTGAGATTTCTGTTTGTCTGTCTGAAATCGAACAGCACCTCCGTCGCTGTGGGCCATACGAGCTTCGCTCTTTTGGCTCCCCAAAAAATAAAGGGTGTCTCCCTTTTGGGAGACACCCTTTATTTTTTTTGGGCCATCCTGGATTTGAACCGGGGACCAAAGGATTATGAGTCCTCTGCTCTAACCGCTGAGCTAATGGCCCTAATATTCCAATGAGTTTCCTCACTAAAAACTGTTTTAATACCCCTACGGGAATACGAGCTGCTTCGCATCTCGTTTGCCTAGTAGAAATTATTTGACGTCAAAAGTCTTCGACTTTTGCAGACATCAAACCCTCCGGGTTCGGTCCCTACGGGAATCGAACCCGTCTTTCGACCTTGAGAGGGTCACGTCCTAGCCGATAGACGAAGGGACCTTACAAAAAAAGGTTGCCAAGCTGGCAACCTTTTAGTTCCCCAAGGAGGATTCGAACCCCCACAGTCAGAACCAGAATCTGAAGTGCTACCATTACACAATCGGGGAATGTGTAGTGTTAATATATTGAATTTCAAAAAATATGTCAATATCATTCTGTGCCATTTTTAAATTTTTGTTAATCGTTTTTCATGATTCAATTTTATGAAATTATATATATAAGTGTTTCAATTTGACACATATTTTCTGGTCATTTTGATACATATTGATATTTTGACGCATCTTTTTATTCTTCGGGTGGAATTTTCCCAAATTCAACCTGCAAAATCATACAAAACCTGCTCAAAACCTCTCTCAAATGTCAAAAATACCCAAATTCCATCAAAAAAATAAAAGTTGGCACACATCCTGCAATAATATAAGTGTCAGGCAGAAAGCCGGGCTAAAATCTATAAATTAACAGCAGATGGAACTTGCGAAAAAGCAGTTTCCTTTGCAAAGGAGAAATTATATGAACGAACTTTCACTTTTAAACTCACTTTTCGGCGACGCATTCGATGGCGCAATGCGTGAATTTCAGTATTCAGCAGTAACTCCAAAAGTTGATGTCAAAGAAAACAATGATTCTTACACACTTGAAATGGATTTACCAGGACGCTCAGAAAAGGACGTGGAACTTGAACTCGACAGAGGTATTCTGACTATTTCTTCAAAAAAAGAAGAAACAAAAGAAACTTCAAGCGAAGATAATGAAGACAAGAAAAACGACAGCGAAAACGCAAAATCAAAATGGCTCATCCGCGAACGCCGTTTATCAAGTTTCTCACGACGCTTTACTTTACCAGACGACATCGATGCAGAAAAAGTCCAGGCAACTTTCAAAAACGGAGTTCTTAACATCTGCATTCCACGCAAAGCACTTGCAGCTCCTAAAAAAATTGCAATCACTGCATAAAGCATAGAAAATAAAATCCGCGGTTCTCTCTTGCCGCGGACTCCTCCTACTCCTTACCCCGGCCCGTGTCACTTTTGTGATGCGGGTCCTTTTTATACACATTCCTTAATCAAGCGGAACTTCCTTATCAGGTCCCTTAATTACTTTTGCTCCGCAGAAATAAGCTCCTATTCCAAACGGAACAGCCAGTACTAAAAAGCAGATAAAAAGAAATAAATTATTTAATATTGAATTTAAAACAGTATTTTTTAATATGACATAATGTTTTGTAACACAGACTATTACATCATCACCCTTTTTATTTTTCTTATCAATACCGGTAATATCGTTAATCGGATTTGCAGAATCATAAACAATTTTATATGTGTATGTTTTTCCGTCAGCTTCAAATTCAACTGTAGCACAATAATTGTGAGTTCCTCTGCCGTATCTACTATATTTATTTTCAAGAACTTTTCCATGATACTGTTGTTTTGAACAGCATGCACAAATATTAACTACAATCATTTTAACGCCTTTAAAGGATACAAATAAAGCAAGAGACATTATTCCGACGCATAACAGTCCGAGAAATCCGTAAACTATTCTTCTTATGATATTTCTAACTACGGCTTTTCGTTTTCTTCGTTTTTCAAATCTTTCGGAATTTTTTGCTGCATCTATTTCAGGATTAATTTTAAAAAGTTTGCAAATTACACCCGAGACAAACCACTGTATATAAGGAACATCAGAATCAAAAAGATATTTACCAATCAACATAAACGGAAAAAATGGAAGAGTTACCAGAAGAACACTTATTGAAGATGCTACTATAAACTTTTTTTCACGAACCGGCCTGTACTTTTGATCTTCCAGTTCAAAGAACTCAAGAAATTTATCTGTTATTAAATTTTCCCATAATTCAAACTTGTCATACCATTTAAGTTTTTGTTCAATTCGTGGGGCATCAGTCTGCACCTGTTTTAGATCTTCTGGTCTTGCAATATCTTTTGAATCAGACTTTTGATTTGGATTTTTCTGATCATCATTAAAACCTGGAACAAACTGTATATAAAGGAAGAATCCCAGAACACAAGTTACGACAACGCACCACCAGAATCCGCCTTCAATTCCAATTTCAATTCGTTTTTTAAAACTATAATAAGCCATAAAAAAGAATATGAATGTTGCAAAATCTGCAGCGACAATGCATAAAAAGCACCAGATACCTTTGACATCCATATCGATTGTTTTATCCTGTTTATTCATCAATTTCAAAAACACAAATTTGATGATAAGAAAATCAAGAACTAATACAATCAACCAGAGAGGAATAATCCCGATTTTAAGAAGGACATCTTTTACTTTTTTTAATACATCAGCATACTTTTCTAAATTTAACATTTTTTACTTTTTCTAAAACTATTTTTTATCTGTTCTTTTCCATCCAGTCTTTTGCAAAATCAACAAGTTCTCTCTGCTTCATTAATTTACAAACTGCATTTCCAACTTTTCCGATAATAACCTTTCCGGTTTTTTCAAACGCATTTCCAATTTCACAAAAATCTTCATCGTTATAAAGAATATCTTTTACCTCAATCCAGATTTTCTTTCCATTTTCAATAACAGGAAAACCGTCTGGAACAATCATCTTGTCTTTGTAATCAGCTCTGTATTCTGCAAGATGAAGCGATGTGTTTGAATCATAATCAACACCAAGTAAAAGAATAAAGCCATCAAGTTCGTTCAGGCGGCCGATCGGGCTTTCATCATTCTGCGCAAAATCATAATGATTATCAGAAATAATATAATCTTTATTTTTTCCCCATGCCGCAAATGAACAGGAAGGATGACTGCTTCTAACAACGCCATTTTGTTTACGAAAAGTTTCTGCAATAATTCCCATTCCGCAAGTAGGAGTCAAATCTTTATCAAAAGCCGGCATTTCGTCTTTTATTGTCTGCCACCAGTTTTCCGGAACAGAAGGATTTCCCCAGTGCGAAGGATCTGATAAATTGCACGAATGAGCCGGCATTACTAAAGTTCCATCTGCTGTCAAAACTTCTTCAAGCGCCATGATGACGCTCTGCGCACCACCGCACACCCAGCCGATTGAACTGAGTGATGAATGAACAATAAGATTCATTCCGCTTTTTATTCCAAGATTTTTTAAATCGTTTACAAGAGTTGAAATTGTGTTTGGAGTTTTTGTTTCGTTTACGATTTTTTCTTCTGACATTTTGCCCACCTAGATTTTAAAACTAATTTATCTATGTAATTTTTCCTTCTAATTTATTTTTCTTTCTCGTATGGTCCAGTTTTCATAGCCTGCTGCAATCAGTCGTGATTCATATTCAGAAATTTCTTCTGTTCCGATATCTTTAATTACAACTCGGACAATATTTTTTGAAACTACAGTCTGTGTAGCAACATTTGAAAATCCGTCTTTCTTAACTTTCCTTCCAAAATTAACGGCATTATCTTTTGAACCAAATGCTCCGAGCTGAATGTCCCATCTCTTGCCCGATTCACGCACAACAGTTTTTTTTGCATTTGAAAATTTTTCATCACCGACATTTGTTTCAAGAACAGTTATCGATTCATTTTTCTTAACATCAGTCTGTTCAAGCGAAGACATGCTCACCTGATAATATTTAATTCCAGCCATCTGACACGCTTTCTTTGCAGTCACGACACTGTCCTTTGTATATTTTCCAAGCTTTACAATTTCAAGTCTTACCTTCTGCGTTCCCTTGCCGATCATCCCGAGCTTACTTGCAGCGCCCTTCGACAAATCGATTTCACGAGTCCCGACAAACGGCCCTCTGTCATTCACGCGAACTTCCACCCATTTTCCATTGCTCAAATTAACAACTTTCAAAATAGTCCCAAACGGAAGCATCTTATGCGCGCAGGTCATCGCCCACATATTAAAAATTTCCCCGTTCGAAGTTTTCTTTCCATGAAAGTCCTCCGCATAAAACGAAGCAACAGCACTCTTTTTATAAATCGCATTTGCATAAGTGGAACTTATAATGCATGAGATTAAAATTAAACTAAAAATGTATTTTTTCATAATTTGATTATCGGTAAAAATATGCCACGAGCGTAGCAATGTGGCGAGGGGTCCAGGTCCTCCTGGTCGTGCAGGATGAGTGGGAGGTTTTAGGAGGGAGAGAAGGGCTGCTTCGAATTAAGCCCTTCTCTCCCTCCTAAGAAAACGGAGGTCCAGGGGCACTCCCCTGGAACCCTGAGAAAGTTATTTTTTGAGCATTTCTGCCAATTTTTCGCTTGTGAATCCGAGGTATTCAGCAACTTTGTTTGCTGGGCCTGATTCGCCGAAGCGGTCGATGCAGAAGCAGTTTTCTTTTGTAGTAAACTGAAGCCATTCCATTGAAATTCCAGCTTCTGTACATACAACGCGTTTTGCATTTCCAATGATTGAATCACGGATTGTCTTGTCCTGCAAAGCAAATGTTTTTACATCTGGAACTGATACAACGCGGATTGTTTTTCCACTTACAAGTTTTGCAGCAGCGAGAGCCATGTTAACTTCTGAACCGCTTGCAAGAATTGTGATGTCTGGATTTTCACTTCCCTTTGTTACAACGTAAGCACCACACTTCATTGTGTTCTTCCAGTCTGGATCTTCTTTTTCGTAAACTGCAAGAGCCTGGCGTGTGAATGCCATACATACAGGGTGATCTTTAGAAGCGTAAGCCATCTTCCAAGCTTCCATTGATTCTTCAGGGTCACCAGGTCTGATTACCTGAACGCCAGGAATAGCGCGGAGAGAAGTCAATGTTTCGATCGGCTGATGTGTAGGTCCGTCTTCACCAACGTAGATTGAGTCGTGTGTGAATACATAGATTACAGGACGTTTCATCAAAGATACAACGCGGAGTGATGGTCTTAAGTAATCAGCAAATACTAAGAATGTTGCACAGAATGGTCTGAGTCCGCCATGGAGAGAAATACCTGCACAAACTGCAGACATTGCAAATTCACGGATACCATATTCAATTGTGCGTCCTTTGCGGTTAGCTGGTGAGAATGTTCCTTCATCAACAGCTTTAAATGCTGTCTTGTTAGGTCCCATAAGGTCAGCAGAACCACCAACGAGGTTTCCGTAGCGTGCAGCGATTACGTTGAGTGCTTTTCCAGAAGCATCACGAGTAGCACATGCATCTCCAACTTTATATTCAACATCTTTTACATCAGCATTTGTAACTGCGTCTGAGTGGAATTCGTCCCACTGTTTTTTCAATTCTGGATTTTCTTTTGCCCATGCAGCAAATGTTTCATTCCAGTCAGCTTCTTTTTTTGCCCATTCAGCTTTTTTAGAATTAAAATATTCGTAAGCTTCTGGAACTACATAGAAGTCCTGATCAACAGGGATTCCAAGTTTTGCTTTAGCTTCTTTTACGCCGTCAGCACCAAGTGGAGCACCGTGAACATCAGCACATCCTTCTTTTGGAGCGCATTTTCCGATTACAGATTTGAGCATGATCAAAGAAGGTTTATCACTGCAGGCTTTTGCTTCGTTAACAAGTTTTTCAATTCCAGCAACATCATACATGTCACCTTTCAAAACCTGCCAGCCGTAAGCTTCGTAACGTTTTGCGATATCATCTGTAAATGTGATGTCTGTACAACCGTCAATAGAAATTTTATTCTGGTCATAGAATACAATCAATTTACCGAGTTTTAAATTTCCAGCGAGAGAACAAGCTTCAGATGCAACGCCTTCCTGAAGACATCCTTCTCCAACAAGTGAATATGTATAGTGATCTACGATTGTATGTTTTGCAGTATTAAAACGTGCAGCGAGCATTGATTCTGCAACAGCCATTCCGACAGCCATTGAAACGCCCTGTCCAAGTGGACCTCCAGTACATTCAACACCGTCTGTAACACCATATTCAGGGTGACCGCAGCATACGCTTCCAACCTGACGGAATGATTTAATATCATCCATTGTTACTTTGTATCCAGAAAGATGAAGAATTGAATACAAAAGCATAGAACCATGTCCTGCAGAAAGAACAAAGCGGTCTCTGTCTTCCCACTTAGAATTTGCAGGATTGTGTTTTAAGATTTCTCCATAGAGAACACTTGCTACTTCAGCAGCTCCCAATGGAAGTCCAGGGTGACCTGAGTTTGCTTTCTGAATCGCATCCATTGAAAGACTGCGAACACTTGTTGCAACTGCAGCGATTGCCTTTTCGTTCATAAAATAATACCTCACATTAAAGACTCAGCAAGTTTTACAAGTTCATCAATACCTGATTTTTTCTCAAGTAATTGCTTGAAATTGTCATCTTTAAACAAGGCAGCCAGCTGTGAAAGAACCTGCAAGTGAGTTTGCGAGTTTGCAGTTAAAATGACAAACATTACATAAACATGTCTTGCATCCGGTGCATTCATATCAATCGGATCCTTAAGATAACAGACAGTAATCTGCTGATTCTCATTATTTTTAAGAATTGTGCCTCTGCAGTGAGGAAGTGCAATCCCGTATCCGACCGCCGTGCTCATTACACGTTCACGATCGCATAGTGCTGCATAAACACCTTCTTTAGTTACTTCATCCGGGAGACTTACAGAATCTGTAATATTTTTGTAAATCTCATCTGTTGTTTTTCCCTCTACGTTAAAAAGTACTCCACCTCTTTTCAATAAATCAACTACATTCTGTGGCTTTCCCATTTACGCTCCCCTATCTGATCACTTTGAAATCTCGTTTTTTGCATGCCATGACGGCATTTTTAAGTTCCATTTCAATATCTTCAAAATTTAACCGCATCCCGTCAAGGGAACAGTTTATCGTATCTATATCTTTTATTACAGATTCCGCATCGTAAGAAATTGTTTCAACAAGTTTTGCAAGATGTGTATAAAGCTGAATCAAAATTACAAGTTCCTGCTGCGGATAACTGCCAAATCGCCCGCCTGTTCTGTCAATGTCATATACTAGGGTACTTATTTTTGTATACAGAACAAGAGCCTTATTTCTGATATCACCAATTTTCTGGTCAGCAAACCAATTGTAATTTTTTAAAATTATATCATTTCGATTTGCTATGTGCAATAATATTTCATTGTGACTTTCTTCAGGAATATAATAAGTTTTCGGAAAAATATCTTTTATAAGCAGATTAATATCTGTTTTTTTCTGAAATGCATAATCTTTAAGATATTCATCTAAAATATAATCTGGAACAGAATACAAAAGATTCTGCATTCCATAAACTTCAGTCTCTTTTTCATCTTCGTTCCACATACCGATTGCAGGAACTGTTTCACCACTTCTCCAAAGCCTTGTTTCAACACCAAAACATTCAACAGAAACCGCTTTTGTCCATTTTATAAACTCTTCAACAGATCCGCAGTTTTTTTTCGTAAGCTCATCAATATGTTCAAAAAAGACATCAGCAATCTGTTCCTCAATCGAAGAACGAGGTCCTAAAGAATTAAACTGTTCAAGTAAAAATTTTTCAAAATTTTTATACCAGTTATTTCTTTCTATATCATCCTGGGTTATTGTTAAAGTTGAATTTTTTTCGCGTAAAACAGGTTCAATACGAATAAATCCTTCATCCCAGTTTTCCACTGCAAGAAGAATTCTGTCGCCTGCATTAATTTCATATTTTTCAAAAAGCGAAGAAAGATCAACTGCCCACAAAGTTATCTTCTGTGGAAGTTCAAAATTATTTTCTGAAAGTGAAAAATTTTTCATTCCAAAATCATTTGCAATGTACTGTGATTCGTATTCCTCTCCATAAAGTGAAAAATGTTCAAGCGCAAAATCTTTTGAAAATTCGACATTTTTCTTTGTAAGTTCTACACCTTCATAAAAAAAACTGAATGAACACGCAAGTATTTCCTGGTCAACAAAAGGAATCAGTCTGTGACCTGGAATAAAACATTTATTTTCGCATTCTTCTTTTGTAATTACAAAACTGAAATAACGGTTGGAAAAAACAGCTGCACGGGAAATATATTTATCCCGTGCAGTCTGAAAAATATACGGAGATGATTCAACTATTTCCAAAGCTTCTTCATTTGTAACTTCACAATTTACATACGACATACTTTTGATGAATTCTTTCAACGAAAACTCTTCAGGATATGCGCGGATAAATTTATTTACATACAAAACTTTGTTATAGTCGTTCATTATTAATTAAATTACTCTTATATCCTGAATTACATATTCACAGTTTTCAAGAATCTGTTTAAGCTGAGCTTCTTTGATTCCTGTTGCTTTTAATGTAATGCATATTTTATTTTCTGCATCATGTTTTGTTGTAACAGCACTGATAATATTTGCATTTGCATCAGAAATTGCTTTTGTTACTTTTGCAAGCTGTCCAGGTTTATCATCAACATAAACAACTGCACGAACACCTTTTGTTCTTGCACCGAACATTTCTGTAAACAAACTAAAAAGATTATTTTCTGTAATAATTCCAACCAAAGCTCCGTCTTTAATTACAGGAAGACAGCTTACATTATTATCAACCATAATTCTCGCTGCTTCTTCTACAACTTCATCTGGACTTACAGTAATAACTTTTTTTGTCATTACTTTTTTTACAGTAAGTTTTGCAAGCAATGAACTGATTTCAAACATATCAAGAGTTGTTGCTGCAGAAGGCTCTGCTTTGTTCAAGTCACTTTTAGTAACAAGGCCAACAAGCTTACCATTATCTACAACAGGAAGTCTTGAAACCTTATTTTCTGTCATTAATACTTTTGCATCAGTTGCTTTTGTTTCAGATGTAACACAAACAACATTTGTTTTCATAACTTCTCTTACTATCATATCAACCTCCTAGATATGCTGCTTTTACGGCCGGATCACTGATCAAAGCTTTCGCATCTCCTGACTTTGTAATCAGACCAGTTTCGAGAATATATGCTCTTGTAGAAATAGAAAGAGCTTTAAAAGCATTCTGTTCTACGAGCAAAATTGTAGTACCAGTAGAATTAATTTTTGTTATGATTTCAAAAATTTCATCTACAAGAATCGGAGCAAGACCCATACTTGGTTCATCAAGCAGAAGCAGTTTAGGTCTGGCCATCAAGCCGCGACCCATAGCAAGCATCTGTAATTCACCACCGCTCAAAGTACCTGATATCTGTCTTATTCTTTCTTTCAATCGAGGAAACAATTCGAAAACCATTTCCATATCTGCTTTAATATTAGACTTATCTTCGCGTGTAAAAGCACCCATTTCAAGATTTTCTTTTACCGACATATTCTGAAAGATTCGTCTTCCTTCTGGAACCTGAATCAGATTCTGTTTTACGATCAAATCAGGCTGCATGTTTGTAATGTCCTGACCGTTAAACTCAACAGTTCCACTCTGCTTTTTAATAATATTACTTACAGCATGAAGAGTCGTAGTTTTACCGGCACCATTTGAACCGATAAGACTGATAATTTCTCCTTCATTAACATCAAAAGAGATTCCCTTCAATGCATTAATCGCACCATAAGAAACGTGCAAATCTTTTACATTAAGCATCTGCAGCCTCCGAACCAAGATATGCTTTAATTACCTGTGGATTAGATTTAATTTCTTCTGGACCACCGGCAGCAATAATTTTTCCATAATCAAGAACCATAAGTTTTTCACAGATTCCCATTACAAGTTTCATATCATGTTCAATCAAAAGAATTGTAAGATTAAATTCTTTTCTGATGAATGCAATCATATTCATAAGATCTTCAGTTTCCTGAGGATTCATTCCGGCTGCAGGTTCATCAAGCAAAAGAAGTTTCGGATCACTTGCAAGAGCGCGAACGATTTCAAGTTTTCGCTGTTCACCGTATGGAAGATTTTTTGCAAGTTCATTCTTTTTATTTTCTATGTGGAATAATTCCAGAAGCTGATCAACTTTTGCAGTCATTCTTTCTTCATCATGACGGAACTTTGTTGTTCTGAAAAGCGCATCAATAATTCCGCTTTGACGTGTTGAATGAAGTGCAATTCTTACATTGTCGCTTACAGTCAAACCACCAAACAATCTGATGTTCTGAAAAGTTCTTGCAATTCCAAGACGATTAAGTTCGTGAGGACTCATCTTATTGATGTTTCTCGCTTTGCCTTTTCTATCCCAGAAAGTGATCTGACCTTCTGTCGGTGTATAAATTCCACTGAGCATATTAAACATAGTTGTTTTACCGGCCCCGTTCGGACCAATAAGACCTGCAAGTTCACCTTCATATAAATCGCAGTTAAAACCACTTACCGCACGCAAGCCGCCGAATACAATGCTTACATCAGAGGCCTGCAAAACTAATTTTTTATCACTCATTTTTTTGCCTCCGGTGTGTTATTTTTATTTTTGAATTTTTCAATAAACTTTTTACATGACGGAAAAAATTTCTGAAATGAAAATTCTTTTGTTCCCAAAAGTCCCTGCGGTCTGAAAATCATTACAAAAATCAAAACTACCGGATAGAACAAAAGTCTATAATCCTGCAGGAATCTAAGGAATTCCTGTAAGAAAGTCAAAACGTATGCTGCAAGAATACTTCCTGTAATACTTCCCATTCCACCAAGAACAACAAAAATCAAATAATCAATACTCTTTGTAAACGAAGCCTGATCCGGTTTAATAAACCCAATACGGCAGACATAAAGAGCTCCTCCAATTCCTGCAATAAAAGATGCAATTACAAAACCAATCATCTTATATTTAAACACGCTTACACCGTTTGCATTTGCTGCAACTTCATCTTCACGAACAGCAAGAATTGCACGTCCATAACTTGATCTGATGAAATTCTGCATTAAAACAATAATTAAAATCAACGATACTGTAATTATAAAAAATGCAGGACCTGTAAAGAAAGTCAGATATGTGTTGAACTGTTTTCCATTCGGACCACCTGTAATCGTTTTTAAGTTTACAAGAACAACGCGAATGATTTCTCCAAAACCAAGTGTTACAATTGCAAGATAATCTCCCTCAAGTTTCAAAGTTGGAAATCCAATTAAAAAACCAAAGAAAGCAGTAATCAAAGCAGCGATAAGAATTGCAGCAACAAGTGGAATTCCTAAAATCTGATTCAACAGAATTGTAGAATAAGCACCAATCGCCATAAAACCGGCCTGACCGAGAGAAAGCTGACCTGTAATTCCACAGATCATATTAACACTCAAAGCCATAATCGAGTTGATTGCACACATACAGAAAATCTGCGCAGTATAATCATCAAGAATACCAGCTATGCTCAGAACAAAAGGAACAACAGTACAAACTACAGCAGCAATAAAAGGAGGCAAATAACTTTTCAAAATCTTTCTGTTCATATTTTCCTCCCTATACCTTAACAACCGTTTTCTTTCCTAACAGACCAGATGGCTTGATAAGAAGAATAACAATCAGAATGCTGAATGAAATGGCATCAGCATAAGCCGAAGGACCATAACCCTTTACCATAGTTTCAGCAACTCCAAGAATAAAGCCTCCGACCATAGCACCAGGAATCGAACCGATTCCACCAAGAACTGCCGCAACAAAGGCTTTAAGACCAGGCATATATCCCATCATCGGATCAATCTGAGGATAAGCAGTTGCATAAAGCATTCCACCAGCGCCCGCAAGAATTGAACCGATTGCAAAAGTAATTGCAATTGTTTTATTTACGTTTATTCCCATAAGACTTGAAGCCTGCATATCATAAGAAACAGAACGCATTGATTTACCTGTTTTTGTATAATTAACAAGTATATGAAGAACAATCATCAATACAACGCTTCCAACAATAACAAGAAATTTAATTCCTTCAATCTGAACAGAACCGATATTAATATTTGAAACTTTTACAGCTGGAAACTGTCTTGGATTTGGACCAACAAAAGGAAGTACACGCATCAGATTCTGTAAAATCAATTCGACCGCAATCGCAGTAATTAATGAATTCAATCTTGGCGCATTTCTCAAAGGTCTGTAAGCAAGACGTTCAATCGAAATACCAAGCAATGCACAAAAAAGCATCGAAACAAACATTGCAACGCAGAATCCAAAAGGAGTAGGTCCCATTGCAACCAGAACAAAATAACCGGCATACGCACCCATCATCATAATATCACCATGTGCAAAGTTGATGAGTTTAACAATTCCGTATACCATTGTGTAGCCAAGGGCTATCAAAGCATAAATACTGCCTAACGAAAGACCGTTAACCAGCTGTTGGTAAAAAACAGAGCCGCTATTCAAAATATCCTCACATAAATTTTTATCACTGATAAACGCTAAAAATAGCATTTAATTATATCTTATTTTAAACTTTTTTACAATTATAGGATGTTTTTATAAAGTGGAATTTATTTCATCAGCATTTCAATTCTTTACAAAAAACTATTTTAATACATAAAAAAAGCCTGCCGGAATTAATACCGACAGGCCTTTTTAGTAAATTCCATCTGAATGACAGATTAAAACAAATCTACACTCAGCAAAAATCTAACTTACGGATTAACAGTTGTCTTATAAACTGTCTTCAATGAACCATCATCTGCTTTTACGATTTCAAGCATTACTGCTGATTTTACAGGGTTGTGGTTAGCATCGAAAGTCAAATGACCAGTTACATAGTCACCGTTTGTTTCAGCAAGAGCAGCTTTTACAGCAGTAGAATCAGTTGTTCCGGCTTTTGCAATAGCATCTTTCAAAAGATAAGCAGAATCATATCCGAGAGCTGCGAAAGCGTTAGGATCTTTTCCGTATTTAGCATTGAAAGCTTTTACAAAGTTAACTACAGCAGGATTTGTTGAATCTGCTGCATAGTGGTTAGAATAGAAACCATTGAGAACTTCATCGCCGGCATTTCCAAGAACTCCGTCCCATCCGTCTGCACCAACGATTGGTGTATTGATTCCGATTTTGCGAAGCTGTGAAGCGATCAATGCTACTACACCATAGTAATCAGGAAGATATACGATGTCAGGATTAGCAGACTTGATTTTTGTAAGCTGTGCATTAAAATCTTTATCACCAGTCTGATATGCTTCTTTTGCTACGATTGTTCCACCACATGATACAAATGATTTTTCAAAGTTTTCTGTAAGACCAACTGAGTAGTCGTTACCAGCATCGAAAAGAATAGCTGCTTTTTTGCAATCGAGGTCTTCTGCTGCAAATTTTCCACCTACAGTTCCCTGGAATGGATCTGTATAGCAAGTTCTGAAAATATAATCACCGGCATCTGTAATTGCAGGAGCTGTTGCTGCTGGAGCAATCTGAACAACTTTCTGAGCCTGACAGCGGTTTGTGATAGCCTGTGTACAACCAGATGTCAAAGAACCGATGATGAGTTTTGCACCATCTTTAGATGTAAGTTTCTGATAAGCATTAACTGTTTTATCAGGATTTCCTTCATCATCTTCACTGATTAAAACGATATTCTTTCCGTTTACTCCACCAGCTGCATTGATTTCTTCGATAGCAAGGTCAATTCCGTTCTTGCATTCAACACCGTAAACTGCAACTGCGCCAGAAAGTGGGAAAATACCACCAATTACGATTTCGTTTGTCTGTTTCTTTCCACAAGAAGTGAAAGATAAAAGTGCTGCCAATAATGCTGCAACACCAATTGCTGATTTTCTCATTTCAGCCTCCTTTAAAATTTTCAAGCAAAACCTGCGGATTTCCGCATGTTGTATAATATTTAAGTAATTTAGTATAAATTAACTTTTTTTTCAAGTAGAATTTTCAGTACCGAACTCCCATTTTTTTGTTTTTATCAATTAAAAAAACATTCAGAAAAAAAAAGAGCCACCCTGAATAATCTAGGGTGGCTTACAAATAAGGCCTAACTTTCGTTATGCTTCTGCTGGTGCTTCAGCTGCAGGAGCTTCTGCGGCAGGAGCAGCATTTTTAGCTTCTTTTCTTGCCTTATTTTTAAGGTTTGCATTACAGAACTTGCAGATCATGGCTTTATTACCATCAATTTCTTTTTCATAAAGAACTTTAATGTTTTCATTACCACAAACAGGACATTTTCCACGTCCGTGTGAAGCCATTGCGCGAATTCCAGTTCCGCGATGTGATTTAGACATATTCTACTCCTTACTTGTTTGCTGCTTTTGGAGCGGCTGTCTTAGCTTTGTCGTTTGACTTAGCTTTTTCGTCTTTTGCATCAGAATCTAATTTGTAGTCAACGAGTTCGAGAATTGCTACATCAGCTGCGTCTCCCTGACGGAATCCGAGCTTAAGAACTCTAGTGTAACCACCTTTACGATCCTTCATGCGTGGACCAATTTCTGTAAAAAGTTTATTAAGAACTTTTTCATCCTGAATAAACTTAGCAGCTTCACGGCGGTTATGAACACTGTCTACCTTACTTCTAGTGATGAGCTTTTCTGCATATCTTCTAACTTCCAAAGCTTTTGCTTTAGTAGTTGTAATGCGCTCAAATCTAAAAAGTGAAGTAACCATATTGCGTGTCATAGCACGACGATGTGCTGTTGTACGTGAAAGCGGATTAAAACCAATTTTATGATTCATCTGATTCTTCCTTTTTCTTATTCAATTTGACAGCATTCTTAAGATGACTGTAGTCAGTCATTCCAAGTGTAAGATTCCACTCTAAGAGCTTTTCTTTAATTTCTGTCAAACTCTTTTTACCAAAGTTTCTAGTCTTGGCGATATCGTCTTCTGTTTTCTTTGTTAATTCACCGATTGTCTTGATATTTGCATTTTTAAGACAATTTGAAGAACGTACAGAAAGTTCGAGTTCTTCTACTGGTGTATTGAGAAGCATACGAACATGTTCGTCACCTTCATCAAGTTCGTCACCGCTTGCTACATCGCTGTCATTAAAGTTTACAAAGATTGAGAAATGATCTTTTGCAATCTTTGCAGCTTCAGCTAATGCATCATCCGGAGCGATTGTTCCATCAGTCCAAATTTCCAAAACTAATTTGTCGTAATCGTTTCTCTGACCTACACGACAAGGTTCAATTGCATATTTTACCTTGCGAACAGGTGTGAAGATAGCATCCATTGGAATTGTACCAACAATACCTTCGATGTAATGTTCGTTTACTTCAGCTGGGACATAGCCTCTGCCAAGATCAATCTGAATTTCAACATCAAGACGAGCGTTTTCCATCATTGTGAAAACAAGCAGATCTTTTGTCATTACTTCAACTTGACCTTCTTTAGCAAAGTCATCGCTTTTTACAGTACGAGGTCCTTTAAATTCATAAAGGATAGTATCCTGTTCAATGTCCTCTGGAAGGCGCAAACGTATCTGTTTCAAGCTGTTTAAGATTTCGAGTGTATCTTCTGCAACATTTGCAATTGCTTCAAACTCACTTGAAATAACATGAGGAACACCATCAGCATCATATGAAGTAATACGGATTGATGTAATTGCATATCCCTGAATGCTTGAAAGAAGAACACGACGGAGAGTATTTCCGACAGTTGTTCCAAATCCAGGTTCAAATGGATAAGCAGTGAACTTACCATAATCCGCATTGTTTTCAAGATGCTCAAATGTAATGCTTTTTGGTTTTTTAAACCCTTTAAGCAGATTTTTGCGAGCCATCTAAACTCCTTATCTCGAGTAGAATTCTACTACGAGCTGTTCTTTTATATCAGCTAAATCAGTAACTTCTTCACGGCGTGGATAAGCTGTGAAAGTTCCCTTAACTGCATCAGCATCAACTGATACATAAGCATAAGTTCCTGACTGAGAAACTTCTTTAAGTCCTTCCTGAACAATAGTAAGTTTCTTACTCTTTTCTTTTACTTCTACAACATCACCTGGCTTACATGTGTAAGATGGAATGTTTACGGCTTTTCCGTTTACTGTAACGTGTCCGTGAAGTACTAACTGTCTAGCCTGGCTTCTAGATGCAGCAAAGTGCAATCTGAAAGCAACATTGTCTAAACGAGCTTCAAGAAGACGAATAAGATTTTCACCAGTTACACCAGGCATTCTCTGAGCACGTTCATATGTAAGATAGAACTGTTTTTCAAGGATACCATACATACGGCGAAGCTTCTGTTTTTCATGAAGCTGGATACCGTATTCAGTGCGTTTTCCAGTACGTCCTTTTGGATCTTTTCCAGGTGCGCTGCGTTTTTTATTGATTGGACATTTGTCGCTCTTGCAGCGTTCGCCCTTCAAGAATAATTTTTTTCCTTCTGCTCTGCACAAACGGCAGACAGGTCCTGTATATCTTGCCATTACTCGATACTCCTATTACATACGGCGTGTTTTACGTGGGCGACATCCATTATGTGGAATAGGTGTAACATCAGAAATTGATTTTACCTTGAGGCCCAAAGCACCAAGTGAACGGATAGCGTTTTCACGTCCTACACCAGGTCCTTTAACGTATACATGAACTTCACGCAAGCCATAGCTTACTGCCTTCTGTACAGCTGTTTCAGCAACTGACTGTGCGGCAAACGGAGTAGATTTTTTTGCTCCGCGGAATCCGAGTCCGCCTGAAGATGCCCAAGAAAGAGCATTTCCCTTCAAGTCTGTAATTGTTACGATAGTGTTATTGAAAGTTGCCTGAATATAGACATTTCCTTCATATACACTTTTCTTTTCTTTTCGCTTTTTAACAACAGCCACTTAACTTACCTCCGCCTTATGCCTTTTTCTTATTAGCAACAGTCTTTTTCTTACCCTTGCGAGTACGAGAGTTAGTGCGTGTGCGCTGACCACGAACAGGAAGTCCTTTTCTGTGGCGTAATCCACGATAACAACCAATATCCATAAGACGTTTGATGTTAAGACCGATTTCTGAGCGAAGACGTCCTTCAACTTTATATTCTGAATCGATTACTTCACGAAGCTTTCCAAGATCATCCTGAGAAAGATCATTAGCCATCATGTTTGGATCAATCTTTGCTTTTTCGCAGATTGTCAATGCAGATGAACGACCAATTCCAAAAATATAAGTCAAAGCAATACTAATGTGTTTATTAGGGAGGTCAACTCCCGCAATTCGAGCCATCTATTACTCCTTGAGCTTAGCCCTGACGCTGCTTATGTTTAGGGTTTGAACAAATAATGCGGACAATGCCGTTTCTTTTGATAACCTTACACTTATCGCAAATGGGCTTTACGCTGGTTCGTACTTTCATAAAAGTCCCCCAAAGAATTGTGATATATTTCCCGATTATGGCAATTCGCAATGAACTACAATCGAGTTCCAATAATATATCACAAATCCTTAATTTTAATCTACTGGTATTTCAAAAAATCTAAAGACTTCTTGAACGAATTTTACCCTTTTTAATGATTCCATCCTGATGATGCATCTTAAGAAGAGCTTCAATCTGAGCCATTGTATCAGTTGCAACACCAACCATGATAATTAACGAAGTTCCACCCATCAAAGTTGTAACTGACTGTGGGAACTTGAAAAGAATCTGGATTACTGTAGGTAATACAGCAATTGCAGCGAGGAACAATGAACCTGGGAATACCAGTCTGTTCAATATTTTCTGCAGAGTTACTTCCGTTTTGTCTGCACTTACGCCAGGAATGGAGCCGCCGTTTTCCCTGATCTGCTTTGCGATTTCTGTGGGGTTCAGTGTTACCTGAGTGTAGAAGTATGCAAAGAATACGATAAGTACAACCAAAACTACGTTATACCATACTCCCATTGGATTCAGGAAACTTGAAAGAGTCTGAAGCCATTTTGGTGTATCTCCTGCTTTTGATGCCACTGAAGTAATAACCTGCATTGGCAATGTCAAGAAAGAAGATGCAAAGATTAATGGAATAACGTTAGAAGGATTTACCTTAAACGGAATGTATGTACTCTGTCCGCCATACATTTTTCTGCCTACTACACGTTTTGCGTAGTGAACAGGAATTTTTCTCTCGCCGCCTTCTTCGAAAGCAACGACAGCAATAATTGCAACGTAGATTACTACTGCTACAATTACGAATACAAAGTTAACAGTTCCAGCTTTAATAGCCTGTGAAAGCTGGCTGATGGCACTTGGAATACGTGCAACGATACCGGCGAAAATCAAAATTGAAATTCCGTTTCCAACACCGTGTGCTGTAATCTGATCACCAAGCCAGACTGTAATCATAGAACCTGTTGTAACTGTCAACATTGCAAGAAGTTTAAATGCAACTTCATTATTAAGCGAAACTGCCCCGATGTTTTTTGCATAAACAGTCACGGCAAATGACTGAAGCAAACATACAAGTACTGTTCCTGCTCTTGTCCATAATGCAAATCTCTGCTGACCACCATCTTCCTGAACAGCACGTTTAAGAGATGGGAAAACGATCAGCAAAAGCTGCAATATAATCTGTGCTGAGATGTAAGGCATAACACCTAACATGAACACAGAGAAGTTAGAAAAGGCACCACCAACGAAAAAGTCCATATAACTTGCGAATGCATTGTTGTTGTCTTTCATCAACTTGTTAAAGTAGTCAAACAAAGCAGCGGCATCAACTCCTGGAATTGTTAAAACGCATCCAAGACGATAAATAGCCAAAATTGCTAACGTAAACAGAAGTCTGTTACGAAGCTCTTTTACTTTGAACATGTTTACTAATGAGTTGCCTGCCATTTCTTAACTCCGGTTTAGTCTTTCTTTTCAACAGTGATAAGATTTACTGTACCGCCTGCAGCTTCAATTTTAGCTTTAGCCTGTGCAGAAACTTTATCTACATTGAAAGTAAGTTTCTTTGTGATTTCACCATCAGCAAGAATCTTTACTGTGAGGTTTGAACCTTTCAAAAGACCCTTTTCGATAAGTGTCTGTTTATCAACAGTTTCACCATCTGAATATTTTGCATTAATATCACGAACATTGAAGCAAGCATATTCTTTCTTAAACGGATAGTTAGAGAAACCTCTCTGAGCAATACGACGGAACAAAGGCATCTGACCGCCTTCAAATCCGATGTATACTTTTCCGCCAGAACGTGACTGCTGACCTTTATTACCGCGTCCTGCTGTAGAACCACGGCCAGAAGAAGAACCACGGCCTACTCTTCTGTCCTTTTTGTTTGCACCATAAGGTGCAGTCAAAGTTGGATTGTAATCTGCCATAATTAGATCTCCTCTACCTTAACCATGTGAGCTACAGCGGCGATCATGCCGCGGATAGCAGGTGTATCTTCCTGTACAACTGAAGAAGAAATCTTCTTCAAACCAAGGCTGCGAACTGTTGCAACCTTAGCTGGTAACTGACCGATTGTACTTTTTGTAAGTGTAATCTTAAGTTTAGCCATCGATTAACCCCACAATTCATCCAGAGTTTTACCTCTGTTTTTTGCGATACTGCCGGCATTCATCATGTGTTCAATTGCATCGAATGTAGCACGAACAACGTTTTCAGCTGTACTTGATCCCAAAGATTTAGAAAGTACATCTGTAGCGCCTGCTGCATCGAGAATAGCACGAACTGCACCACCGGCAATAATTCCAGTACCTGAACAAGCAGGTTTCAAAAGAACTGATGAACTCTTGTATTTACCGATGATGTCATGTGGAATAGTTCCATTTTTCATAGGTAATGTAACAAGATTTCTTTTAGCTTTATCAATGCTCTTTTTGATTGCTTCAGATACATCATTAGCTTTACCAAATCCGTATCCTACGCGACCTTTCTGATCGCCTACAACAGTAAGAGCAGCAAAAGACATACGACGTCCACCTTTTACAGTTTTTGAAGTTCTTTTGAGAGTTACGAGTTTTTCAACGAACTCTTTTGGTTCTTTATCAAAATTCTTCTGGTGTTCCATAATGTCTCCTAGAATTGGATACCCGCAGAGCGAGTTCCGTCAGCAAGGGCTTTTACAACACCGTGATAAAGATATCCGTTACGATCGAATACGACTGCTGTGATATTCTTATCCTTGAGGCGAGCACCCAATGCTTCACCAAGCTTTGTAGCTCCTTCTGTATTAGGTTTGAGAGCTGCAAAGTCTTTTTCCATTGTTGAAATAGAAGCGAGAGTTTTTCCCTCGTCATCATTAATTACCTGTACAAAAAGGTTCTTGTTGCTTCGAGTTACTGTCATGCGTGGGCGTTCAGCTGTACCATAAACAGACTTACGAATATGAACTTTTCTGTGAAGGCGTTTTCTATCTTTTTCATTCAGTTTCTTAAACATATAGCTTCACCTTATTTAACACCAGTCTTACCGACTTTACGTCTGATAACTTCATTGTCATAGCGAATACCTTTTCCTTTGTAAGGTTCAGGCATACGTAATGTGCGAAGCTGCGCACTGAATTCTCCAACACGCTGCTTATCGATTCCAGAAATAGTGATTTTACCGCTAGGGTCTGCAGCTACTGTGAGGTCTGCAGGAATGATTGCGATGAAGTCGTTTGAATAACCGAGATTCATTACAAGTTCTTTTCCCTTAACTTCTGCACGGTAACCAACTCCATTAATAATGAGAGTCTTAGAATATCCTTTTGATACTCCTTCAACCATGTTATTAATTAAGTTGCGATAAAGTCCGTGTGCAGCATTAGCTGCTTTGGAATTATCTACAGGATTAACAATAACTTCACTACCTTTTACTTCTACAGTTACTTTGTCATTAACAGCCTGTTTGAGTTCTCCTTTTGCACCTTTTACAGTTACAAGACCAGGAGCTACTGTTACAGTTACACCAGCTGGAATAGCAACAGGAAGTTTACCAAGTTTAGACATACTTTCCTCCTATTACCAGATTGTGCAAACTAATTCACCGCCAACCTGCTTCTCAGATGCTTTTTTACCTGTTGTAACACCAGAAGAAGTTGAAACGATAACTGTACCATAACCGTTATAAACGCGTGGTAAGTCTTTGTAGCTAGAGTAAACGCGGCGTCCAGGTTTTGAGATCTTTTCAAGACCATGAATTACTGGTGCGTTTTCCTCATCATATTTCAAGAAGATACGGATAACCGATTTGTTATCTTCCTGTACTTTTTTGAAGTTTTTAATATAACCTTCAGTTTTCAGGATTTTCACGATTTCAAGCTTAAGCTTAGAAACAGGTATATCTACCTTTTCGTGGCGGGCCTGTGCCGCATTACGGATCTTTGTGAGCATATCTGCTACTGGATCTGATGCACTCATATTCTATCTCCTACCACTACCAACTAGATTTTGTTACACCTGGTAACAATCCTTCACTTGCATACTTACGGAAGCAAAGACGACACATCTTAAACTTTCTTAAGTATCCTCTTGGACGACCACAAATCTGACAGCGGTTGTATTCACGTGTGCTGTATTTCTGTTTGCGGGCAGCCTTAATAATCATAGATTTCTTTGCCATAGTTTCTTCTCACCTACTTTCTGAAAGGCATGTTAAACTTGGTAAGCAAAGCTTTTGCTTCTGCATCTGTCTTTGCACTAGTTACAAAAGTGATGTTCATACCAGCAATCTTAACGATTTTATCGAAGTCGATTTCTGGGAAGATGATCTGTTCTGTAATACCAAAAGAGAAATTGCCGTGTCCATCAAAGCCAGTTGCCTTGATACCGCGGAAATCCTTAACGCGTGGTAAAGCAACATTAATAAGGCGATCCATGAATTCATACATGATTGCGCCACGTAATGTTACCATAACGCCTACTTCTGCACCCTCACGAAGTTTGAAGTTAGCAATAGATTTCTTTGCTCTTGTCTTAACCGCTTTCTGACCAGTGATCTGAGTTAAATCAGTTACTGCAGCGTCAAGAAGTTTCTTATTTGTGAGAGCTTCGCCAACACCCATGCTTACGATGATTTTTTTGATAGCAGGGATCTGCATTGGTGTTGTGTAATTGAACTCTTTATAGAGTTCTTTAGCGATAGTGTCATTATAGACTTTCTTAAGCCGAGGTATGTAATTTGCCATTACAATTTTTCTCCACATTTGCGGCAGACACGAACTTTCTTGTCTCCGTCAAGCTTATAACCAATTCTTGTAACACCGCATTTTTTACATACGATTGCTACATTAGAAATATTGAGAGGAGCTTCGATCTCAACGATTCCGCCTTGATCCTGCTGGCTTCTCTTTCTCATTGCTTTTTTAACAATGTTACAACCAGATACAATTACTGTACTTTTTGCAGGGTTAACACGAACAACATTACCTGTTTTTCCTTTGTCTTTTCCTGCAATAACCTGTACTGTATCGTCTTTACGGATTTTGAATTTCTTTTCCATATTCAATTCCTCTTAGAGTACTTCTGGAGCAAGTGAAATGATTTTCATGAAATCTTTATCACGAAGCTCACGAGCTACAGGTCCAAAAATACGTTTTCCAACTGGGTTTTTAGAATCGTCTACGATAACACAAGCATTATCATCGAAACGAATGTAAGTTCCATCTGGACGGCGGTATTCTTTCGCCTGGCGAACGATTACTGCCTTTTTAATTGCACCCTTTTTAATAGTAGAAGTAGGGATTGCATCCTGAATAGCTACTACTACGATGTCACCGATTCCTGCGTAACGGCGGTGTGATCCACCGATTACTTTAATACACTGAGCGATTTTTGCTCCAGAGTTATCAGCGACTGTCATACATGACTGCATTTGAATCATACTACTTAACTCCTTAGCTTATTTTGCGCGTTCAATGATTGACTCGAGGCGCCAGCATTTATCTTTGCTGAGCGGGCGACTTTCAACGATCTTAACTGTATCTCCGATGTGTGCTTCATTCTTTTCATCATGAGCCTTACACTTCTTTGAACTAGTTACATACTTCTTATAAAGACGGTCCATCTTTTTTGTAGAAACTGTTACGACGATAGTTTTATCCATCTTGTCGCTTGTTACGATTCCTACATAAGATTTTCTTACTTTAGCAGTCTTATTATCTTCCACGTGTCAACTCCTACTTTTTAGCTTCAGCAGCTGATTTCTGCTGAATGAAAGTGTTCAAGCGTGCGATTTCGCGACGGATTGTACGAACTTCCATTGGGTTATCTACATGGGCGATTACTTTTTTGAACCGCAAATCCATATACTTCTGTTTAAGCTCATCACGACGAGCAACAAGTTCAGTATAAGACAGTTCTTTGTCAGTTTTCTTTGTTTTAGCCATCTTATTCCTCCTTAGTCCTTTGTCGGTTTATAAGCTATCTTTGTTACGATAGGGAGTTTGCTTGCTGCAAGACGAAGAGCTTCTTCTGCAGTTGGAAGATCTACTCCACCAATTTCGAACAAAATCATTCCTGGTTTTAAGTTAGCAGCCCAGAATTCTGGAGCACCTTTACCTTTACCCATACGAGTTTCGGCAGGTTTCTTAGAAATAGGTTTATCTGGGAATATACGAATCCAAACATTTCCTTTGCGTTCAAGTTTACGGTTGATCGCAACACGGGCAGCTTCGATTACGCGAGCATTTAACCAGTGTGACTCCATTGCTACGAGAGCGATGTCGCCAAAATCAATATTATTATCACGAGTGGCAAAACCATGCTGTCTGCCACGCTGCACCTTACGGTGCATTACTCTTTTAGGTGCGAGAGCCATTGCTTAACCCCTTTCCTTTGCTGGAGTTTCTGCTTTGTCAGCTTTATCAGCAGCCTGACGAGAAGTTCTTTCTCTTCTTGGCTTTCTTACAAGCTGTCCAGCATCTTCATTCTGTTCGTGACCATAGTTCATACCGTTGTAAACCCAAACTTTAACACCGATTTTTCCGTATGAAGTAAGAGCTTCGTATAAAGCATAGTCAATGTCTGCTCTGAGAGTATGAAGTGGAACACGTCCCTCTTTATGTTCTTCTGAGCGGCACATTTCAGCTCCGCCAAGACGGCCAGAAAGACGAATCTTAATTCCCTGAGCACCAGCACGCATTGCATTAGAGCAAGCCTGTTTAAGAGCTTTACGGAATGAAGCGCGTCCCTGAAGCTGACGACCAACATTCTGAGCGATCAAAGAAGCGTTCACATCAGCACGTTTGATTTCTTTAATCTTGATCTGAACTTTCTTTGTAAGCTGCTTCTGAATATCTGTGCTAATCTTTTCGATTGTAGCACCTTTTACACCAATAATTACACCCGGGCGTGCTGTATGAATTACGATTGTAACACGCTGAGGATGACGAACGATTTCGATTTCTGCAATGTCTGCGTTTTTGCATTCTGGAAGATCAGATACCAATTTACGGATCTTGAAGTCTTCGAGAACGAGGTCTGCATATTCACGAGGATCTGCATACCAGCGAGACTGCCATGTCTTGTTAATTCCAAGACGCAAACCGATAGGATTTACTTTCTGTCCCACTTTTTATTCCCCCGCCTTTTCGTCAACTACGACGGTAATATGACACATACGTTTCAAAAGCTGGTCTGCTCTACCACGAGCGCGGAACCATACTCTCTTAAGTCTTGGACCTTCGTCAATGCGAATTTCCTTAACATACAACATATCTTCATCTAACTTGTTATTAGCATTGAGTGCGTTAGCCATTGCAGATTTTAATGTTCCGCGAATGAGTTCTGCACCTTTCTGAGGCATATTCTCAAGAATAGCCATAGCTTCTGAACAAGGCTTCTGATTAATTACATGAGCTACAGGGCGAACCTTTGTAGGTGATGCAATCAAAAATTTAGTAGTGGCTACATAACCTTTATTTACTGTCATATTCTCCACTCCTATTTACCAGCTGTTTTATCAGTACCGCCATGTCCGCGGAATGTACGTGTAGGAGCGAACTCGCCGAGTTTATGACCAACGAGCTGTTCAGTAACGTATACCGGTACCCATGACTTACCATTGTAAACAGAAATAGTATTACCTACCATTTCAGGAATAATTGTAGAACAGCGTGAATATGTTTTAATCATATTCTTTTTTGCTGCTTCAACTTTATTCATTTCTAATACCTTTTTGTAAAGGCTTTTCTCTACAAAAGGTCCTTTTTTAACAGATCTTGACACAGTTAACTCCTAGACTACTTCTTTCTACGAGAAACAATGAAACGGCTTGAAGTCTTTCTCTTGTTTCTAGTTTTATAGCCTTTACAAGGCTGTCCCCATGGAGTAACAGGGTTACGTCCTTTACCTGCGCCTTCACCACCACCAAGTGGATGATCAACTGGGTTCATAGCCATACCACGAACAGTAGGTCTAACACCCATCCAGCGTCTGTGACCTGCTTTACCAAGCTGAACGTTCATGTGTTCTTCGTTACCAACAATACCGATTGTTGCATAACATTTTGCATTAACACGACGAATTTCGCCTGATGGAAGACGAATAGTTACATATTCACCTTCTTTTGCAGCTACAAGTGCACTAGCACCTGCAGAACGTGCAAGCTGTCCACCACGACCAATTGTAAGTTCAATATTATGTACAGTGAAACCTACTGGAATAGCTGAAAGTGGAAGTGCATTTCCTACTGTAGGTGTTGCATTTTCACCAGCCATAATTTTCTGTCCAACTGTAAGACCTTTTGGTGCAATGATATATCTCTTGTCACCATCAGCATAATAAATCAAAGCAATATTTGCACTGCGGTTTGGGTCATATTCAATAGTTTTAACTGTTCCAGGAATACCGTGCTTATTTCTCTTGAAATCGATGTCACGATACTTCTGTTTATGACCACCACCCTGATGACGTACTGAAATACGACCACCAGCGCCACGTCCTGCGTGAGACTTCTTTCCTGATACTAATGTTTTTTCGGGTCTATCAGTAGTCAGTTCATCTCTTACGAGGTCTACACGTGTTCGAGTACCTGCAGTGATTGGCTTAAATATTTTAAGAGCCATTTTATTCCCCTTAATTGAATCTCAGGCTTATACGCCTTCGAACACTTTAATTGTTTCGCCTTTGGCTAAACGCACAATGGCTTTCTTGTAGCTAGAAGTAAGTCCAGGTCTTCCGCGAAGGCGTTTTTCCTTTCCTCTTACGTTCATAGTTGTGCAAGAAACAACTTTTACGTTGAAAAGCTTACGTACTGCTTCCATAATCTGAGTTTTGTTTGCATCCTTAGATACAACAAAAACATATTTATCCTGTTCACGAAGGTTAGTTGCTTTTTCAGAACTAACAGGTCTAATAAGAATGTCGTTATACATCATTATTTAGCCTCCTTGTCTTCAGCATAAAAATCTGAAAGATTTTTTGCAGCACCTTCAAGAAGAATAACCTTGCGTCCATAGAACAAGTCATGAGCGCGAAGACGGTTGTAAGATAAGAATGAAAGATTAGGAATGTTTCTTCCAGCCTGCTTGATTTTTGCATCATCATCTTTAAGGATGATTACTGTGCGTTCATCTTTAGCAAAGTTAGAAAGAATTTTAACCAAGTCTTTTGTCTTACCGCTTTCAACAGTAAAATCTTCTACAACAGTGAGTCTGTCACTCTGAGCCTGGAGGCTGAGGATAGATTTCATTGCAAGGCGTTTTGCCTTTTTAGGGATAGCATAGCTAAAATCTCTAGGTTTAGGTCCAAAAATAGTACCGCCGCCAACATTAATAGGTGATTTTTTATCACCACGACGAGCGTTACCTGTTCCCTTCTGTTTGTAAGGTTTAGCGTTTGATCCGTGTACTTCAGCACGACCTTTTGTACATGCTGTACCAACACGCATATTAGCTAATTCGTTATTGATGGCATAATAAATAACGTCTTCGTTAATTGGGAGACCGAATACTTTATCATCAAGTGAAATAGTACGCAGCTCTTTTCCATCAGTTGAATATACTTTCTTATCCATATTCTAATTCCTCTGATTATTTTTTTACTGCGGACTTCACGATAAGTGTGCAGTCTTTGTTACCTGGAACGGCACCACGAACTAAGATAACCTTCAATTCTGGATCGATTTTAACGATACGAAGGTTCTGTACTGTTATACGTTCAAAGCCCATACGGCCAGGCATTTTAACGTTTTTGAAACAGTGTCCCGGTGTAGTACATGATCCAGTACCACCTGCTTCACGATGGAATTTAGAACCGTGAGTTGCACGTCCACCATGGAAGCCCCATCTCTTCATTACACCCTGAAAACCTTTACCTTTAGATGTTGCAGTAACATCAAGGAATTTTGTGTTTTCGAACAATTCGAGACCGATCTGGTCTCCTACTTTTACTTCTGATTCGAAGTTGCGGAACTCTTTAAGAGTTCTTTTTGGGTTAATGTTTTCTGGAAACTGTCCGGCATATGCTTTACTTACTTTAGATGCTTTTACATCATCCAAACCAAGTACTACAGCATCATAACCGCAGTTTTCTTTTGTTCTTGTAGCAACAACCACATTAGGTTCAACGCGGATCACGGTGACTGGTGTCAAATTGCCGCTTTCGTCGAATACCTGGGTCATTCCTACTTTTTTTGCGATCAGACCTTTCATTCTGATTCTCCTTAATTTTGAAAAGTAACTTTCCAGTGTTAGCCCTGGAATACTTTCCGTTTAATTTTTTGGCCGCCATCCCAGATCCAGGGGACCGTACCATTTCAGTAATCCGTGAGGACTTACTGTTTGATTTCTACATCTACACCGGCTGGCAATTCAAGTTTCATCAAAGAGTCCATAACTTCTGATGAAGGTTCAAGAATGTCAATAAGGCGTTTGTGTGTACGCATTTCGAACTGTTCACGTGACTTTTTGTTTACGTGAGGTGAACGAAGTACAGTCACCTTGTTGATTCTTGTAGGAAGTGGAATAGGTCCTGAAACCTTAGCTCCAGCTTTCTGAACTGTCTGCACGATGGCTTTTGCACTCTGATCGATTAACTCTACGTCAAATGCGCGAAGTCTAACTCTGATCTTTCCGTTAGCCATTTATTTTGCTCCTGTATTTGGAACGGACCCGAATCCGAATCCGTTCCAAAATTAATTACTATTCAATAATTTTTGTTACCTGTCCAGAAGCGATTGTACGACCGCCTTCACGGATAGCGAGTTTAAGACCTTCATCCATAGCGATTGGGTGAATAAGGGAACCGATAATTTTTACGTTATCGCCTGGTTTTACCATGTCTGTTCCTGCTTCGAGTTCTACAGTACCTGTGATATCTGTAGTTCTGAAGTAGAACTGTGGACGATATCCAGAGAAGAATGGAGAGTGACGTCCACCTTCTTCCTTTGAAAGTACGTAAATCTGTGCTTCGAATTTTGTGTGTGGCTGAATAGAACCTGGTTTTGTAAGACACTGACCGCGTTCTACGTCTTTCTTTTCAATACCACGGAGGAGGATACCTACGTTATCACCAGCCTGACCCTGATCAAGAGTCTTCTGGAACATTTCAATACCTGTTACTGTTGATTTTGCTGTTGGTTTGATACCTACGATTTCAACTTCATCGTTCATGTTTACAACACCGCGTTCGATACGTCCTGTTACTACAGTACCACGACCAGAAATTGTAAAGATGTCTTCAATTGGCATCAAGAATGGTTTTGATTCGTCACGAACTGGATCGTCGAACCATGTATCCATAGCCTGAAGAAGTTCTTCGATACAAGCTGTGTTAGCTGGGTCTGAAGCTTCGTTAAGAGCTTTGAAAGCAGATCCTTTGATGATAGGAGTTTCTTCTGAATATCCGTAAGATTTGAGTGTATCACGAACGTCTTCTTCGCAGAGTTCGAGCATATCTGGGTCTGCAAGGTCAGCTTTGTTCAAGAATACGATAATCTTTGGTACACCTACCTGACGAGCAAGCAAAAGGTGTTCTTTTGTCTGAGGCATTACACCATCAGTACCAGCACAAACGAGAATAGCACCATCCATCTGAGCTGCACCAGTAATCATGTTTTTTACGTAGTCGGCATGTCCCGGACAGTCGATATGAGCATAGTGTCTCTTATCTGACTGATACTCCAAGTGACGAGTGTTGATTGTGATACCACGTTCCTTTTCTTCTGGAGCGTTATCAATTTCGTCATACTTGAGTACTTTGTCACCAAATTTGTTACCACAGTATGTTGTGATAGCAGCTGACAAAGTTGTCTTACCATGGTCAACGTGACCGATAGTACCAACGTTCATGTGAGGCTTTGTTCTCTGGAACACTTCCTTAGCCATGTTTGTCTCCTTGCCGGCATCCCTTTTTCTAGTGCCGACATTTTCAAAATAATATTTTTGTGTTGCACTTTAAGCCAGAATAGCGATCTTTAAACTAAAAGAACAACCATTCGCATACACATTTTATCGTGATTATATAGAAGAAGATTTGTAGTAGTCGGAAGGTGAACCTCATAAGCCTCAAGTGGAATTTTCACATTAGCTTAGTCGATTCTTCATATAACATTCCATCAATTTCGGAATGTCTATGGCCGGTACCACCTATCATCATCAATATTTCACGCTTGATGACTGGTCTGGCATCCTGGAGCCTGGCAGCAACAAACTGCAGCAGAAACCCCTCGATGCATTCAATCTATAACTACTGTCAACGACAGTCAGTCTCTCACCCAAGGGCCGTAAAACCTGAATATTGCGAAAGCAATAAACTTTACGATTTTACCGGATCAAATCCGCCTGACTCTCAAAGAACCCATACCTATCCCTATATGATAAAGATAGGTTTTTATGTTATACAATTTTCAGAAAAAAGATGCAATAGGGAAAATGCAAAAAAGTGCAAATTTATGAAAAATCTGCAGTTTTTTACATTTTTAAGAAAAAAGAGGGAAATCTACTTTTTAATAAGCTTTTTGGTAATTTTAGAGGCAAATGATCTGGAAAGCGTCTTCTCTGATGCAGAATTTGATCCCGTAGTATTTGCTCTGGCAGTAAAAATAGATTCACCCGAAAAAACATCTGCAAATTCCACAGAAAATGAAGCAGTCAGATACTGATAGTAATATCCCGGAACAGAAACAGTCCTGGACCCTGTCTGAAGCTTACCGTTTACATAATATGAATAAGTTTCGAGTTTTGTTGACGGAGGCATATAACCAGTCTGACTGCTGCATGAAATTCCCTTTAAAAACATTGCATAACGGATTCCATTTTCAAGACAATACTTTTCATATTTCGTCTTTTCAAATTCTAATAAGGGCATATCTATTTCTTCAAATATTACTGAATCTATATTCTTCTTTTTTAAACAGGCAGCAATCTCATTCTGAACTTTAATTGCAAAATCCCTGTTATGTGAAGTTGCGCACAACAGGATTTTTTCGTTTTTATCTATAGAAATATCGCTCTGATTTTCAACTTTTAAAAATGTAGCTGCACAGGAAGTTAAAAAAAGAGAAAGCCCGGTTATAAGAAATATAAATCTTTTCATGATAACAAGTATTATCGCATACAAATAAAAAAAAGGCATCTCTTTTTTGAGATGCCTTTTCAAGAAGATAACTGCGGTAAAACCGCAGCCTGTTAATTCTACCAGCGGAAATGAGCGAAAGCTTTGTTTGCTTCTGCCATTTTGTGTGTATCTTCCTTTTTCTTGAATGCTGTACCAGTGTTGTTGAAAGCATCCAAAAGTTCTGCAGAAAGAGTATCTGCCATACCGTGACCACTTCTGTTGCGAGCAGCTTCGATGATCCAACGCATAGCGAGAGCTTCGCGACGAGCGTCACGAATTTCTACTGGAACCTGATATGTAGCACCGCCGACACGGCGTGATTTTACTTCAACGAGAGGCTTAACATTGTCGAGAGCCTTGAGGAATACTTCCAAAGGATCGTTTCCTGTTTTTGCCTTGAGTTTATCCATTGCTTCATAGATGATCTTTGTACAAGTATCTTTCTTTCCATCGAGCATCATGCGAGAAACGAATTTTGATACAACCTGTGAGTTGTATTTAGCATCTGGCATAACTGGACGGTTAACTGATTTCTTATGTCTTCCCATAGTAATTCTCCTTTATTATGCCTTTGGTCGTTTAGCACCGTATTTTGAACGGCCACGTTTACGATCTTCTACACCGAGAGTATCTTTTGTACCACGAATGATGTGATAGCGTACACCAGGAAGGTCCTTAACACGACCACCACGGATTAATACTACAGAGTGTTCCTGCAAGTTATGTCCAATACCTGGAATATATGCAGTAACTTCAATACCATTACTTAAACGAACACGAGCTACTTTACGTAAAGCTGAGTTTGGTTTTTTTGGAGTAACAGTCATTACACGTGTACAAACGCCACGTTTCTGCGGACAAGAATCAAGTGCGGGAGATTTGGTTCTGTTTGCAGCTGACTTACGTCCCTGACGAATCAATTGATTAATTGTAGGCATCTAAAAATGTCTCCTTTTTTATACTTACCGGTCAGCACCCCGGAAAAATTGCATAAATATCCCTATAAAGATAGGCTTAGATAGTTTAGTGAATTTACAAAATGAATTCAAGAGAATTTCGTTGAATTTACGCCAAATTTGTGACATTTATTACTGAAAAATTCCACATAAAATTAAACAAATTGGAGTTAATTTGACCTTTTTACAAAAAAACATTTGATTAACAGAAAAGTCGCTTTATAATAGAAGAATGGCGTTAATTGATGTAAATTTCTTTTCAAAAACAATATTCCGGCATGTAAGTTTTAAAGTCATTTTACCTGTTGATCCGGTAACTGCGACGATAGATGACGAAGATGCTGTATGGGATAAAAAGCCATTTCAGACATTGTACCTTCTGCACGGAGTTTTTGATGACTGCAATTCATGGGTGAACAATTCACGAATTTTACGTCTTGCAGAAGAAAAGAAAATTGCTGTCGTTATGCCTTCCGGGGAAAACAGTTTTTATCTTGATGCGCCTTCTGTTGACGGAGAAACGCGCGTTGCAAATATCGGTGATATGTACAGCCAGTTTATTTCAAATGAACTGGTTGAATTTACACGTTCCATTTTTCCACTATCAAAAAAACGTGAAGACACTTTTATCGGAGGTCTTTCAATGGGTGGCTATGGAGCACTCATCAACGGATTAAAAAACTATAAAACATTCAGTAAAATTGCAGCGCTTTCTCCTGCACTTATGATTGATGACGCAATAAATTCTTCATACAACAAACATGTCATTTTAAGAAACCGTGCATTTTTTGAAAGTTATTTTGGAAGACTTGATCTGATAAAAGAAAGTGAAAAAAATCCTTTCTGGCTTGTAGAAAAATTAAAAAAACAGAAAATTGAACTTCCAAAAATTTACCTTGCATGCGGAAAAAATGATCATCTTTTTGCGCGCTGTGAAGAATTTGCTTCATTTTTAATGACGCAGCAGACTGATTTTATTTTTGAAAAAAATTCCGGAGACCATGACTGGAACTTCTGGGATATGCATATCGAAAGAGTTTTAAATTGGCTTCATGACGAAACAAGTCTGGGAGAAAAGAAATGATTTATTATGTAAACGCAAATGCCGGAAATGAAGGCGATGGAACACAAAACAACCCATTTAAAAAAATTCAAAGTGCTGCTGATATTGCAAAAGCTGGGGATGAAATTTTAGTTGCTCCTGGTCTTTATCGTGAATATGTAAATCCGAAAAACGGTGGAACACAAGATAAGCCGATTATTTACCGTTCAACTGAACCATTAAAAGCACACATTACAGCAGCAGAAAAATTATCATCATGGAAAAAAGTTGACGGTGATGTATGGGTAACTAGAATTTCAAATTCAATCTTTGGAGATTATAACCCTTACACTACTTTAGTTGAAGGCGACTGGTTTATAAAATATTTTATTGCACATACAGGAGATATTTTCTTAAATGAAAAATCAATGTATGAAGTTCAGAAAATTGAAGATGTAAAAAAGCCGGTTGTATACAAAGCTTCATGGGACCCTGATTTTACTTTATACACATGGTACACAGAACAGAATACTGATACAAATGAAACTGTAATTTATGCAAACTTTAACGGTCTTGATCCAAATAAAGAAAATGTAGAATTTTCAGTAAGAAAAGAATGTTTCATGCCGCAGAATTATCATACTGACTATATTACACTTTCAGGTTTCACGGTTTCAAAAGCGGCAACTCAGTGGGCTCCACCAACTGCATGGCAGGACGGAATGATTGCACCAAACTGGGCAAAAGGATGGGTAATCGAAGACTGTCACATTTACGAAGCAAAGACAAACGGAATCTCACTTGGAAAATATTTTCAGGAAGGAAACAACAACAAGTGGCTTAAAGAACAGTATAAAGACGGTGCTCAGACACAGCGCGATTGTGTCTGCATTGCACAGATTGACGGATGGTCTAAAGAAACAATCGGTTCTCACACTGTAAGAAGATGTCACATTCATAACTGTGGTCAGTGCGGAATTGTCGGACATCTTGGAGGAGTTTTCTCACTCATCGAAAACAATCACATCCATCACATCAATAACAAACAGAATCTTGCAGGAGCCGAAATCGGCGGAATCAAAATGCATGCAGCAATCGATGTAATTTACAGGAGGAATCATATTCATCACTGCACACGTGGCATCTGGCTTGACTGGCAGGCACAGGGAACCCGCGTAACACAGAACTTCTTTCATGATAACAATCTTCCGTTTGACTACAACATGAATAAAGAATCACTTGTCGGCGGTGGAGAAGATTTATTTATCGAAGTTTCACATGGACCGACTCTTGTTGACAATAATATCTTCCTTTCAGATAGAGCGCTTAAGCTTGCAACACAGGGAGTTGCCTGCGTTCACAATATAATTGCAGGCGGATTTGTAAGTGTAGGCCGTGGAACAAATAACGGTACACCACATATTCCATCTGCACGCTTTACTCCATACCATTATCCGCACTCAACACTCGTCCGTGGTTTTATGACAATTCTTCATGGCGATGATAAATTCTTTAACAACATTTTCATTCAGCAGAAACCGAGACCATTTATGAAAAAATGTATGGCTCATTCAAGAAAAAATGAATGGGATGATTCAAATGTATTTGCCGGCACTTTTAAATTTAATGATTATCCGACATTCTCAGAATGGAACAAACAGTTTGAAGGATATTGCGGAATGGGCTCTGTAACGACTGACAGATATTATGACAAGCTTCCTGTGTGGGCAGGCGGAAATCTTTACTTTAACGGTGCAAAACCAATGAAGAAAGAAACTGACGCCTATGTTGATACAAAAAATGAAATTACAATTTCTTACAGAGAAGAAAACGGAAAGTTCACTTTACAGACAAATGTTTATGATTTTATTCCGGAAACAAAATGCAGTCTGTTAAAAACAAAAGATTTAGTCAGAGCATTTGAACCTGAAGAAAACTACGAAAATCCTGACGGATCTCCGATTGTTTTTGATACAGATTTCTTTGGAAACAAAAGAAATACAACTCCTGTTGCAGGACCTTTTGCTTCCAAAGATGAATTGAAGACAGAATTGTTTTAATTAATTCTGTTTTTCAAAAGCCTCTCGAACTGCGGTGGCAAGCTGGTCAGCACAAGATGTTGACCGGCCTCCGCATGTATTACCTTTTAATTTTCCTTCAATCTGAGAAACAGTCCAGCCATCAACAAGTTTTGAAATTGCTTTTAAATTTCCATTACATCCGCCATAAAAAGAAATGTTTGTAACTTTGTCGCCTTCAATATCAAAATCAATCAGCTGAGAACATGTATTTTTAGTTTTGTACTGATAATGCATTTTTATATCTCCATAAAAAATCCGGACCCACTTTCATGAGCCCGGATTTAATTTAACGGTTTATATTACCGTTTAACAACTAGTCAGAATCTTCAGAATCAAAACTTGGTTCTTCTACGTGAGTAACCTGCTGTTCTGCTTCTTTTTCTGCACGGCGCTGTTCAAGAACTTCGTTCATCTTGATGTCCAAGTCCATATCGCTTGTGTCATAAAGTTTTACGTTTTTGTAGTTCTTGATACCAGTTCCGGCTGGAATCATATGACCAATTGCAACGTTTTCTTTGATACCATGCAATCCGTCTGTTGCTCCGGAAATAGCAGCGTTTGTGAGAACGCGTGTTGTTTCCTGGAATGATGCAGCAGAAATAAATGAATCTACGTTCAAAGAAGCTTTTGTAATACCCTGGAACATCGGGCGTCCAACTGCCGGCTGTCCACCTTCTGCAATTACGCGGGCATTTTCTTCATGGAACTTATATTTATCAACCTGCTGACCAAAGATAAAGTGTGTATCACCTACATTTACAACTTCTACTTTGCGGAGCATCTGTCTTACGATGATACCGATATGTTTATCATTGATTGCTACACCCTGTGCACGGTATACATCCTGGATTTCTGCCATAAGATAATTCTGAAGAGCATTTTCACCAAGAATTGCAAGAATGTCGTGTGGGCTTGGAGCTCCGTCACAAAGACGTTCACCAGCTTTAACTTCATCACCGTCGCGAACGAGCATACGTTTTGTCATCGGGATAAGGTGTTCAAATGAACGGCCATATTTATCTTCGATGATAATCTTTCTCTTTCCTTTTGTAACATCCTTAAACTTAACAGTTCCAGAAATCTGAGCAAGTACAGTTGGAACTTTTGGTTTACGAGCTTCAAAAAGTTCTGATACACGAGGAAGACCACCAGTAATATCGCTTGACTTAGCAGCTTCTTTTGGCATCTTCGCAATTGTAACTCCGGCTGCAATCTTCTGTTTGTCTTCAACAAGAAGGAAAGCACCAGATGGAAGGAAGTAGCTTCCTTTTTCGTTACCATCGTTATCAGTAATAAGAATACGAGGCTGCATTCCTTCTGTGTGAAGGTCTGTAATGTAGCGTTCTTTCTTTTCTGTATTTAAGTTTGTTCTTGTTTCAAGAGTTGAACCTTCGATGATATCTTCATAGTGAACATATCCGTCAACTTCTGCGATAATCGGATCACTTGATGTATCAAATACACCAATATTCTGATTAGCATCTACAAAGTCGCCTGCTTTACAAGTAACTGTTGAACCGTTCTGAATTTCAATAGTCTGTGTATTGCTTGCGAGATAAAGTTTAGATTTATCAACAATTACGCGTGCTTTGTCACTTGCAAGAACATCGCCGTCTTTGCGGGAAATAATTACACTTCCCTTCTTAACTCTGTCGCCATCAGAAACAGTAACTTTATCACCTTTCTGAATTTCAAAAGAATCAATAATACGGACAACATCCATATAACCTTTACGAGTAAAGAGCCAGTTCTTATCTTTTGTAACAACGTGTGTACCGCGTACATCTTCGATAATTGCAGGATACTTTAATACTATATGGTTATCTTCTGTAACTTTAGATGCAGTACCACCAACATGGAAAGTACGCATAGTAAGCTGTGTACCAGGCTGACCGATTGACTGAGCTGCGATAATACCAACAGCTTCACCAATTTCTACAACCTTATTGCGTGCAAGGTTTTTACCATAGCACTTAACACAAATACCATGTTTTGCTTCACAAGTAAGTACAGTTCTGAGTTTAACTTTTTCAACACCGGCGTCTTCGATCTGTTTTGCAAGATCTTCTGTAATGTAAGAGTTTACGTCACAGATTAATTCACCAGTCATCGGATCAACAACGCGTTCAATTGTGTAGTGACCAACGATACGATCTGCAAGATGTTCAATGATTTCATCACCATCTTTAATTGCAGCATAATCAATACCATTGATTGTTCCACAGTCATCTTCATTTACAACAACATCCTGAGCAACATCAACAAGACGACGAGTCATGTAACCGGCATCGGCTGTCTTCAACGCTGTATCTGAAAGACCTTTGCGGGCACCGTTTGATGAAATGAAGTATTCGATAACCGAAAGACCTTCCTTAAAGTTTGACTTAACAGGAAGTTCGATAATTTCTCCACCTGGTTTAGCCATCAAACCACGCATTGCGGCAAGCTGAGAAATCTGCTTCTTAGAACCGCGGGCACCAGAAATGGCCATCATATAGATAGTATTGAAACCATCTTTATCTTTTGCCATTTTGTCATACATGATTGTAGTAAGTTCATCATTTGTTTTAGCCCAAAGGTCAGTAACTTTTGTAAAGCGTTCTTCATCAGTAATCTGACCCATGCGGTTTTCTTTGATGATCTTTTCAACTTCTTTGTTAGCTTTTTCCATCATCGGTTTCTTTTCTGCAGGAACGATAATATCTTCCATTGAGAGAGTTGCACCGTAGAAAGTAGCGTTCTTATATCCGACAGCCTTGATAGCATCAAGCATCTGAATAGTAAGCCAAGGTCCCTTATCATGGTAAACCTTTTCAATCATCTTCTTAAGCTGTTTATCACCAAGCTGTTCATTAACATAATTGATTTCATCCGGCATTGCTTCGTTAAATGCAAGACGTCCGGCTGTTGTTTCAATCATGTCACCTTTTTTGAATTCACCTGGTTTGAATGAATCTTTTGGAGCAGGAACTTTGATCAAAGCCTGCCATCCGATAAACTTGTCTTCTGCAGCAAGACGAACTTCGTCTGCATTTGAGAAACGTTTTCCTGTTCCAGCACCAAGTCCATCTTTTGCATCAGCAGGTTTAATTGCTGTCATATAGAAGATACCGAGTACCATGTCCTGAGAGGGACCAACGATTGCATTACCGTTTGCAGGGTCAAGAAGGTTTCTTGCAGAGAGCATCAATGTCCAGCATTCCATCTGTGCAGCCTGTGTAAGTGGAACGTGGATAGCCATCTGGTCACCATCGAAGTCGGCGTTGAAAGCTTTACAAGCAAGAGGATGAAGCTTAAGTGCTTTTCCTTCTACAAGTACAGGTTCAAATGCCTGAATACCAAGACGGTGCAATGTAGGCGCACGGTTGAGCATTACTGGATGTTCACGAACAACTTCATCAAGAATTGCAAATACTTCTGGAGCTTCAGATTCTACAACAGCGCGTGCTTTCTTTACGTTAAAAGCAACCTGCTTGTCCATAAGTTTTTTCATGATGAATGGCTTGAACAATTCAAGAGCCATTTTTGTAGGAACACCACACTGCCAGAGTTTAAGTTCTGGTCCAACAACAATTACAGAACGTCCAGAGTAGTCTACACGTTTACCAAGAAGGTTCTGGCGGAAACGACCCTGTTTACCTTTAATCATGTCAGAAATAGATTTAAGAGGTCTGTTTGAAGAACCTTTTACAACACGCTTTCTCTTTGAGTTGTCAAACAATGCGTCAACAGCTTCCTGAAGCATACGTTTTTCGTTTCTGATAATGATGTCTGGTGCAGACAAACCGATAAGACGGTTCAAACGATTATTTCTGTTGATTACACGGCGATACAGATCGTTAAGGTCAGATGTTGCAAAACGTCCGCCATCAAGCTGTACCATTGGGCGAAGATCTGGTGGCATAACTGGAATTACGTCGAGAATCATCCATGATGCCTTGTTTCCAGAAGTTCTGAAGTGTTCAACAATTTCAATTCTTCTTAAAAGCTGTTTATCAGATTTAGCACCTTTTTCCTGCATTTTTGCACGAAGTTCTGCAGCAAGTGAATCAAGGTCAAGCTGTTCAAGTAAAGTCTTGATAGCTTCGGCACCCATTCCTGCAGTGAAAGATCCGCCATAGCGTTCTTCATTTTCGAGATACTCGTCTTCTGTCAAAAGCTGGTTCTTTTTAAGGTCAGTATCACCCGGATCAATTACGATATATTTTTCGTAATAGAGAACAGAGCGAAGGTCACCTACTTTGATATCAAGCAGAAGACCCATGCGGCTTGGAACTGAACGGTAATACCAGATGTGGCTTACAGGAGCTGCAAGTTCAATATGACCTGTTCTTTCACGACGAACTTTAAAGTGTGTAACTTCTACACCACAACGGTCACAGATAACACCCTTGTAACGAATGCTCTTGAATTTTCCACAATAGCATTCCCATTCTTTTGTAGTACCGAAAATGCGTTCACAGAAAAGACCGTCTTTCTCTGGTCTTAATGTACGGTAGTTAATTGTTTCCGGTTTCTTAACTTCACCATAAGACCATGCACGGATAGTTTCTGGTGAGGCAAGTTTTAATTTAATTGAATCAAAATCCTGAATATCACGCATTTGCATTCTCCTTATCGAAACCAGTAGCTGCCTTATCGATCAATTCCTGGTCACGTTCTGTAAGGGCAATCTGCTTACCTTTATCATCATAAATTGTAAAGTCGAGAGCCAGACCACGAAGTTCCTGTACCATTACGTTAAATGCTTCAGGAACACCTGCTGGTGTTGAAGGATCTCCCTTAACAATTGCTTCATATACTTTTGAACGACCATTCATATCGTCCGATTTGATTGTCATCATTTCCTGGAGTGTGTTAGCAGCACCGTATGCTTCGAGTGCCCATACTTCCATTTCTCCAAGACGCTGACCACCGAACTGTGCTTTACCACCAAGAGGCTGCTGAGTAACAAGTGAGTAAGGCCCAGTTGAACGAGCGTGCATTTTATCATCAACGAGATGGTGCAATTTAAGATAGTAAATTACGCCGACAAAAATAGGGTTGATGAATGCTTCACCTGTACGACCGTCACGAACAATCTGTTTACAACCAGGTTTGATGTCAATTCCAATTCCGTGTTCTTTGAGAACTTTGTTAGCTTCTTTAAGTTTTTCATCAATCATTTCCTGTGAAGGTGACTGGAAAACTGGAAGTTCAAAGAACTCACTTAAATATTTACCTGCGATACCAAGTTCAGATTCCATGATCTGACCGATGTTCATACGAGAAGGTACACCAAGTGGGTTCAAACAAACATCAAGTGGAGTTCCGTCTTCGAGGTATGGCATATCTTCTTCTGGAAGGATACGAGATACGACACCTTTGTTTCCGTGGCGTCCGGCCATCTTATCACCTTCGCGGAGTTTACGTTTATTAGCGATGAGAACCTTAATCTGTTCGTCAACTCCAGGACTCAAATCATCGCCTTCACTTCTTCTGAGACGCTGAACATCAATTACGACACCTTCAACACCGTGTGGCAATTTAAGTGAACTGTCGCGGACTTCTTTTGCTTTTTCACCAAAGATTGAGTTAAGCAATTTGAATTCCGGTGTAGTTTCTGCTTCGCTCTTTGGAGTTACTTTTCCAACAAGAATGTCTCCTGAGCGAACTTTTGCACCGATGCGGATGATACCTTCTGAGTCAAGGTTATCAAGATTCTTTTCTGCTGTATTTGGAACATCACGAGTTACACGTTCTGGTCCAAGTTTAGTTTCACGAATTTCTGTTGTAAATTCTTTAATATGAATAGAAGTATACATATCTTCTTTTACAACGCGTTTGCTGATAAGTACGGCGTCTTCGTAGTTATATCCGTTCCAAGGAACGAATCCGACAAGAAGGTTGCGTCCAAGAGCAAGTTCACCATTGAATGTTGCAGGTCCATCAGCAAGTACTGATCCAACCTTAACTTTTTCTCCAACTTCTACAGTTGGTCTCTGGTGATAACAAGTATCCTGGTTTGTACGCTGATACTTGAGCAATGTATATTCATCAAGTTCACCACGTTTACCATCTTCTGGTTTAACTTTTACAACTTCAGAAGAAACGTAAACAACTTCACCTGCGCGCTTAGCCTTGATAAGAACACCTGAGTCATAAGCACATTTCTTTTCCATACCAGTTCCAACATAAGGTGGTTCTGGGAACAAAAGTGGAACAGCCTGACGCTGCATGTTACAACCCATGAGCGCACGGTTGGCGTCATCGTGTTCAAGGAATGGAATGAGGGCTGCAGAAACTGAAATTACCTGGCGTGGTGAAACGTCCATGTACTGAACGTCCATTGGAGAACGCTGGTCGTAGTTTCCACGATGGCGAACAGAAATAACATCTGTTGCGAAAGTTCCATCTGATTTCATACCTTCTGAAACCTGACCGATTACATATTTGTCTTCGTCCATTGCAGAAAGATATTCAACTTTCTTTGTTGCTTTACCGTTTTCAATCTTGCGGTAAGGAGCTTCAAGGAAGCCGTAATCATTAACACGAGTATAAATAGCAAGTGATACGATCAAACCGATGTTTGGTCCTTCAGGAGTTTCGATAGGACACATGCGACCATAGTGAGTATAGTGTACATCACGAACTTCGAAACCTGCGCGGTCACGAGAAAGACCACCAGGACCGAGAGCGTTAAGACGTCTCTTATGAGTAAGTTCTGCAAGAGGGTTAACCTGATCCATGAACTGAGAAAGCTGTGATGAACCGAAGAATTCTTTGATTGAAGCAACGATAGGTTTGATTGAAATCAAATCCTGTGGTTTCATTGTTTCAGTTTCTTTAAGGCTCATTCTTTCTCTTGCAATGCGTTCCATTCTTGCAAAAGCAGTCTTAAGCTGGTTTGTCATCAATTCACCGACAGAACGGATACGACGGTTACCGAGGTGATCGATATCGTCTGTCTGTTCATCGCCAGTGTAAACTCTGATCAGGAACTTCATTGTCTGAATGATATCGTCTTCGATCAAAGTTGTTTCTTCATGATTTTCTTTGTAGTCAAGTTTTTTGTTGAGCTTATAGCGACCAACACGACCAAGGTCATACTGACGTGGAGAGAAGAACATGTTTCTGAGATCTTTCTCAGCTGCTTCTACAGTCATCGGTTCTCCAGGTTTTAATACGCTGAAAACTTCTGAAATTGCGTCTTCTTTTGTCGGTTCGTCATTTTCTGCACCTTCTCTCTGGAACTTAACAGCTTCGCGTTCGAAACAGTTAATGATTACCTGTGAATTGAGTGATGCATTTTTCTCATCTTTGTTGTTTACATTTTTGCGTGTATCAAATTTGATAACTTCAATCTGTTTAACGCCGTTAGCAATGAGATCATCAATTTCATGCGGACGAAGTTTTGTTCCGGCTGCGTAAAGTTTTTTCTCGCCGCCATTTTCTTCGTCTTTAACCATAACAGCTTTAGAAAGAACTTTGTCTACAAGGCTGTCACGTCCATCTCGTGAATCAGAAATTTTTACATTTTCTGTGAGATAGAACTGTTTGATGATCTGTTCGCGAGTTTCGAATCCGAGAGCACGAAGGAAAATAGTTCCAAGAATTTTTCTCTTGCGGTCGATTTTTGCGTAAATCAAATCTTTCTTCTGGTCAATTTCGAATTCGAGCCATGATCCGCGGTAAGGAATGATACGGCTTCCGAAAACGTTTTTCTCATGATTGAAAATTACACCAGGAGAACGGTGGATCTGTGAAACTACAACGCGTTCTGCACCGTTGATTACGAAAGTTCCACGATCTGTCATGAGTGGAATATCACCCATGTATATATCTTTCTGAAGAATGGCACCTGTTTCTTTGAAGTTCAAATTGATGCGAGCTTTCAAAGGAACTGCGTAAGTGAGCCCCTTCTGTTTACATTCAAATTCAGAAAACTTAATGTTTTCAGTATCGAGTTCATAAAACTCGTACTCCAGCGACATGTCACCATTTGGACTTTCGATAGGGAATGTAGAAGTAAATACTTCCTGAAGACCCTGTTCAGCCAATGGTTCTCCATTGTCCAGCTTCTGTTTCTGTAAAAAATATTCGTAAGATGAAGTCTGTATATCGATGAGGTTAGGGATTTCCATGAAATTCTGGATATCTTTACCGATATACTTGCGGTTGATTGTCCGGCTTTTTGCGAACATCTTGCCCCCAATATTAAAGGAAACATCTTCCGGTCTGTCTTAATTGCTACATGAGGAAACTCCGTCACAGCACAAAAAAGCAGCCTTATTCAATGTTTATAAAAAAAATCAAATATAAATTTAAACGACTAAAGCAGACTCCGGAATTTACTCCAAAGTCTGCCTTAATTTTATTCATGAAACAAGCTTAAACTTATTTCTTTGAACATTTACCACCAGCTGCTTCGATTTCAGCGATCCATTTGTCTGCATCAGCTTTAGAAAGTCCTTCTTTAACTGTTGCTGGAGCACCTTCAACGAGAGCTTTAGCTTCACCAAGTCCGAGGTTAGTAAGAGCTTTAACTGCCTTAATAACTCCGATCTTTTTAGCTGCATCAAAGCTGTCAAGAGTTACAGTGAATTCTGTCTGTTCGTCTTCAGCTGCTGCTGCACCACCAGCTGCTCCAGGAGCTGCTGCTACTGCTACTGCTGCTGTAACGCCGAATTTTTCTTCCATTGCTTTAACGAGTTCTGAAGCTTCAAGAACTGACATAGATGCGATTGCATCAAGAATCTGATCATTTGTGAGAGCTGCCATATTGTCTTCTCCATAAATAATAAAATATGTTTTCGTCTGTAAGTGGAACTTAATAGCCCATGCTCACAGATCGTCTGCAGTCAACCTTCTCAAGAAAGTTTCTGCTATTGTTACACGGACAGTCGACAGCTATGAAGCCTGACCGTGCTTAAATAATGTTTTAGTCCAGAAGCAATTATGCCTGTGGAGCTGCAGCGTCTGCTGCTGGTGCTTCGGCAGCTGGTGCTGCTTCTGCTGCTGCTTCAGCTTTAGGAGCTGCGGCAGCTGGTCCTTCTTTTTCGAGTTTCTCGACATAAGCCTGCAATGTTGCAGCGAGTTTCTGAGCAGGTCCATTGATAGCTGACATGAGCATAGCGATGAGCTGTTTCTTGCCAGGTACTTTTGAATATGCTTCAATTTTTGCTGTGTCGTAAATTTCTTTGTTAACGTAAGCACCTTTAATCTGAAGTGCAGGTACTTCTTTAGCAAAGTCAAAAAGGATTTTTGCTGTTTCGTTAGAATCTTCTTTAGCCATTGCAATAGCAGTTGGGCCAGAGAGGTAATCTTCTACGTTTTCTACGTTTAAATCTTTGAAAGCAATTTTTGCGAAGTTATTTTTGATAACTTTGATTGCAGAGTTGCTTGCGCGGAGTTTGTCGCGGAGAGTAGTAATCTGTTCTACAGTAAGACCACGGTATTCTGTAAAGATGAAGTCGTTATATTCACCGAGAGTCTTTTTTGCAGCTTCAATAGCTTCTGCTTTTGCAGGCTGTACTTTAGTAATTGCCATACGTTACTCCTCTTCCTTGAAGTCAACCCAGACACCAGGTCCCATAGTTGAACTTACTGAAACTGTCTGAACATAGCCGGCTTTTGCATCTGCAGGTTTCTTTCTGTTGATTTCTGAAAGGAGTGTATTAATGTTTTCTGCAACTTTATCTGCACCCATTGAACATTTACCAACAGCGATATGTACAACACCACCTTTGTCAGCGCGGTATTCTGTACGACCTTTTTTAAGTTCTGCAATTGCTTTAGCAATGTCAGCTGTAACTGTACCAGTCTTTGGGTTAGGCATAAGACCTTTGCGGCCGAGTACCATACCAAGACGTCCTACGTCTTTCATCATATCAGGTGTAGCAACTGCGATATCAAAATCGAGCCATCCACCCTTTACTTTTTCGATGTATTCGTCAGCACCAGCGAATGCTGCGCCTGCATCAAGAGCTTCTTTTACGCGGTCTTCTTTACAGAATACCAAAACTCTTTTTTCTGCCTTGAACTGGTTAGGGAATACCAAAGTATCACGAACTGTATCGCTCTTTCCGAGACGAAGTGAAACGTGTGCTTCTACAGTTTCATCAAACTTTGCAATTTTCATGTCCTGAACCATTTTACATGCAGCAGCAACATCATACTTTTTAGTAAGATCGTATTTGGCCACTGATGCGCGATATTTCTTTCCGTGTTTCATTTAGGCCTCCACTTCTACGCCCATGCTGCGTGCAGTACCGGCGATGATTTTTTTTGCTGCTTCGATATCGTTTGCACTGATATCAGGCATCTTTGTTTTTGCGATTTCTTCAAGATCTTTAGCCGAGAGCTTAGCTACTTTATCGCGAAGTGGATTTGCAGAACCTTTGTCGAGTTTGCAAGCCTTTTTGATAAGAACTGCTGCTGGTGGAGTCTTGAGAATAAATGTGAATGATTTGTCCGAGTAAACTGAAATAACAACTGGAATGATAAGTCCTTTTTCCATTGACTTAGTTCTGTCGTTAAATTCCTGAACAAATTTTGGAGCTGGAACACCATGTGGTCCGAGAGCCGGTCCAATAGGTGGAGCAGGTGTTGCTGATCCTGCAGGACACTGCAATTTGATCTGAGCTGTAATCTGCTTTTTTGCCATTTTTGAATCTCCTTAAGATTGGTGTGAAAGGGAACATTATAGTTCCCGTTTCTAGCGAAGTGCCAGACGTCCAACGGACCGATACTTCTCCCAATTTCAGGTATATACTCTCAGCTTGCGCTGAGCCTGAATTGCAAAATTAAACTAACTTTTCAACCTGTAAAAGATCAACTTCTACCGGAGTAGCACGACCGAAGATCTGTACCATAACACGAAGTTTTTCTTTTTCCATGTTGACTTCTTCTACAGAACCGCTGAATGTAGCAAAAGGTCCGTCATTGATTTTAACCTGATCGCCGACAGCAAATGTCTGTTTAACATGAACCTGTTTTTCGCCTTTAATTTCTCCGGCTTTCTGTAAAAGAATTTTTGCTTCTTCTGCAGAAATTGGTCTAGGTCTTTCATTTGGATTTGTTCCAACGAAACCTGTAACTCCCTGAATACGACGGATGGCACTGCAAGTTGCTTTCCATCCTAAATCCGGAAGATCAAGCTCGAGCATGATATAGCCCGGAAGAAATTTATTATTGCGTGTTCTTTTTTTACCGTCTTTAATTTCTACAAGTTCTTCAACCGGAACTTTGACATTGCATACGATTGCAGGATCAAGGTCACCAGCTTCAAGATATGTACGGATTGTTCTTTCGATTTTTCCTTCATAACCAGTATAAGTATGAAGAATGTACCAGTTCTTAGACATAAGGGCCTCCCTATTTCATCAACAACTGGTAAAGTGCTGTAAATCCTGCGTCAAGAAGTCCAAGAAGAATAGACATGATGATAGTTAAAACGATAACTACTTTTACAGATGCCCATACATCGTCTCTTGTTGGCCAAGTAACCTTTTTCAATTCACCAACACTTTCTCTGAAAAAATTAGTAATTTTAGCCATAACTTCCTCAACTCAAATAAAATGAAATAACAGGCCAGGCAGGACTCGAACCCGCGACACTCGGTTTTGGAGACCGATGCTCTACCAACTGAACTACTGACCTAATTTATAATCACCGGAAACCCGGATAATTAACAAATTTAAACTGTCAAATAATTGAATTATTTGATTTTTGTTTCTTTGTGCAATGTGTGCTTTTTGTCCCAAGGGCAATATTTGTTTAATTCAAGTTTACCCTGGATATTCTTACGGTTCTTTGATGTTGTATAGTTCTTACGTTTGCATTCTGAACACTGTAAAGCGATAAGTTCAACTGCACCTTTTTTCTTGCTACCCATACTATATACTCCTAAAAAACAATTTCGTTTTCAACACCAATGCTCAATCTTCCCATTCTGTAGAGCCCCCGCGCGGAATCGGACCGCGGACCTCAACCTTACCATGGTTGCGCTCTACCGACTGAGCTACAAGGGCATAAACCCCATTGAAAATGATGTGTTGTAAAAATATATACAAATAGAGAGTTTGTGTCAATAGAATTTAAGGCCGGCAGAGGAATTTTTAAGCCTTAAAATTCCTTTGAAAAATCATCTGCTTTTTCACTTTTGCTTTCATGTTTTTTTTGCTATATTTTAGAAAAGGATATTTTTATGAATATAGACGCAATGATTGACGACATAATGGAATCTTACGAAAAGCAGGGCGGAATCAACAGATCCGGAGCCGAAAACTTTCCGAACAGACAGAATGTAGTTTCTGTACTCCAGGACCTTCAGTCACTGATTTTTCCGGGTTTTAAATATGAAGAAAACATCGGGACCGGTAACCTCCGCTACATTACAGGACTTCATGTAAACAGAATAATTTCGATTTTGACTACAGAAATCCAGAAAGCACTCGTCTTTGTAGTAACAAACAAAGATGCCGGTGGGGCAAATTCCACAGACAGCGAAAAAACAAGCATCCAGAACTCACACTGCTACCCGCTCGCCGAAAAAACAGTCTGCGCTTTAATCAAAGAAATTCCGGAAATCAGAAGACTTGTACAGCTCGATGTCGCAGCCGCAGTCCGCGGAGACCCTGCCGCAATGAACAAAGAAGAAGTTATCCTTTCTTACCCAGGACTTGAAGCAATCGTCGTTCACAGAATTGCATACTTTTTATACAAAAACGGTGTTCCGATCATTCCGCGTATCATGAGCGAACACGTTCACGGAAAAACTGGAATCGACATTCATCCGGGCGCTAAAATCGGAGAATCGTTCTTTATCGACCACGGTACGGGAATCGTAATCGGAGAAACAACTGTAATCGGAAACAACGTAAAAATATACCAGGGTGTCACACTCGGCGCCCTCAGCGTAAAAAAAGAACTGCAGAACGCAAAACGCCATCCTACTGTCGAAGATGACGTTACAATCTATGCCGGAGCCACAATTCTCGGCGGAGAAACTGTAATCGGAAAAGGAAGCACGATCGGCGGTAATACCTGGGTCACAAAATCAGTACCAGCCGGAACAGTTTTTACAAAATAAGTGGAATTTACAAAACCGGCTGTCGCAGAAGTGATGCCGGTTTACAAAGCCCTGAAAAAGCTGAAGCTGCGGAAAATACATCAGGGCAAAAAAATAGAGCTCTCGAAGAGCAACGCTTTCCAAGAGCTCTACCGTCCAGCAAGCTGGACATCGGAGAGAGTTTATCAGCTTATTTACAAGCTAAATATAATATACAATGAGAATGCAAATATGTCAATAAAATTCAAATTAAAAACAGCAGATTTTCTCATTATTTTAATTTTTTTGGTTATTTTTTTTGTCTTTCTGCGTACTATATTTTCAGGAAAAGAAAGCCCGGTTTTATACATTTCTTCGCCTGATGCGGAATACGAATATGACCTTGGCAGAAACCAGGTTGTTTCTATTGATGGAATAATCGGAAAAACTACAGTAGTAATTAAAGACAAGAATGTCTGGATTTCTGATTCACCTTGCCCGAACAAAACGTGCATTACAGGCGGAAAAATTTCTAAACCCGGACAGTGGCTCTCATGTGCGCCAAATAAAATATTTGTTATAATAAAAAACAAAAATGAAAAAGCAGAAAGCTCATCACTTGACGCGATTTCGTTTTAGGTGGAATTTCTAAAACTGCAATCGATTTCTGAAAACTATAATCAATCGCGGCGAAGAAAATTCCACATAAAGGAAAAACAAATGGCAAAGAAAAAAATTTCGATTTTCTATAAATGTTCAAACTGCGGATTTACTCAGCCGAGATGGCTCGGACGATGTCCTGAATGCAGTTCGTGGAACACGATGGAAGAATGTGTTACAGATCCGAATGCACTTTCTTCTGTTAGTCCGAACAACATTGCAGTAAAAGTAAAACCGATGTCACTTTCAAATGTCACTGCAATGGATGACGACAGAATCTCGACTGGCATCGAAGAGTTTGACAGAGTTCTCGGTGGAACAGGTGCGACAAAACGATCTGCAATTTTACTCGCAGGAGAACCTGGAATCGGAAAATCAACTTTGCTTTTGCAGACTGCAGCAACTTTTGAAAAAAGAAATGCAGGTCTTGTTCTTTATGTTTCAGGAGAAGAATCCTCAAGCCAGATTAAAGCGCGCGCAAACCGTCTCGGTTTAAGCTGCGATAACATTCAGATAATGTGCACGATGCGGCTCGAAGATATCACTGATGCACTCGTGGAATTAAAACCATCTTTCGTAATAATTGATTCCATTCAGACAGTCTATTCAATCGAAGGCGGAATCATTCCGGGAACTGTCAATCAATTGAAATACTGCACTAACGAACTTGTCGGATGGGTAAAAGAAAATGACAGCGTTTTAATCATGACATGTCATGTTACAAAAGACGGAAACATTGCAGGACCAAAAGCACTCGAACATATGGTCGACACTGTAATTTCTTTTGAACGCAATAACGATGAAATAAGATTTTTACGCGCGTACAAAAACAGATTTGGCAGTGTTGATGAACTTGGAATTTTTGAAATGAGTGAATCAGGTTTGAAGACTGTCGGAGATCCGAGTACGATGTTCATCACGAGAAGAGACGGCGGACTTCCGAACGGTGTTGCAGTGAGTACTGTCTTTGAAGGAACGAGAGTTTTCTTAGTTGAGATTCAGGCTTTGACAGTTCCGGCAAAAAGTTCTTTAACAAGAGTCTATTCAGAAAAAATTGATTCAAACAGAGTAAGCCGAGTGGCAGCCGTTCTCGAAAAAAGAACAGGAATGCATTTTTCAGATCAGGATATTTACATCAATGTTGCAGGCGGAGTTCGTCTCACAGAAAGTGCAATCGATGCAGCCCTTGCAGCAGCACTTTACTCTGCTCGAAGCGGAATTGCAGTAAAAGACAGCACTGTTATTATCGGAGAACTTTCTCTTGCAGGAGAAATCAGACCTGTGTCACGCATCAAGCAGAGAGCAAAAACTGCAATCGGTCTTGGATATAAAAATGTCATCGCTCCGGCAAAAGAGGATGACATTATTTGTGTAAACGATGTTCATGAATTAGTGCAGAAGGTGTTTAAGTAAATAAAAATTCCAGGTTATCTGAAATTTTCTCCGTCCCAGGTAAAGACCTCTTCTGAATATTCCGTTGGAAGTTCTTTACAATGTTCCCACTTTGTATGTTCAATTTTTTTTATTACTTTATTATCTTCAAAGATAAATTTTTCAATATGGTCAGAATCCATTTCATAATGAGATTCTGAAAGAGATGTAAAATATTTCAAGACACCATTTTTATCAAAATAAAAATATTTATCTGTATTCCACAAACCACCGCCATCGCCAAAACCTATTCTTACGCAAATAAAATTTACTTTCGGATTTAATTCATTGGCACATACACAGAAATATTCGGCATCCTTTTTAATCGGACCACCATAAATACTTTCAAAATCAATGTGTCTGACTGTTCCGTTCTTAATCAGAACATGTTCTTTATCAACATTATCAAAACTCATCATATATTCATGAATGGGACATTTTTCAGAATTGCTTAAATTTAAACAGGCAAATACTTCTTCAACACCATCACCGTCAAAGTCACATTCCACTTCTTTGCAAGAAACATAGCGCCCGCAGATATAACCATCTCCCCTTGAACAGGAAATTTTTATCCAGTGAGCATAGTAATCACCAGCATAATAAAGTTCTTCATCCCAGTCATACCCTTTTATCTGAACCTTATCTCCAGCGTTCAACTGAAAAAGTATGTTACCATTTATTCCACTTCCATCTCTGACATTAACCCTGTTTTCAATCACATAATGCCAGCCATGTCTTCCGTATTTCATATCACGGTAATCAGAATCAATAGCAACATATTTCTGCGCAAAAAATGGAACTGCTAAAATAGCAAATATAAAAATAAACAGTATATTTCTTTTCATGTTTTTTCTTTTTTTTCATTCCCCATACCAATAGAACGGGTAATATTCATATTCAGCAGGTGGACAAGATCTGTAATCATACGGATAGTCAGAAGTCCATGAAGTTGTTTCTACACTCTCTTCTTCGGTATTCACCTTTACAAGCGAAATTGTCATTGGGAATGCTCTGTCTTCTTTGACTTTCTTACATATGAACTCTGTCTGATAAGAATGTCGTCTTCGTAAACTCTGAGAACCGAGATATGTCGTTGTTAAATTATCAAGAACCCAGAAAGATGTAAAAGGGAACGGATCATGTTCTGACAGTCTTATAATATTAAGACTGTTTGCCCAGCCATACTCAAATTCAAAGTCATAACCTTTAACATCCTGTAATTCTATGTTTATATCAAAAACTTTTCCGTTTATAAGCAACGCAGTTTCAACAGGTTCTGCGTAATCACCGTTGTAAAAATCATTGAAGTTATAATCATCAAATGATTCAGGAGCTGTTTCTGGTGGATTATTTAACCACGAATGTGCACCTGTACTAAGCAATGCCAGTTCTTCTTTATCTCCTGAAATATGTCCTGAAACATAACGGTCTGTAATTTCAAAATAACTTCTATCAGAAGATCCTGCTGTATAAACATGACATACATAATCATCTTCAACAACAAATCTGTCCGGAATAATCTCATAAATAAAAATATTTTTGCCAGCCGGAATTTTCGTTCCGTCATCAAGAACAATATCGCATAATGCATACACCATCGCCTGTTCTTCTTTACCCGTATGATTCAGAGACACACCTTCGATTGGACACATTATTTTCATTTTATAATCAGTCATTCTGTCTGCAGGTCTTCTTACCTGAGGACGCGTATAATCAACTGGAGAATTCATTACACTTCTGTCATTAAACATTTTCTTAAATACAGAAGCGAGAGATTTATCTTTAGTGTTCAGATAATCATAAACTGTTTTAAATTCATCTTCAGCAATATTGAGAGCTGCCTTTTTTTCCGCAAAAAGAAATTTTAATATGTCATTTCTATCTGCCTTTACAAGAGAAGTATAAACACTGATACCGTCACTGTTTTTCTTTTCTTCAAATGCACCACCTTTGTAAAGGGTATAAAAAAATCCGTTCTCTATCATCCAAGGATACTGCATAAGATTATTCCCATTACGGTCTCTGATTTTTAAATCACTGAGATTATGCAGCTGGGCAGTAATAAATTCTTTATTTGGTTTTCCGCTGTTAAGATAAATAAAAATTGGATAGTTAAGATTGTTATCAGCTTTATCAAATTTCATTCCTGCATCGATGAGATAATTAAAATCAGGAATGTTTAAATTTGAAATATTTCGCGTAAAGAAGTTGTAACCTTCTTTATCAGTTTCATTAAGATCGTACTTACCTTCAGAAATTTTTTTCTTAATTTTATCAGTAAGTTTATTTTCAACTTGAAAATCTATAGAAAGTACAGTACCTGTTTTCTTTTCAGAATCTCCGCATGAAATAACTGCAAAACCTAAAACAGCAAATGCAATTAAACATAAAACTTTTTTCATAAATTCCAACCTAAATCTACATTCCAAGATTTTTCAAAAGTAGTGCAATCTTTCCGCCTGCGACGAATGTTCCGATTGTGGAACCAAGCGATGATAAAAAGAAAACTACGAATACGCGCAGAATTTTATTTGTATACCAGCCTTTGAAGTGACATACATCATCCTGAAGTTTTTCGATGTCTTCAACTTTTGGTTTGCAGACAACTGCCTGTGTAATTCCTGTTAAGATTCCGACGCCGATTAAAGGACAAAGAGATGTGAGCGGCGCTCCGACAAATGCAACGATGATTGTAATCGGATTTGCAAGTGCAAGCAGAGAACCGATTGCCGCAAGACTTCCGTTCCACATGATCCATTTAAATACCATGTCACTTCCGACATCTTTTCCGTGCGCGATAAAACCATAAGCAATAAGTCCTACGATGATAAGTGGAATTGCCCATCCGATGACTTTTCCTGCAACGCCACCAGCAGGAGTTGTTTCGATGTCACTTGTATCTGTGACTGCTTTCTGTTCTGCAATTTTTGTAAGATATGATTCAACGCCAGGAAGATGCCCCGCACCGAGAACTGCAACGATGTTGTTTCCTTTTGAATTCCAGATGTGGGTTGCAAGATATCTGTCGCGTTCATCAATGAGAACTTCTTTTACAGTCGGAAGATATTCTGCGAGTTCTCCCATCATCGTATCCATTTCATTTTCTTTCTTAAGATTTTCTATCTGTTCTTCTGAAATCTGTTCGTTATCAAATGCACTTGCAACAAGTGAAGCAAGAAGTTTGCACTTTCCCCAGAAATTATTTTTTGCCCATGCACGGCGGAGTGTAATCTGAATAGGACGGTCGACAAGAGAAAACTCAATGTTGTTTTCTTTTGCGCATGTAATTGCAGCCATCATTTCATCACCGGGTTTTACTCCGACATTCTTTCCCATTCTGCGCTGAAAAGATCCGAGTACTAAATTGGCAAGCATTAAAAAACCTTCGCGGCGTTTTAAAACTTTTACGATGTCGAGTTTTTTCCAGCTGTCCGGATCCATCATAGAATTGTAACGGCGCTCATCAAGTTCAATTGCAACGCAGTCAGGTTTTTCATTTATGATTTCTGTCTTTACTTCCTCACAGCTTTCTTTTGAAACATGAGCTGTTCCGAGTAATGTAATTTTTCTTCCGTCAAGTGTCAAAACTTTTTTTGTGCTGCTCATTTATTAAATCCCCATTCTGCAAGTCTGTATTCAAAAAACATCGGACTCTGCATGTTTGTAACTTCGCCGTAATATTTTACAGAAAGCTGATCTTTTCCTTTAAGTTCGTAATAAAGACCAAAGTAAAACAACAGTTTTCCGCGTTTCTGAGAACTTTCTTCTTTCTGGATTTTTAATGCAATGTCGGTTTCTGCATTTCCAGGTCCCATGTCGTGATAAAGGCGTATCATCTGAAATTCAACTGTTGTTTTGTCTGCAGTTTCCTTCATCACTTTTTCGAGGAACATCTTTGCCATCTGAGCTTTGCCCTGCTTGTGATAGCAGACTGCAATCATCAGCGGATATGAAATATTGTTTTTGTTGTAACCGTATGCTTTTTCAAATGCAAGGCGCGCTTCTTCCCAGTTGCCTTCATGCCATGCAAGAATCCCAAGAGCTTCGTATGCAAAATAGTATTTCGGATTTGTTTCAATTACCATGCGGTAATCTTCTAGAGCCTGTGCAAATTTATTCTGTTCATCATAAAGACCTGCCCTGTATGCGTAAGCAAGAAAATATTCCGGATTCAATGAAATTGCTTTTGTCCATGCCTGTTCTGCATCCTGAAATTTTCCGACAAAGCGTGAATATGTTCCGAGATCCATGTAATATTCATAATTGTTGTCTTCAAGTGAAATTGCTTTTTTTACATTTTCAATTGCAGATTTATAATTTTCTTTTTCTGCATCAAGTTTTGCAAGATACTGATATGCGATTGCTTCATTCGGATTAACTGCAAGCATCTTTTCAAAAGCTTCACGGGCATCATCAATTTCATTTAAATAATATGAAGTCTGTCCAAGACCAAAAAGCGCATTAAAATCTTTTGGTGCCTTTTTAAGTGCTTTCAAAAAATAATTTTTCGCAGCTTTGTATTTATGACTGATAACCTGTTCCTGACCGAGTTCAATATTTGCAGTCGCATTGTTCGGATCAATTGCAAGAACTTTAGAAATTGCACTCGATTTTGCAGCACCACCTTTTGGTCCCTGTGCTTTTGCAACAACAATTTTCATTTCAAGAACATCAAGATTTGATGCATCTTTTGCTTCAAGTTCATTCAGAAGTTTTGACGCTTCATCAAGTCTCGATGCCGAAATCAAAAGTGAAGCCTTAATCAGCATAAGTCCTGTATCAGAAGAAAGATTTTCTGAAAGTTCATCAAATGCAGAAATTGCTTTTTCAAGATCTCCCGCTGCAAGAGTTTTCTGAAGTCCCTGAACAAACTTGACGCGCGGATTTGATTCTTTTGTCTGAGTATTCTGTTTTGCAGGTGATGTGGAATTTTTTCCTTTGACATCAGCTGCATAAATTCCACCAGTTAAAATAAAAATAAATGAAAGTGCCGCAATTTTTCTCTTAATTGCACTAAAATCTGCAGAAATCATGTTTTTTAACATCGTTTTTTCCTATAAAAAGTATCCAAATAGTTGATTTTCCCTTGCTAGTCGACTAAACTAAACAAAATGCGTAATCATATTGTTAGAAAGTCACTGGGACTATTTGCCCTTTACGCCGTTATTATTGTCGGCATTTTTGTAATTCAATTTAGAAGCGATTCTATCATAAGAAAAACCATTCATTCAATGAGGGTTACACTCATCGAAGCCGAGACAACTCCCGGAAACCCGACTCTGAAAAACCAGTTTCAGGTTGTTTACAACGGAATCCAGTTTTCAGGCGATGACAGTCATCCTGTAGAATTTCTTTCTGGAAACAAAACTCAGAAAGCTGTCTTAAATTCCTATGAATCTACAGACAAAGCTTTTACACTTAATTTTTCTGATGGAATTAAAATTACATTTGCCCTTTCAGACGACTCAGAAACTTCTCCTTTGATGATTACAGGAGAATTTCCAGATAAAATTTCTGAAGTTTCAATCAATACAAAACCATTAAACGGATATTCTTTTACAGAACAGAAAGCAAAACAGGCAATTCTCGAAGGAAAAAATTCTTCATATTCACTTATTGCCCCGCACCTCGATACAAACAGACTCGTATTGCTTCAGAATTCCAAATTTGCACGCTACAGCACTTATGTTAAACAGACAGAATTCTCTATCGATTCTGTTTCAGAACTTGCCGGAGCAACACGCGCAGAATGGCAGAATACTCTGAACACTCTCAGCCAGACAATCATCTCAGAATTTATGAGACAGAGTCAGAGCGATATGACATTCAACACAAACCTCACAGAACAGACAGTCGTTTCGTACACAGCAATAATGGCAAACGAAGGCCGTTACAACGAAGCCCTCAATACTGTTCCAGAAGCTTTTGTAAAAGGTTCAAAAAGAACTTATCAGTCATCACCTTTCTTTGGTTCTCTCGCAAATACAGCTCCAGGACTTCAGATCCAGATGGAAAACTTTAAAAACATGATTTCACAGGCTCTCATTACAAAATCATGTGAACTTTTTACACAGGACAATATTTCTGACTATTTCCTCATCAATGAACACGACGCTTCTGTAATGGCCGTTCTTTCAATGCCTTCTGAACTTACAGACAATAATTTTACAGTTGCACAGGCTGCCGGAATTTTACATGCCTATGTAACACTTAAAAATGCCGGTTCTGAAGCTGCAGAAAAACTTTCTCCTGTTCTTGAACCATGCGTTAAAAAAATCGCCGATTCATGCAAACTTGACAGCAACAAAATCAGACTTTCTGAAAATGACATAAATCTTTCTGTAATTTCTGCCGTAACAGCCGGAGATGCATTTGTTTTATATGGAATTGCATCAGAATCAGCTTCAATCGAAAAATGCGGTTATCTCATTTTGAATTCTTATCTTTCTGACCTTGCCGGAATTGATTTACGTACGATGTGTGAAATTTATCCTGTCATCGTTCATAACAACACCTATTATCCTCATTTTGCAAAAGTCAGAATGCTTGAAGGAATTCCTGTCTGGACATGGACAATCGCACGCGATTTGAAAATCACAATGGATGAAAACAGAACACTATACGTTGATATAGATTTTCCTCTTGGGCTTACTCACTATGTTGTGATCTGTGGAATCAATCCGTTCCGCAGAATCCAGATTTACAACATGGACTTCAGAACTGACCCTCAGTTTGAAATCTACAACTCTTCAGGTTATGTTTACAAAACTAACATGAAAGGGCTTTTGTTAAAATCAAGACACAAATCACAGCACGAAATTATTAAACTTTATTACAGAGATTTAGAAGCAGTTCCGGAAACTGCCGAAAAAACTGAATAAAATTTAAAAATTTTTGAAAATTTGTGAGTAAAATCAGAAAAAATGTGATATAATGATAGAACTTCTCTAAGTCAAATTTGTTCAAAAAATTTTCTATTTTTTTATAAATTGATGACTGGAGAAAGGAGTTTTTGTGAACAAAAAAGATTTCCCAAAAATCCACTTTTACGATCAGGATTTTGTAGACATTTATAACAAAACATGGAACTGGCTCGGCGATTACTGGCTTAATCCAAAATCGGGCGAACCTGATCCGGACGGATACTTTGTTTATCCGGAAGACAAGATGTATGTTATAAATCAGTTTGATTCTATTTTTTCTTCTTTCTTTTTAGTTTATTCAAACAGAAATTATCCTGCAAACCAGAATCTTGATTATCTTTATGCAAGACAGGAAAAAAACGGAGCTATCCGCTGGAAATACGATCTAAAGAAAAACAAGCCTATTCTCGATAAAACAAATCCGGAAGGCGTTGGATTACCTTTATTTGCATGGGCAGAATTTAATCTCTATCATAAATCTGCAAACAAAAGACGCGTTAAGGAAGTTGTTCCTGTTTTACAGAAATACATTGAATGGATTGATTCCAATTTTAAAAAGTCTAACGGACTTTATGCAGTTCCACCTGCAGCAACAGGAATGACAAACTCTCCACGCGATAAAGCATATTACCCTGTAGACTTTAACGCAGCCATGGCAATCAACGCAACACACATGGCAGCGCTTGGCGATATTCTCAATGACAAAGAATTGAGCTTTCAGTACAAAAAAATGTACTTCTCGCTCAAAACAAGAATCAACTCAATGATGTGGAATCCTAAAACAGGTTTTTATCATGACCTTGATAAATCAGAAAATATACTTCCACAGAAAACTATAGCAGGCTTCTGGCCTCTTCTTGCAGAAATTCCAAATGCAGACAAAGCAGATATGCTCATTTCTCATTTGACAAATCCAAAGACTTTCGGAACAGATCATCCGTTCCCGTCTCTTTCTGCAGACAGTCCTGACTTTAAGGAAAGCGGTGAAGGTTACCGCGGTTCTGTATTCCCTTCGCTCAACTTTATGGTTATCAAGGGTCTCGAAAAATACCAGCGCTTTGACCTTGCACGCGAATGTTCAATCAGACACCTGTATTACATTCTCGAAGGACTTTCTCCAAATGATTCAAAAGTCAAAGGAGATCTCTTTGAAGCATATTTACCGACAAAAGAAGGTAAACCTACAATGCGCGGAAAGTCAAATTTTCCTCGTCCACGTTACCTTCAGGCAGTCGGACTTTCTACAATTGCCCTCATGATTGAAAATGTCGTTGGACTTATAATCAGTCTTCCAAGAAAAACAGTAGACTGGATTATTCCAAACCTCGAAATAATGGGAATCGAAAATCTTTCCCTTAAACGCAACCTCATTACAATTTTGAGCAACAAGAGTAACCGCGGCTGGGAAATTCAGATGGAAAGTGAAAAGCTTTATTACTTTACTATCAATATTCTCGACCAGAAGAAAAAGACATTACCTATTCCATCAGGTAAATGTTCTATGCTGATAGATAAACTTTAATAAGGATTAGCCATGGCGACACCGGAAGCTGTAATTGAAATCGGGTCCATCGGAATTAGGCTTCTGGTGGCCGAGGTAAAAGATAATGACGATTGGGAAGTTATAGATTTCTCAGAGCTTCCTGTTGCTCTTGGAAGAGATGTTTTTACAACCGGCTCAATCTCAAGAGCAAATCTTCTTTTAATTTTACAGATTCTTGAACGCTTTAAAGAGCAGCTCGCTTCGTGGGCAATCACTCCGGAACAGACTCATGTAATTGCAACAAGTGCACTGCGTGAAGCAAAAAATCCAGATCCGATTCTCGACCGAATTTTAACAAAAACAGGTTTTAAAGTAAAAGTCATTGACGGTATCGAAGAAAACCGTCTCATGTATCTGGCCGTTACAGACAAAATCAAATCGCTTTCACGAAAAACAACTGATGATGACGCAATCATTCTTGAAGTTGGCGGCGGCTCAACTGAAATGATGCTTATTAAACAGGGAAAAATGGCGGGAGCACATTCCCTCAAAATCGGAACAATAAGAATCGAACAGACATTAAATTTGTCTGTCGCAACAACAGACGACATAAGACGATACATTCATCAGTTTATTTTAAATACAAAAGGTTCATTAAACGAAGATCTTGATTTGACAACAGTAAAACAGTTTTACTCTGTCGGCGGTGAAACAAGACTTGCCGCATTAACATACGGAAAAAAACTTACAGACGGAATCTGGGAAATTGACCGCGAAGAATATGAAAAATTCGTTAAGGAAGTTCAGACTTATTCCACAGAAGAAATTGTTGCAAAATTCAACATTGATTTTAATGAAGCCTCACAGCTTTATATCGGACTTTCAATTTATGAAATGTTCATTCAGCTGACAAATGTAAAAAAGATTACCGTACTTGATACAAATATCCGTAATGGTGCAATCATCAGTAAAATTTCAAATCCAGCAGGTGAACTTCAGACAGAATTTTATTCTCAGATTACAGCCTCCGCTTTAAACCTGCTCAGAAAATATCATGGTGATGTTGAACATTCTCTATATGTAAGAGATGTCAGTCTTAAAATATTTGATACTTTAAAAGATGAACTTGCACTTGATGACAGAGCAAGAATGCTTCTGGAAGTTGCCTCGATTCTGCACGATATCGGAATGTTTATCAGAATCGGTGACCACCAGAAACACAGTGAATACATCATTTCAAATTCAGAAATCTTTGGTCTCAGAAAAAATGAAAATACAATCGTTGCCCAGATTTCACGCTACCACAGAGGTGCAACTCTTCCTCAGGACGATGAACATTTTGCAATACTGCCGCGTACTGACAGAATGATAATATTAAAACTGACTTCAATCTTAAGAATTGCAGATGCTCTTGACCGCGCGCATTCACAAAAATTAAACAACCTTTTTATTTCAAAACAAAACGATACACTTTTTATTACTTCGCGAACAAAACACAACATCGTTCTTGAAAAACAGGCACTTGCAGAAAAATCAAATATGTTTGAATACGTTTTCGGATACAGGATTATTTTATCATAAATATAAACGATTAAAAATAACCGTCAACTGGAGGAACTGATGCAGAAAAATATTTTTTTTAACAGAGAACTTTCCTGGATAGAATTTAACAACCGCGTTTTATTTGAAGCATGCAGAAAAGATATTCCTCTTCTGGAACGCGTTCAGTTTCTTTCAATTGTCACAAGCAACTTTAATGAATTTTTTCAGGTTCGTGTTGCATCAATAAAACGCGCACAGAAAATTGACAACCGTAAAAAAGATATTTCCGGTTTTACACCATCAGCTCTTTTAAAACAGATTTCTGTTCGTGCTCACGAAGTCGTAAATCAGAAAAATGAATGTCTTCATAACGAAGTAATTCCTCTTTTGGAAAAAGAAGGCTATGTTTATGTCAAACCGGAAAAAATGACACTGGAACAGAAAACTTTCTGCCAGAAGGAATTTAACGATAACATTCTTCCGCTATTAACTCCGTTAAGAACTGACACAGAAACATTCCCGCTCATTTCAAACCTTCAATATCACGCAGCATTCCTTCTTAAACCGATGTCCGGCATCAATCCAATGAACAAAGAATTTTTCATCAGAGAAGGAAAACAGGCTATCGCTTTTGTTCAGATTCCAAACGGAATAAACAGACTGATCTGGCTTCCTGCAAAAACAAAAGCAAAACAGTTTACTTTGATTGACAATCTTATCCTCGAATACGGAACAGCTCTTTTTCCTGGATTTGAAGTAAAAGAATCAATGATTTTTAATGTCATCCGCGATGCAGACTTTGCAGTTGATGAAGATTCCGGAAATAATTTTATCGAAGCAATGGAAGAGGTTTTGATTAAAAGACAGTCTTCATTTGCTGTAAGATTGAACTGCAACAATTCAAGTGGAACAATCAAAAAGTTCCTGATGAAAAATCTTGAACTTTCAGCTGACGATATTTACGAATGTGATGAACTTATTGATCCTGGATGTCTCTTAGAAATAGGACAGCTTGAAGAAACTTCAAAATATAAATTTGAAAGCTGGGAACATTTTTATTCAAAAAGCCTTCCGGAAGATGAACCATACTGGGACACACTGAAACAAAAAGACGTTCTCCTTCACGTTCCATACGAAAGCTACAATCCTGTCGTAAAATTTATTACAGATGCCGCAGAAGACCCTTCTGTCATTGCAATTAAGATGACCCTTTACAGAACAGGAAACGATTCACCGATTATTTCTGCCCTTAAAAAAGCTGCCCAGAACGGAAAACAGGTTACTGTCCTTGTAGAACTGAAAGCACGTTTTGATGAAGAGCGGAATATAGCATGGGCAAATGAACTTGAAAGAGCCGGCGTTATTGTAATTCAGGGAATTGTAAACTTAAAAGTTCATGCAAAAATTTTAATGGTCATTCGAAAAGAAGATAACTCAATTAAACGATACGTTCACCTCTCAACTGGAAACTACAATCCAAAAACTGCAAGACTTTATTCAGACCTTTCACTTTTTACTTCAAACAGTTTAATTGCAAACGATGCAACAACATTTTTCAACATCGTAACAGGCTACTCTGCTTTGCAATCGATGAAAGTTCTGAGCATGGCCCCTGTTAACTTAAAGTCAAATATTCTTGCAATGATTCAGCGCGAAATCAGATTATCTACACCGGCCAACCCGGGACTCATCATTGCAAAAATGAATTCCCTTACTCACGAGGAAGTAATAAACGCTTTATACGATGCAAGCAGAGCCGGTGTCAAAGTTATGCTCAATATCCGCGGAATCTGCATGCTCGTTCCTGGAGTAAAAGGAATGAGCGAAAACATACAGGTTATTTCAATTGTTGACCGTTATCTTGAACATGAAAGAATTTTCTATTTCAAAAACGGAAATCAGGGAGAAATATATCTTTCAAGTGCGGACTGGATGGACAGAAATCTTGACCGCCGTATTGAACTGATGTTCCCGGTTCTTGAAGCAGACATTTTTAATGAAATAAAAGAAACTCTCGACACATATTTTAAATCAAATATGAACGCACATCAGTTAAGAAGCGATGGCGTCTGGATTGCACGCCGTCAGGTTACTGGAACAGAAAGCGTTCGTGCCCAGGAAATTCTTTATAAAAAATTCAAAAAAATTGCTGACAAAAAAACAGGACCAAAAATTCAGTTTAAAGTCAGAAGAAAATGATAGCATTGAATTATTTTCAATGAATATCTATAAATTAGTATTTTCAATTCAAATATTCGGGAGCCTGAAATGATTTTAACTTATCTGTTAAATGGAATTTCTAAAACCACAGTATCTTCAAATGAAGCTGTCAGAATTTCAGAAAACAAAAACCGGATGAGATATTCTGTTGAAGTGCAGGCTCTTTGTGACATCGAACTCGTTTCAGCAGAAACTGATAAGCCTGTTTCTTTTTCTAAATCAGATTTATTTTTCTTAAACGGATATCAGTCGTGGACAGATACATTCGAATATCATTACAAAGACAGACTTCTCGACGGAACAAAAATTCCATCTTATGTAAAAAATAAATACGCACTTCACAGATACGGCGACTGCACTTTTCATAAATATGACAAAAACATTTTGCATGCTGTCGATATTTCTTACCTCAAAGGAAATGAAACTCATTTCATCGGAAACTTAAATTACAAAACAGCTTACATAAACATCGACTATCACAAAAAATTAAACAAAGTCATTTTACAGTCAGACATCAAAAACATTCCGCTTAAAAAAAATGAATCGATAAAAGTTTTTGATTACATCTTTGATACGGACATCGAAAAAGCAAAAGAAGAATATTTTTCACATTTTGAAAAACCAGAAGCAGAAAAAATTATCGGATACACAAGCTGGTACAACCACTATCAGAATATAAACGAAAAAATCATTTCCGACGTTCTTGATAATATTTCAAAACCATTTGACCTTTTCCAGATTGATGACGGCTTTGAACCATTTGTCGGTGACTGGCTTACAATCGATTCAAAAAAATTTCCAGACGGATTAAAACCGATTGTTGATAAAATTCATTCAAAAAAACTGAAAGCAGGAATCTGGCTTGCTCCATTTGCTGCAGAAGAAAAATCTGATCTGTTCCGCACACATAAAGACTGGTTCTGCAAGGACAGTAAAGGACGCCCCGTAAAAACAGGCGGAAACTGGAGCGGATTTTACGCTCTTGATTTATCAAATCCGGATGCGGCTGAATATGTAAAAGAAACTTTAAGATTTTACAAAAGCATGGGTTTTGACTTTTTTAAACTCGATTTTCTGTATGCCGTTTCTGTCACAGAACACAAAGGATTCAGCCGTGCTCAGTTTGCACAAAAAGCATACGAACTTTTAAGGGAAGAATTAAAAGACAAACTGATTCTCGGATGCGGTGCTGTCGTTTCAAACTGCTTTGGTCTTTTTGAATATCTCAGAATCGGCCCGGATGTTTCTCTAAAGTTTGACGACGAATGGTATATGCGCCATCTTATGCGTGAACGTCTTTCAACAAAAGTCACTTTAAGAAACACGATTTACAGACATCTTTTTGACCACAGAGTTTTCTTAAACGATCCGGACGTCTTTTTACTCCGTTCTGACAACATAAAACTCTCAGAAAAACAGCGCGAAGCTCTTACTACATTGAATGCACTTTTCGGCAGTGTTCTCATGACAAGCGATAATCCCAAAAACTATAATGAAAAACAGAAAGCAATGCTTTATAAAGCAATAGATCTTTTTAATAATGCAACAGTTACCGAAATACAAACCGGCAAACGCAGCATCAAAATAACTTATACTTGTCACGGCAAAGAAGAAACTTTTATTTATAATATTCAAAAAGGCGTGCTATAATATTTCTGAGGTAAATATTATGACATTACTTTTATATATTTTAATTCCAAGCATTATCGGAATAATTCTTCAGGGAACTTTTATTGCAGTTGAACATAAAGAAAAATATGTACCTGCTGTAATTTTAAAAGGTGCAGCTTCTGTTATGTTCTGTATTCTCGGATACATTGGTTACTCAACTCACTTTCTTGAAAACTGTGATTCAAGCCTTCCAAAATTTGTTTTTCTCGGACTTCTCTTTGGAGCTCTCGGAGATATTCTTTTAAATCTTAGATTTGTATTTGAAAAAGCAGGCCAGAAAATATTTCTTGCAGGAATTGCAGCATTTTTAACAGGACATATTTTATATCTTGTTGCACTCATTCCACTTTCGGATTCACTTTTAATTTCATGCATCTGCGGAATTATTGTTGCAGCAGTTATTCTTACTGTTATTTTTAAAAGCTTTGAAGTTAAACCTGCTTTTAAGATTTTTGGAATTGTTTATATCGGCGCCGTAGTTTTAATGACAGCAATCGCTATAGGAAACTGTATTACAAGCGGATTTGAACGTTCTGCAATCATCTATGCGGCAGGTGCAATTTTATTTACAATAAGTGATGTTGTTTTAATTTTCAACACATTCGGCCCGACAACAAAATTCAGTCTGCGAATTACAAACTTGAGCCTTTATTATTTCGGGCAGCTTTTAATCGCTTCTTGTCTCTTCTTCTGCCGCTGACAAAATGAAAATATTACTCGCACCAGATTCATTCAAAGGAAGTCTCTCAGCCAAAAATTTTTGTACTGTATTCAAAAAAAGTGTACAAAAAATTTGTTCTGACATCACTTTTGATTTTCTTCCTGTTGCTGATGGAGGCGAAGGAACTTTGGATTGCCTTCTTTCTGCAATGCAAGGCACAATCGAAAAATGCACTGTAAAGAATTCTCTCTTTGAAGATACAGAAGTTCCAGTTGGATTTTTTGATAATAAAAAGACAGCAGTCATTGAAGCTGCCTTTGCAAACGGACTTCCGCAAATTAAGGGAAGAGAAAACCCGGAAGTGACGACTACTTACGGTGTCGGGCAGATGATTTCTTTTGCAATAGATCATGGTGCAGAAAAAATAATTCTAACTCTCGGTGGAAGTTCCACAAACGACTGCGGTCTCGGAATGCTTTCTGCACTGGGAGCCGAGTTTTATGACAAAGAAAATAAATCTTTTATTCCATCAGGCGGAACTCTCTGCAATATTGCAAAAATCAATTTATCAAATTTAAAATCAAAAATTAGAAACACAACTTTTATCGGAATGTGTGATGTCAAAAATCCTCTCTGCGGCGAAAACGGATGTTCATACATTTTCGCTCCACAAAAAGGCGCCGATTCTGAAATGGTAAAAAGACTCGATGAAGGATGCCGTCACGCAGCAGAAATCTTTTTACAAAACCAAATTGAAAATTTACGAAAAACAAATTCCACTGAAACAAAAATTGATTTTTCACTCTCAGAAGGAGCTGGAGCTGCAGGCGGACTCGGTTTTGCAATTCTTGCTGGCTTAAATGGAACTTTACGAAGCGGAATCGACATGGTTCTGGATTTATGCAATTTTGATGAACGCATTAAAACCTGCGATTATATTGTTACAGGAGAAGGCAGTTTTGATTATCAGAGTTTAATGGGAAAAGTTATCGGTGGAATAATCTCCAGAGTCCAAACATCAAATCTAAAAGTTCCAGTTTCTGTTTTTTGCGGAAAACTCGGTCAAATCAAATCAAAACCCGAAGGTCTCGAAGATATCATAGAAATAAGTCAGGGACAGGAACTTTCATACGCTCTCTCTCACGCCTCAGAAAACCTCGAAAAAGCAGCCCAAAAATGGATTTCTAAGGTTATCTGACAAATTCAACCTTCAAAATTCCAAAATATCCCACTTCCACACAATGTGAAATTCCACTATAATAATTAAATACACACAATTAACGCGCTCATGCGTAAAAATCAGGAGAATCTAAATGGCAGATAAAATTGCATTGATTACTGGTATCACAGGACAGGACGGTTCGTTCTTAGCAGAATTTCTTTTGGACAAGGGTTACGAAGTTCACGGAATCATCCGCCGTTCATCATCTTTTAACACAGGCCGTATCGAACATCTTTATATCGATGACTTAATCGAAGACCTTCACAAAAACAGAAAAGTAAAACTTCACTACGGCGATATGACAGACTCTATGGCTATCACACGCCTCATCCGTGAAATTAAACCAACAGAAATCTACAATCTCGCAGCTCAGAGCCATGTTCAGGTCTCATTTGAAGTTCCAGAATTTACAGCTGACACAGACGCAACTGGCGTTCTCCGCATTCTTGAAGCAGTTCACTTCTTAGGAATGGAAAAAACTTGCCGCATCTATCAGGCTTCAACATCTGAACTCTTTGGTCTCGTTCAGGAAATTCCACAGAAAGAAACTACACCATTCTATCCACGCTCTCCATACGCAGTTGCAAAACTCTACGGATTCTGGATTATGAAAAACTACCGCGAATCTTATGGCATGTTCTGTTCAAATGGAATTTTGTTCAACCACGAATCAGAACGCCGCGGTGAAACATTCGTAACAAGAAAAATCACTCTTGCAGCCGCTCGCATTGCACACGGTCTTCAGAAAAAACTTTATCTCGGAAACCTTAACTCACTCCGTGACTGGGGTTATGCAAAAGATTATGTTGAATGTATGTGGTTAATCCTTCAGCAGGACAAACCAGATGACTTCGTAGTCGCAACTGGAGAACAGTATTCAGTTCGTGATTTCTGTCTGCATGCATTTAAAGAAGCTGGAATTGAACTTGAATTCAAAGGTGAAGGCGTTAACGAAAAAGGTTATAACAAAGCAACTGGTGAATGTCTTATCGAAGTTGATCCGAAATACTTCAGACCTGCAGAAGTTGAAACACTTCTTGGCGATCCGACAAAAGCAAAATCAGTTCTTGGCTGGAACCCACGCAAGACTTCTTTCGAAGACCTTGTAAAAATCATGATGAAACACGATATGGATTTCGTTGTTCGCGACGCTCTCGCACGCGGAATCAAAGTTGAAAAATAGAAATTAAAAAGAGCACGCGGTTTTAAGCCGCGTGTTTTTTTTAGAACACATCATTTAATTTAAGGAAAACCCGTGATAAAACTTCCATCTGAAAAACTTAAACCTGTCTTAATTGCACTCGATCTTGATGACACACTTTTAACAAATGAACTTACAATAGGACCTCAAACTGTTAAAGCGCTTCAGGAATGTGCTGCACGTGGAATATACATCGTTCCATGTTCAGGTCGTGCAGAAAATGGAATCCTTCCATTCGTACGAGTTCTTAATATCGCAGGAACACAGGCAGGAAGATTTATCATTGCGATGAACGGATCTACAATTTTTGATCTTCACAAAAGAGAAACAATCTATTCAAGAAAAGTAAATGCAGATGTTTTGACATTTGCTTACGAAGAAGCTGTTAAAAGAGGATTTGCGTGTCAGGTTTATAATTCAGATACGACATTTGCAAATATCGATAACGAATTTTCAAGAATGGATGCAAAGCTCTGTCATTTAAATTTAAAAGTTGTAGATGACTTTAAATCATTTTTACAGACCGGACATACAAAAATGCTTATTCCCGGAAAAGAAAATGAAGTTGCAGAATTTCAGAAATTTCTTTCAAAGGAACTTGGCGAAAAAGCAGTAGTATTTACGAGCAAGCCTTATTTTCTTGAAATCATGCCGCCAAATGTCGGTAAAGGCGAAGCAATCGAATACCTCTGCCAGTATCTTCAGATTCCACTTGAAAGAGCAATGTCATTCGGCGACTCAATGAATGATGAAACAATGATCAGAATGTGCGGGCTCTCCGTCGGAATGGTCAATGGACTTGAATACATTCAGAACTGCGCAAAATATGTTACAAGACTTTCAAACAACGAAGACGGAATCGGCGATTTTCTGAACGAATACGTTTTATAATTTTTCTTTCTCACAGCATATTTATCATACTTTTTTGTGCTTTTGAGTACGATTTTTTTATTAACTTTTTTAAAATCATTATACAATTTTACCATACGAGGTAATAAAATGAAAAAAATCAATTCATTACTTGTCGGGGTGGTAGCGTTAAGTGCAGTAATCTGCCTCACATCATGCAAAGAGAAAGTTGAAATCACAGAATATCAAGGCTACAAGCTTTTATGGCACGATGAATTTTCCGGCCACAAACTCGATGAAACAATCTGGAATAAAGAAGTCCGAGAACCAGGCTGGACAAACCACGAAATGCAGGCTTACACAAAAGACAAAGAAAACATCTATGTCAAAAACGGCAAACTTGTTCTTCGCGCAGTTCAGCATAAACTCAAGAGCGGACGCGCATGGTATACATCAGGAAAAGTTCAGACTTCACACAAAAAAGATTTTACTTATGGAAAAATCTGCGTAAAGGCAAAAGTACCTGTCGGACAGGGATTATGGCCTGCAATCTGGATGATGCCAACTGATGAAAAATTCGGAAACTGGCCAGTATCAGGTGAAATCGATATCATGGAAGTTCTCGGAAACCAGCCTGAGAAAAACTACGGAACAATCCATTACGGTTCTCCTCACGGACAGAAACAGGGAACTTATATTTTAAAAGACACAAACTTTGGAGAAGACTTTCACGAGTTTTCTGTTGAATGGGAACCTGGTGAATTCAGATGGTATGTTGATGGAAATCTGTATTACACAGAAAACAACTGGTTTGCGACAAGCCGTGGTGGAGAAGAATTTGAATACCCTGCTCCATTTAATCAGGACTTTTTTATTCAGCTGAATCTTGCAGTAGGCGGTGACTGGCCTGGAAAACCTGATGAAAACACAGACTTTACAAAATCAAAATTCGAAATCGATTATGTCCGTGTTTATCAGAAAGAAAAATACAACGAAAACGTTAAAAAGCCTGTAGTAGAATTTCCTGTTCCAGATAAGAACAAAAACTATATTCACAATCCGGACTTTAAAGAAGTTCATCCACTCGACGGCTCAAATCTGTGGACATTCCTTCTTGCAAACGGCGGAGACGGCAGTGCCGAAATCAAAGACGGACAGCTCATTATCTATTCAAAAGCTGCTGGCTTTGTAGACTATTCTGTTCAGCTCGTTCATCCAAAAATTGCAAATTACAAAGGAATAAAATACAGAATCAAATTTGATGCAAAAGCTGACAACGACAGAACTATAAAAGTTGCAGTCACAGCCCCGGAAGTAAACTGGATAAGATATTTTCCTGATACATCAGTTGATCTTACTAAAGACTGGAAAACTTACGAGTTTGAATATGAAATGACAAGAAATACTGATCCTCTTGCAAGACTCGAGTTTCAGCTTGGAAAACAGAATTCAACTGACACTGTTTACTTAAAGAATGTTACATTGACAGAATTAAATTAATAAAGATTCAATTCCTGCAAAACCGTTGTAGCAGAAATTTTTAATAAATGGGCGGGCCAGCAGAATCTGGCTCGCACCATAATATTTTGCAAGTTCTATATCCTGCTTTTTTCTGATTCCACCATCAACCCAGATTTCTTTACAGTAATCTTTTACAACAGGACCGGCTTCTTTAAGAGTCAAAGCAGTACTTCCCTTTCTTGTTTCAACCCTACCACCGTGATTTGAAAAATAAACTATATCCGGTTTTGCTTCTTTTACAAGTTCAATATCTTCGCGGGTAAAAACTCCTTTTAAAACAAAAGGAACATCAAGCTTTTTCATGATTTCGGAAATTTGAAATGCAGATTTTTTTTCAAGAGAAACTTTATTTCTCATTGTTACAATATTGTATGCATCGATATCAATTCCAATATGATCTGCAACTTCCTGTGACCATGCAATTCTGTTAACAAGATTTTCATCAGGATACGGTTTTAAAAAAACAGAAGCTTTTATTGTTTTAACTTTGTCTTTTGAAAGTTCCTTAACAGCTTTAATTCCATAAAAAAGTTTTTTATCAGGTGTTCCGTCTCCTATCGAAAGTTTTACACCTGCTGTATCAACTGCATTGAAAAAATCATAATAGAAACTTTCTTCATCATCCCAGCCGATATTTTCTTCTGCTCCTGTAACAGGCGCAAGTCTTAAAAGAGAAAGGATTTCATCTTTTGAAAGCTGAGGAATTTTTGATGCTCCGCCTTCATCATTATAAAGTTTTGTCCACGCAGAACAATTCAGAAGAAAATTTTCATTATTGTTAACACCGCCCATTCCAGGAAGCTGACCTGTACAACCTTTACCAAGACATACAGAACATCCATGACAGTGAAAATCATCAGTCACCAAAACTAATACCTATCCCTCTGGCAGCTTTTACAAGACTTTCATCAGCTGAAACTTTTTTTACCTGACCTGCAACATCAACAAGTGGAATCGCAGTAATCTTATGATTTTGCCAGACTAAAATTTTTCCAAATTCACCTTTTGCAAGATAATCACTCGCTGCAGCACCAAAAAGACTTGCCATGTATCTGTCATAAGCATTAGGTGAACCGCCTCTCTGCAGATGTCCCAGAACGGTAACACGTGTTTCCAGACCAGTTGCTTCTTCAATTTCTTTTGCAACACGGCTTCCGATTGAGCAGCCCATTTCTGCCCTTGCCTTTTTTAAGCCTTTCTTATCAAGCTTTGCTTCTTCTTTATTCAATGCTCCTTCAGAAACTACAACGATTGAATAATTTTTTCCTTCGTCATGATTTTTGCGGATTTTTTTAGCAATGCTTTTTATGTCGTATGGAATTTCAGGAAGAAGAATCACATCAGCTCCACCTGCAATTCCAGAACAAAGTCCAATCCATCCGACTTTGTGTCCCATAACTTCAACAACCATTACACGGCTATGACTGAAAGCCGTTGTCTGAATTTTTTCAATCGCATCAGTTGCAATTCCTACTGCTGTCTGAAAACCAAAAGTATAATCTGTATGAACAATATCATTATCAATTGTCTTTGGAAGACCGATTACATTTAATCCTGCATCAGACAAAAGACCTGCTGTAGTGTTGCTTCCGTTTCCGCCAAGAACAACAAGTGCATCAAGATTCCATTTTTTATAATATTTTTTTATTGAGTCGACTGCATTTAATCCAGTCTTTTCGATAATGTCCTGATTTTTAAAAGGTTTTTCACGGGTTGAACCCAAAAAAGTTCCGCCCCTTACAAGAAGATTTTCAAGATCTTTCTTTTCAATATCAAAACACTGGCCGTTTTCAAAACCTTTATATCCATTCTGGATACCGATAAACTTCATTCCATATTTATTAATTCCAGCTTCACAAAGTCCTCGTATCGCTGCATTCAATCCCGGAGCATCACCACCGGAAGTCAAAATTCCTACTGTTTTTACAACTGAATCACTCATTCTTCTATTATAGCATAAAAAAACTCTAAACTCAATTTTTTAAATACCGATAATAAAAAGACCTAAAATTAATTTCAAAATATAACGGAGCTTTTAATGAAAAAATATCGCGCAGCACAGATTATCGCAGGAATATTTTTCTTTGCCTTAGCTGCTGTTTTTTCTTTTAGTTTATTAGATTCGCTTTTTACAGATGGAACTGGTACAAACGGTTTTGCAAATTTTGCATTCTATCTCGGAAATATATTACGAAAGACTTATGGAATATGTTCAATCCTTATTCCCGTTTTCTTTTTTGCAGTTTCCATGATATGTCTTGTTGCCCAGATAACTTTTAAAAAATGCATATACATAAGCTTTTCCCTTATTCCATTTTTTACAGCTGTTTTAAGCCAGCACATTTACAAATCCCAGCCTCACAACATGCTGGCCGCAATTGAAAGTGTAAAACTTATACTTACAATAATTGCAACTTTATTAATCATGGCAATTGAATTTTTAATGAGTGGAATTATTGCAGAAAGGATTGCCTATAAAATTTATAAATCCAGACATTCAGAAACAAATGAAACTGAAAATGATGATGCATTTGAATTTTCAGAAATGCAGCCAAAATCAAAACTGTTTTCATCAAAACATAATTCTGTAACTGAAAATTTAAAATTTTCCGATGAACCTTCTTTTGTAAAAAACGAAGAAAGAACTTTAGCTGACATTCAGTTTGAAAAAGAACTTGAAGAATATAAAATCCGAAAAGAAGAAAACGAAACAGCAGAATATACAGTTCTCCAAAAAGAAAATGAACCGGAAGAATCTAATGATCTTCAGGAAGATAAAGACATTTTCGCAGATGATTACGACGATGACGAACATGATACGCTTGAACAGCAGTTTAACAATCTTGTTACTGATGAAGAACAGGAAGCCTTTGAAAAAGAATTTTCAGATGAGCAGTCAGATGACATTCCTGCAGAAGAAGAATTTTCTGACATTGATATCGAAGAAGATTTTTCTGAACAGCCAGCTTTAGAAGAACAGACTTTAGAAGAACCAATATCAGAAGAGCCGGTTTCTGAGGAACAGACTTCAAATGAAAATATTTCAGAAAATCAGTCTGATAATTCAGAACAGAAACCGGATTCTGATATCGAAAGCATTAACACAAATCCGGCAGACATTTCAGAAACTGACGGAATTTCTGATGTATTTTCACAGATGGAAGCAGATATCGAACGCCAGTTTGAAAACGAACAGAAGTCTTCTGAATCAGAAAACCAGGAACCAGATTCAGCGATCGAAAATCAAACTGCTGCTCCTCAAACATTTGGAACAAAATCAGTCAAAGAAGCAGAAGCAGAAATTCGGGAAGAGAAAAAATCTTCAAGAAAAATCAGAAAAGGCGCATATAAAATTCCAACAGATGGACTTCTCAACGAATTTGAAGATCAGGAATACTGGATTATCGATGGTAAAACAAATGATGCTTCGGCACAGTTAAAGGAAACTCTTGAAGAATTTAAGATTGCCGCAGAAGTAACAGGAATCAGAAAAGGACCTGTTGTAACAATGTTCGAAATCCTTCCAGCTCCTGGTGTCAAACTTTCTAAAATTGTTCAGCTTCAGGATAATATCGCACTTCGTCTTGCTGCAAGCTCTGTCAGAATAGTCGCTCCGATTCCTGGAAAAAGAGCCGTTGGTATCGAAGTTCCAAACGAAAACCGCGCCATTGTAACTTTCAGGGAATTGATTGAACAGAATCTTCCTGAATATAAAAAGATGGCTGTTCCTGTCGTTCTTGGAAAAGACATTCAGGGTGAAGCACAGCTTCTTGATATTGCAAAGACACCACATCTTTTGATTGCAGGTTCTACAGGTTCAGGAAAATCTGTCTGTGTAAATTCAATTATTCTTTCAATTTTATACAAGAAGACTCCGGATCAGGTTAAATTAATTCTTGTTGATCCAAAAATCGTAGAACTTAAACTTTACAACGATATTCCACATCTTCTGACTCCTGTCATTACGGAACCAAAAAAAGCATTACAGTCACTCCAGTACTGTCTCTGTGAAATGGAAAGACGATATGCACTCCTCGACGGACTCGGATGCCGCGATATTGTAAGTTACAACAAGCGTATTGAAGAACGACATATCGCAACAGAAAAACTGCCTTACATTGTTGTAATCATTGATGAGTTTGCAGATTTAATGGCAACAACCGGTAAAGAACTTGAATCAACAATTGCACGTCTTTGTGCAATGAGCCGTGCTGTCGGAATTCATCTTGTTCTCGCTACTCAGCGACCATCAATTGATGTAATTACCGGTTTGATTAAAGCAAATATTCCAAGCCGTATTGCATTCATGGTAGCGTCTAAAATGGACAGCCGAATTATTATTGATCAGGTAGGGGCCGAAAAACTTCTTGGACGCGGTGACATGCTTTATGCAAGTGCAACAGATCCGTTCCCTGTTCGTATTCAGGGTACTTATGTAAGTGATGATGAAGTTGAAAATGTAGTTGAATATGTCAAAGGATTTGGAGAACCTGAATATATCGATGATGAGATCTTTGTTGAAACCGATGATGATGAAATGGCAGAACCAGGTCTCTTTGGTGGCGGTGGAGAAGATCCGCTCTACAATAAAGCTCTTGAAATTGTCATGCAGGCAGGAAAAGCTTCTGCATCATATTTACAGAGAAGACTTTCAATCGGTTATAACAGAGCAGCCCGCTTAGTCGAAGATATGGAAGCACGTGGAATTGTCGGACCTGCCAACGGAAGTAAACCTAGAGAAATCATTCATGTTCCGGGATAAACAGAATATTTTTTGAAAAACAACTGATAAAATTTATCTGATTATGACTACAAGACTCTCGCTCGATTCAGATGCGGGAGTCTTTTTATAATCTGAATAAAATTCTACAGAATTAAATCCTGCTTCTTTTGCAAAATCAGCAATCTCTGACTGTACAACAGGATAAACTTTCACTCTGTCATAAACAGGAAGCTTTTTTCCGTTACCTGTTTCGATGTCTGATGTCAGAAAATATTCACCATCATCTGCAGGTTCAATTTTACTTGAAAGTGAAACTCTGATACTATTTTTTTTCGGAAGATTAACCGGCTGATTTTTTTTAAATAAATTATAATTTGAAAGCTGAAGAACAATAATTCCATTCTCAACTAACAGCTGCTTACAGTCAAAAAAGAATTTTCTTAACAAAACTTTATCATGAATGAAAATAATTCTGTCATTAAGGCACGATATCACATTATAAAAACCTTTCCCCAAAAACCGTACCATTTCGATTGTAGACATCTGAAAAAATCTTACTGCCATAAGCTGATTACGTCGTTTTCTCGCAGCAGATTCAAGAAGTTCTTTTATTGTTTCAAGACCTGTTACATCTGTCATGTCTTTTGCCAGACGGTTTTCAAGAATTCCTGTTCCACAACCAACATTTAAAAATCTGACAGGTTTTGAAAAAGTTTCCAAAATTGAATTATAAAAATCAAACTGCTCCTGTGTTACCGGATACAACTCATCGTAATACTCAACTAAATTTGTAATCGTTTCCATTTTTTACCTTTTTACTGATTTGATATTTTATTTACTTTCCTGATTTTTTAATATTTCTGACAACACGGAATCCGGTATTGTAATATCTCAAAAATTGAGCACCACCAAGTTTTTCAAATGTTTCACAAGGAAACGGTGCTCCGGCAGAAACTTCTACAAAACAACCGCCTTTAATATACCTGTAACTTCCTTCCTGAGGTCCTGTATAATTTACATATTCCTTATTCTGAAATTCATCATTCCAGACACAATCCCAGCACCATTCTGCAACATTACCAGTCATATCATAAATGCCAAGTGCATTTGGTTTTCTTAAACCAACCTGATGGGTCATCTCCTTTGAATTGAATGAATGCCACGCAACTTCTTCAATATCATTGCTTCCGGAATATTTTAAAATTTTTCGTTCCTTAACTCCACCACAGGCAGCCCACAACCACTCTGCATGAGTTGGAAGTCTATATCCATTCTTTGAAAAATCAGCAGTAACTTCTGCCTTTTTAATTGCATAGTCTTTTGTATAACGCTGAATTCCTTCAATCTGATATACCGGCTGAAGACCTTCCTTTTTACTTAATGCATTGCAAAATGCAACCGCATCATACCAGGTGACTTTTTCAACAGGACGCAACTCCTGTTTCTCATTTGCATAATTATCCTGACAAAAATACGACGGTTCTGCATTCGCTTCTGAATCTGATTCCATTATTTTTTTATAAAGTTCCTGAGTAATTTCGAATTTAGAAATATAAAAATCACTTACAGAAAGTGAAAAATCAGGAGAATTTTCATCCATAATGTCTTTTTGAGCAATTCTAACTTCTGAAATTTTATTTATCTGTGCTGTTGTAAAAGTTCCACCTTTAACTTTAATCATTTCTATATTTTTTTTACAGCCTGATAAAGTTAATACACTCAAAGTGAAACATACAGCTGCCAAAAAGCTGCGGTTTATTTTCATTAAATTCCTCTTTTATGTAATATGATTTTTTTATTAAATGATTTGTGAAAAGAAAAATTCACATATAAATTATAAACCTCAAAAATATACTTTGTCAAAAATTATTTTTCCTATATAATATCTGACATGACAAAAGAATTATCAGAAGAAAATTTCAGTGTAAAAGATTTTTTTAATGGAACTTCCCAAACTCCGGTCTCAATCAATCCGGATGACTATCAGAACAACAACTATGAACCGGCAGGTCCAAAAACCGCAATGGTTGCAATCATAGGAAGACCATCCTCAGGAAAATCAACATTTCTCAATACTGCAGCCGGTGAACCGGTTTCAATCGTAAGCCCGATTCCTCAGACAACAAGAAATGCAATTAAAGGAATTGTAAATACATCTTTCGGACAGCTTGTTTTCGTTGACACTCCGGGTTATCATCAGTCAGACAAAAAATTAAACCTCAAACTTCAGGAAACCGCACGAGACCAGATTGAAGCTGCTGAATGTATTTTATATGTAATCGATTCAACAAGAGATTGTGGTGAAGAAGAACAGCTTACCGCAGAACTTATTAAACCTTTCGCATCTAAAACAATCGTTGCAATTAACAAAATTGATACAAAAGAATCAAATCCGCAGAAAGCAAAAATATTCATCAATTCTGTAATCCCTGAAATAGACGAAAAACGCATCATTGAAATTTCAGCAAAAAATGATTCAAACATAAATGAAGTTTTACAGGCACTCTATGAACTTGCCCCTGTTGCACCGCATCTTTATCCGGAAGAATATTACACAGATCAGGAAGTAGGATTCAGAATTGCAGAAGTAGTCCGCGGTCAGGCAATAAACAGACTGACACAGGAAATTCCTCATGCACTTTATGTTGATATTGCTGATATGGAATTTAAAAATAACGGAAAGACATTGTGGGTACGCGCTTTCTTATGCGTAGAACGAGATTCGCAGAAAGGAATCGTAATCGGAAAAGGCGCTTCAATGATTAAAACAATCAGAATAGAATCAATTAAAGAATTAAGAAAAATCTTTGATTACAAAATTGATCTTGATTTACAGGTAAAAGTTGTAAAAAACTGGAGACAGAAAGATCCGATTTTGAACAAACTGTTAAACTAGAATAAAAAACGGACATCTGAATTGATGTCCGTTTTTAGTTTATATTATTGGCATTTAAAACTTGTGTCTTTTCTTAACCAAAAAATATTAGCAATGAATCATGCTTCTCTTGATCTCTGAAATCTTTGAAGCACCTGTCATATTCATGACATCTTCAAGTTCACCTTTGTATTTATCGATTAAAACTTTTACGCCTTCTTCACCTGCTCCGTAAACCGCACTTACAAAAGGACGCGCAATCATAACAGCGTCTGCACCCAAAGCGAGTGCTTTGAATATATCTGTTCCACATCTGATTCCGCCGTCAACAATAACCGTCATTTTTTTTCCGACAGCTTTTACAATTTCCGGAAGAACATCCGCAGTTGCTCTGCATCCATCCTGAACGCGGCCTCCATGATTTGAAACGATAATTCCTTTTGCTCCGGCTCTGAGAGCTTTCTTTGCGCCATCAACAGTCATAATTCCTTTTACGATAAATGGAACATCAACCATTGAAATCACTTCTTTCAACTCTGCTTCACTTTTAAAACCAGCCGGCGGATTAAATCCATTCAAAAACGGAAGTCCTGCACCATCAACATCCATTGCAACAGCAAAAGGTTTTGCATCTTTTACAAGATCATATTTTTCTTTTACCATCTGTGCACTCCACGGCTTGATAGTCGGAACACCCATTCCATCAGCAGCTTTCAATGCAACACCAGCTGCCTTCATGACATCAGGATTAGTTCCGTCTCCAGTGAACGCTGCAATTCCATTTTTTGCACAGGCAGAAACAAGAACATCGTTATAACTCATATCGTTGTATTTATCACTGTAATGAAGTGTAACAGCACCGACCGGGCCTGCAAAAACAGGAAGAGCAAACTTCTTTCCAAAGAGTTCAACAGACATATCGATTTCATTGTTTGTGTGGATTGTGTCCATATTGATTTCAATTTTCTGCCATGCATCATAATTTTTCTGGCTTGTGCTTCCAGTTCCCTTTGCACCAGGACCTGGCATTTTATTTGAACATGCACGGCCGTTGCAAACAGGGCAGGCTTTGCATTTTTCTCCAAGTGATTCTCTCGCTTTTTCCAATAATTCAGCGTATGTCATTTTTATCTCCTCTGACTTAAAGATATAAACAGTTTTAATAACCGGAATCAATATTTAAAATCCGGTTCTTTAATGAATTCCATTCTAGCACCAGTTACCGGATGTGTAAAACATAAATAACCCGAATGAAGCAAAAGTCTCTGGCCTTCATCCTGATGTCCGTAAAGATTATCTCCGACAATCGGAATGTTAAATCCATGTTCACTCGATGAAGCCAGTCTGAGCTGATGCGTTCTTCCGGTAAGTGGAATAAACTCGACACTCGTCACATCACGGCCTTTCATCTTGAACACGCGAAGTTTTTTCCAGTCTGTAATTCCTTCTTTGCCGTAAACCTCGTCATAAATCTGATGCGGTCTGTTATCAACATCAAGCCGGAATTTTAACTTAAACTGACCTTCTGTATTATCAGGAACTTTTAAAACACCGTCGAGCACTGCAATATATTTTTTAAAAACTTCGCCTTTTTCAAACTGCATCGAAAGATTTCTGTGTGACTCTTCATCAAATGCTAAAACCATAAGACCCGAAGTATCCATATCAAGCCTATGAACAGAAGGCTGTTCAATACAGAACGGAAAAAGATTTTTCACTCTGTTAACGACACAATCCTGCTTATCAGGTCCTCTTCCCGGAACAGCAAGCAATCCTGAAGTTTTATTCACAACAATAATATTTTCATCGCGATATAAAATTTCAATTCCAAGAATCTCTGGTAAAATAAAACCGCACTTTTCATCACATGGCGGATAGAATTTTTTATGCTCAAGATGAGTATTCGGTTTTCCCCAGTAAAACTCAGTCATCGAATACGGAACAAGATTATGAGAAAACGCATACGACAGAAGTTTTGGAGCCGCGCAGTCACCGGTTCCTGTCGGTAAAAGTTTTTCTGTTTCTTCGTTTGAATTAAATTTTATTTTCTGAGAAAGCTTTTTGAAATTACTTTCTGTTTTATCTGCGCATGTAAAATTGTAAAGGGAATATATTTTTGAAAGAGTTTCATTACAAAGAGCTATACGCTTTTCATCACGGAGTTTTTTCTGTTCAGCAGTTTCATCTTGTGGAATTTCTGAAAGCTCGTGAATCTCTTTGTCGTTGTCGATGACTGCATTGTCATATTTCACCTGATCAACGAGCGCCGGAACAAAACCGGAAACATTCCATCGAGAATTACACTGCCCTGAAAACGCGCGTAAAACAACATCATCGCCGTAAACAATTTCACAACCCGCTTGGACATCACACCTTGTAATCGTTTCGCAATCCGCGTCGGATTCCACCTTTCTGTCATCATTTCTTTTACAGACAAGAATACCGAACATTCCGTTAAAATTACTCAACTCATGTCCGGCTTCTAATTCTGAAATAAAATCGCGTGCGTATTCTTTTGCCTTTTCTTCTGGATACGGTGCGAACATTTTTTATCTTTCGATTACTTTGCAGTCAGCGTCGATTGTGAAAACGATCGGCTTATTTTTTGTAAAGAAACCAACTTCAACAACACCAACGATCTTATTAATCTTGTCTTCCATCTCAACTGGATCAACAGGTTTTTCCCAAGTGATGTCTAAAAGCTGGTTGCAGTTATCTGTGATTACAGGACCGCACTTTCTGACACCTTCGCGAAGAACACACTTTGCTCCAAGCGCATTGAGAGCTGCAGTTACAGGAACGCGTGCTTCACCGATGATTTCTACTGGAAGAGGAAATTTTGTTCCGACTGTATCTACGATTTTTGTTGAGTCTGCAACAATTACAAACTGAGTTGAGTTATATGCAACGATTTTTTCTCGAAGGAGAGCAGCTCCGCCGCCTTTGATTACATTGTTGTTTGGATCAACTTCATCAGCTCCGTCAATTGCAAGATCAAGATGACCGCCGATTATTTTATCGTTCATTGAATAAACAGGAATGCCGAGTTCTTCACAGAGATTCTGAGTTCCAAAACTTGTAGCAACTGCCTTGATGTCTTTTACAGTTCCGTCTTTGATGCGCGCTGCAAGATGTTTTACAGCAGGGACTGCAGTAGAACCTGTTCCAAGTCCGATTTTCATTCCAGAAAAAATCAGACCTTTTTTAATCAATGTATCAATAGCTGTCTGTGCAACTAATTCTTTCTGCTCACTCTGGGTCATTGCCATAATCAACTCCTGTAAAAATTTTAAATTGTTTATATCCCTGATACTTCAACATTGAATATCCGTTAATAACACGACAGCCTGCTGCTATTGCACGCGTCATCATCGGTGTAATTTCCGGAGAATAAATAATGTCAAAGACACTTTCCGTTCCCTTAAAATTATAAAAGTACAAAGGATCATTATTTGTATTTGAAGATGCGTAAAGTCCTGCTCCTACTGATGTAGTCTGAATGATTATGTCTGAATAGAATTCAAGATCAAAAAGACAGTCAGGATTTAAAGCAGAATATGCAAATCCATATTTATCTGCAATCAGTTTTGCATTTGAAACAGTTCTGTTAAAAATACATGCACGTCCGCCAAGTTTTTTAACTGCATATGCAACAGCACGAGCAGCTCCACCAGCACCGATAATTGCTACACGGCGCCTTCGTAATTTTTCAACTCCCAGAAATTCACACAAAGCTTCAGAAAATCCACCAGCATCTGTATTAAAACCAGACCATCCGTTTTCATTTCTGACAATTGTATTGGAAGCTCGTATTTCGCCAACCTCTTCATCAATATCATGAAGTTCCGTTAAAACATTTTCCTTATGCGGAATTGTCACAGACATTCCCTTTACTCCGACAGTTTCTGCAAATTCAATTGCTTCTGTAATTTTAGGAGTTCTGATTGGAACATATACAGCGTTGATATTATTCTGTTTGTAACCTCTGTTGTGAAGTTCCGGGCTTGATGTAAACGGAAGAGGCCAGCCTGTTATTCCAAAAATGTCAGTCGTTTCATTGATGTCTCTGAAATGATAGATATCATTTAAAGTTATCGGATCAAGATGACCAAGATTATCGGTATTACCGGAAGTTTCCAGAGGAGAAGTATATGTCAGATACGAATGAGTTTTTGCAGCAAGAATTCTCGAAGGTAAACCAAGAGGGCCCATTGCACACAGAATATGTTCGTAATCAGTAAAATTTTTCGAAACTTCAAAAAGATGAGTTACATCTGAAAGTGTTTTAGGCATAAAAGCAATCTTTGGAATTTCATAACCCGTCTTTCTCATTGCATCACATTTTTCAATAATATCAGTGACAGGTCCGTTCATATCATGAAAGCTTCTGATGATATGAGTTCCAAAAGCCATCGCAGCATCCTGAAGACTCGGAATATGAAAGTCATCTTCAAAATCAACATACGCAAAATTATTTTTCTTATCCTGATCTGCAAAAGCCATAGCGCGGGCAAAAAGCATAGTACGCGCAGCTTCGCCGCCAAGATAAGCGCCGCCATCAACACGACGGCGGATTGTTAATATGCATGGAATATTTGCAAGATGTGGAAATTTTCTGATATGAAGACATTCATCTTCATCAAGATAATCCGCCCTTAATTCGACAAGATCGATGTAAGGGCGATATTTTTCGATAAGCTTTATATTCTGCTGAATTGTCGGACATGTTAATGTCAGACAAATTAAGGGCTTTTTCATTTTTGTATTACTGAATTGCAGTTCTTTCTACTTCGCGATCCAGAACGCTGAGTACGATAACTGATCCGTGTGGAACAGCATAAGGAACAGACAACGCTCCGCCAACATGAGAGAATGAAGCAAGACCATAACGGTTTCCTTCCTGAGGAATGACATCAAGTTTTACAGGAACAGCATACGGATATTCAGGAATTGCAGTTGTAAAAATTCCATGAACATAACCTGTTGTATCACGCTTTGAAGCATCTTCTGCAGCTTCGTCTTCTGTTTTCTTTTTAATGTCTACAGGTTTTGCTGCTGTTTCAGAATCATCCTGAGCAGTTACAGCAGGCATTGCAAATTCAATCTGAACATGTGAATATTCTGCAACTTCTGTCTTATTTGATTTAGTAGTCTGTTTAACTACAGTTCCCGGAGTTTCAGAATCTGTCGCAATATGCTGTGTAAAATCAAAAGTCAATTTCGAAGTTGTCATCGCAGCAAGAACTTCGTTTACTGTTTTTCCTTTTAAATCAGGAACAGTAACAGTTGCTTTCTGAGGACCGCTTGAAACGATAAATTTTAATTCAATCGGCTGTGTAATAGGAGTTCCTTCTTCAGGTTCCTGTTCAAGAATTGTTCCGGCAGGAGCCCCATCAACTTTAAAAATCGGAGTAGCAATTGTCAGAGATGGAATTTCAGCACCTGCATAAAGTGCATCAAGAGTTGTCTTTAAAGCATCAAGATTTGTTCCGACATAATTTCTGACATGATCAAAAATAATTCCGCGGGAAACAACAAGAGTAACTCTGCTCGAAGCTTTTACAACAGTTCCTTTTTTAGGACTCTGGGAAATTACCTGACCGGCAAGCCCCGGAGTATCTGAATAACGCATCTGAAGACGAGGATAAAGTTCACTTTCCTGCAGAACAAGTTCTGCCTTGATGATGTTTGTACCAACTACATCCGGAACAACTACGCGTTCATATCCTTTATTAAAAACTATAAAAATAATGAGAGTAAAAAATCCCATCAGAAGGAATAATGCAACCGCATAGCATACAAAAGCCGGACCACAATTCTGCATAACTTCTTTTGTATTCGAAAATGAAACACCAATTTCTGAAATTATTTCTTTAATTGATTTTTTCTGTTTATTTTCCTGATTTTCAGACATAAAAATATCACCTGTATAATAAATATATTTTATTATACTTATTAAAAGGGCCTACTTCAATACTTTACCGATAAAATCACGGCTTCCGTTCATAAAGTCCTTGTAACCCATGACATTTTTTCCCTGTTTCTGAAGTTTTGTCACACAGAGGATTTTGTCTCCGGTTTTAATCCAGATGCCGGTCGGTTTGTCAAATGCAAGAACTGTTCCTGGGACAGCTTTTTCAATCTGTTCTTTTGTTATGGTGGAATTTGCGCCGGCGGCTGTTTCTTCGAGGACCTTAGCCTCAATCAATCGGAGTGATTCCGGTTTTCCGGCAGTTCCACATTCGCAGAAAGCAATCGGATCAGGATTATAAGCACGGATTTTAGCTTCGATTTCAGGAGCTGACTTTGTCCAGTCGATTTTTCCGTCTTCTTTTTTGATGATCTGTGTATAACTTGCCTCACCTGACTGCGGAGTTCCCTGCGGAAGAGAGCCTGTTTCTGAAGCCGTTTTCAAAAGATCTGTAATCAACTGAGCACCCGAAACTGCAGCATCATTCAAAAGAGAACCTGCTGTTTCAGTTCCACTTAACGAAACTTTTTTCTGTGCAAGAATATCGCCTTCGTCCATCGCAAGTGACAGAGTCTGAATCGTAAAAGCAGTTTCTTTGTCCCGGTTCAAAATCGCAGCGTTTACCGGAGTGCAGCCGCGGTACTTCGGCAAAAGTGACGGATGAAGATTGATTCCGCCGAATTTGAAAAGAGACAAAAACTTTGGTCCAAAAATGTGACCGTATGCAAAACAGACAAGAATATCACAGCCAAGTTTTGAAATCTCATCGCGGCAAGATGCATCAAGATGCTCCGGTGTAAAAACAGGAATCTCAGAAGAAAGAGATGCTGCCATCTGGGCAACAGGAGTCGGAATCAGCTCTTTATGACGGCCTTTTGCGGTCGGAGGATTTGTCAGAACACCGGCAATTTCAAATCCGTTTGCGGCAGAGTTATTAAAAAGTATTTTCAATGTTTCTGCAGAAGCATCAGGACTTCCGGCGTAAAGAATTTTCATCATATTGACTCCTGTTTTTTGGCTGCCAGAGACACAGAGAATTGATGATTCAATTCTCGTTGCAGCGCGGACAAGCGGGATTTATTTTTATCTGGATTTTGCGCGCTGCTCTTTGGCTGCCTTGATTGCAGCAATTTTTCTTTCTTTTGCTTCTTTTGCTTTCTGTTTTTCAGCATATCGGGCAGCACGCTTTTTCATTGTTGCTTCAGTTTCTTTTGCAAACTCAGGGTCGCCTTTGTCGATAAAAACGATTCCGTCAAGGTGATCGTTCTCATGCTGAATTACGCGCGCCAAAAGTCCGTCTGCTTCAAGAACAAATTTCTTTCCGTTTTCATCGAGCGCCTGAACAGTTACTTTTGAAGGACGCTTAATATTCTCATAAATACGCGGAATGCTTAAGCATCCTTCTTCGTAATCAACTAAATCAGATGAAGTTGAAAGAATCTGCGGATTAACAAATACACGGCGAACATCATCATCAGCTGTTACAACAAAAAATCTTTTGCTTATATCAACCTGTGGTGCTGCAAGTCCAACTCCGTTTGCTTCATCCATTGTCTCAAACATTTCAAGGCAAAGCGCACGGAACTCATCATTGATTTCTTCAGGTTGAACTTCTACAGCAACCTTTCTTAAAATTTCTTCACCGAGTTTTGTAATCCGTAACATAAAAAATCCTTTCGTAAAAATCTGTTTTTTTTCTGGTGGAATTTATTCCTGCCGTTTTCTATTTTTCAAGTCTGATTCTTGCAGCTCTTGCGTGAGCAGAAAGTCCTTCTGCATCGCCCATAAATCCTGCTGATGTTGCAGACTTTATCATTCCTTCGCTTCCTTTCTTTGCACGAAGTGTTGTAACAGTCTTTAAGAACATTCTGACACTAAGTCCGCCCGAATAATGAGCAACACCAGATGTCGGAAGTGTGTGGTTAAGACCTGCTGCATAATCACCGAATACTTCTGCTGCGTAGTGACCGATGAAAAGTGAACCGTAGTTGCAGACCATGTTTACAAGCTTGTCACGCATTGCGCCTTCATCAAGAGCGATCTCAAGGTGTTCAGGAGCTTTTTTATTTGCAAGCTCTGCTGCTTCTTCAAGAGAAGATGTAATTATGATTCTTCCGTATGTATCGATGCTCTGGCGAGCAACTTCTTTTGTAGAAAGTGTTTCAAGCTGTTTTTCTATTTCTTCTGAAACTTTTTTTGCAAAGTCTTCGTCAGGAGTTGCAAGCGCTGCCTGAGCAACAACATCGTGTTCTGCCTGAGCAAGCATGTCAGCAGCAACCCACGCAGGATCTGCAGACTTGTCGGCAATTACAAATACTTCTGTCGGGCCAGCAATCATGTCGATTCCAACTTTGCCGTAAACCTGCTGCTTAGCAGCGGCAACAAACTTGTTTCCAGGTCCTACGATTACGTCTACATTTGGAATTGATTCTGTTCCATAAGCCATTGCAGCGATTGCCTGAGAACCTCCGACAGCGTAACACTTTGTAACGCCGCAGATATAAGCCGCTGCAAGAATTCCTTCGTCGGCATAAGGCTTTCCGCCGGTGAATGGTTTTCCTGGAACGCCAAGTCCCTGTGCTTCGGCCTTTGCTTTATCGTCCGGGTGAACGCGAGGAGGTGTACATAATACGATTTCTTTAACGCCTGCAGCTGCAGCCGGTGTGATAGTCATTACAACAGATGACAAAAGCGGAAAGCGTCCGGCCGGAACATAAGCACCAGCTCGCTCAACAGGAATTGTTTTCTGACCAGTGAAAAGCCCTGGCGAAAGTTCCACTTCAAAATCATCAAAAGATTCTCTCTGTTTTAACGCAAACTTATAAGCAAGATCGTGAGAATGACAGATTGCATTGTAAATATCAGGCTGGTTTGCCTTCATTTTGTCGGCGCACGCTTTGAGCTCGCTTTCCGGAATAAGAAAAGAAGCCGGAGCTGAAACATCAAACTTTTCGCCATACTTTTTAAGAGCAGCGTCACCATTTTCAATTACATCTTTGATGACGTTCTGTACAACTTCATTTGTTCCACTAAAATTACGACCGTCAAACCATTCAGGCTCAACTTGATTTGCTTTTAAGATTTTAATCATATCGTAATTTTAGCAGATTTTATGAGTTGTTACAATTAAAGGGGTGATTTAATTTCCTTTCCCACGGCAAACGCATCTGCAACCGCATTTCCAATTACGCGGTACTTGTGGTTTACGCTGTCGTAAGTTACCGGCTGCAATTTTTCGACATCGATTTTTCCGTCTGTGATGACTGAGTCGTCGGCTGAGATGTTGATGATGTTTCCGATCAGTTGTTCTGTTTTATCATCGTAGCTGACCATTTCACATTCGAGGGTCATTTTGAGTTCTTCAAAATATGGAGCATCGACTTTTGAACTCTTTACAGCAGTAAGTCCTGATTTTTTTATTTTATCTGGAACTTCTTTGCCCGACACAAGTCCGACATAATCACATGCTGCGATATTTTTTGCATCTGCCATGCTTACGGTAAATGCTTTTCTTGCTTTTAAATTGATTGTAGTTTTATGAGATTCGGCAACACAGATACAGATCTGATTGTCGTTATAAATTCCACCCCAGGCTGCATTCATTGCATTTGGAGTACCGTCTTCATTGTAAGTGCCGATGATTAAAACCGGCATCGGGTACAAAAATGTTTTTTTACCAAAATCTGTTCTCATATTTATCTCCTGAAAAAAAATGCAGCTTTAATTTTAGCTGCACTTTTTTGATTTATTTCTGATATTTATCAAGTTCTTTCTGAATACGGGTTTTTACAAGTTCTGCAATCTGTGTTGTAGAAAGATCTGCATATTCTGACGGAAGAATAGGTTTTAGATAATGTATCTGAATCGGATTTGTTGTTTTATATCCTTTGTCAAAAATTTTAAATGAATCAATTACGCACACTGGAACAATCGGGCACTTTGCACGCTTTGGACTTTTAAAACATCCTGTCTGAAATTTTGCAAGCTTTCCATCTTCCTGTTCATAACCGCCTTCCGGAAAAACGAGATAATTAATTCCACTTTTAAGTTCTTCTGTTACTTCATCAAAGCTTTTTAAGAGCTGATGCATTTTTCTATAGTGAAGTTTTTTCGATTTGATTAATTTACAGACTTCTGCAATGTAAGGTCTGTGAGTTGCGCGGTCGTCAAGAATTACTCCGACTCTTCGTGGAAAACAATACCAGATTGCAAGCGGATCAAATTTTTCCTGATGGTTGGAACATAAATAGAAGCCGTCTTTTTGAGGAAGATTTTCAAGTCCGTAAGGAACAACTTTTAAACCGGTTAAATCCATCAGCAGTCTGATCTGTTCAACACAATAATCATATCTTTCTGCAGATGAATATTTTTTGCTGTTTGCCATACGGATCATCTGAGGATAATGAAACAGCATTCTATACCAGTTTTTTGTGAGTACCTTAAATAAAATTGAAAAACTTCTTCTCGTTGTCACTATAATGCACAGCCTCTGAAATCTTCGATTGTATTAAAACCTTTTCTCTTCATAAACTCTTTTAATCCGTCTATTATTTCTATCATACTATTAGGATTTGCGAAAGTATTTGTTCCAACCTGAACTGCTGTAGCGCCGGCCATAATAAATTCCACTGCATCCTGCCATGTTGCAATTCCACCAATTGCAATAACCGGAACCTGTTTATCTTTCGGAAGCTTTCTGATTGCAGTACAGACTTCGTATACAAGACGAAGCGCAATCGGACGGACAGCAGGACCACCGAAACCTGCTTTTACTTTATCAAACACAGGTCTTCCTTTTTCGATATCAATCGCAACCCCCTGGAACGAATTACAGAGAACAATTCCATCTGCACCTGCTTCGATACAGGAAAGTGCAACGCCTGCAACATCACTTGCCTGCGGAGTAAGTTTTACAATCAAAGGTTTTTCAGTAACTTTTCTGATTGCCTTTGTCGCACTGCCGGCCATTTCGCAGCTCATTCCAAGAGCAGCACCGCCGGCAGAAACATTCGGACATGAAATGTTCAGTTCGATAATCGGAACATCTGTCTTATCAAGAAGCTTTGCGCCTTCGATATATGTTTCAAGTGACGAGCCAGAAAGATTTGCAATTGTAACCGCTTTTAATTTTAGCATTTCCGGGAGTTCATGTTCAATAAAATGAGGAATGCCGGGATTCTGAAGTCCGATTGAATTCATGAGACCTGATGGTGTTTCCCAGAGACGGATTCCGCTGTTACCCTGACGAGGCTCGAGAGTAAGTCCTTTGCTCGAAATTCCACCAAGCTTATTTACATCAAATACATCTTTATATTCAGTTCCAAATCCGAATGTTCCGGAACTTCCGATTACAGGATTTTTCAAAACTACATCACGGATTTTTACAGAGAGATCTGGTTTTACATTTTTATTTTTTCTTGCAGCGACAACTTGTTCTGCACATGCAGAAGGTTTTAAGAAAATCAATTTGTCGCCTTCAAATACAGGACCATCTTTGCAGCAGCGTTTGTAACCGTCAACTGTTTCGATTGTACATCCAAGACATACTCCCATTCCGCATGCCATTCGACTTTCCATGCTGAGATAAGATTTTACATTTGCAGCTTTACAAATCGACTGAACATATGAAAGCATCGGAAGCGGACCGCAGGCATAAACGATGTCATATTCAGAAATCTTTTTTTCGTCGAGTGCTGCACTGAGCATTCCTTTGATTCCGACTGAACCGTCATCAGTTGTAACGATTAATTTCTTTGCTTTGACATTTTTTACGCCATACTTTCCACTTTTGAAGCAGGCATAAAAATCATAAGTTTTTGGTTCAAGTGTTTCTGCAAATCCGGAAACAGGAGCGACACCGATTCCACCGCCGATGATACAGATTTTTTTAGTGGAATTTTTTGCGCCGGATTTTGAAGAGATATTTTTATTTGAAGTGATTTTCTTTTCGAGTTTGACGTTTTTCGGATCTGGAAAAATATTTCCAAGAGGTCCGAGAATATCTACGGAATCATTTTTTTCGAGTTCGCAGAGTTCTGTTGTGCCTTTTCCTTTTTTAAGAATTAAAAATTCGATTGAAGCATCAAGTCTACCTTTTTCTGTCTTGCTTTCACCAAGAATTTCTGTGTGATAAACAGAAATAGGACGGCCTAAAAGACATTTTCCTTTTGTTGCACGAAGCATGTAAAACTGTCCTGCAACAGGAAGTGATTTCTGTTTTGCAGTTACGTTTACTTTAATTGAAAAAACGCTTCCTTCCGGAACGGCACCTTTTACAATTGTGTTTGCACCGACAGTTCCCTTTGCATAAACTGGAATTGTATTTCCATGACAGTCTTTTGTTTCAGCCATTTTTAATTCTCCATTAAAATAACTTTTTATATAAACGCAATCTCGCGATAGCGTTCAAATTAAAAACTCATCAATTCTTTTTTAGAATCTATTGCTGCTTTCGCACTTGAATCAATAATGTCGTCCATTGTCAAAGTTCCGGCATTTCTCTTTTCTTCAAGCGCTGCATCTTTTTTCCATGCACACAAAATTCCACGAGAACTATTTACAGTTCCACCGCATTTTTCCAAAAGGATTGCGCAGATTTTTGCAGCTCCCCCCTGAGCACCATAGCCCGGAATCAAAAAGAAGATTTCAGGATAAGTATCGCGAAGTGCACGTGCATCACTTTCTTCTGTACAACCGACAACAGCTCCGACTGGAGAGCAGCCTTCATCAGGATATTCTTTTTTGCTTTCTGCAAGAATGTTGTCAAGTTCATTTCCGACACGGTCAAGAACGCGGCCGCCGTCTTTAAGTTCCTGCTGTTCAATATCAACCATTCCAGGATTTGATGTTCTGAGAAGAACAAAGAGTCCTTTTGAACCGCTGGCAGCAGCTGTATATTCTGTAAATGGTTTTAATGTATCAAAACCCATGTATGGATTTATTGTAATGATGTCTGTTTCAAAGTCGCCTTTAAAATGAGCACGGGCATAGGCTTGAGCAGTTGCTGCAATGTCACCGCGTTTAACATCACTGATTGCAACAAAGCCTGCATCACGGACAGCTTTGACTGACTTTGCGTAAACTTCCATTCCGCGTAAACCCATTGCTTCATAATAAGCAATCTGAATTTTAAAACAGCACGCGCTCTGATCTTTTTTAATGCGTTCAATCAGAGCAAGGTTGTAAGCAAGAACAGCGTCTGCCGGTGACGGATAATTTTTGATAATGTTTTCTGGAATATAAGAAGGATCAGTATCAAGACCAACACAAAGCGGCCCGAATTTCTTAGCCGCATCCTGTAATTTCTGCATTGCGTGTTTCATGTCTATAGTATAACAATTTTTGCAGAAATTGACTATAAGTCTTTTTCTTTCTTCATTATTGCAATTCCGCAGAATTCTTCATCTTTATCGATACAATATGGCGCGGCTGCAATTGAGGCAAGTTTCTTCAAAGTCTCTTTATATTTTTTATCTTCAGATTCTTTATTGAGTTTTGAAATTTTACTTTTAAGATAATCGGTTACAATTTCGAGCGCTTCATCATAATCTTCAACGAGGATATAAAGTTTTATGCAGAACATCTGATTTATGGTTGCTGCAAAACCGCCATAAAGTTCATTGGCTTTTTCATGCTCTATTTAGAAGGCATATTTCAAACTCCTGTAAATAAAAATAATATCAGACATATTTCACTATATCAACATCACTTTCTTTCCCTCCCAGACAATTCGAAATTTCCATATTCCGAATCAAATTTCACCTCTTGCAAATTCCCATAAATCACACCACAATATATCTATGTTACTTTCAGTCACATTTTCAAAACCATCGTCAGACATTAAAGAAACTCTCGGACGCGATTACAAAAAAATCAAAATCAAACTCAATTCATCAAGCACAGGCGGCACATACTTTGTCGAATACTTTACCGAAACACAGACATTTCATAAAACGTTTTCGGAAGCAGAACTCACAGATTTCATCAAGACTCACGCCGGCACAACTTTCAAATCCTGCATCGAGCGATACGATGACAAAGAAGTAACAACACTCGCAAACAAAAAAGGCAAAATCACACGACTCGAAAAAAAGATTTCGCAGGTGGAATTTTCCAAACCGCAATCTTCTTCAGACAACAAAAAATATTTTTCAAAAGCACAACTCACTTCTGCATCACTTGAAAACTCAAACCGCTCAAATACAAACAATAAAATTAAAAACTACATCATCCGCGAAGGAACTCCCGTTCCATTTTTAATCACACTCGGTGTAATGACACCCGATGGAAAAATCGTTAATTCAAAATACGACAAGTTCAAACAGATAAACCGTTTTCTCGAATACATTGATGATGTTCTTCCGTCAGTAATGCAGCAGAAGAAAAATGAAGACTGGCCGCTTCAGATTGCAGATTTCGGATGCGGAAAAAGTTATCTCACATTTGCAGTTCACTATTTTTTAACTGTCATCAAAAAAATTGACTGCCGTATAATCGGTCTCGATTTAAAAAAAGATGTCATTGATTACTGCAACCGTCTTGCAGAAGATTTCAAATGCGAAGGACTTATTTTCAAGACAGGCGACATTTCTGAATATTCTGACGAAGAAAAAAAACACAATCCGGACATCGTAATCACACTTCACGCATGCGACACGGCAACTGATTTTGCACTTAAATACGCAGTTTCAAAAAATGCAAAAGCAATTTTATCTGTTCCATGCTGTCAGCACGAAGTCAACAGACAGCTTGAAGCAAATAAAAAAGAAATCTCAGAGCAGCACGCAGGACTTTTCGCTCCGATTTTAAAACACGGCCTCATCCGAGAACGCTTCGCAGCTCTTTTGACAGACAGTCTCCGCGCTTCATACCTTGAAGACTCTGGCTACAAAGTTGACGTGATGGAATTTATCGATATGTCACACACTCCAAAAAATATTCTTCTTCGCGCAGTTAAAAAAAGTGGAACTTATAAAACACACACCACAGACAACGCAGATAATTCAACTGACATAACAGATTTAATTTCAAAACCAGAAATTACAAACTTTTTAAAAATCGAACCGGAAATATTCAGATAAAAATTTATTTCAGTTCAATTTATTTTACTAAAAACTGATGTAAAGGAATTTACAATGATTGAAAGCGTAAATATAAACGGAATGAAAATGAAATACTCAAAATTCGGTGAAGGTAAAAAAACTTTAATCATCGTTCTTGGAATCAGTTTAAAAAGTGTGCTTGCATCTGAAAGAGCAGTTCAGAAACCTTATAAAAAATTTTTTACAGATTATACGATTTATCTTTTTGACCGCCGCGATGATTTTCCAGAAGACTATAATCTTTTTCAAATGGCAGAAGACACAGTCACTGCAATTAAATCTCTTAATATAACTCAGGCAGATTTTTTTGGAACTTCTCAAGGCGGAATGATCTGTCAGCTGATTGCAATAAAATATCCTGAACTTGTAAAAAAACTAGTACTCGGTTCATCGACATCACGACTTGATGACAGTTCAAAAGCAGTTTTCAACAGATGGATAGAACTTTCAAAACCAGAAACTGTACGTGAACTGATTTTTCAATTTGTAACAGACGTTTACAGCGAAGAATTCTGCAACAACTACCGTGATGCGCTCGTTACAATGATGAGCGATGCCACTGATGAAGATATCAGAAGACTTAAAATTATGTCAAAAGCCTGTTTTGATATTTCAACTTTTGATGAACTTTCAAAAATCAAATGTCCTTGTTTTGTAATCGGTTCGCGTAAAGATAAACTTTTCGGACCGGAACGTCAGGATGAACTTGCATCTGGTCTTAATGCCAAAACTTTTTTTTATGAAGATTTCAGTCACGGACTTTATGATGAAACAAGAGATTTTACCGACCACATTCTTTCATTTCTTTCATAAATTACAGACTCGAAACACATTTTTCCTGATTCTCACAATCATTAATCGTGACAAATTCCACTTAAATATTATATAATCACTTTATGAAAAAGATTTCAGATTACACTGTAATTTACTCTGATGACGACATTGTTGTTTTAAATAAACGCTCAGGCCTTTTAATCGCAGCCGACAGATACGATGAGGATGCTCCACGTCTTGATATTGAAGCGTCTAAAGAATTTGGAAAACTTTTTGCAGTTCACAGAATCGACAAAGACACATCAGGAATCGTAGTTTACGCCCGAAACGAAGAAGCTCACAAATCACTTTCAATGCAGTTTGAAAAACGAGAAGTCAAAAAAATTTATCACTGTCTCATAAACGGAAGACCTCTCTGGACAGAACTTCATGTTGATCTTGCTCTGCAGCCGGATGGAGACGCAAGACACAGAACAGTTCCAAATAAAAAATTCGGAAAAAAATCTGTAACCGATTTTACTGTTCTTGCAAACTGCGGACCTTACACCTGGATTGAAGCACGACCTCTCACAGGACGCACACATCAGATTCGTGTACACCTTGCAGAAAACAAATTCTGTATCGTATGCGATCCTCTTTACAGCGGAAATCAGAAACCAATCAGACTTAGCGAAATCAAAAAACGATACAACGGAGACACCTTTGAAGAAAAACCTCTTCTTAACCGTCTCGCACTTCACGCTTACCAGATTTCCTTTTCTCACCCGAAAACAAATGAAATGGTAACTTTTACCGCACCATATCAGAAAGATATGGATTCGACAAGAAAACAGCTTGCAAAAATCTTTGGCCAAGATCCGCTCAATTCAGAAACAAACGAATCTGAAAATTAACAGATAAAATACCGGAGATAAAATTGAAAAAAAATCTGATTGCGATTTTAATTGCCTTTGCTTCCATAAATCTTTTTGCAGAAAGTCAAAATACCGCAAAAGAAAATTTTAATGCTGCAGACAATAAAAAAATTTCGCTCTCGGTTGAACCGCTTTTTGGAATACGAATCGGAAATTTTGGTGAACAGGTTTATGCAAAACATTCATCTACCGGTGAAGTATATAAAATCAGTGAACTTATCTATAATTTTTCACCAGCTTTATATTCCGGTTTTGAAACTGATTTAAGAATTGTAAATTTTCATTTTTCAGCCGGATGTAAATTTTTTATTCCAATGCAGATTGGAATAATGTCAGACTCAGACTGGTGTCAGGATGCAGGTTACAATACGGGCAATACAGGTATAAAAACTAATTTATCTGAACACGAAAACCATTTAAGAAACGGATTTAATCTTGATCTTACAGTTAAATACGATTTTCATCCTCTTTCGTGGCTTACGATTTCTCCAAATATTTCATTCCTGCTTGAAAAATTCACTTTATCAGAATTAAATGGAACATGCTGGTACGGAAATCCAAGAAGTTCTTCAAGTTACAGCTATTATTCTTATGACGACATTTATAATCGTACTGTATCAAACTGTACAGGAGAAATTGTTCAGCTAAGAAGAACTGATTATTATGTCTGGGCTGGAGTCGACGGATTATTTTCATTCAATAAATCCAGACTGGATATATTCTGCGGTCTGTATATCGCTCCCTATATTTATACATACGGAGAAGACGATCATTACAAAAGACCAAGATATTTTATTGATGTAACAGCTTCTCTTTTTTATGCAGGAAAAATTAAAACTTACATCAAGTATAATTTTTCAAAATCTGCAGCAATCAAATTGTCCGGAACATTTTTGTTTACAGGAAACATGAAAGGAAATGAACTTTCAAGTTCAACTCCAAATGGAAAATTTGTAAATTCCGGCGGTGTTATCGGAGCATCTTCCATGTATACAGATATTCAGCTTTCAGGAATATTTGTATTCTAAATTAATTACTGCAGATTTTTTAATGACTACTCTTCTTTAGCTTCGTCTTCTATTTTTTTATTCATTTCTTCCTGTCGGATTTTAAAATCTTCAACCTGTTTTAACAGACCTTCACAATGCTGTGCAATCTGTGTTTCAGGATTTATTTCGATTGCTTTTTTCAGAAGGTAAATTAATTTTTCTGTAACTTTTGGAGACGGAGTATTATTACCAATAATGTAAGCAGCAGCATAATAAGCCTGCTGTTTCTGATCAGCATTCAGTTTTGAACTTTTTGCAACCTTTTCATAAACTGCAGGAACTTTTTCTGCTTTTCTGTTTAAGTACAAATCTGTTGAATCTGAAGTTGCAATTGCAAGAAGGAATTTTCCAACAAGACCTGTCTCATTCTTTTTATCAAGCTTTTCAACTTCACGCATCAAATCTGTAATCATATAACGGTAGTTATGATTTGTTGCTTCATACAGATCGTTTATTGCATTTACACGGGCAAGACCTTTTGAAGCTTCAACTGTCTTTACATAATTCATGTAAGAAGACATTCCGTCTTTAAGAGATTCAAGTTCTTCATCAAAGTCTTCAACTTTATCCGAAGGAAAATATGTAATGGCATTCATTACATAACCTTCTTTTGTTGCAACATAAAGAGTCGGAGTTGTATTGATTCCAAAAACTGTTACGATTTTCATTCTCTTTTCAAGAATCTTTTCATATTTTGATTTTTCTTTATTTGCATTCTTAAGCCATTCTTTAGACTTTGCTTCATCTTCACGAATATCTTTTGGAATATTTTTTTCAGGGAATGCTTTGACAAACAAATCAGAAGAAACATCAATCACACAAAATTCATATTCCGAAGAATACTTTTCTGTAAATTCAGATGTATAAAACATTTTTGCTTTCAAGTCTTTACTTACTGTATCCGAATCATCGCGGGTTACAAGAAGGAAAATATTTTTACCGCTTTTCTTTGATGATTCAAGACATGCATCGTAATCTTCATACCAGCCGAATTCATTTTTTACTTCTGGCTTTGAGCAGCCGGCAATTGCAAACAGACATGCAAAAACCGTAAAAATTCCAACCAACATTTTTTTCATAACACACCTCAAAAAAAGCGAGAGTGACTTCTGTAAAAAGAAGTCACTCATCACTTCTGTAAATGCAGACTTAAACAGACTGCAGTATTTTTATTTGAAATAAGCAACACCAGCTGCGAACAAGTTCTGACAGCTGTTTTCGTTTGGATTGTTAAGAGGGTCGCCTGCAACGTTTTTAATAAGGTCGCATGATGAACCGTTCATTCCAGTTCCAACTGTACGTTCTGAGTGTCCCATCTTTCCAAGTACGTGTCCGTCAGGGCTTGTCATACCTTCAATTGCATACATAGAACCGTTCGGGTTGTCTGGTTCTGTGATTGCAGGATTTCCCTTTTCATCAACATACTGTGTATAAATCTGTCCTTTTTCAAAGAGTTCTTTTGCAAGACGAGGACTAACGATGATTCGTCCTTCTCCGTGTGAAACCGGAACAAGGTGAATTCTGTCATCAATTACAGAAGCGTTCTGTGCCCAAGGGCTCATTGCACTTACCATACGTGTTCTTACGATACGGCTGATATGGCGTCCAACCTGATTGAATGTCAAAGTAGGCATGTCACCAGAAGGTTCTTTGATTTCACCATAAGGAACAAGTCCAGTCTTGATCAATGCCTGGAATCCGTTACAGATTCCAAGTACAAGACCATCACGTTTTTTCAAAAGGCGCATAACCTGTTCAGAAATACGTCCTTCGCGCAGAACGTTTGCAATAAATTTTCCAGATCCGTCTGGTTCATCTCCTGCAGAGAATCCTCCGGCAAGAGCAAGAATCTGTGTATGTTTGATCTGCTTTTCAAGTTCTGCAAGTGAATCTGAAAGTGCCTGCGGTGTATTGTTTCTGAATACAACGATTCTTGTATCAGCACCTGCAAGATTGAATGCACGTGCCATATCAAACTCACAGTTTGTTCCAGGGAATACTGGAATTACAACGCGAGGATGATGACGAGCGATATTGAATGAAGGATTCTTGCGTGCTTCTGAAAGTGAACGATGAACATCTGTTGCAAACTTTGGAAGTTCTTCCTGTGGTTTTGCATTTGATACAGGAGGGAATACTTCTGATAAAGTTCCTTCCCATGCTTTTTCACAGTCAGAAAGTTTTACTGTAACAGTTGAAGCTTTTGTTTTTCCTGCAACTGTAATAGTTTCTGCTTTTACTGTTTTTCCGATCTTGCATACTGTTGCTGATGCAAAGCGTGGATCGTTTTCAATTGCGCTGTCTGTTTCTACGATGATAGAACCATAAAGCGGTGTGAAAAGATCCTGGTTTGTTCCTGCTTTTACAGCAGCAAGTTTTTCTTCTTTTGAAACTTTTGCTTTAGCTGTTGTTTTTGCAGCTGTCTTTTTAATGTTGAGAGCTGTACATGAAGCTGGGATGAAATTGATTTCGCATCCGATTCTGTTTCCCATTGCCATCTTTGTTACTGCTTCTGCAATTCCACCGGCACATACAGGATACATTGAAAGGATTTTTCCTGCTTTATTTAATTCCACCAGAGCTTTTGCATTCTTTGTAAATACATCAAAGTCTGGAGCAAGTTCTTCTGAATAAGGAACCTGAACGATATAAAGACTTGAATCAGCTTTTTTGAAAGAACCGCCGTTTACATTTTCTACTTCTTCATGTCCTACTGCAAATGAAACAAGTGTGTGCGGAACATTGATCTTTTCAAATGTTCCAGACATTGAGTCCTTACCGCCGATTGAAGCAGTTCCCATTGCAACCTGTGCATCGATGGAACCAAGAAGTGCACTTGCAGGATATCCCCATTTTTTTGCATCAACTGCACGGCCAAAGAATTCCTGGAATGAAAGGCGTGCTGTAGAAGGATCTGTTCCAAGACATGTAAGTTTTGCAAGTGAAGAAAGAACAGAAACCTGAGCTCCGTGCCATGGTGACCACTGGCTTACGCGTGGATCAAATCCGTATGACATTGTGCTGACTGTAGAAGTTTCGCGTGGTGACATGACAGGAATCTTAGCTGCCATTCCGGCTTCTGGTGTGCACTGATATTTTCCGCCATAAGGGAACAATACAGAAGAAGATCCGATTGAACCGTCAAAGCGTTCACCAAGTCCGCGCTGTGAACATACTGCAAGGTCTTTCATGTTATCAAGCCATGCAGACTGAACTGCTTTTGCAGTTGCTGTCTTTGTGAGTTTTTTTGCAACGCTGTCGAGCGGTTTTACAAGCGGTGATGTAGAAGGAGCTGTAGGACTTTCGATTACAGCTTTTGCTTCGTGATGAGCACCGGCTGCATCCAAAAAGTCGCGGTTGATGTCTACGATTGTATTTCCACGCCATTTCATTACGAGGCGGTTTGTATCTGTAACTGTTGCAACAACAACAGCATTCAAGTTTTCTGCTGCCGCAGCTTTAATAAATTTCTGAACGTCTTTCTGGCGCACAACAACAGCCATGCGTTCCTGTGATTCAGAAATAGCAAGCTCTGTTCCGTTTAAGCCTTCGTATTTCTTTGGAACTGCGTCGAGATTGATGTCGAGTCCAGGAGCAAGTTCTCCGACTGCAACTGAAACACCGCCTGCACCAAAGTCGTTACAGCGGCGGATCATCAAACTTACATCTTTATTTCTGAACAAACGCTGAATCTTTCTTTCTTCAACAGCGTTTCCTTTCTGAACTTCTGCAGCAGCAGTTGTAACAGATTTTTCTGTGTGAACTTTTGAAGAACCTGTAGCACCACCGATACCGTCGCGTCCAGTTCCACCACCAAGAAGAATTACGATATCTCCCGGTTCCGGTCTTTCACGCATTACTGTGTCTAATGGAGCGGCTGCAATTACTGCACCAAGTTCCATTCGTTTTGCGGCATAACCCGGATGATAGATTTCCTGAACCTGACCTGTTGTAAGACCGATCTGGTTTCCGTAAGAAGAAAATCCCTGAGCTGATTCGCGAACAAGTTTAAGCTGAGGTAATTTTCCTTTGATTGTTTTTGAAAGTGGAACTGTAGGATCTGCTGCTCCTGTGATACGCATTGACTGATAAACCCAGCTGCGTCCAGAAAGAGGATCGCGGATTGCACCACCGATACAAGTTGCAGCTCCACCAAATGGTTCGATTTCTGTCGGGTGATTGTGTGTTTCGTTTTTGAACATCAAAAGCCAGCGCTCTGTTGCCTTTGGAGAATTCTTGTCGATCGCGCGGCCTTTTTTATCTGTTGTGTAATGAACATCAATATAAACAGAGCATGCATTGTTTTCTTCTGACACTTCCATGTCTTCGAGCTTGCCGTGTTTTTTAAGATATTTCATTCCGATTACAGCCATATCCATGAGTGTAACAGGTTTGTCTTTGCGTCCTGCATACAAATCTGTACGCATGTTTGTATAATTGTCGAGAGATTTTTTGAAAAGTTTTTCGTATGGACCTTTTTCAATTTTGATGTCTTTCAATTCTGTCAAGAATGTTGTATGACGACAGTGGTCTGACCAGTAAGTATCGAGTACACGAATTTCTGTAACAGTCGGGTCGCGTCCTTCGTCTTTGAAATAGTCCTGTAAAAATTTAATGTCTGCATAATCCATTGCAAGGCCCATCTTTTCAAGATAAGCTTCGAGCTCTGGCTTTTTAAATTTAATAAAACCTTCAACTGTCGGAATATCAGCAGGAGTTTCTGTTTTCATTTCGAGAGTTTCCGGAATCTTGTCATCAGTCAATCTTGAATCAACCGGGTTTACGAGATAGTCCTGAATTTTTTTGAGATCTTTTGCAGCAACCTTTCCTGAAAGGACAACCATTTTTGCACAGCGAACTCTAGGCGGTAAAGTTCCAACCTTAACAGACTTTGCCATACTCTCACGCAAAAGCTTGAGACACTGCTCAGCAGAATCTGAACGCTGATCATACTGACCTGGAAGAAATTCCCAGATGATGACTGTATCAGAAGATTTTACATTTACTTTTTCATAAGTAACTGCATCACTCTGAGGCTCAGAAAAAATTCTCTGAACTGCAGCTTTTGCAACTGCGTCAGAAACATTTTCTACATCGTAGCGATTGAAATAACGCACTCCAGTAACTCCTGAAATGCCCAAAAAACCTTTGATTTCTGAAAAAATGCGACTAGCCTCGTTCTGAAAACCAGACTGTCTTTCAACATAAATACGGAACATGCCACCTATTATATTGAAAAAAACGCGTAGTTACAATAAAGGAAACAGTCTAAAACGATGCAATTACCGAGTTTTTCTGGATTAATTCAATATCAGAATCAGAAAGCGAGAAAGTTTTTTTCAAAAGTCCAAGCTCGGCAGGAACAGTCGTATTTGAAACAGCCATGTTATCGCTGTTCACAGTCGCGATGATTCCAGCATCGAGATACTGCATTATCGGATAATCTTTTATATCAGAAAAAACACATGTCTGCATGTTGCTTGTCGGGCACATTTCAAGTGGAATTTTCTGGCTTGCGATTTCTTTTACAAGTTCCCTGTCTTCAAAAGAACGGACTCCGTGACCAATTCGGCGTGCACCAAATTCCAGGGCAGTATAAACTGATTTCGGCCCGTCGGCTTCTCCGGCATGAATTGTAAATGGAACTTCTAAATCGCGCGCCTTTTTGAAAAGCTCTTTAAAATTTCCTGTTGAAAAAAGGGCCTCAGCTCCGGCAAGGTCCAGAGCGCACACCCCTTTCCCTAAAAACTCTTTGGCAACTTCGAGAGTCTCAAAATTTTCCCTTTCATTTTTATCACCACGCATCGCACAAAGAATAAGTTTTGCATCTATTGGACCGTCTTTCAATCCTTCGGCAGCGGCTTTCACAACGCGCTCCTGTGTAAGACCTTTTTTCAAATGAAGCTGCGGTGCAAATCTGATTTCTGCATATTCATAATCAAGTGCATTCAATTCTGATAAAAGATTTTTTACTAAAAATGTAATCTGTTCTTCTGTCTGCAGAAATGAAAGCGGAAAATCAAACTTGGAAAGATATTCATTTAAATTTTTACAGTCTGGTGACACCTGAAGTTTTTCAAGTATCTCTTTATCACTCTGCATAAGTTTTTCTGAAGCAATTACTGAAAGTTTTTTAACTGAATCTAAACTTACAGAACCATCTAAATGTAAATGTAAATCTCTGTATTTCAAAATAACACCGCCTTTGCAATTCCAAAATAAACTAAAAGCGAAATAGCATCAACAATTGTTGTAATAAAAGGACTCGCCATAACCGCCGGATCAAAACCAAGTTTCTTTGCAACAAGCGGAAGTGTACAGCCGATTACTTTTGCAACAAGAACTGTAAGTGCCATTGTCACACACACAACAAGTGCAACAACAACAGTTACATCTGTATTACCAAGAAGAAGTCTGTCTACAAGCATAATTTTTACAAAACAGACAACAGCAAGTGCAATTCCACATAAAACTGCAGTCCTGATTTCTTTCCAGATTACTTTCATCAAATCAGAAAACTCAAGTTCTCCAAGAGAAATAGAACGGATTACTGTAACTGATGACTGTGATCCGGAATTTCCGCCTGTATCCATCAGCATCGGAATGAATGCTGTCAGTACAACAAGAGTTGAAAGCGCATTTTCAAAATTACTGATAATCATTCCTGTAAAAGTTGCACTTATCATCAAAAGCATAAGCCAGCCGATTCTATGTTTAAAAAGATTTAACGGAGACGAATGAAGATATGTTGTATCACTCGGAGTCATACCGGCCATGATTTCGATATCCTCTGTTGTTTCATCTTCAAGAACATCAATGGCATCATCAAATGAAATGATTCCGACCATTCTCTCTTCTTTATCAACAACAGGCAGTGCCATAAAATTATATTTTGAAAACATCTGGGCAACTTCTTCCTGATCGGCATGAGTGTTGACACTGATGACATTTGTTTTCATAAGTTCATCAATAAGAAGATCATCATCTTTTGCAAGAAGAAGATCTTTTACAGAAAGTCTTCCTAGAAGTTTTCTGTTTTTTGTAACATAACAGGTATAAAAAGATTTTTTATCAGAACCATTTTTGCGGATCATCTGAATTGCCTGACCGACAGTTGTTCCCAGCCTGAGTGAAACATATTCTGTAGTCATGATTGAACCTGCAGAATTTTCCGGATACTGTAAAATCTGATTTATTTCTTTTCTTGTTGCTGCATCAACATGAGAAAGGATTCTCTCTACAACATTAGCAGGCATTTCTTCTACAAGATCAACAGCTTCATTTACATAAAGTTCATCAAGAATCGCAGTAAGTTCAACATCTGAAAATCCCCTGATTAAAGTTTCCTGATAATCACTTTCCATTTCGATAAAAGCATCAGCGGCAATTTTTTTTGGAAGCAGACGAAAAATCAGCGGACCGGATTTATCTGGAAGTTCCTGAATGATTGCTGCAACATCTTCGCCTGCCATTGTCGAAAGAATATCTTTGACAGAAGAATATTTTTTTTCGGCAAGAAGAGTATCTAAAGTTTTTTCAAGTGTTACATTCAAATCCGCCATAATCAGACTTCCTCCTCTTCTTCAAATTCATCTTCTTCTGATTCGCTGTCTTCTCCTCCAGTAAAAAGCCAGACAAGTTCATCCATTTTTTTACAGAATTCAAGATCTTTTTTTCTCTGTTCCAACTCCGCAGAAACTGTAAAATCGCCTTCAAATTCAGCGAGAGCCTCAAATACAATATCTATTATATCTTCATCAAGTTCTGCAAGCTGTTCGATAGAATTTATTTCTGCGGTAATTCCAGACAAAACTGAAATCGTTTTTTCATTTTCAAGAATAGTTTTTTTTGAATCAGGATAATTCTGCTGTTTTTCATATTCGTTTGCTTCAATGAGGATTTTAATAAACTGTCTGAGTATCGAAAATAAAAGTTCATCCTGTTCTTTTTCTGTCATATTACGATTTTAACTTTTTAACGAAAATTTTTCAAATATCTCTAAAAAAATTCGCAAAATTTCAAATTCAGAGATATAATTATTTGATATGGATTTAAGATTTCTCTATATGGCAGCTGTTTTTCTGTCACTTATAGAACTTATAATTTTTTACGAAACCTCAAGCCGAAGAACAAATAAGAATTTCCTCATTCTATTCACTTCTACGCTTGTTTCAAATTTCGGCTATACATTTTCTGTATTTGCTCCAAATCTTGAATCGACAATGTTCGGAACTATGGTTTCTTACATGGGCAGCATTCTTACAATCACTTTTATGCTGATTGTAATCATAGACTTATGTGAAAAAAAATTTAATCCGCTCATCAAAATTTCAATTCTTTCCATATCATTATTTTTTATAGTTGCTGTATGTTCAACTCAAACAACAGGCGTATTTTTTAGAAATATGTCAATCAGAAAATATATGGGTCTCACGATTCTTGATTTTGAACCGGGACCTTTACTTTTATATTATATAATCTTCCTTGCATTAATAAATATATCTGCAGCTTTAGTCATAATTTTTTCTTTCAAAAGTAAAAAACAAATCTCAAAAAAAACTCTCTTCATACTTCTTGGTATGATTATTTTTGGAACTACTGCTTACATTGTTCCGCTTTTACTGAACATTAAACTTAACCTGATGGTTTTTATTTATATTTTGATGGAACTTATTTTTATCGTTCTCTCTGTTCATGCAAACATGTATGATATTTCTTCAAACCTGATGGAAGTTTACAAATTGCGCGGTGGTTATGGTTACATTGCTTTTGATATAAAGAAAAGATTTTTAGGTTGTGATGAACTTGCCATACAGCTTTTACCAGATTTAAAGGAAATTCCAATTGATTCAAAAATCAACAGCAAATACACAGATATAATTACTAAACTGAATTACAATGAAACTTCATGGAAATGGATCGATAATCTCGAAAACGACTTTACCATTGAAGCAAATTTAATTTCAGCAATCTGCACAATTCACCCGCTCAAAACACGAAAAAAAATTCTCGGATATCTTTTTGAACTTCGCGACAACACTTCGGAACAGAATTATATAAATGGAATCAATCTTTACAATCAGGCACTGACAACTGCAATCGAAGAGAAAACTGCAAAGATTACAGCCATGCAGGATTCAATCATCAAAGGAATGGCTATGATGGTTGAAAGCCGTGATAACTCAACAGGCGGACATATTTTAAGAACAAGTGACTGCGTAAGAATTTTTGTCAACAAATTAAAGACAAATCCAAGATTTTCAGCATGGTGCAATCAGGAATTCTGTGAACGGATGATTAAAGCAGCACCTATGCACGACCTCGGAAAAATCGCAGTAGATGATTCCATTTTAAGAAAGCCTGGAAAATTTGAACCGCAGGAATACGAACAGATGAAAAAACATTCAACAAAAGGTTCAATTATTGTACAGGAAGTTTTACGCGAAACTACCGATCTTGAATTTAAAGCAATCGCTGCAAATATTGCTCATTATCATCATGAAAAATGGGATGGAACCGGTTACCCTGTCGGCAAAAAAGGAAAAGAAATTCCAGTTGAGGCACGCATCATGGCTCTTGCCGATGTCTTTGATGCTCTTGTCAGCCGCCGCTGCTATAAAGAAGCAAAGTCATTTGAAGAAGCTTTTAATATAATTCAAAACGACCTTGGTAAACATTTTGACCCGGAAATCGGAGTTATATTCCTTGAATGCCGTACTCAGCTTGAAGAATATTACAACAATGCTCTTAAAACTGATACGCTTTTTGAAAAAATCGATTCAATCCATTATTAAGTTTTTTATCTCGCAAAGTCTTGAAACATTGAAAAATGATTCTCAGAAAACTAATTTGAATTCCTTCGGCTATATTTCAAACAATTCTCCTTTGCTGTTAACAAGATACATTTTTATGCCGCCAGTCTGTGGTAAGATGACAGAAGCCTCCTGTTCAGCAAAAAGATTTGTAACCATAACTTTATCATACTGTATTGTAATAACATTGGAGATATATTCTTCTTTTGTCATAGGATGTTTAAAACTAACAAGATAACTGCCGTCAAATTCAGAAATGACAGGCTGGTATTCTGAATTTTGAGTCTGCTGTACTTTAAGTGAATTAAGCTTATTTCCACAGCAGCTGATTTCAATTTCGTTAAAACTCGTAATAAGATTACCGCAGGACGGACAACGGTAAAATTTTATTCTTTTCATATTACCTGCAGTAATAATATTATCTGCAAGTTCACCACGAAGAATACTTTGAATATCAATTTCAAGAACTTTTGAAAGCTGTGAAAGTAAAGTTATGTCCGGACAGCCATGACCTTTTTCCCATTTACATACTGCTTTATCTGTAACGAAAATCGCATCTGCAAGTTCCTTCTGAGTCATGCCTTTTTTTATTCTGGCTTCATAAATTAATTTTCCTGTTTTTTCTGCATTCATTGAATTACCTCTGATTGTATCTTTATACTACAATCAGATAAAAACAGTGTAAATCTACGCGCAGTAGATACAGTGAAAAACGGCAAAAAAATACCCGATCCTGCGACCGGGCATTTGAATAAAAAATCGTCACTACAATAATGGTGGTTTCGACACGCTCAACCACCACAAAAGTTTATTACTGATCAGCGTAGTTGCTAAAATAATTCTGAATCAAGATAACTGGAGTACCTTTGTCACCTGAACCAGAAGTCAAATCTGCAAGTGAACCGAGGAGGTCTGTGAGCTGGCGAGGTGTTGTACCCTGAGTTTCCATGCGGCCCTTGAGGTTCTTGTCCTTAGATTTAATGCGGGCAATCATTGCTTCTTTAAGTGCTTCACCTTCGAGACCTTTGAATTCGTTGTCTGAAAGATACTTGAGTTTGAGTTCGTTTGGAGTTCCAACAAGTCCGCTTGTGTAAGAAGGAGAAACAACAGGATCTGCAAATTCCCAGATTCCGCCAACTGGATCTTTGAAACCACCGTCACCGTAAATCATAACTTCAACTTTTTTGCCGTATTTGTCTGAAAGGCGTTTTGAAATATCGTCTACAAGGCCCTGGCAGTTGCATGGGAACAATTTAACTGAGTTATCTGTAGCAAGGTTTGAACCGAGGAGTCCAAATTCTGGGTTGCAGCCTGAACCGTTTACTGGAGCTGTCATAAGTTCGTCCATGCAGTAGCATTTACCAACACCAGCTTTTGTAAGAATGCGTTTGTTCATTGGACCTTCGTGTGTAGAGCCAATGATAACATCCTTTGTAAAGTTCAAAATTGCGCGTGGGTCATTTGCAAGAATAATTTCTGTGTTTGGACATTCAGAAGCTTCTTTATAAAATTTAATGTAATCAACACCTGTGAATGGGTGAATTGGATTTGGGAAAAGTTTATAGAATTCTTCAGAAGTGAATACGTCTTTTGCCGGGTTGATTCCAGAATCGAGCAATTCTTCCTGGCTGATTAATTTGTTTCCAACTTCGTCGCCTGGGTAAGAAAGCATAACTGTAAGTTTTTTACATCCGCGGGAAATACCTTTGAGCAACATTGAAAAGCGGTTGCGGCTCATAATTGGGAAAATCAAACCGATGTGTGCGTTTTCGCCGAATTTATTTTTTACATCCTGAGCAATGTCGTCGGCTGTACAATAGTTTCCCATTGAAATACCAACTACGGCTTCTGTAATACAAACTACATCACGGTCATTGATAGTAAGATTTGCTTCTTCTACACATTTGCTGACTGAATCAACTACGATTGTAGCTAAATCATCACCTTTTTTAATAATTGGTGTACGAACACCGCGACTGATTGTTCCACTGTATTTCATTTTAATCTCCTGTTTCCACCCGAAAATTTTCCGAACCCGAAAAGTTCTTTTATGAGAGTATAATATCAAAAAAACAGATATAAGTACAATATATATTTATTATACTAAATATAAGTTCAACTTATATAACATTTTATGACTGAAACATCTGCATTATCCATATTTTTCTTCAGAAACGGAATAAACTCACTATCAATATTGAAATTTGGTTTTATTTCATTATAAACTGATAAAGTAATATTATAAATTTATTCTTAATTATAATTTACAGATACGGAGATGATATTATGAAACGTCTTTCTTTTTTATTTTTTTTAGCAGCCTTATTTATTTTTTCAGGATGTAATGACGTTAAGATTACTGAAGATTATATTTTCAATTCTGTTAAACAAGTTGATATAAAGCTTGTAGTTCCGATTGACGATTCTTCTCTTGAATACTTTGATTTTATAATTGAATATTATGATAACAATGGCAAGACACAGAAAGTTAGGGTTACAAAAGAAGGCGTAATTGACGAGTTCAATTCTAAAACACCTCTATCCGAAAGTAATTATTATATAAAAAATTACGCTTACGATAAAATTCCGGTAAGCTGCTTTGCAAAAGTTAAACTTGAACCAAAATGCGATATGGACGATATTGTCTCCTTTTCTTACTACAATCCAAAGCCTTATTTTTTTTCAAGAATAGTTTTTTCAAATTATTCAACTTCTGCCAAAGAGTTTGCGTTTGATCCGAACAAAATCGGAGAACGAATCACAATTACAGATATGTCTGTCGAAGATTTTCTTTCAAAATACGGTCGTGAGTTCATCTCTCACTATCAAGTAATAAATGAATATGGAATTAATACCTTTTTTTATTAAGCACCCTTAAATAATCTAAATCAAAAGTTTTATTCAAACCGCATCACAAAGCCTTTTTTGCAAACACCGTCAAAACCAATTTTCTCATAAAACTTATGAGCTTCAGTTCGTTTTGAATTACTGAGAAGACAAACCATGTAACAGTTATTTTCTTTTGCATCCTCTGTTGCCATTTGAATTACTTTTTTACCAAGTCCCTGTTTGCGGTAATCTTTGTGAGTAACTACATT
>JAGHVB010000011.1 GCA_018064525.1 Candidatus Treponema merdequi | reverse complement strand
ATAAAAAACTTTTTATATTTTAATAACATGAAATATAAATAAAGAAAAATGCATGGGGACAGTCCTCGGATGATTTTTGTTATCATTCAGGGACTGTCCCCATGCATAAAATATCTATTCTAACTTATTGAGTTAATTCAATAATTGCATTAATATTATAAACAAACTTAATTTCAGGAGTCATTATTATGGCACGTACACATTATATCGCTGGAAACTGGAAAATGAACACATCTAAAGCAGAAGCAGTTGCTCTCGCTAAAGATCTCGTTGAACAGCTTAAAGGCAAAACAAACAAATACATGATTGGTGTTCCATTTGTATACCTTGATGCAGTTGCTCAGGTTGTTAAAGGATCTAACATTATTCTTGCAGCTCAGGACTGTGCTGCTACAGATAACGGTGCTCACACAGGTGAAGTTTCAACAACAATGTTGAAAGATATTGGATGTCAGTGTGTAATTCTCGGACACTCAGAACGTCGCCACGAAATCGGTGAATCAGATGAACTTATCAACAAAAAAGTTCGCAAAGCATTGGCTGACGGTCTTGAAGTTGATCTCTGTATCGGTGAACTTCTTTCTGAAAGAGAAGCTGGTGAAGCTGAACAGGTTTGTGCATTCCAGCTTTCTGCAGGACTTGCTGGTGTAACAGCTGAACAGATGAAGAACGTAACAATCGCTTACGAACCAGTTTGGGCTATCGGAACAGGAAAAGTTGCAACTCCAGAAGATGCTCAGGCAATTCACAAGTTCATCCGTAACTACATTGCTAAACTCTACGATCAGAAAGTAGCTGATGAAGTAATCATCCAGTACGGTGGATCTATGAAAGCTTCAAATGCACCAGAATTGCTTGCTCAGCCGGATATCGACGGTGGTTTGATTGGTGGTGCTTCCCTTAAAGCAGAAACTTTTGTACCAATTTGCGTACTTTAATTAGGCACTATGAATGAATAAAAAAACGGACCTTTTTACAGGTCCGTTTTTTTTTGGCCTTTTTTGAGTGAGACCTGTCCCCATGCTTCTCAAAAAAACATTTTGAGAAGCATGGGGACAGGTCTCTTGGTTAAAATAAATCCACCATACAATCCAGATATATTTTTTCCCTTACCTTAAGAATAAATTCCGGTTTCGTAAGATAATATAAAATCATTTCAAGAACAACCGCACTTCCGAGAGAGCGGCCTTCAAGTTTAAAGTTGGAAAATCCTGCCGGGAGATACACATTTTGAATATTTTCTCTACTGATAAACGAAGGATTTTCCATCGCGCGTGAAAATAAATATCCTTCGTTTCCGCCGGGAGCCTTACAGACATGGTCCGGGCAGTTTTCTCCAAGACTTTTCCGGCTGACATTTTCGTAACAGGTTTTTCGATCGGTACAACCTGTCCAGCAGCATTCATTTACTAAAAATTCAACTTTATTTTTTTCGGCTTGATTTAGCAGGTTAAATTTATCAAAGCACTTATTCAATCGGAAATCCGGTACAACATATGAAAATTCGTCTTTATCCAGTTCAGCTTTAAGTTGAATAAAATCTGTAAGAACTTTTGTAGTGGAAGAAACAAGATAAAGTCCCGGATAACTTTTCATAAGGTATTTCAGAAGAAGATCTGAGTGAATTATTACGCCATTTTTTTCAAAGCCCGATTTTTCAAACATAGTACAAAGCCGGTTGCATTTTTTATCGGAAAGATGCTGTTTCGATAAAAGCTAGTTACTGAAAGTTAACCACCTTGAAATACCGTAATGTTCAAGAAGTGCAAGAACATCCTCTTCGTTATCTTCTCCGAATCCGACCCGACCGCCGCCCCAAAGACAATCCCTCGGTGCACCATAAATTGAAGAAATCTTTACCCAGTCGTAAAAACATTCACGGTATTCATAGAAAAAAGAAAGAAAAATTTTGTAAAATTCATAGAATTCAAATAGTCTCGGAAGATGAAAACATGCATCTTTCAATTTATAATTCCTTTTTTTAAACAGGAGATCTGTCCCCATGTTCCCACGATCATAAAATCTCGCTAAAACAGAGGTCTGTCCCCTTGTTTACTAAATTATTCCCATTTCCTTCTGGAAGGCTGGTAAAGCCGCTTTTCCTTGTTCAGTTACAGGTTTAACCCATTTTCCTGAATAAAGATGTCGCTGCATCATAAAATATCTGAACGGTTCATCGATATAGCATGCTGTAAATACAGCCCAGTACGGAAGTTTGAATATAAATCCTGAAAGAATTACACATGGAAGTACAACAAAATACATGCACGAAAGCTCAAGAACTGTTCCATAAACAGTCTCACCTGATGCACGGAATGTGTCGTTATGAATCCAGAATCCCATTCGAATTACAGAAACAACAGCAAATATTGACAGGAGGACTGTCCCTATGTTCAAAGATTCATCATGCAAACTCATCGAACGCAAAATCGGATTGTGCAGAATCAAAAGAATGACATTTACAAGTAAAATCACGCCGCTGCAAAGATAGACAAGACGTTTTGCTCTTTCGTACGCTTTCCGTAATTCGCCGGCACCAATACAAGAACCGACAAGAATTGAACCTGCGTTAGAAAAACCTGCAAAAAATCCGATGATGAGGCCTTCGAGTGTCCTGAATACGGCAATCGCTGCAATTACTTTTTCATTCTGGCGGCCGAGCGTAATATTTATTACCATGTTTCCGACTCCGATTAAAATTTCATTCATTAAAATCGGAAAACATTTTACAAAATATGTACGAACAAAGTTTTTATTCCATGAAAAGTGATTTTTTACGTGGAACAGGTAAGTGTAATTTGCCTTTAGTGAAAGAAAAAGCGTAATTGCAACATTAATAAAGGCTGCGATAAGAGTTGCAATTGCCGCGCCTCGTATTCCGAGTGCAGGAATTCCTAAATTTCCGAAAATGAAAACCCAGTTTAAAAAGATGTTAGACGCAACTCCTGCAATCGTTGCTATCATCGGAATCTTGATTTTTTCTGTAGTTCGCAAAAGACTCGAAGACGCCATCGAGAAAATCTGGAGAATGTATGCAAAACCGACAATGCGTAAATATTCAACTCCTATTTCCTGAATTGCAGTTTTATCCGTGTAAAGCTTCATTATAAGGTTTGGTGCAAAAATTGCCATTGAACCGAAAATAAAAGCGACTGTCATCATGCAGGTAAGGGTAAGTCCGTACGCACGTTCGATTCCACGATCGTCTTTTGCTCCCCAGTACTGCGCATAAAACAGCATTCCGCCTGCAACAAACCCAAAATAGCTTGAAAACATCAGATTTGAATACTGCGAACAAAGTCCTAGTGCTCCGACCGATAGCTCCCCGAGAGAAGCAACCATCATAGTGTCAATCATCGTCGAGGTCGTCGCAAGCAGGTTTTGAGCCGCAATCGGAAAGACAATCGCGCAAAGGGAGCATAGAAACGGCTTCCATTCAAATTTTTCTTTTATTTCTAAACATCGTTCAGTCATAAGAATTCCACATGTTGAATAAGGCAGACAAGTTTGTCTGTTTAAGTGTCAATTATATCATAAAGGAAAGGTTATTTGTAGGAAAAAAGGGTAGAAAGTACGGTTTTATAGGGGAAAGTTTATTTTGGGGAATCAGTGGGACAGTTCTCATGGTTTTCGTGAGCGCGGGGACAGACCTCACGGTTTTGTTGTGAACATGGGGACAGACCTCACGGTTTCTTTCATTCCCCAAGCCCTGTCCCCCTGACTCCCGATTCCTCCCTACCATAAACCTTCCAATATTTTTCACTTTACCACATAACTGTTCAAATATCTCGACTTATCAATAAAAATCAACTATAATAGTAAAGATACAAACGAGGAAAAAAATATGTCTTTAGAAAAAATGAGAAATATCGGCATTATGGCTCATATTGATGCCGGAAAAACTACAACTACAGAAAGAATTCTCTATTATACAGGTAAAATTCATAAAATAGGCGAAATCGACGACGGTCAGGCTACGATGGACTGGATGCAGCAGGAACAGGAAAGAGGAATCACAATCTGTTCTGCGGCTACAACTACTTATTGGCGCGACCATCAGATTAATATTATTGATACACCGGGACATGTTGACTTCACTGCAGAAGTCGAACGTTCGCTCCGTGTTCTTGACGGCGCTGTTGCTGTAATCTGTGCGGTAGACGGTGTTCAGCCACAGACAGAAACTGTCTGGAAACAGGCAGACGAATTTAATGTTCCGCGAATCGGTTTTATGAACAAGATGGACCGAATCGGTGCTGATTTTTTCGGTTCGATGGAAGATGTTCACAACAAGTTTGGTGCTGACTGTCTTGCACTCCAGATTCCAATCGGTCAGGGGCAGGAATTTGAAGGTGTAATTGATCTTCTTAAAATGAAAGAAATCCGCTGGGACGAAGAGTCGGAAGGTGAAAAATTTACAGAAAGCGAAATTGATCCGAGCCGTCTTGACGAAGCAAAGTCATGGCGCGAAAAATTAATTGATATGGTTGCTTCAAGTGATGATGCGCTTGCAGAAAAATATCTGGAAGGAACTGAAATTACAACTGATGAATTAAAAACTGCAATCAGAAAGGGAACAATCGCAAGAACTTTTGTTCCGTTTGTAATGGGAAGTGCACGTCATAATCAGGGTGTTCAGCCGTTGATTGATGCTGTTGTTGATTATCTTCCATCGCCTCTTGAAGTTCCTGCAACAAAAGGTATTCATGTTAAAAAGAATGCTGAAGAAGAAATTGAAGTTCCATGTAAAGAAAATGGAATGCCTGTCGGTCTCGTATTTAAAATTCAGTATGACCGCGAAATGGGATCATTGTGTTATGTCAGAATGTATTCCGGAAAAATTACTTCCGGTTCCCAGGTTTTCAATGTTGGAAAAAAGAAACGAGAAAGAGTTAACCGCATTTTAAGAATGCACTCAAATAAATCTGAACCGCTCGACAGTGTTTCAGCCGGTGATATCGCAGTATTCATCGGATTAAAACTTGCACAGACTGGAGACACAATCGGAAGCGAAGGTCTTCCTGTTCTTCTCGAATCCGTTAAGTTCCCTGAACCTGTAATCTCTGTTGCAATTGAACCAGAGTCTTTGTCAGAACGCGACAAGATGAATGAAACTCTCGAAATTCTTTCTAAAGAAGATCCGACATTCACTCATCACGATGATGCAGAAACTGGACAGCTTATTATCAGTGGAATGGGCGAGCTTCATCTTGATGTTCTTGTAACACGAATGAAAGATGACTTTGGCGTTCAGTGCCGTGTCGGTAATCCTCAGGTTACTTACCGTGAAGCAGTTACATCCGAAGGAACTGCTTCAGAAAAATTTGAAAAGGTTCTTGCAGGAAAAGAAAATACAGCAGGTGTTACAATCAAAGTTTCTCCTCGTGAACAGGGAAGTGGAAACGATTATATTTTCTCTGCAAAAGCAAAAGATGTTCCTGATGAAATTATCGAAGCAATTTCTCAGAGTGCAAAAAGTTCCCTCGATTCCGGAATCCAGTACGGATATCCTTGTACAGATACTCTCGTTGAAGTTACAGCCATCGAATATAACGAACTCACGTCAACTCCTTTTGCATTTGCATCTTGTACTTCCCAGGCTTTTGATTCAGCATGTAAGGCCGCAAATCCTCAGCTTTTTGAACCTGTAATGAATGTTGAAATTTCATGTCCAAAGGAATTTGTAGGTGAAGCGATGAGTCAGGTTACACAGCGTGGTGGTATGGTTATGGGTCAGGATTCTAAAGCTTCAGGGGAACTTGTTCATGCACAGGCTCCTATGGCGAAGATGTTCGGTTTTTCTACAAACCTCCGTTCTGCAACACAGGGCCGCGCATCATTCACGATGGAATTCTCGCACTTTCAGCTTAAACCGGATGGATTGAATAACGCATGGTAGCATTTTACGCGGGCTTCTTGCTCTTGGTTGCAGCTCAATTTCTCTTTTTGAGGAACGCTCTGAAAAAAGGAGCTCGTGGAGATAAAAATTTTATTGCAATTCAGCTTTTATCAATTGGAATAATTTTATCTTATGTTTTAAATGTATTTTTTCTTAGCTTTGGTGAAAAAGGTTTTTTGCTTTCTAAAATAATGCTGAGTACATTTGCCACTTTGTTTATGATTCAGCTTGGTGTTTTTACAAAAGTAAAAATTGATAATTTTTCACAAAAAACAAAATATACAAAACTTGTCATATTTATTGTCTCACTTATTGTTTTTACTGCCTGTTCAATTTCATATTTGAATATCTCAAGTGAAATTTTCTTTACTTATAAAATTACAAAAGTTCTTCCAGTTCCATTTAATTTAGGTAATATAACAGTTTTTGTACCTGGTCAGTTCTGGATGTCTTATGCCTTTTTCTGGATGGCAATTGTTTTTATTTACGGACTTTTAAATATTACAAGAATCGTAATGCGTTCTCTGATTAACAGTATTCATGAACTTTTTATAAATATTATTTTTATAATTGAATTTATATTTTTCATTTTATTTATAAATAAACAGGAAATTTTC
>JAGHVB010000043.1 GCA_018064525.1 Candidatus Treponema merdequi | reverse complement strand
GTAATGTATAAAGATTTTTATATGTAAAAAATGGTTTTAAATAAAAAAAAGCGTGCATCTTACGATGCACGCCCGTTGGTTTTAAGTCGTAGTTAAACTAGACTCAAACTATTAGAAGAAGCACTGTACGCGAACTGGAACAGCGAAGATGAAGTCATCTTTTGCGTTTGGAGCGAAGTCACGAATAGAAGTCTTCATAGCACCTTCAAATCCGAATCCAACTCCACCGTTAGCGATTCCTTTGTTGAGGTAAGCACCGAATCCAATTGAAGGATCTGTGTTAACATCTTTCTGGAATGACTGCTGGTAGCGAACGTCAGCTTCAAGTCCAACTCCGTTTCCGAAGTCATAAGCAATTCCAGCACCTGCTGTGATTGTTGTAACTTTAGCAGCTTCAACTGAAGTTGTAGGGAGGTTAACACCTGCCAATACGTTTACTCTGAATGCATCGAATCCCATAGACCAGAATGCATTGATATCAAATGGAGCATCTTTGTCTGTGCGGAATTTAGCACCAACATCCAATGTCATGTTTTCAACAGCTTTGAGAGATACGGCAGCTTCGATTGTTCCGTTAAGGTTTTTCTTAGCATCTTCGCCTCTTCCGATCCACTGAGCTTTGATCTGCATTACATCAGCGATTGTATATCCAGCCTGTACCTGGAGTTTTTTAGCTACATTTTCCCATTTGTCTGCATAGTAGTTATCATTGCCTGGGTTAGGAGTTCCATCTGCATTTGTTTTACCAGCATTCCAACCTACAACTGGAATACCAACAGCAATGTGGAGACCTTCGATTGGGTCGAGCATGATGATAGATCCTACGAGAGGAGCATAGTCACCTGCATCTGGGTTAGCAGAGATACGATCGAAGATGAAAGATTCACCAGCGATGTTACCAAAGCGGAGCCAGTCCCATGAAGCGAAACAAGCATTTCCACGGAGTGTGTCATCAAATGTCTGTCCAATAGTGAACTTTAACCAAGAAGCTGGTTTGCACCAAATGTAAGCGTTATCATTTACGTTTACTGCGCCACCATCAAATTTGATATCTGCAACAACACCACAATCTTCTGAAGCAGCTGAAATAGATGCTCCGATACGTGGCTGGTTACCCCATGATGTTGAGATGTCTACCATTGCATCTTTTCCGTTATATGCAATAGGTGTGAAGAAACCGCGGCTGAAACCCATACCAACGTTTACTTCTGCGAAAGCGCTAGCAGCAATTAATGCTACTGCTGCGATTGTTCCAACGATTTTTTTCATTATGAAAAAACCTCCTTATTTTTTTTACGACTTATACAAGTCATAAAGTAAGTTTAATCTCGAAATGACTAGTTGTCAAGTTTTTTTTATTTAAAAAATAAGCGATTTTTTTGCCGGAATATACATTTAATAATGCAGAATTTTGATTAAATTTCATCAAAATATATAATTTTTATAAAATCTGATAAAAAAAAGGTTGTTTCAAAAGTTTTTGAAACAACCTTTTTGATTTTAATAATTTACTGATTCTGATTAATAATCGCTGTCTGTGCTGAGTTCGAGGCCATATTCATCCGATTCATTTAATTTGCGCATGACTGTTTCACGGCTTAAAGAATCAAGGAACTGCTTTGCTTCAGCTTTTGTAAAGTAAAGCTGTACTTCTACAGATTTTTCAGGAACATTTGAACCTATGTCTGTTGCAATGTTTTTGCAGTCTTTTATGATGATGCAGAAATATGGTGAATTCTTTTTGAATTCGTATCCGACATGAAACTGAGAATCTCCGTAGTAGTTGATCATGATTTTTACAGAGCCCCATTCAGTGCGGCATTTGCCCTTGTTAGTATACATCTTGCGGGTTTTCATTGAATTTTTTTTGATAAGTCTGTGTGCATTAAAATCTTCAAGATATTTTTCATAACCTTCTGCAATTAGTGCAATGTTGTTTTCATCAAATAAGAAGTCAAAAAATGATGACTGATAATAAACCTGGATTCCTGCTTTTTTTGTTTTAGGGTCAACGAAAACTTCGGCTGTACGAGGTTTGATTGAATAGCCGATTGTTCCTGTTGCGAGTTTGATCTGGTCATAGAAAATATATTTTTTCTGTTTTGTTTCAAACATTCCGGCAAACGGATTCCAGCCTTTTTTTGCATTTTTTTTCTTTGAATCAGAAAGTGTTGATTCAACATATTCATCTAAACTATCTGAATTTTTTGCATCTGAATTTTCTGAAACAGAAGCTGTATCTGGTTCAGAGATTTCCTCAGATAATGTTTCAATTTTTTCTTCTTCATATTGATCTGAAATTTCTTCGGATACAGTTTCGGCCTGTTCTTCTTCAGTTTGTTCAGAAGCTGTTTCTGCGATTTTTTCTGATTCTGTTTCGACAGCGTTTTCTGTAATTTCCTGTGATGTTTCGTCTGCAAAAATAACTGCAGGTGAAGTTAAAAGAATTATTGATGTAAGAAAAACTGCTCTCGAAAGTTTACTGATTTTCATAATGGCTCCTCATCTATTTTGATTTGCGTTGTTTTATATAAAGATAACAACAATATAAATTTTTTGTTACATTAAGTAAACTGTGATTTATTTTACAGTTCAATGCTTTTCATTATTTTCTGTAAGATTCTGCAGGCTTTACCACGATGTGAAATGGCGTTTTTCTGCTCCGGAAGAATCTCGGCATCTGTTTTTCCGAATTGAGGTAAAAAGAAAATCGGATCATAACCAAAGCCATATTGACCGCGGCTGTCTTTTACATTTTCAATGAGAGTTCCTTCCATTGTTTCTTGAGCGATATAAAATTTTGAAGGATTGATCATTAATACCATTGAACACGAATAGTGTGCAGAACGCGGTCCGTTCAGAAATGCCGGTATGTAATCCGGATTAATTTTTTTTGCATTGATTTTTAACTGATTGATGTCTGTGGAATTTTTTAGTGCTTCATTCAATTCTGAAATTAAAAATGCATTCTGTTCTTCCTGTGAAATTTTTGTTCCGTCTGGTTTTCCTTTGTGAAAATCAGGTCCTGCGTAACGGGCAGACCATACTCCAGGAATTCCACCCAAAGCGTCTACGCAGATTCCACTGTCGTCTGCAATAACAGGGCAGTGTACGATATCCCAGAGAGCACGGGCTTTTATCATGCTGTTCTGGTAAAAATCTGTTCCTGTTTCTTCGGGATCAAAAGTGATTCCTTCGTCTTTCGGAGTAACGATTTCGTGTTCCGAAAAGATTTCCTGCATTTCACGTTTTTTATTGATGTTTCCGCTTGCTAAATAAATTTTCATAGAATGATTTTAATTTAAATATAAAAGAG
>JAGHVB010000084.1 GCA_018064525.1 Candidatus Treponema merdequi | reverse complement strand
TTCCGAGTGAATGTCTGAAATTATGATTTGAAAATACACGATAAACATTTGATTTTCTTACTGGAGATGTAAATTTTTCTGAATTTGAAATAAACCAGTTTCTGTAAATTTCAAGTTGGGTTGATTCAAGACCCTGTGAAAAAAGTCTCGTGTCACATGTTTTAAGTTTGTTGTCTTTAATGGAATTTTCAATTTCAAGTTCATTTGGTGCTGTGTGGACAAAGCCTTTACTTGCTTCAAGATCAAGACCTGCAAAATATATTTCTTTATCTGTCAAAGAAAGTGCAAGTTCAAGAGCTGTGCCGCTGATTGTTCCGTTACGGACAGCCTTGTTATAAGAAATATGAAAATTATCAAAGATTGAATTATCATAATTATCACAATATGCAAGCGGAATTATTGTATTTGATTTAAAAAGTCTTGAACTTACGTTTGATTCCATTGTTAAAGCAAGTTTAATCTGCGGATATTTTATAAGTTCATACAGATGCTTTTTTGCCCAGAAACCACCGTCAGTAGAAATACATAAATCAGGAATTATTTTATTATTTAATAATGCTTTTATTGAACTTGAACACGCAATGATAAAAAAATTATTCTGGTTTTCTTTTAAAAATGAAAGACAGTTTTTTAAACTTGGGCCTGAAGCTGTAATAAAAACCGGAACATCAACTTTATTTATTTTTGAACATTTTGAAATACAGGAAAGAAATTTAATTTCATTTTTTATCCATCTTTTGGAAAAAAACTGTCTTGTTGCCAGTATGTTCTGACATTCTTTTAAAAGTTCCTTAATTAAAATCCAAATTTCATTATCTTTCTCAGAAAAACATTTTGCAGCAGGTGGCCAGGTAATAAAAAAGGAATTTAATAAACCTGTTTCACCAAAATAATTAAAAAGTTCATTTTTTAGCTGACTGTAATTTTTAAATATAAATTCTTTATCAAATGAAATTTCATTTTTTATATCTGAAATAATTCTTATTGCAGATAATTTTGATGAAGGAAATTTTTTTTCAAGATCAATTTTGCAATATGAAAGGGCAGGCTCAATTACTATTATATTTTCGGGAATAAAACCAGGATTGACAGTTTCTGCAAAACGAAAACTTTCATTCTGCGGATTATAGCTTGAATGGAGAAAAATGTTGTTGTATTTACAGGTTAAGCTTTCGTTTTTTGCTTTAGAATATTCTAAAAGCATTATTATTTCCCCTCTTAAAAAACTAAAAAGCTAATTTAAGAAATTGATGACTTTTTCAGAATCGTTTGTCTTTCCGTTGTTTACAAGTGAAAGATATTTTTCAGGTTTACATAAGAGCTCATTTAATAAGAGATTGATATGTGACTGAAGAAGTATGTCATCAAAATTTTCACTATAAGAAAAAGCAATTTTTACAATTGAATTATTTTTGAATGAAACATAATTTGGTTCAGGAAAAGCTGTCTTTAATAGATCGAAAATTTCATTATAAATACATTCCATAACAGCATTTTTAATTCCTGCTTCTGGAAGCTGAATTTCTTTTATTGCAGAATTTACAGTTTCTGAAAGATCAATCTGCAAAAGCTGGTATTCATGTTTTTTAAGTTCTGCAGAATTTTCAAAAGTAAATTCGTAATTAATGTCAGAATTATTTATGGTAAGACTGTTTATTGCTTCCTGTGAAATGGAAATATTCCTGTCTGAATTAAGTTTATAAATCATGAGAATTGAAGAATTTGAATTATCATTGATTTTTACAAACGTAATATGAGAAACATTGTTTTTCATTTCAAAAGAAAAAAACTGAAGATAATTATAAAAATCCTGATCATCTTTTGAATAATTTATTATCTGTTCTTCTTTCTTTAACGTTCCTTTCCAGAAATCTTTTGATGAGACAGAACTTGCAATTGTCTGTGCGTCGATTCCATAAGAATGAGTAATTACCATCATTCCACGGATGTTTGTAAAAAGACCGCAATGGTCAAAACCATTTGATTTTGCCCATTCCTGAAATGAGGAAAATGTTTTTACTGTAGCTTTTGATGCTTTTGCCAGTAAACCTGAGCCGGCTTTTTTTACAGAAACTTTTTTTTCTGATTCTTTGGTTTCTGTATTTTCAGCAGGCTCTGATTTGGAAATATGAGAAAGAAGTCCCATTATGAAAGTCCAAGTTCCTGGAAAAGTTTTTTATATGTTACAAAATGTTCAGATTGTGCAAATTCTGAAATCTTATCTTCCGGCAGATTTTCCAAAAGCTGATCCATATATGAAAGAACTGATTTGATTTCTGATTTAAGGTCTCCAGTTATTTCTTCATTTGAAACAACTGGTTCCTGAGATTTTTCTTCTTCAAAAATTGAAACATCATCTTCAGCAGGAACTTCATCAGTTCCAGCCTCTTCAGAAATTACTGTATCAAAAACAGGTTCTTCAACAGGTGTTTCTTCAATTTCAGGTTCCTCAACTGAAGTTTCTTCAATTACTGGTTCTTCCTCAATTGTTACTTCAGGTTCTTCTTCAACTGAAAAATCAATTTCGTCAGATGGCTGTTCTGTATCATCATCAAGAGTAGGTGAAGGTAAATCAAGTGAATCCAGAGCATCACCGTTTACCGGATTTTCTGAATCTTCAGAAATGTAATCAATTTTTTCATTTGTCAAAGAATCAGCGATTGATGTATCTTCTGTAAAAATGGAATCGATAGGATCCATTTCTATAGTTGCGTCATCAGTCTTTTCTGATTCTTCTGAAATATCAGGTAAAATATCTGTTGATTCAAGACTTTCTGATTCATCATCAAGTTTTGGAATTTCAATTTCTTCCGGAAGATCTTCGCTGATTACAGGATTTTCAACAGGAACGTCTTCATCTGCATGTTCATCAAAAATTGAACTGTCATCAAAAGCGCTTTCATCAATTGTTGATTCAAACTGATTGTCAGAAGAAACTGTTTCTTCTGCAGCTGCATCTTCTTCAATAATATTTTCTTCATTATCAACTGATTCTTCGATAAATGAATCTTCAATTTCTGTATTTTCAACAGCTGGAGTTTCAGAAGAATCTTCAGAATTTTCTTCACTTTCATCAAGAAATTCTGCGTTGTTAAGAATGTTGCTTAACTCATCACCAGAAAGAGCGATTGTGTCATCTTCATCACCATCTGAGAAGAAACCAGTATTTTCTTCTTCCTGATTTTTAATTTCAAAATCAGATCCGTGTGTCTTGATTTCTGCAAAATCATTTTTAAGATTTTTGATTTCGTCTTTAAGTGAAGCAAGCTCTCCGACAATCTGCTGTAAAATTTCCTGGCCCTTTGCAGAAATTCCAGGATCTTCAGCAGGGGAAGCTTCAACTTCTGTTTCTTCCGGAATCTGTTCTGAAACTGATTCATTTTCAATATTTCCAGAAATGACATCAGTTACAGAAACTGAAACATCGTCATCACTGTCGGCTGTAACTTTCATATCGTAATCAATAACTTCCTGTTTTTCTTTACCGATAGAATCTTCAGGTTCTACAAATCCTGAATCTTCATCATCAATTCCAAAGTCTGAAATATCAATAGATTCTGTATCTATGCTTTCACCTGTTGAATGTTCTTCTTCGCCTGCTGTTTCTGCAGCTGTTTCTGCTTCTGTTTCTTCAGTTTTGAAAGAATTTGCACTTTCATCAAACGAAAGATTGATATCAAGAGGAGTTTCATCTACAATTTCTTCTGATTTTGGTTTTGATTCAGCACCAAAATCAGAAAGGTCGCTGTCGCCAAGGAAATCTCCAAGATCAACGCTGTCTGTTGAACTGTCGTCAAGACCAAAGTCTGCAGAAACATCTACAGATTCTCCTTCAGATGAACTCTCAGAAGACTCTGAATCACCAAGGAAGTTGTCTAGATCAATTTCTCCATCCTGCATTTCATCAATACTTATTTCTGAAGAATCTGTTGCGATTTCTGTATTTACATTTTCATCAATTTCAAAATCAACAGCAGGTTCTTCTGTTTTTTCTGTAATTTCTTCTACATTAAAGTCATCAAGGGAAGGTTCTGATTTTTCTTCTTCAAAAGCAGCTTCTGTATCATCAGATGCGGCTGGTTCTTCAGATTCTGTGAAAATATCATCTGTTGAAATATCTGAATCAACATTGAAATCAATGTCGTCCATTTTAATGTCATCAAGATTAAAATCATCTTCTGCAACTTCAGCAGCTGCATCTGCTGTTTCCTGAACAGGTTCTTCTGCAGGTGTTTCTTCAATAAATGAATTATCAGCTGCAGCAGTTCCAAAATCGACATCTGCAAACGGGTCTTCAAGAGTTTCTTCTGAAATTCCATCAACTGAAATATCAAAATCGTCTATCGGATTATCTGCTACTGTTTCTTCTGCCACAGGTTCTTCTACAGAAGGTTCTTCCATTGCGGCGTCAGAACTTTCTTCAAGAGAACTAAAATCGGGGAGATCTGTATCTAAATTGAATGAATCATCCATGATTTCTGAATCATCGACCGGTATATCCTTTGGCGGTTTTTTTACCCAAACGCCATAATTGTCAAGTTCGTTTGTATCGTCTGAATTACTCATAATTTTCCCCTTAAAAGCATGAAATTTTAGTATTATTCAATTATATATCGGCAGAAGTGGTCAATTTCTGCACATAAATTTAAATTTATTTTACATATTATATCATATAATTTGATTTAAGAAAATAAAAAAATATACCGATAGTTTACTTATCATGAAAACCGTGAAGTATTTATTGGCAGTTTTAGCAGGCACTTTAGTCTATGTATTGATCTGTATTACTTGTGGAAGGAACGGATTCTGGGCTACAAATCAGCTTATTGAACAGAAAAGAGTGATCAGTGCTAATACTCAGGACATTCAGAATCTTAATGAAGAACTTAAGCTTGAAAAAACTGCTATTGCAAATGATGAAGATGTAATTGCTGCTTATGCCAGAAAACTCGGTTTTGTGAGAGATGGTGAGAAAATAGTAAAAATTAAAGGTCTGGGGTCGGTTTCAAAACTTATGTATGAAACTGGGACTGTAATGAAGTCAAAGCCTGTTGTATTTGTTCCTGAATGGATCTGCAAAGCAGGCGGACTTATTGTAGGCGGCCTGGTCTTTATTTTAATGCTTTTATATGATATATCTTACGGGAACATTTCTTTTAAGAAGAAAAAATATGAAACTGTAGCTGGTATTCCTGTGTATGATATGCCTCAAGTCTGATAAAGATTCAATTCAAAAATGCGTTGACTGTCTCAAAAAAGGTAAGGTCGTGATAATTCCGACTGATACTGTTTATGGCTTTAGCGGGATTGTCGATGATGAAAATTCCACAGATAAAAAAATACGGACAATCAAAGGCCGTGAAGAAAGTAAACCTTTCATCCAGCTGATTGGAAATCCTGATGATATTAAAAAATTTACTGATGATGAAATTCCGGATAAAATTTTAAAATTATGGCCGGGACCTTTAACAGTTATCGTAAATAATAAAATTTCAAAGACGACAACAGCATTCAGATGTCCTGATGAAAAATGGCTTTTAGAAATTCTTCGTCAGATAGAAAAGCCTGTATATTCAACAAGCGTCAACAGAAGCGGAACTCCAGTTCTTGAAAAAATTAATGATATTAAAAAAGAATTCTCAGATGAAGTTTCTTTGATCATCGATGATGGAGACAGAATTGGCGGGGTTGCTTCTACGATTGTAAGTGTTGCAGATGGAAATGTGAAAGTAATACGCGAAGGTGTTGTAAAAATTTTCTGCTGATTTTCTGTTTACTGAAAGATGTTTTTAATTTAATTTTTTCCATTCGACGCGTTCAGTTTTAGGTCCTATGCTGTCAGAATCGTCAAGACCGAGAGTGTTTTTAAAACCTGATAGAGTTCCGCTTCCTGTAAGCATGAATGTCCATTGGATTGGAGAAGCATTTTCTGCATATTCAAGAACTTTCTGGCGTGGAATATCAGGGTAGAAAGACGCGTTGAAATTTCCCTGCTGTGTTATCTTTAACATTTTGTGATCATTCTGTTTTTTTTCAATTTCAACAGCAATATTCATCGATGCACCATTTGAAAAAATTACAAAGCCTCGACCGCTTCTCATCAGAATAATTTTTGTAATGTTTTTTTCTCCGTTCCATGTTCCGCTGACACCTTCAATTGTCATTGCAATGTCATTTATGTTTTCTTTCGGAGTTCTTGTCTGTGATTGATTTTGTGTCAGATTGATCTGTGCTGCCTGAGAGAGAAGTTCTGCAATTGTATTTTTTGCATCTGCAAGAATCTTGTAAAATGTTTCGAAATTTTTTTGTATTGAAGTAATTTTTTCTGTTTCAAGATTTTTAGCGTAATATGTACAGATCCAGGTTTCGTCTTCAGTCTTGTCTATTTTTATAAAGAAAATTACAGCTTTTGGAGTTGTCTGAAGTTTTTCATTTTCTGGAATTAAATTGAAAATTGTTTCATCTGTCAGGTTTTTTATTTCTTCGTCTGAAAGTTTAAGAAAATTTTCTTTGAGACCGCTGTTTCTGTAATCAACAAGAGTCATTTCTGGAATTGTTCTTATCTGTGCTGTAACAAGGTCCTGTGAAATGTTTATCTGATTGACCTGTGCATTTTCTGCAATGTTTCCATAATAAAAAACTGTATACTGTTCCTGACAGAAAGCGTTAAAACAAAACGCAAACAAGAGAAAACAAATTGATGTAATTTTCTTTGTCAAAAACATTTTCTTAAACAGTTCTCCATTTCTGTAAACAAACAGCTTGTCTTATTTGTTACGAATTAAGATTTTTCTTAAAGTCGCGTGCCATGTCTCTGTTAAGGTTTTTTTCTTTTATAGATGCTCTTTTATCAAACATTTTTTTACCTTTACAAAGTCCAAGGTTTATTTTTACTCTTCCGTTTTTAAGATAAAAATCAAGTGGAATAAGTGTAAAACCTTTTTCCTCAACTTTTCTTTTTAATCTTTTTATTTCATCTTCGTGAAGAAGAAGTTTTTTTGGTCTGTCAGGATTGTGGTTAAAAATTGAAGAGTAAGAGTATTCGCTTATGTGAAAATTCTTAACCCAAACCTCATTATTAATAATTTCGGCAAAAGAGTCCAAAAAAGAAATGTTTCCTGCTTTTACTGATTTGACTTCTGTTCCTTCGAGAACAACTCCGCATTCGATTGAATCTTCGATGCTGTAATTGAATCTTGCTTTTTTGTTTTCTGCAATTTTTTTACTTTCTGCCATAATATTACATTATAAACTAAAGCTGTATGTACAACAAGCATTCTTTTGTTAAATATTGAAAAGCAGTTTTTAATGTGTTATCATTGACATTATGCAAAAAAACATCAGTAAAGATTTGTACAGACTTTCATTCAGTATGAAAAAAGAACTTCACAGAAGAATTTTCATCGGTATTATAAACTTCATATTAATTTTCATTTCGTTAAATCTTGTTTTATCTTTTGTAATTTATCCTGTTCAGGAACAGTCTGATTCGATGGGGCCTGATATTTCTAAAAATTCTCTTGTATTTGTAAGTCCTGTAAAAGGAACCTGTGACAGAGGTGATGTTTTTCTCATTGATAAAAATTCTCCGGTTGAAAATATTTATCAGAAATTACTCAGCTCCCTGATTTCTTTTTTTACATTCCAGAAAAAAAGTTATTTCAATGAGACAGAAGATCTGAGTTCAAGAATGGTTTTGAGAAGAATAATCGGAATGCCAGGCGATACCGTCTATATGAAAAATTTTATGATTTACATAAAGCCGCAGGATGAAAAACATTTTCTGACAGAATTTGAACTTACAAAAAAGTCATATAACATTGAAATAAAAAAGCTTCCGCAAAACTGGGATGATTCTGTCGGATTAAAAGCTGGATTTACTCCTGTAATACTCGGACCAAATCAATATTTTGTAATGGCAGACAACAGATACTCAAGTTTTGACAGCCGTATGTGGGGAATTGTTGATAAAAGTGAACTTGTAGCAAAAGCTCTTGTACTTTATTTTCCTGTAAAACGATTTAAATTTTTATGAGTTTAAACGGAATCTCGTTATACATTCATATTCCTTTTTGCAGATCAAAATGTATTTACTGTGATTTTTTCAGCAGACCGGGATACGAAAATTATTTTGAAGATTATACAGAAGCTCTTTGCAATGAAATAGTTTTTTATTCTTCAAAATATTGCGATACAGTTTTAAACACTTTATACATCGGTGGTGGAACACCAAGCCTTTTATCAATTGAACTTCTTCAAAAAATTTTTTCATGTGTTCAGAATAATTTTAAAATCAGTCAGTCTTTTGAAGCAACGATTGAACTTAATCCTGATGATGTTTCTGAAAAATTGATTTCTTTTCTTCAGTCGTCATTTATAAATCGTATCTCACTTGGAATTCAGTCATTGAAAAATTCAACATTAAAATTAATTCAAAGAAGGGCAGATAGAAAAACATCTCTTTCTGCGTTGAAAATCATTTCAGAAAACTTTTCAAAAAAGATTTCAGTAGATCTGATAGCAGGACTTCCTTACGAAACAAAAGATGATATTAAAAAAAATATCGATGAACTTTTAAGTTTTAATCCTGGACATTTTTCGCTTTATTCACTTTGTGTTGAAGAAGGAACGAAACTTTTTGAACTGATTGAAAATAAAAAAATAGATTTTGATTATGATGTCAGTGATGAAGTTTATCTTTTTGCAAAAAATTATCTGCAGGATAACGGTTTTGTGCAATACGAAATTTCAAATTATTCAAAAGATAAAGAAAATCAAAGCAGACATAATTGCGTTTACTGGCATCTTGAAAATTATATCGGCTGCGGAGCTGGTGCAACAGGTTCATTTTTTTACAGAGAAAAAAAATCTGAAAGGTATACAAATACTTCTGACATTCAGAAATATATTTCTTACTGGAAAAATTTTTCTGAAAGTAGAAACGGCTGTTTTCAAATTCCACTTGAAAAAGAAATTATTGACAGGAAGACCGAAGAGTTTGAATTTTTTATGATGAACTTTCGTCTTTCAGAAGGTGTTTCTAAAAAGAGATATGAAAACAGATTCTGTAAACAGATAGAGGAAGTAAGTGTATTTAGAAATAAAGTTTTTGAAAAATGGGTAAAAGACGGCAAAGCAGAAATAAAAAAAACAGATGATGACGTTTATTACGTTTTAACAGAAACCGGAAGATTGTTTTTGAATTCTCTGCTTGAAGAATTTTAGGAAATATTTCTGTGCAAAAAAAAACGTTTAACAGCATCGGAGGAACGCTGTTAAACGCATTCGTTTTTTTCAATACCTTGTGGAACGAATCATCAACACTTTAATAATAACATAATAACTCAAATATGTCTAATATAATATGTAAAAAAATAACATTTTTTTTAACATTTGTGTTAAAAATTCCGATACTGAATATGAAGAAAATCTCATAAAAAATGACACAAAATGCTTGCATTTTCCGCAGTTTCGCGTCATTATAGTATATGAGGGGAAAAATTTAATATATGATCGAATTGAATAAGCTCAGTGGAGCTGTATTCTATCTCAATCCGCACTTGATAGAATCTATGGAGTGCCGGCCTGACCTGACAATTACCATGATGTCAGGAAATGTAATCGTTGTTAAAAATTCACCTCAGGAAGTTATAGACAAAATTGTAGCCTATAGAAAAAAGATAGGTATAGAATCTCAAGAGGTTTAACAATGGATATATCTACAATAATCGGATTTATTGGTGGTGCTGCGTGTATCGTAATGTCAGTTTTGACATCTGGTGGTACATTAGGTGGAATTATCGATATTCCGTCTGTTTTCATGACAATCGGTGGTTCTTATGCTGCTATTTTGATTATGGCTCCTTTGAGCAAAGCTCTCGGTGTATTTAAGATTATTGGAAGATGTTTTAAGATTCCTGATTTTGGTGAAAAACAGATAGTTCAGAATATGGTTGCGCTTTCAGAAAAGGCACGCCGTGAAGGTATTCTTATTCTTGAAGATGGTCTTGAAGATCTTGAAGATCCGTTTATGAAAAGTGGTCTTCGTCTTGTAATCGATGGTACTGACGGTGCCGTTGTTAGAACAATCATGGAAAATGAAATGAGCCAGACAGAAGCTCGTCATATGGAATGGGTAAACGTTATGAACCAGTGGGCCGGATTTGCTCCTGGTTTTGGTATGATGGGTACCGTACTTGGTTTGATTGGTATGTTGAACAACCTCGAAGATAAATCTTCCCTCGGTCCTAACATGGCCGTTGCGTTGATTACAACATTGTATGGTTCCATGCTTGCCAACTGGATTCTTGTTCCACTCGGACAGAAATTGTTGAAACAGAATGGCGATGAAATGCGTGTTAAAGAAATGATAATCGAAGGAGTACTTGCAATTCAGGCTGGTGAAAACTCTCGTGTAATTGCACAGAAACTTTTGACATATCTTGATCCTACAACAAGAAAAGCTATTGCAGCTGATGTACTTAAGGACTAACTGATGGGTAGAGAAAAGAAGGAACCTGAGAAACCGTCAACCGCCTGGCAGGGTACTTATGGTGATATGATTACTCTTATGCTCTGCTTCTTCGTAATGTTGTACAACCCGTCAGAGGTTGATATTACACAGCTTGCGACGATTCAGGAATCTCTGCAGATGAATCAGACAGAAGCAGAGACAGGTGGTCTTGCGCTTTCTGTTGGAAGACTTGCGGATCTGGGTAATACAATCAGTGCTCTTCCTGCTCTTGAAAAAGGACGCAACCTTGGTACTGCAAAGAAAAAGGCTGTAAGTCTGTTTGCGCCTGAAATAAATTCTAACAAGATTACGATTTCAAGCGATGAAAGAGGTCTTGTAATTTCACTTGCTGCGGATTCTTTTTTCAAAAAAGGAAGTGCAGATTTGAATATAGATGAAACCAGAGAAACTCTGCTTCATCTTTCAGAATTTTTTAATGATGAAAATCTGAAGGAAAGAAGATTCAGAATTGAAGGTCACACAGATAATACTCCGGTTTCTGAAATTGTTCGTGATGCTCTGGATGAAGAAAATTCAGAAAATAGTCAGAAAAAACAGAAATTTGACAGCAATTGGGAACTTTCTTCTCAAAGAGCTATAAACGTTTTGTATTATCTTGCCGATTTTGGAGTAGAGGAGAAAAAATTTAGTGTCGCAGGTTATGCTGATACACGACCTAAATTCAGTAATGATACTCCTGAGGGTCAGGCGTATAACAGAAGGGTAGATATAGTTATCCTAGACGAAGGACATTTTTAATGTTAAGATTATTTATTAAAGGTGATGGGAGGTAAAAAATGGCAGACGAAGATTCAGACATCGATCTTGGAGACGAAGGTGGTGCTCCAGCTGCTCCTGCGAAAAAAGGCGGTTTAGGTGGTGCTCTTGGAACCATTTTAAAATATGTAGCACTTGCTCTTGGAGCTATTATTCTCATCGTTACGGTTGTAGTTATTACAATGAAGGTAATGGGAAAGAATACTACAAATGCTCCTCAGATTGCATTGAGCGAAGAATATCATGAAATTGCAGAACCTCTCGACTGGTACACATCACTTGGTGATATCCAGACAAAAACAACTGGTGTTCAGACATGCAGTGTAGTTGTAAATGTTTATCTTGGTTATAAAAAAGATGATAAGGTTGCTTCTGCAGAAATCACAGCTCAGAGAATTCCAATCAGAGATTTTTTAAGAAGATATTTTGCGGATAAATCTCCGGAACAATTACTTCCTCAAAACGAAGATAAATTAAAAGTAGAAATTCGCAATGAGATTAATGATACACTTTTGAGTAAATCAAAAATCAGAAGCATATCATTTGATAAATTAAACGTAATTCCACAGTAAGTTTTACTTGGATAAGAAAAAGTTTTTATAGGTGGCGGGTGCATGAACGAAATTCTGTCCCAGGATGAAATTGACCAATTACTCTCGGCAATCAGTTCCGGTCAGTCTGATGTAGACGAATATAAACCGGTATCTGATACCCGTAAGATTAAAATTTACGACTTTAAACGTCCTGACAAATTCTCAAAAGAACAGATTCGTACTGTTCAGATTATGCATGAAACATTTGCTCGTTTGACAACAACAAGCCTTTCGGCACAGCTTCGAAGTCTTGTTCATGTTCACGTAGCAACTGTAGATCAGCTTACATATGAGGAATTTATCCGTTCCATTCCAACACCGACAACTCTTGCTGTCATCAACATGGATCCGCTCAAAGGTAATGCAATTCTTGAAATTGACCCGGCAATCACATTCAGTATGATTGACCGCCTCTTTGGTGGAACTGGTGCTACAACAGGAAATAAAAACCGCGACCTTACAGATATCGAACAGTCCGTAATGGAAGGAATCATTGTTCGTATTCTTGCAAATATGCGTGAAGCATGGACTCAGGTAATTGACTTGAGACCTCGACTTGGACAGATTGAAACAAACCCACAGTTTGCACAGATCGTTCCACCTACAGAAATGGTTGTTCTTGTAACTCTCGAAACCAAAGTTGGTGAAGAAGAGGGAATGATCAACTTCTGTATTCCATACTTAACAATCGAACCTATTATTTCAAAATTGTCTTCTCAGTTCTGGTTCTCATCAGTGCGAAGAAGTTCAACAACACAGTATCTTGGAACATTAAAAGAAAAACTTTCAACTGTAGATATGGATGTTGTTGCAGAAATCGGTTCAATTAATCTTCCGATTCGTGATGTACTTGCATTGCGCGTTGGAGATACAGTCAGACTTTCAAACACAAAGGTAGGAGATTCTCTTACATTGAGTGTTGGTAATAAAAAGAAATTTTACTGTCAGCCTGGTGTTATCGGCAAAAAAATGGCAGTTCAGGTTACGGGTAAAATCGCCGAAGATGAACCTGAAGAATTTGAAGAACTTTCCGTAGAAGGAGAAGAAACATATGAGTGATGGTGCTATTTCTCAAGACGAAATCGATGCTTTGCTTTCTGGAGTACCTATTGATGGTCTCAATGCCTCAGGTCAGGTAACAAACGGACCTGCCGTAAATATTGATACAGTGGCTCTCGGAAAGTTTGCAGAAGAATTAAAACAGCCTTTGGCAGATAACATCAAACAGATGACAGGAGTTGATTGTACTGCTTCAAATGTTGTAGTTGAATCTGCAGTAAGAGACCAGCTTCTTGCAAAATTACCTGAAATGGTAATTGCTGTGATGGCAGATTTCTCAAATGCTCTGACAGGCGATCACATTTATATCATTGCAACTGAACTTGCTCAGAAACTTGTTTCTTTAATTAATAAGGAAGAAAATGCGGCTCTTGATGATATGTCGCTTTCTATCATTTCAGAAACTCTTTCTACACATACAAATGATGAAATTACTGCTTTGGATAAAACACAGAAATTTGCAGGCCTTGCATGCAACCCTGCAGAAGCTGTTAATATGCCAAAAGCAATGGTTCGTATTCCACAGAATACATTTGCATTATTCTCTTATCCGATTACTTTGGACGGACAGCCATATACAATCTGGGAAGCAATTGCCGGTGAAGCTGCTGTTCAGATTGGAAAAGCTTATGGTGCAGATGATGGCGCTGGTGCAGTTGGAACTTTGTCGCCTGCTGATATGGCAAGTATGTCAAGTCTTGCAGGTGGAATGCCGAATGCAGGAATGGGTGGTATGCCACAGATGGGTGGAATGCCGAATATGGGAATGCCACAGATGGGCGGAATGCCGAATATGGGAATGCCACAGATGGGTCAGCCAATGATGAATGGAATGATGGGAATGCCACAGATGGGTGGAATGCCTATGAATACTCCGAATGTTCAGACTCTTCAGTATCCTAACCTGCAGGGCGGAATGCCAAGCGGTGAACAGGGAAACATCAGTCTTATCATGGACGTATTCATGGAGATGACTGTAGAACTTGGTCGTACTAAGAAGCAGATTCGTGATATTCTTGGAATGGGCGAAGGTACAATCATCGAGCTTGATAAACTTGCCGGTGAACCAGTAGATATCCTTGTAAATCATAAACCGATTGCAAAAGGAGAAGTTGTAGTTATCGATGAAAACTTCGGTGTTCGTGTAACTGAAATTCTTTCTCCTCTTGAACGCGTTTCAGACTTACATTAAATAAATTAAACTTTTTTTGGGTGGGGAAAAGTTGAAATTAAAAAAAATCTTTATTATTCTCGCAGCATTTTTCTGCGCTTTTAATTTTATTTATGCACAGAATGTTTCTGAGAATACAGTTTCAGAATCAGAAATAATAATCTCAAATAATTCAGATATAGAAAATCCTGAAAAGCAGTTCGTAATTTCAGATACACAGAATGTTACAAATTCCAGAAAAACAAACGGTGTCTGGGTTTTTATCAGAATGATTCTGGTACTTGCAGTTGTAATTGCTGCAATTTATTTTGTAATGAATTTCATGAAAAAATCTGTTAACGGAGAACCTGATACTGATGATGTATATCTGCGTAAAGTTGCTCAGGTTACTTTGTCACCAGGAAAAACAGTTCAGGTTATAACACTTTTAGATAAAGGCTATATCGTTGGTGTTTCAGAAAACAGCGTAAATTTAATTTCAGAAATTGATGATAAAGAATTAATCAGTGCCATGAATCTCAGCTCTGATAAACAGCGTGAAACTAAAAAGGCCCGTAATTTTGCAGAAGTTTTAGAAATGTTTATGCCTTCAAGATCATCGCATGAAACAGAAGCGACAAAAGCAAATCTTTATTCAGATGTATCACAGAATATGCAGGACTTTGTGAACAATCAGAGAAAAAGAATAAATAAAAAAGGTAAAAAAGAATAGAAATGAAAAATAAGATATTTAAAATAGTTTTAATTTCTCTTTTTTCTTTGATTTCATCTGTAAAAATGTTTGCTCAGTCGAATAATTTTCCTTCCGGGTCGACAAACGGATCTACGACAATGAACCGCGAGACTCGTCCGGTCAACATTCCAAACATCGACATAAATATTACTGAACCAAAAAATGGAAGTGAAGTTGCATTTTCTGTAAGACTTTTGATTATTCTTACAATTCTTACAATTGCGCCGACTCTTCTTTTGCTTTTGACATGTTTTTTACGGTTTTCAATTGTACTCGATTTTATCAAAAGAGCATTGTCACTCCAGCAGGTTCCACCGACTGCAATTTTAAATGGAATTGCTTTCTTTATGACTCTTTTTATCATGTGGCCGACATTCAATAAAATTTATACAAATGCATATAAACCAATGGCTGACGGACAGATTGGAATTGAAGTTGCATATAAAGAAGCGGAACAGCCGTTAAGAATTTTTATGGCAGAACAGATGGATGGAAATTATGATTACATCAAGCTCTTTATGGGAATTGCAAAAATGGAACAGCCTGAAGATCTTTCTGAAGTTCCAACTTATGTTTTAATTCCTGCATATATCTTACATGAACTGACAGTTGCGTTTAAAATCGGTATTTATCTTTATATTCCGTTTATTATCATAGATATGGTTGTTGCAAGTATTCTCATGTCAATGGGTATGATGATGCTTCCTCCTGTTCAGATTTCGATGCCGTTTAAGCTTATGCTTTTTGTTCTGGTCGATGGCTGGGGACTTTTGATTCAGTCTCTGTTTAATTCGGTAATGTAGGGCAGAGGTTGAATTATGGGACTTGGTGAAATTATTGCTTTGATGCGTGATGGAATTATGCAGGTTTTGATTTTGATTGCACCTGTACTTGTTTCGGCACTTATCATTGGTCTTGTTGTTGCAATTTTTCAGGCAACGACTTCAATTCAGGAACAGACATTAACTTTTCTTCCAAAACTTCTGGTAATTTTGATTGTACTTGCGCTTCTTGGCGGATGGATGTTTACAACTCTTGCAGATTATACTCGTGCGCTTTTTTCTCAAATTGCAAATGTCTCGATATGAGGTTGAGAGAAAATGATAGAGACAATTGCTGCTAATGCTTCTGTTTTTCTCCTGATTGCGGTTCGCTGTTTTGCTTTTTTAATGACGATGCCTCTTTTTTCAATGCGGTCTGTTTCTACAATCGTGCGTGTTGCTCTTGCAGGATATATGGCATATTTTCTTCTGCCTTCAGTAGATTTTAATAATTATGCTGCGTTTGTTTCATTTGAAAATGGTTTTAATCTGTATTATGTTCTTGTATTAATTGGTGAAGCTTTAATCGGAGTAATTATCGGATTTTATGTTTCAATAATTTTTTCTGCATTCAGTACAGCAGGACAGTTTTTTGCATTTCAGATGGGATTCTCTGCTTCTGAAGTTTATGATTCACTTTCACAGGTTGAAAACCCGTTGATGGGTCAGTATCTTAACCTTATTGCAATGCTCATCTTTTTTGAAACTAAAGCATTTCAGACTTTATTCTTTCACGGATTAAAAGCAAGTATTGAATCTCTTTCTGCATATTCACTTGTATCAGGACATGCACCGCTTGTAAAAATATTGATTGGTGGACTTACAAAACTTTTTGCAAATGCTCTTGTAATTGCACTTCCGATTATGGGAAGCCTTCTTTTAGTTTCAGTCTGTATTGGAATTTTATCAAAAGCAGCTCCACAGATGAATCTTTTGTCTGAAGGCTTTCCTGTTATGATGCTTTTTTCATTTTTTATTTTAACAGTTTCTCTTCCGTCAATCTGTGACTTTTTTACAAGATCTTTTTATGCTGGTTTTTCTCAGCTTGCAGATATATTCTTAGCGCTGGGAGGTAAACAGATATGAGTCAGATTGACCTGCAGTGGTTTGCCGCCGAAGACGAAGGAAAAACCGAAGAACCAAGTTCCATTAAACTTGACAGAGCCAGAAAAGAAGGCCGTGTTGCAAAAAGTCAGGAACTTAACAGTGCTATTGCTCTTTTGCTTTCTACAATCACATTGATAATTTTAGGTAAATGGATTTTTGAGCAGTGCCTTGAAATTTATATTTTCTTTTTTTCTCGTGCAGGGACAGAAGAATTTTTTAATCCTGCGAACGGTGCTGTTTTTTTAAGTTATTTTCTGAAAATAGTTTTACCGATTGCTGTTGTCGGAGTGATTGGTGCTGTAAGCGGAAACCTCATTCAGAACAGAGGATTTATTTTCAGCTTTAAACCTATTACGCCAAAATTTTCAAATATCATTCCTCATATCGGACAGTATTTAAAAAAGACAATGTTTTCAAAAACAGGGCTTTTTAATGTAGCAAAATCAATTGGAAAAGTAGCAATCATAGCAGCAGTCGGTTTTAATATGATAAAAGGTGATTTGCCTGAGCTTCTTGCAATCATTCAGGAACGCGGAAGTATGGCTGGTTGTCTCGGAATGATAGCATCAATGGGAGCAAAGATTCTTATTTTTGCAGCATTGTTTTTTATTGCAATTTCAATTCCCGATTATTTTGTTCAGCGTCATGAATTTATGGAACAGATGAAAATGACAAAAGAAGAAGTAAAACAGGAATTTAAAGAACAGGAAGGAGATCCTGAAGTTAAATCACATCTTGAACAGGCAAAGAGAGAACTTTTAAGAAGAAGTATTCCAAAGGCAGTAAAAGAAAGTGATGTCGTAATTACAAACCCGACTCATTTTGCTGTTGCATTAAAATATGATCCTGCCGTTAAGGATGCTCCTGTTGTAAATGCAAAAGGTGAAGATAACCTTGCACAGGAAATAAAAAAAATTGCCCGTGAGAATAATGTTCCGATTGTTGAAAATAAACCGCTTGCGCGCGGACTCTATGCAGAAACAAAAATAGGTGATATAATACCAGAAGTATATTTTAAAGCAATTTCAGTTGTATACGCACAATTGGAAAAGTTTAAGAAAAAATAAAAAGTAAGGTTTGCACGGGTGGGGACTTATGGCAAATGAAAATAAGGGGAATATTTTAAATATCATTCAGAACAATGCGATTGCTGTTTCTGCAATTTTAATTGTCCTGATGCTTATCATTCCACTTCCAACTGTATTACTCGATTTTTTTATGGCAGTTAACCTTGCGTTAGCTATCGTAATTTTATTGATTGTACTTTACACCCCAAAAGCAAGTAACTTTACTTCATTCCCTCGTGTAATTCTTTTAGTAACATTATTCGGTCTCGGTATCAATGTTTCATCAACAAGATTGATTTTAACAAAAGGTGCAAAGTTTGACGGACAGATGGTAAGAGCCTTTTCTTCTTTCGTTGTCGGAAGCAGCGAGGGAACGACAGGCCTTGTTGTCGGAATGGTAATCTTTATCATCCTGATTGTAATTCAGGTTCTCGTAATTACAAAAGGTGCAACACGTGTATCAGAAGTTGCTGCACGATTTGCATTGGACAGTATGGCACAGAAAAACTTTGCGGTAGATGCAGAATTAAACAGCGGAGCAATAACAGAAGAAGAAGCTCAGATTAAAAGAAAAGAAATCAGACGTGAAAGTGACTTCTATTCTGCAATGGACGGTTCTTCTAAATTTGTAAGTGGTAATGTTACGGCTGGAATTTTCATCACAGTTGTCAATCTTCTTGCAGGTATCATTACAGGAATGGTAATCCGTAAAGAACCTTTTTCCGTTGCAATCGAAACTTACTGCCGCCTTACAATCGGTGATGGTCTTTTGAGTCAGCTGCCATCTCTTTTACTTTCTTTTGCAACTGGTTTGATTGTCACCGGAAGTAATACTGATGAAGTAATTTCTAAAACAGTTAAAGATAACTTTACGATTTCCGGACGCGTATACATCATCGGTGGTGCTGCTATTGCACTTATGGGATTTATGCCTGGAATGCCTTGGTATGTTCTTATTCCTCTTGGAGCATTAAGTGTTTATGTCGGCATCATGATGCAGAGGACAGAACAGAGAAACTTTCAGGCAAAACTTGAAGAAGAACAGAAAGCAAAGAGTAAAAATCAGACTGGTTCAAATCCTGATGATTTAAGTCCTGTAGTTCCACTTGATCCTTTATCATTTGAAGTCGGATATGCACTTGTTCCGCTTGTAACTTCAGAACATGGTGCAGAACTTCTTGAACGAATTACAAGAATAAGAAAGGAATCTGCAATTGATCTTGGTCTCGTAGTTCCTCGAATAAGAATTATCGATAACATGACGCTCGAACCAAGTGAATATGTTTTTAAAATCAAAGGTATTGAAGTTGGCAGAAGTAAATTAAAACTTGGCTACTATATGTGTATGAATACAGGTGGCGTCGTAGAAGAAATTCAGGGAGAACCTACAAAAGATCCTGCCTTTGGAATGAGCGCTATCTGGGTTCCTGAAGAAAAAAGACAGGAAGCAGAAAGAGCCGGTTATGCAGTTGTTGACCCACCGACAATTGTTGCAACACATCTTACTGAAATTATCAGAAGTCATGCTTCTGAGATTCTTGGTCTTAAAGAAGTTGGTCAGATTATCAACGCAACAAGAGAAAAGAACCGTGATGTTGTTGAAGCAGTTATGGATACTGCTAAATTTACTTACGGTCAGATCGAAAAAGTTTTACAGAATCTCTTGCGTGAACAGGTTTCAATCCGCAATATAGATTTAATTCTTGAAACTCTTGCAAATTTCGGACCTCAGGTTAATACATGGATTTTGACAGAAAAAGTCAGAAGGGCACTTGGTCTTCAGATTTGTTTACAGTATGCAGACAATGATAAAGTTTTACGTGCAATGAATCTTTCTCAAGACTGGGCAGAAACATTTATAGAACATCAGGTTCTTCCAGCAGATGGTGCTCAGCCTTATGTTGCACTTGACAGAGTTGATGCAAGAAAATGGCTTGCTACAGTTAGTAATGCTTTTGCACAGATGAATCAGAATAATTATCAGCCTGTTATTATTTGTCCGGCAGAAGTCAGACAGCTTGTTAAGAGTTCAACAGAAAGAGAAATGCCGGGACTTGTTGTAATTTCTATTGATGAAGTTATGTCATCTGGTTCTGCAATTTCACTTGAGATACTTGGTGAAATTACAAAAGATGAAGGAGGAGAAAACGTTGTATAGCGATAATAATTTGCCAACAAATAAGATTTGTGGAAAATCTCTTGATGATTGTAAAATCAAGCTCTTTGAAATGTATCACAAAAATTATCAGATAAAAAATATTCAGACAATTCCACATCCTGGTTTATTTGGAATTTTTAAGAAAGATATTACAGAAGTAACTTATGTTATTAATAATAAGGAAAACTCTTATGATAATTCTGTAAATGCTTTTGAAAAAAATAAAGATGAAATTCTGAATAATCTTGGTGTTAATTCTTCAACTACAAAACAGATTGCAAACCTTGATAAGAAAATTGATACTCTTATGTCGAGTCTTTCAAGTCAGATTTCCGGTATCAATGCAGGTTCTGAAAAAGTTCATAAATCAATATTAAAGATAGAAGAACTTCTTGAAGAAAATGAATTTTCAAAAGAATATATTCAGGAAATTTCTGACAAAATAAGAAGTGAATTTTCTCTTGATGAACTTGAAAATTTTGAACAGGTAGAAAAACAGGTTATTGACTGGATTGGCGAATCAATTAAGATTGCAAAAATAAAAACATTCAGACCTCCACATGTGATTATTCTCGTAGGTCCGACAGGTGTCGGAAAAACAACGACAATTGCAAAACTTGCCGCACAGGAAATTATTATTGCAGGTAATAATGGATTAAAGCAGCCTGTAATAAGATTAATTTCTGCAGATACAACTAGAGTTGCAGCAGAAGAACAGCTTCGCCGTTATGGAAAGATTATGGAAATTCCTGTCGATAAAGCAGAAAATGCAGATGATATAAAAGCAATTTATAAACAGTGCAAAGATTCTACAGATGTAATAATTATTGATACTGCCGGTTACAGTCCGAATGATTCAGAACATATTTCAAAACTTAAAAATACACTTTCTGTAGATGGAATCCGTGCAGATATTTATCTTGCAATTACAGCGTCAACAAAAGTAAGGGATTTAAGAAACATAATCCAGAATTACGAACCATTTGGCTTTGCTTCCGTAATCATTACAAAATGTGATGAAACATCTCAGTATGGAAATATAATCAGTATACTTTCAGAAAAAAATATTCCTGTTTCGTATGTGACTTACGGTCAGACACCAGGAAAAAATATAAGTCGTCCTAATGTAATTGGATTTTTAAAAAGACTTGTAGATTTTAATATAGACAGAATTCATATCGAAGATAAATTTGGAGAATAACAGTTATGGAAGAACAGTTGGATGAATTAAAGCAGATTATGCAGAACTCAAAAATAAAAACCGGTAATGTAGATTCAAATCACAAAACCAGAATTATAGCAATTACATCTGGAAAAGGCGGTGTAGGTAAAACAAATATTGCTGTTAACATGGCAATTGCTTATGCTCAGCTTGGAAAAAAAGTAATTCTTATTGATGGCGACCTTGGTATGGCCAATGTCAATGTACTTCTTAATGTTGTTCCAAAATATAATCTTCTTCAGGTAATCAATAAACAGAAAACAATGCAGGAAATAATTCTTGATACTGAATTTGGAATAAAATTTATTGCCGGTGCAAATGGATTTTCAAAAATTGCAAACTTGAGTGTAGAAGAACTTGAATATTTTGCAAAACAGTTCAGTTCACTTGGAAATGCAGATATCATTATCATTGATACAGGAGCCGGAATTGCAAACAACGTTTTACAGTTTGTTGCTGCTGCCGATGAAGTTTATGTTGTCACAACACCGGAACCAACTGCAATCACTGATGCATACGGAATCATCAAAATCATTACAACAGAAATTACAGACCGCGAAATCAACATTCAGCTTCTTGTTAACCGCGTTCATTCAGCTGACGAAGGAAAAAGAATCTCTGACAGAATCATTAACATTGTAGGTCAGTTTTTAAATTATAAAGTAAATTATATTGGATTTATTTATGAAGATCCTGTCATTCAGGCGAGTGTAATCAGACAGAAGCCGTTTATCATAATAAATCCAACTTCAAAACCTGCAGTCTGCGTCAAGCATATCGTAGGAAGAATTGAAAAAACTGATGTTGCAAATAATGAAGGAGTTTCAAGTTTCTTAAAGAAATTCCTTGGATTTAAAAAATAGTTATATTGTAAAAAAAAGAAAAAAAATGTGCTTTTTTTACAATATTGTAGTATAATTTATGAAGGGAGGACAAACTGAGGTGAATTTTAAACCAGCAATTTTCGCAAGTGCAATATTCTTTGTTTTGTCCTTTTTTGTTGCTTTAATATCTGGAGCAGGATTTGGAATTTCTTTATTAAGAGCTTTTATTACTGCTTTGTGTTTTGGCGTTTTAGCGGTGGGAATTCATTTCGTTTACGAAAAATTCTTAAATGACAGCTCTTCCGAAAATTCATCTTCCGATAATCAGTCAGAATCAAGCTCCGCTCCAATAGGTAATAAAGTTGATATTGTAATTGATGATGAAGAACTTGAAGATGATGAAAACAGTCCGAAATTTGTATTGACTGGTCAGAATCAGATGTTGAATAAAGGAGATGTTCAGAATAATTCAAAACAGGGTTTTGTAAATTCAACTGACACATTTACAAAAAACGAATTTGAAAATGTATCTCCTTTAAAAAATGACCAGGCTGTATCAAACGCTCCGGCAAAAACTTCAGAAGAAAAAGTTTCTAAAACAGAAACTTCTTCAAAATCTTCAGAAGAAACTTCATCATTTAAACCAGTTCCACTTGTAAAACAAAGTGCACCTTCGCAGTCTCAGTCAAGTGAAGAATTTCCGCCAATTGAAGACACGCTTGGAGAAAATTCCTTTCTTAACGATAAAAAAACTGTTGAAGAAGGTGATGTTGATGTTTTACCGGATATGGGAATTGCCGGAGTTGGTAAACCGGATGATACAGTTACCGACAGTGAGTTTGCATCTGGTGGTAAAAGTACGTCAAGATTAAATGAAACAGTTTTTCCTGACGGAGCAAAAGCAGATAGTAAAGATTCATCACTGATGGCAGAAGCTATCAGAACGATATTAAGAAATGAAGAATAATTATATAAAGGGTGTGGAGTATGGCATCATCGCTTTTTGAAGAAAAAACAGAAGACGAACTTTGGCTTGAGTACAAGAAGACAAGATCACCGCAGCTGCGTGATAAGTTTATCCGGCAGTATATGCCGCTTGTAAAGTATGTTGCAGGTAAGCTTGCAGTTGGAATGCCTGGAAGCGTTGAGTTTGATGATCTTGTAGGTTTCGGTCAGTTTGGACTTCTTGATGCAATTGAAAAATTTGATCCTGGAAAAAATGTTAAGTTTAAGACTTATGCTGTTACCAGAATTCGTGGTGCTATTTTTGATGAACTTCGTCAGCTTGACTGGGTTCCAAGAAGCGTAAGACAGAAATCTCGTGAGATTGAAGATACAATTGTAGACCTTGAATCAAAACTTGGAAGAACTGCAACTGATGCAGAAATTGCAGAAAGAATGGGAGTTTCAGAAGCTGAATATCAGCAGACTGTAATGAAAGTTTCTGGAACAAGTGTTCTTTCACTCAATGATGTCTGGTATTCAGGAAATGACAATGATCATATGTCAATCGGAGACTCAATCGAATCCCCTTCAAGTTTAAATCCAGATGTAATTGTAGAACGCGAAGAAATCAGAAAAGTAATTGTAGAAGCGATCAATGAATTACCAGAAAAAGAAAAAATGGTAATCGTTCTGTATTACCATGAAGATTTGACTTTCAAAGAAATCGGACAGGTACTTGATGTAAGTGAATCTCGTATTTCACAGCTTCACACAAAAGCAAACCTAAGATTACGCGCAAAACTTACTAATTTAAGAAAAGGAATCATGTAATAATTATGGTAACTTTAGAAACAATTCGCAAAGATATGGAAGCTCAGCTGGGAATCGACAATTCTGTTCAGAGTGTTGTTGTAAATGCAGACACTCTTGATGAAGCATTGGCCGATGCTGCTGTTCAGCTTGATTCTAAAGTTAGTCATCTTGAATATGAAATTATAGAAAAAGGTTCTGATGGATTTCTCGGACTTGCAAAAAAGCCATGGTCAGTAAGAATTTATCAGACTGCCGAAGCTCTTGCTAAAAAGAAAAAGACAATGGCAGGCGACGGATTTGATGCAGAAGACTTTACAGAAGAAGTTAAATCTGTTGATCAGGATGGAATGTTTTATATCAGACACTTTGGAGACAATATTTGTCTTAAAGTTGTTCTTCCTGTCGGAAAAGGAAGTCCGGTAAGTTCGGATACAATTGTTTCAGAAGCTAAACGAACAGATACTCTTGATCTTGATGAAGGCAGCATTAAAAAATTTGCAAAGTCAGGAACTGACGGTAAATATGAAGTTATAGGTTCTTACAAGCATGTCAAAGCAGGAGATGCAATGCTTGTTATCGATATTACAAAAGATGAAATGCTTGCAACTGTAACTGTTACACCTCCTGCAATGAGTGGTGCAGAAATTTCAGCAGAACAGATTATCAGAAATCTTGAAACTCAGGGTGTTGTTGCAGGAATTGAAAATGATAAAATTAATGAATTTGTTGATAATCCTGTTTACAATGTTCCGTGTGAAGTAGCAGCTGCAGTTAAACCTCAGGATGGAAGAGATGCTTACATTGCATTCAACTTTGAAACAGATTCTTCAAAACTAAAAATTAAAGAAACTAAAAATGGACAGGTTAACTTTAAAGAGCTTAATCAGATTCAGAATGTTGTAAAAGGTCAGCCGCTTGCAACAAAAATGCCTCCAGAAAGAGGAAAAGCCGGAAAGACTCTATTTGGTCGTTATCTCGAAGCAAAAAACGGAAAAGATATTAGAATTCCTCTTGGAAAAAATACAGAGATGGACAAGGACGGAGTTACAATCATCGCTTCTTGTAATGGACGTGTTGTTTACGAATCAGAAAGAATCAATGTAGAACCTGTTCTTGAACTCGATGCAGTTAATATTAAAACAGGAAATATCGACTTTCTTGGTACAGTTATTGTCAAAGGAAATGTCGAAGACGGATACGATGTCAAAGCTTCTGGAAATATCGAAGTTGGTGGAACTGTTGGACAGAGCCATCTTAAGACAGAAAACGGAGACATCATTGTTTCGCAGGGTATTTTTGGACACGATGTCGGTGTCATTCAATCAGGAAAATCATTGTGGGCTAAGTTCATTCAGTCTGCAAAAGTTGAAGTTGAACAGTTCTGTATCGTTTCTGACAGTATCATGAATTCAGAAGTTACCGCAATGAAGCGTGTTATCTTAAACGGTAAAAAAGCTCAGATTACCGGTGGTCATTTATTTGCAACAGAAGAAATCTGTGCAAAAAATATCGGAAGTCCGGGAGGCGGTGCAGAAACAATTCTTGAAGTTGGATTTGATCCGCGCTTAAAACAGCGTCTTGCAGAAATTCAGGATGAACAGAATGCTCTGATGAAAGAACTTGAAGAAACAGATAACAATATTGTTACTCTTGAAAATTTCAAGAAACAGAGACGCTCTTTACCAAAAGAAAAACAAGACCAGCTTGACAGTCTTAAAAATAGAAAACAGGAAATTACAGTAAAATCAGAAGAATATTCAACAGAAGTTGAACAGATTTTGCAGCGTTTACATGAATTAAAAGTATTCGGAAAAGTAAAAGCGCAGGGTACTGTTTTCTCTGGTGTTAAAATTTATATTCGTGATGTTGTTGATGAAGTCAGAGCAGATGTTAAGAGTGTAACATTCTTCTTTGAAGGTGGATTTGTCCGTCGTGGCAAATATGAAGATCCTGATATGACAGATGTAAAGGCGCCAGATGGCTATTCAACCAATTGACCTTTCAACAATGTATTCTCAGATGTCAAATGTCGCAAACCGTGTCTCTCATGAACAGCAGAGTGCACAGATTGCACAGGGATTGCAGCAGCAGTCTGCTGTAAATCAGAATACACAGAAAATTCAAACTGTAAATAAAACTGCCGGTGAAGAAGAGAAAACCGGCAATGTAAAAGAAGACGGACACAATGAAACAGAGGATCGAAACTCTGACAAAAAAAAGAAACCGGATCAAAATACAGCAGAGCCGAATCAAAATCAAAAAATAGAAATTCGTGAAGACTATCTTGGACACCATATTAATATCGAGAGGTAAAAAATGCAGCTTACAATTATCGTAACAATGTGTGTTATCAATATAGTTTTGTGGATAATATTTTTCGTAAAATTTAAAAATCTTTTTTCTACAGAAGATGTAATCAGAAAAACAAGAGACCAGATTTCTCTGTTAATGACAGAAGTCAACCGTAATACGCTTGATAATATAAATCTGATTGATTCAAAAATTGAAGAATTAAATCAGACTGTTGAAAATGTCAAAAAAAAGAAAATCCCGGATACAAAAAATTATGCAGAAAAGATTATTGAAAAAGACACAGCATTTGAAATAAAAATTAATGATAAACCTGCATCTGCAAAAAAAACAAAAAAAGTAAAAGAAGATGTTCCGGAAATTTATATTTCTAAAAATCCGATTAAAAAAAATGTAAGCGTAAAAGAAAGAGTAGTGGAACTTTTTAAACTCGGTTACGCAGTAGATAAAATTGCAAAAGAAACAGGACTTTCTACAACGGAAGTTCAGTTTATAATAGATATGCTTTAGTTTATTCTATACTCATTCTTATGTAGTATACAAAATAATACAAATTAATAATAAAGAGGTTTTTTTTATGAAAATTACTCAATCAGATTTCGGAACTTTGTCAAACGGACAGGTTGCAAAACTTTACACAGTTGATAATGGAAAAATGTCTTTCTGTGTAACTGACTTTGGCTGTACATTAACAGGAATCTTTTTGCCGAACAAACTTGGACTCAAAGATGATGTCATTCTCGGATATTCAACACTTACTGATTTTGTAAAATGTTCGGGATATTCTTTTGGTTCAATCGTAGGCCGCTTTGCAAACAGAATCGGTGGAGCAAAATACAGCATTGATGGAAATTCATACGAACTTGATAAAAATGATAATGAAATAAATACACTTCACGGCGGTTTTACAAGATATGACCACATGATCTGGAACAGTAAAATCATTTCCAACAAAAACGGAAAAGGCATTCAGTTTACAAGAACAAGTCCGGACGGTGAACAGGGCTTTGGCGGAAACATTCAGCTTACAGTAACTTACACACTCAACGACAAAAACGAACTCCGTCTCGATTACAAGGCAACAACAGACAGAAAGACTCCGATTAATCTGACAAATCACGCATACTTCAATCTTCATGGAAGTGGAACTGCGTTAAATCATACTCTTATGCTCAAGTCTGACAACATTCTTGAAGTCGATGACAAATTGATTCCAACAGGAAAATTCACTCCTGTAAAGGGAACAGCTTACGATTTTAATACAACAAAGACTTTGGGACAGGACATAGAAAAAGTTGCTCCGGGTTATGATAACTGTTACACAACACTCTGGCATTCAACAGATTCGGAATGGGTAACACCAACAGAAGAATGTTTTACAGCTCCTGGAGCAGAAGCTGCAATCTTAAAAGATCCTTCAACAAACCGCACAATGAAAGTCTATACAAACCAGCCTGGCATTCAGCTATATGCTGCAAATTGGATTGGTGGAATTGTCGGAAAATGTGGAACTGTATACGAAAAGCATGGTGCAGTCTGCCTTGAAACTCAGGCATTCCCGGATGCACCAAACAAACCTGGTTTTCCAAACTGTATTCTTGAACCAGGTGAAGAATACAATGCTATAACTGTGTATAGTTTTGAGTTTTAATCTCTAAAAACTGCAGAATAAGTTTCCTCATTTTTTATTTGCGGATAACGCTTTTTGGGTGTTATAATTATAAAATACTATATTATAAAAAAATTAAGAGAGGTACTAATGGACGTCCAGTTACAGGAATTGATCGATAAGATCAAAAAAGATGGCGTTGCGTCAGCTGAACAAGAAGCAAATGCAATAAAAGAAAATGCAAAAAAAGAAGCAGAATCTATCATTGCAGAAGCAAAGGCTAAGGCAGACAGTATCATTAAAGATGCACAGTCTGAAACTGCCCGCTTAGAAAAAGCCAGCGTTGATGCAATTAAACAGTCAAGCCGTAATCTCCTTATCGCTTTCAGAGATGGAATTACAGCAGAGCTCTCTGCTATTGTACAGGCAGAAACAAAGACTGCATATTCAAAAGCTTTACTCGAAAAGTTAATCCCAGAAACAGTAAAAGCTTGGGCATCTAAATCAGATGTTTCAGACATCAGTGTTCTACTTTCAGAAAACGATCTTTCAGAGTTAAAGAGCGGTTTGACTTCAGCCCTTAAATCAGAAATTGAAAAAGGCCTCGAAATTAAACCGGACAAAACTTTGGCAGGCGGATTCAGAATCGGAATGAACAACGGTGCAAGTTTCTACGACTATTCAGCAGAATCTGTTGCAGAACTCTTCTCAGCTTATTTGAATCCAAAATTAGCAGAGATAATGAAAGAAGCAGCAAAGGAGTAAGAAAGAGTGGCAAGTCAGTATTACCTGATGTCGCAGCTTCCTGCTATTGATGAAAATGACAGCAAGCAGCTCGCGATTACAGAAAAATACTTCAGGGATCTTTGCTCACGCTTTCTTGATGAAAAGAGCCTTAAGGTTCTCGAAAATCTTTCGCTCGAACCAGCCAAAGAAGAAGTATCAACAGGTTCAGAATTTCTTGATAAATGGAATGATAAAGAACGCTGTTTACGTCTTGCTTTAGCTCAGATTAGAGCGGTAAAGATGAAAAAAGAATCTACAGTCTTACCTGGTTCTTGCACTGCAGATATTCTGCAGGCTGCCAGAACAGCAGTAGGAATGGACAGCCCTCTAGCTGCCGAAGAGTTCCTGAATCAATACAGGATGGATACTTTAAATTCGATGCAGCCGCTTGATAACTTTTCAATTGATGCGGTTTATGCATACGGATTAAAACTTCTTCTCTGCCAGAGAATGAAATTGTTTGACAAAGAAGTTGGAAAAGTTTCCTATCGAAAAATTTATGATGAAATACTTGGAGAAACTACATGACTGAAACAAAAGGAAAAGTAGTCGGAATCAACGGTAACATGGTTTCTGTAGAATTTGACGGAAACGTTACAATGAACGAAGTCGGCTACGTAAATGTAGAAGATAAAAAGCTTAAGGGCGAAATCATCCGTATCCGCGGAAACACAGCCCAGATGCAGATTTATGAAATGACAGAAGGTATTAAAACCGGTAACACTGTTGAGTTTACCGGAGACATGCTTGCTGTTCGTTTGGGACCAGGCCTTTTAGGTCAGGTATATGATGGTCTTCAGAACCCGCTTCCACTTCTTGCCGAAAAAGCAGGATACTTCCTCGAACGCGGTGTTTATGTAGAACCAATTTCAACAACAACAAAATGGCACTTCACACCAACTGCAAAACCTGGAGACACTTTAAACACAGGTGACTCTTTCGGTACAGTTCCAGAAGGACCATTTACTCATAAGATTTTAATTCCATTTGATTGTCTTGGAATTTCAAAAATCAAATCAATCAAATCAGAAGGTGATTATACAATCGACGAAACAGTAGCCGTTATCACAGATGAAAAAGGAAATGACAGAGAATTGAAGATGTCTTTCTACTGGCCTGTAAAACGTGCAGTAAACTGCTATGCAGAACGACTTGCTCCATCAGATCCGATGGTAACTCAGGTTCGTTTGATTGATACATTCTATCCAGTTTCTAAAGGTGGAACTTATTGTATTCCTGGACCATTCGGTGCAGGTAAAACAGTTTTGCAGCACACAACATCTCGTAACGCAGACGTTGATATCGTAATCATCGCTGCCTGCGGTGAACGTGCCGGTGAAGTTGTAGAAACAATTAAAGAGTTCCCAGAATTGACAGACCCAAGAACAGGACGTTCATTGATGGAAAGAACAATCATCATTTGTAATACATCATCAATGCCTGTTGCTTCCCGCGAAGCTTCAGTTTATACATCAGTAACACTTGCTGAATACTATCGTCAGATGGGACTTCATGTTCTTCTTCTTGCTGACTCGACATCACGCTGGGCACAGGCTCTCCGTGAAATGTCAGGACGCTTGGAAGAGATTCCTGGAGAAGAAGCATTCCCAGCTTACCTCGAATCTTATATCGCAGCATTCTACGAACGCGCTGGTATCGTAAAACTCCGTGACGGATCAACTGGATCTGTAACAATCGGTGGTACAGTATCTCCAGCCGGCGGTAACTTTGAAGAACCAGTAACACAGGCTACTCTTAAAGTAGTAGGTGCATTCCACGGTCTTTCTCGTGAACGCTCTGATGCGCGTAAGTATCCTGCAATTGACCCGATTATTTCATGGTCAAAATATAAATCTGTTCTTCCTCAGTACTGGGTTGACTACGCAAGAAAAGTATTCCTTTCAGGTGTAGAAGTTAACCAGATGATGAAGGTAGTAGGTGAAGAAGGTACTTCAACAGAAGACTTTATCGAATACTTAAAGAGTGAATTCCTTGATGCAGTTTACATGCAGCAGAACTCATTTGATAAAGTTGACGCAGCAGTAAGCGTTGAACGTCAGAAATATGTATTCCGTCAGGTTGTAAAAGTTTTGGGTTCTGCATTTGAACTCAAAGAAAAGGACGAAGCCCGCGATTACTTCAACAAACTCCGTCAGCTTTTCCAGGACTGGAACTACTCAGAATGGAAATCAGATAAATTCAATTCCCTCGAAGCAGAAATTAAAGAAACATACGCTGCAAAGAACGGAAAATGTAATTCTGAATTGGAAGCAGAGCTCAAGGATGGTGAATAATGAATAAAGTTTATAGCAAAATTGAATCCATCAACGGTAGCGTTATTACAGTAAAAGCAACTGATGTTGCTTATAACGAACTTGCAGAAATTGAAACTCGCTTCGGAAAATCACTCGCAGAAGTAAACGGTATCAAAGGTGATACAGTTTCTTTGCAGGTATTTGCCGGTGGTCGTGGTGTTTCAACTGGTGATCACATTAAATTCTTAGGACACAGAATGGAAGTTTCTTTCTCTGACAATTTGCTCGGAAGAATCTTCAACGGTTCTGGTGAACCTCGTGATAAGGGACCGGCTCTTGCTGATAACCTTGTTAACATCGGTGGACCATCTGTTAACCCTTCAAAACGTATTATGGCCAAACGAATGATTCGTACTGGTATTCCAATGATTGATATGTTCAATACTCTGGTTGTTTCTCAGAAACTTCCAATCTTCTCAATCTCTGGTGAACCATACAACCAGCTTCTTGCTCGCATTGCGATGCAGGCAGAAGTTGACGTAATCGTTCTTGGTGGAATGGGTCTTAAGTACGATGACTATTTGTATTTCAAGAATACACTCGAAAACGGCGGAGCTTTGTCAAAGACAGTAATGTTCATGCACACAGCATCTGACCCTACAGTAGAATGTATGAAAATTCCTGATATGTCACTTGCAGTTGCAGAACAGTTTGCACTTCAGGGAAAAGACGTTCTCGTTCTTTTGACTGATATGACAAACTTTGCAGACTCAATGAAGGAAATTGCGATTACACAGGAACAGGTTCCATCTAACCGTGGTTACCCTGGTGACTTGTATTCACAGCTCGCATCACGCTATGAAAAAGCCGTAGACTTTGATGATGCCGGATCTGTAACAATTCTTGCAGTTACAACAATGCCTGGTGATGACGTAACTCATCCGGTTCCAGATAACACAGGATATATTACAGAAGGTCAGTATTATCTTAAAGGCGGACGCATCGAACCATTCGGATCTTTGTCTCGTCTTAAACAGAACGTAAACGGGGACACTCGTAATGACCATCGTGCACTTATGGACGGTATGATTCGTCTTTACTCTGCATATAAAGATACACTCGAAAAGAAATCAATGGGATTTATGATGAGTGCATGGGATGAGAAGCTTCTTAAATATGGAATTATGTTTGAAAAGGAAATGATGGACCTTTCTAAGAACATTCCACTTGAAGATGCTTTGGACCTCGGATGGAAGATTTTGAGCGACTGTTTCGATAAACAGGAAACAGGTATCAAATCTTCATTGATTGAAGAACACTGGCCAAAAAACTAAGGTGACTGCGCATGGCAAAGATTAAGCTGACAAAAAATGAGCTTAAAGTACAGAAAGATGCTCTCAAAATGTTCAAGAGATATCTCCCGACTTTGACGCTCAAAAAACAGCAGCTTCAAACTGAGATACGCACGATTGATGCACGGGCCAAAGAAGTTCGTGCCGCCAGAAAACAACTCGAAGCAGAATTTGAGGTTTGGATTTCTGTATTCGGAGAAAAAGAAGCATTTAAACCTGGAATGGTTACGGTAAAAAATATTCGTAAATCAACCGGAAATATTGCCGGTGTAAATATTCCGATTTATGAAGGTGCAGATTTTTCCCGCGGAGATTATGACCTTTATTCAACACCGCTTTGGATTGATATGGCAGCCGACCGAATGGAAAAGGCTTTATCATTAGACCTTGAAGCTGATGTTTTAGAAGAACAGGTTCGCTTATTGAGTCAGGAACTTCGCGTTACGACACAGCGCGTAAATCTTTTCGAAAAAGTTAAGATTCCTGAAACAAAAGCTAACATAAAGAAAATTACTGTTTATCTTGGTGATGAACAGGTTGCGGCCGTTGTCCGCAGTAAGATTTCTAAGAAAAAATTACAGAATGAAGGAGAGAACGCATAATGATAGTACCTATGAAAAAAGTTTCTCTTGTCATTCTTGATAAAGAGAAAAAAGAAGCTCTTAAAACTCTTAGAAAACTTGGAGTTGTACATCTCGAAAGTGTAGAAGGAAAGGGCGAACAGCTTGCTAAATACAAGAATGTTTCAGACACATTGTTCAATGCGTCTATGCTTTTATCAGAAATAAAAGTAAACAAAAAAACATTCAAGTATGAAGAAGTTTCCAATGAAGAAGCTTTCAACAAAGCAAAACGCGTTCTTGAAATCATTGACCGAAAAAAAGAACTTTTTGATCAGATTACTTCTTATACTTCAGAGTTAGACAGATTTGCCGGATGGGGTGAACTTGACCCTAAAGACTTTGATTATCTCAAAGAAAAAGGAATTTACATTTCAATGTATGAAATTCCATCTGACAAAATGCGTCTTATTTCTGACGATGTAAAAACAATTCTTGTAAACGTTTCAAAATCTGTAACAAGATTCCTTTTATTATCGGATTCTCCAGATGCAGAACGTCCTCAGGGATTGCCTCCGGAAGCATTCAATGTAGTTCTACCTGAAAATTCAATTAACGAAATAAAGGAAAAAATTAGAATTGCAAAGAGTGAACTTAATAAAAATCAGGTCGAATTTGAAGATTCTGTAAAATATCTTAAATCAATTGACTCATATCATGAACTTTTACAGAAAGACATCGAATTTGAAAATATCTTCTCTGGAATGGAAACAGATGCAGACGAAAGTGCGGCATCCCTCTCTTGGGTTACAGGGTATGTTCCTGTTGACAGCTTTGAAAGCCTCAAGGCATGTGCCCGTGAAAACTCATGGGCTATGGCAAGCGATGATCCTTCAGAAGAAGACAACGTTCCGACAAAATTAAAGAACAACAGATTTGTAAGCCTTATTTATCCGCTTACAGACTTTTTGGGAACAGTTCCAGGATATCATGAATATGATATTTCAGGCTGGTTCCTTCTTTTCTTTACAGTTTTCTTCGGAATGATTTTTGGAGACGGCGGATACGGACTTTTAGTATCTGTAATAAGTCTGCTTCTTATTCTTAAAAATAAAGCAGCAAAAAAATCTTCACCACTTCTGTCCCTTGTTCTTCTTGTAGGACTTGCGACTGTAGCATGGGGATTTGTTACATGTACATGGTTCGGACTTACTCCAGAACAGTTGAATGGTATTGGACTTGATTTCTTGACAAAATACTCTGTTAAGCCTTTGTCTAATGCATATGCTGACATGATCTGGACTCCGTTCTGGATAACTGATAAATCAATCGGTTTGACAAACGCACAGAACTTACAGATTTTCTGTTTCAGCCTTGCGCTTTTGCAGTTGTCTGTTGCCCATATAAAAGGAATCAAGAGAAACCTTTCTGAAAAGTCGCCTAAGGCACTTGCAGATCTCGGATCTCTCGTTCAGCTTTGGGGTATGTTCTATGTAGTACTTTCAATGGTTGTAAGTTCTACAATCTTCCCGCTTGGACTTGTAATTGATACTTATATCAATTCAAATCCTGTTTCAATTCCAGTTGGAACAATTGCAATCGGAATGGTTGCAGGCGGATTCGTATTCAGCTTTGTATTTGCTAATTACGAAGGAAGTGTAGTTAAGTCAATTCTTGAAAGCTGTAAGAATATTATTTCTGTACTGTTAGGCGTTGTCAACGTCTTCTCAGATATTGTTTCTTACATCCGTTTGTGGGCTGTAGGTCTTGCGGGAGCTGCAATCTCAAACACTGTAAACTCAATGGCAGGTCCGATGCTTGGGCATGCAATTCTGTTTGCTTGTGCAGTTTTGCTTTTGGTATTTGGACATGGTTTGAACATGATTTTGAACCTCTTGTCTGTAATTGTTCATGGCGTTCGTTTGAATACTCTTGAGTTTTCAACACATCTTGGAATGTCATGGTCTGGCTTTAAATATGAACCGTTCAAAGAAACGGTAGAGAAATAAGGAGAATTAATTATGAATTTTGGAATGTTAGGTGCTGCTATTGCTATGGGTATTGCTGCTATTGGTTCAGCAATTGGAATTGGAATTGCCGGACAGGGTGCAATTGGTGCTTGGAAACGCTGCTATGTTAATAACAAACCAGCTCCATTCATTTTGACAGTATTTGCCGGTGCTCCTTTGACACAGACAATCTACGGTTTCTTGTTGATGCAGCAGATGGCTACTTCATCAAAAGATCCATGGTTCCTCTTGGGACTCGGTCTTGCTTCTGGTCTTGCAATGTGTTTCTCAGCTATCGCTCAGGGAAAAGCAGGTGCTGCAGGTTCTGACGCTCTTGGTGAAACAGGAAAAGGTTTTGCTCAGTACATCATGGTAGTAGGTCTTTGTGAAACTGTTGCTTTGTTCGCAATGGTATTCTCAATGATCATGTGCTAAGTTATTGAATTGAGTTAATGATAAAGGACTGTTCATAAAGGACAGTCCTTTTTTGTTTATTAATATAAGAAAATATTGTATAATAGTGTATAAAATTTATATAAAAAAGTTTAAAATTTATGAAAGAATACGAATCAAAAAAATCTTTAAAAGTAATTTCA
>JAGHVB010000022.1 GCA_018064525.1 Candidatus Treponema merdequi | reverse complement strand
AATTTATTCTGTATTTATGGAAATTCCGACGGAACGAAATATCTTGAAAAATTAATAAATCAGAAAATAATTAAAATAAATGATTATTTTTTAATGCTTCATAATAAAGAAAAAATTGCAGAAATTGAAAAAAATACTGAAAAAACAGAAAAAAATAAAAAAATAAAAAATAATTCGAGAATAATTATTAATTTAAATATAAAAAAGTGTACAATAAATGATGTTGATTTATTGCTTGAACTTGAACGCGGATATCGTAAAGAAGAAGTTCAGATTACAGAACATGATGAAAATGATGCAATTATCAAATATATTTTAAATAATTCTTTAAATAATCAGATTATTTATTCTTTAATTGAAAACAGAATAGTCTCAGAAAATGCGATTGCAAAAGCCGGTACAAATGCCTGTGGAAAAGAATATTTTCAGATTGGTGGAGTTTACTGCAAAAAGGAATATCGCGGTAAAGGGAACTGCTTTGCTGTTATGTTCCACCTGATAAAAAATATTTATGAATTAAATAAAAAGCCTGTCCTTTTTGTAAAAGAGACAAATGAACGTGCAAAGCATCTTTATGAGCAGCTTGGATTTTATCAGACTGGTAATTTTCGAATCAGCTATTTTCAAAGAGGATAATTATTTATATAATTAATATATAAGGAGTAAACTATGGCAGACAGCGAACTCGAAGCAAAAGTAAAAGAAGTTTTAGATATGTACCGTCCAAATTTGCAGGCTGACGGTGGAGATATGGAATTTATTTCACTTGATGATCAGAATCGTGTTCATTTGAAACTGGTTGGAGCTTGCGGATCATGTCCGATGGCGACTATGACACTTAAAATGGGAGTTGAATCTTATGTAAAAGATGCAATTCCAGAAATTACAGAAATTGTACAGGAAATGTAAATGAAAATAGAACAGAACAAAGTAGTACAAATTCACTACACATTAAAAGATAAAGATGGAAAAGTCCTCGATTCTTCTGTAGAAAGAGATCCATTGCAGTATGTTCATGGTCATGGATATTTAATTACAGGACTTGAAAAAGAACTTGAAGGAAAAGAACCAGGTGCAAAATTTTCGACACAGATTGCTCCAAAAGATGGTTACGGTGAATATGATGAAAAACTCGTTATTGAAGTTCCTCGTGACCAGTTTGATTCTTCAGTAGAAATTGAAGTTGGAATGCAGTTTCAGGCAGACAGTCCGATGGGTCCTTCAATTGTAACTGTTAAAAAAGTAGCAGATGATAAAATTACAATTGATGCAAATCATGAACTTGCAGGAAAAGATTTATTCTTTGATATTGAAGTTGTAGAAGTTCGCGATTTAACAGAAGAAGAAGTTAAACAGATGACTGCACCTCGTGGAGGCTGTAGCGGAAGCTGCGGCAGCTGTGGTGGATGTGGAAGTTCTGGAGGAGATTGCGGTAGCTGCGGTGGTGGCGGCTGTCACTAAAGTGAATTGATCTGAGAAATAATTTCTTTTGTTATTTTTTCAATTGAATTATTTTTCTGATCGATTTTTATGTCACAGAGCATTTCGTATTTTGAAGTTCGTTCTGTGTAAAATGTATGAAAAATATTCCGTACATCGTCGGTGGTGTGCGGATTTTTTTTTGCTATGTAAGATGGAAGTGAAGACTGATTTAGAATTTTGTCATCAGAAATTTGTGCTTCTGAAATTATTCTGTCACAGGCTGTTTTTTCATCGATGTATAAATAAACAAAAATTGAATTATGAGAAAGAGCACGGACAGCTTCTTCATTTTCTGCGAGTCCTCCGCCTGTTGCGATAATTGTTCTTTCTTTTGAAATTATTGAAGATAAATACTGACATGCAGTTTTTTCTGCGCTGATAAATGAATTGCGTCCTTCTGTATTATAGATTTCGCGGGGAGATTTTTTCGTGAGTTCTTGTATCACATCGTCTGTGTCATATGTTTTGCAGTTGTAATGTTCTGCAAGTGCTTTTGCCTGAGTAGATTTTCCGCAGTGTTTGATACCAATTAAAATAATCGATTTTTTATCAGTCATAAAAATATTATAAGTTGAATTTACTTTGTTCGCAATCACTTGTAATGTGCGCCGCTTTTGTTGTACAATTTTTATATGAACGTTTATGCAGCAATTATTCTTTGTTTTATTCCATTTATTACTGTTTTTCTTCTGTTAAAAATTTTTATTGATGAAATTTCAATAACAAAAGAATTAATTGCCTGTGCACTTGGACTTTTGGCTTTAATTCCAATTACAGTTTTACAATACAGTTTTGGTGATTTTTTTCAGATTAAAGGTAGGATGTTTTTTGCACTTTTGTTCAGAGCGATTTTACTTTATGGTTTAATTGAAGAAGGATTTAAATGTGCAGCTTTATTTTTATTGCCTGTTAAAAAATGTAATTTAAAAGAAATATTTTTTTATGGACTTTTAGCAGGTCTTTTTTTAGGTTGCTTTGAATCAGTAATTTATATTCTTTCATCAATTCAAAAGGCAAGTGCGCATAGCGGAACTGTTTTATTATATTTAATTTATATCAGAAGTTTTACATCAATTTTAATTCATGCATTTGCTGCAGGTCTTCTTGCAATGTTTGTTTATTCTGTAAAGAATAAATGTATTCGTGTAAGTGCTCTTGTATATCCAGTTCTTCTTCATGGTCTTTATGATTTTTTTGTAATCATGCCAAAACCGATGAATATTTTTTCTTATGTAATTATTCTTTTACTGCTTCTGGAATGCCGTATTTCTTATGTCCGCATTAAAGAAAGATTGAGTTAATTTGGAAAATATAATTTTATTATCTGATGTTTAATTTTTCTTTTGCACTTTGAAATAACTTGTTTACAAGGCCATTAAAATTTTCTTCCATGATGCTGTAAAGTTTTGGAATGAGCAGCTGACGATTTAATGGATCGAGACCAAGCTGTCCGTCTTTTTTACTGAAAGCAAAAACTATTAATTTTCCTTCTGGAGTATCACGCTTTGTAAAGATGATAGCATCTGAAACGAAATGAAGTCCTCTGATTACAAACTGGATATTTTCAATTTTTTCATAATCTTCAAAATCAATACCAGTTTCAGTTCCTACGAAAATTGAGAAATGAGAAAGACTGACATCATTTAATGTTACTGAAGTGAGGTTGTCAAATTTATCACGGAATTTCATTGTGCAGAAACCATTACAGCAGGCACGAACGGCTTTTCGTCTTCCCATTGCTTCATTTGCATATAATGTTTTTTCCAGAACACTGAAGTTGTTTTCTTTTTTCCATTCAAGCTGTATACATCCACATTGAACTCCAACATCCATAATATAATATTGTTCGAGTTTTAATTTATCTGCAGGAGACTGTTTTTTTGCATAAAGTACACCAAGTAAAGCTTCGGGATATTTTGTTCTGCATTTTGAAATTACATCCTGCCATTTAACATTATTTATTGTTGTATCTATGTTAAAAAATACGATTGAGTCTTTGAAAACAGAAAGAAGAATTTCCATTTTTATATCAATTGGAAGAATAATGTCGTTGTCGATAAAATAACATTCATAACCACGGGAAAGATAATCTTCAAGATATGTTTCAGGAAACAGGGATTTATCAGGTGTAATGAAAAATGTTTTGCGACCCTGAATAATTTCTTTAACTAATGATGGCATAAAAAAACTCTCCGTAATATTATTATATTATGAAGAGTTTGAAATTGCAAAATAAAATAAAAAAAAATTAAATAAATTTTTTGGTTATCTGCTTGAGTGTTGTGATATTTACAGGTTTTGGTACATGTTCATTCATACCGCATTGAAGTGCTTTTTTTCTGTCTTCATCAAAAGCGTTTGCAGTCATTGCGACAATTGGAATGTCTGCAAGTTTTTTATTTTCAAGTGCACGAATCTGTTTTGTTGCTTCGTATCCGTCCATGACAGGCATCTGAATGTCCATAAGAATTATATCAAAAGTTCCAGGTTCTGAAGATTTAATCAGGTCAACTGCAATTTTTCCATTTCTTGCTGCAGAAATTATACAACCTTCTTCTTGTAAAAGTTCAGAAGCGATTTCAAGGTTCATATCGTTATCTTCTACGATAAGAACTTTTTTTCCTTTGAATGAAATTGAGTCGTCAGAAGGAATATCTTTTTCGTCGTTTTCTTTTTTCTGGATTTTGAATGTAAAGTGAAGAATAACTTCTGTTCCGACTTTTTCTTCTGAAAATATTTCAATCTGTCCGCCCATAAGATCGACAAGATTTTTTGTGATTGCCATTCCAAGACCTGTTCCCTGAATGCCGGAAATAGTTGAAGAACGGAAGCGTGAAAATGGTTCATAGATATGTTTGAGAAATTCATGACTCATACCGATTCCGTTGTCTTTGATTGATAATTCGTATGAAGAATAATTTAAATTTGGTTCCGTTCTCTGGTGGATCTTGAAAGAAATATGTCCGCCTTCTGGTGTGTACTTGATGGAATTTGAAAGAATGTTGATTAAAATCTGATGCAGGCGTAGTTTGTCACAAATAATATCTTCGTTTTGAATGTCAAAACCTTCGATAAAAAAGTTAAGACGTTTTTTTGTAATGTCTGCATTAATAATATTTTCAAGTTCGTTAATGATGTTTGTAAGATTTTCCGGCTGTTCATTAATGAACATTTTTCCGCTTTCGATTCGGCTCATATCGAGAACATCATTAATAAGTGAAAGAAGGTGTTCTGATGACTGATTGATTTTAAAAAGATAGTCAAGAACTCTTTCTTTCTGATCAATATGAGAGAGAGCAAGGTTTGTATATCCCATTATTGCATTCATTGGTGTTCTGATATCGTGGGACATATTGTTTAAGAAAACTGTTTTTGCATTGCTTGCACTTTTTGCAAGTGAAAGAGCTTCTTCAAGCGCTTTCTGCTGTTTTTCAAGCTGCTTTTTCTGAATTGCATCTTCTGCTATTTTGATTTGTTTTTTTGTATCTGTAAATTGCCAGATAAAATAAAGAATGAATGCAAAAATTTCAATTCCAAATGCAATCCATACAAAATTCATTATGTCAGTCGAAAGTTTTGTAACATCTTTTTCATTTGCAACTACAGTAATATTCCAATCATCTAATTGAGATGGAATTGTGTACCCGTAAAAAACTGAATTTCTGTTTTTACCATAAAAAACGCATTGTGATTCTTTTCCACTTGAAATATCTTTATGCCATTCAAGCCATGAGTATCCGCGTGCATCTGATTTAGGAGAAATTTCGCTGATGTTCCATCTTTTATTTGAATTTGTATCTACGAAAACATTTCCTGTTTTATGTTCTGTGATTGAATAAGTAATGGAACCGTTATACGCTTTTGAATTAATTATTTTTGGAAGATTGTTTAAGTCTGAAACTGAAGAGAACATAGCAATGATAATATTGTCTTTGCGGACAGGAACAATAGTTTCGATTACGAAATTGCCTGGATTAAATGGATCTTCGTGAGGTTCTGTTCTGTAAGGTTTAATACTGTAAATGGAATTATAATCGATTTTGTCTGATGCATTATTAAACGCACCTAATTCTGTAATTGTGTATCCGTCTGGAAGATAAAGTCTAAGATGTGTATTTAAAGAATTTATAGCATTTGAATACATTTTTTTTTCAATAATTTTTGATTTTAAATTAGGTTCTGAGATGAACATATTAACCTGTCCCATTGTTGCAGAACGAATTGCTGTAAAGTGTTCAGAAAGCTGGCGGTCTATGTCTTTTGCTTCGGAAGCAAGTGACTGCCATCCGAAGTTGCGGAGGTTTCTGCTTACATAACTTGTAATAAAGGCAGAAGAAAGCAGCATGATGGAAATTAATAAAAGTGAAATAATTATTTTTTTAAAAAAACGAAAAGTAGTTGTCATTTTGTGAGTATCGCTAAATATTTAAGAATAGATAAGAGGACTCTCCGAAATTCTCTTTTTTATATGAAACTCTTTAGCTAATTATATCATAAATTTAATCTTATTAATAGAAAAATGTTAAAAATAAAAAAAAGCCGGTCTGGTATTAACCAGCCGGCGTCTGATGGGCGAAATATAGTTATTTCATTAATTCACGGTATTTTTTTGCAATTCTTGCTGATTTTACGGCTGCAAGTCCGCAGTAATTTGATGGATGTTCAAAGAACTGTGCTGGATTTTCAACACCAAGTTTTTCGAGCTGTTTTGTGATGTCAGCAAATTCTTTTTCGTGAGTTTTAAGAACTTCGAAGAAAGTTTTTCCTGAGTGTTCAGCCTCGAGAGTGATGTTGCGGATGATTTCGTGTCCGTCATTATATCCTGCTTCTCCGAGGAGGATGTAAGCTGGTTCTGCGAGAACGCCGCCTTTAACTTTTCCACCTGCGTTTTCAAGATTTCTTGCCATTCCGTCTTTGTCTGCCTGAAGGCCTTTTACAACTGAGTTCATACGCTGAACGGCCATTGTAAAGCCTGCAACATAGTCAGAAATGAAACGCTGTGATGCAGAGTTTGTAAGATCGCGCTGGTGTTCTGAAATCTGGTCCATGTAGAAAGTGATTACGCGGGGACACATAGCCTTCCAGAGTGATTTGACATGTTCTGAGTTCCATGGGTTGCGTTTCTGAGGCATTGTTGATGAACCAACCTGAGTTGCAGAGAAGTATTCGAAAACTTCTCCGATTTCTGAACGCTGCAAGTTTCTGAGGTCATCCGCAAGGTTTGCGATGATTCCGAATGCGACATTCATCTCGAGAAGGAGACGGAGAATGTTTTCCGGTTCAACAAGCTGGTTTGAATATTCACTTGGTTTGAGGCCGAGGAATTCTGTGTAAATGCGTTCGAGTTCTTCAGGGTCTTTTACAATCATTGAAGGGCCGTTGTAAGAACCGACAGGACCTGCGAGTTTTCCGACAAGGTTGTTTGAAAGTTCTTCAATTTTAAGAATTGATTTTCCGAGTCGTGAAACAAATTCTGCAATTGACCATCCGAATGTGATTGGAACTGCGTGCTGTCCATGTGTGCGGCCAACCTGTGGAGTTGCAGCTTCGCGTTCTGTGATGTCGCAGAGATAAAGTTCGAGTTTCTTAAGTTCCGGGAGAACAACGTTCTGAGTTACGTCACGCATTCTGCAACTGAGTGATGTGTCGAGAATGTCGTAAGAAGTTGCTCCAAGGTGAATGAGCGGTCCGATTTTATCATCGACTTTAGTTTTCATTACATTTACTAAAGCACGGATGTTGTGTTTTGTTTTTTCTTCTTCGGCGTAAACTTCCTGAGGATCAATTTTTTCAGCAACGTCGTCGAGTTTTTTTGCGATTTCATCTGTGAGTTCACCGCGGATTTTAAGGTGAGCTTTTACGAGTGCAGCTTCACATTTTGCTGTAGATCTGATTGCTGCTTCTTCTGAAATGTACTTAGAAAGTCCGGCAAAAGCGTCGGCTTCTGACAAAGCGTATCTGTGGTCGATACAAGAAAGGTTTTCAAAAATATTTCGTGTTTCCATAGAGAAGATTATAATGAAAAGACGATAAAAAAACCACCCGTATTATACAGGTGGCTGCAGAATTAAATGTTTAATGAAAAGAAAAATGTATTATCAGTTACCGCAGTATTTATCACCGAGTTCGGCGATTTTTCCTTCACTGAGCATTTTTGTGATGCTTGCGTTGATTTTGTTAAGAAGAACTGTATTTCCTTTTTTAACAGCGATTGCATATTCTTCGTGAGCGAAAACATTGTTGTCTTCTATGATTACGAGACCAGGATTGTCAGAAATATATTTCTGAGCTGTCGCAGAGTCAATTACAACTGCATCACATTTTCCGTTTACGAGTTCCATGATACATTCTGTACCTTTTTTGAAAGATTCATATTTGTATCCGAGTTCTGAAACACAAGTTTCTCCTGTGTATCCCTGAACAACTGAAGTTAATTTTCCGTCGAGGTCAGCTGCTGATTTAATTGGTGATCCTTCTTTTACGATGATTACCTGTGTTGCTGTGTAATATGGAATTGAGAAATCGACAGAAAGTTTTCTTTCTTCTGTTACAGTCATTCCTGCGATAACAGCATCGAGCTGTCCGTTCTGCAATGCGATTAACAATGAATCAAATTCAATATTTTCAATTTTAACGCCCATTTTATAATCGTCAGCGATCTGTTTTGCGATTGCCATATCGATTCCATCAAACTGTTCGATTACTCCATTTGCAGAAATAAATTCAAATGGAGGGAATTCTGCGTTTGTTCCGAATTTGATTGTGTTTCCGTTTCCTTTTTTTCCGCATGATACGAATGCAGTTAAAGTAAAGGCTGCTGCTGCAATTACAGCAATTAATTTTGTAAGTTTTTTCATTTTGTATAACTCCTAAAAATGATTTTGTATTTATTTGAGAACTTTACTTAGGAAAGCTTTTGTTCGCTCATTTTGAGGATTTTCAAAAACTTCTTTTGGAGTTCCCTGTTCAATTACAGATCCGTTATCAATAAATAATACACGAGAAGCGACTTCTTTTGCAAATCCCATTTCGTGAGTTACGATAACCATTGTCATTCCGCTTTTTGCAAGATCTTTAATTACATCTAAAACTTCTCCAACCATTTCCGGATCAAGTGCAGATGTCGGTTCATCAAAGAGCATGATTTCGGGATTCATTGCAAGAGCGCGGGCAATTGCTACACGCTGCTTCTGTCCGCCTGAGAGCTGAGCCGGATAAGAGTATGCTTTTTCTTTTAATCCGACGCGGTCTAAAAGTTCGAGAGCTTTTTGTTCTGCGTCTTTTTTTGACATTTTTTTGAGAGTGGTTGGTGCAAGAGTTATGTTGTCAATGATTTTGAGATGTGGAAATAAATTGAACTGCTGAAAAACCATTCCCATTTTTTGTCTGATTAAATTTATATCTGCTTTTGGTGAATTTATAAGTTCGTCATCAACATAGATTTCGCCTTTTGTCACTTCTTCAAGAAGATTAAGACATCTTAAAAAAGTACTTTTGCCGCTTCCAGAAGGACCGATGACAGCGATGACTTCACCTTCTTTGATGTGTTCATTGATTCCTTTTAAGATGTGTAGTTTTCCGAAAGATTTATGTAAGTTTTTGACTTTAATCATTAATTTTTCCTCATGGAATTATTATAGTTTTTTTGAATCAGATTTTTAATAAATTAAAAGTTTAGTGAATTTCTGATTCACGAAGTTTCTTTTCGACAAAACGAAGTCCGATATTTAAAAGCTTTATGATGACATAGTAAATGATTGCAGTTGCAATGAGCGGCATGAATGCAGAGAAAGTTGCACTTTTGATGAAGTCACCTGCTTTCTGAATGTCAACGAGACCGACATATCCGACGATTGCAGTTTCTTTTATCAAAACGATAAATTCGTTGCAGAGAGCCGGAAATATATTTTTGATTGCCTGAGGCATGATAATTTTAATCATCGTCTGTTTTGCGTTTAATCCGAGAGAACGCCCTGCTTCTGTCTGACCTTTGTCGATAGATAGAATTCCGGCCCTTATGATTTCTGAAACGTAAGCACCTGAATTGATTCCGAATGCAATGGCAGCGATAATCCATTTTGACCAGTTTACAGTTGCGAAAATTACGAAGTAAATAATCATCAGCTGAGTAACAGAAGGAGTACCACGTATGACATCTGTATAAATTCCACCTAAACCTTTTAAAAATTTATTTTTTGAAAGATTGCAGAGTGCAATTAAAAATCCGATTAAGACACCGAGGATAACTGCAAAAAGAGAAACCTTTAATGTGACACCGATTCCGCTGATGAGAAGTTTATAGCGGTCATCTTTGATGAAACATCTGTAAAACTGTTCTGCAAAGCTCTGATAAAAAGGCAAAATTGTCCTCCTGAAAGTGAATATAATATTTTACTATAGACTTTAGGGAGTTACAAGGTTTGAATGACTGCTTCTGGAAAAGTAATATCGAAAGGATCAACTTTTATGACGGCGATTGGTTTGCAGATTGAAATGTCTGGAAACTGGTCGCCGTTTATTTTTATGCTCTTAATTTTTGCAAGACTTCCGCGGCCTTTACCGAAAAAGTTTGTGAAGAAAAGTTTGTCATCCTGTTTTTGAACAAGCGGGAAAGGCATTAATTTTGTACTGACTGGAAAGTGAAGATGACCTGATTTGATTGTAAACTCTGCGATTGTGTCAGTGGAATTTGTTTTTGTTACGGATGTTTTTTTGCTTTGAGCTGGCTGAGTGATTGTAATTTGTTCTGTGCTGTCATCGAGTTTTGTAAATTTAAAGTCTGCAAGTTCCTTTGGAATTGCCCAGTTAGCATGACCGTTTTGAACGCTTGCAATTGATGAAACATAAATTTTGGAGATGTTGTTTAATCGTTTTTTATTGAATTTAAATTTTCCTGGAATGAAAAGAAATTCTCCATAAGGACCTGCATCAGATTTTTCATAATCAACAAGCATCACAGCACCAAAGCCGCCTTGGAAAGTTCCACTTAAAAAATCAGGAACATTACCTGACTGTTCGATAAATTTTTTTGAAAACTTGTAGAGAAAAATGTAGCCGTGACCTGTGAGGTTCCAGGGAGCCGGAACTTTTGGAATTGATGAAGTTTTTGCAGCAGATGATTTTTTGATTGCTGCTGATTTTTTTGCAGGAGATTTTTTTTCTGACATTAGCTATTTCCTTTGTTATTTTTTTCGGACCAGTTTTTGAATTTACAATTGTTTACTGCAACATAGGTTTTGAAAATAAATGGCAGAATCCTGTTTAGGAAATTCATGATACTGAAAACTGTTGAAGGGAAAATATGGTTTTTATTTTTCATTATTCCGTGAACGATTTTTTTTGCAACTGCTTCAGGTGTTTGTGTTGGAAAAGGTACAGGCGTGTTGTTTGCAGCAGTTGAGAAAAATTTTGTTTTTGTTGCAATTGGAAAGACAACCTGAAAGTGCTGTTCTTTAGAAAGTTCGAGCCGATATGAATCTGCAAATCCACGGACTGCAGCTTTTGTTGCGCTGTAAAGAGAATATCCTGGCATTGAAAGAAGTCCCATTGTGGAACCTGTTACGACAAAGTTGTAAGGACGGTCGCCGTGAAGTTCTTTCATTTTTTCTGCGCAGTATATGAAGCTCATGACATTTGTTTCAAAGATTTTTGAAATGTGATTCCAGTCAGCGCCTTCAATTTTTTCGTAGTATGCAAATCCTGCATTTGCGATGAAAAGATCGATGTGACCAAGTTTTTCTTTTGCGAAATTGAAAAGTGAATCGAGCTGTGTTTTTGAAGAGACATCACATTTGTATTTGAAGAAAGATTCTGTTTCTGAAATGTCGAGTTTTTTGGCATTGAGGTCGCAGGCGATGATGTGGCAGTTTGTTTTGAGAAGAAGTTTGAGAAGTTCAAGACCGATTCCTGATGCACAGCCTGTGAGGATTATGTTTTTATTTTCAAGTTTCATGGGCAGTTTTTTTGGAATTAATATCCAGGGCGGATGAAAACTTCTTTGTTGTTCGGGTCAGTTGCAGATTTGTAAACTTTATCGTTCCAGTCTTCCTGGGCAACATCCTGAATGCTTACTGAAAAATGTTCGATTTCGCGGCCGAGTTCTTTTGAAGCGGCTTCTGCTAAAACTTTTGCAAGGCGAGCTTTGATTTCGTCGCTGCGTCCCGGGTACATTTGAACTGTGATGTGTGGCATTTGTGTGCTCCTGAAAAAATGTGATATAATTATTATATGGCTAAAGTAAATAATTTTCCACAACAGACACATTTTATTGGCGTACTTGTGCCGGATGATATTACTCTGACACTTGAAGACTGCAGGCGGTATATGAAAGAGAGATATGGCTGCAGGTCGGGATTTCAAACGCCGATTCATGTGACGCTTGTTCAACCGTTCCATTTGAATGAAAATTATACGACTGATGATTTGATGCGGGCGATTGAAAATGATGTTGTGCCTTTTGCGAATGAATTGAAGTTTACGGCGCATGTTGATAATTTTTCTTCGTTTGGTGAGAGGACGATTTTTGCGAAAGTGCTGCGTGATGAAAAATGGACGAAGCTGCGTGATAAAGTACTCGGAGCTGTGCTTAAGGCTGCGCCTGGTTGTACGAAAAAAGATCAGAGGCCGTTTACTCCGCATCTGACTGTTGCTAATCGTGATATTCCTGAGGGAGTGGTGATGGATGCTTTGGAAGTTATGAACGAGATGGAACTTGTTGAAGATTTTGAAGTGAACAATGTGACTGTGTTTGAGCGAAGAGATGGAAGATGGGTGAGCGCAGGCACACTCGAGTTGTGAAGTTAAATGGAATTTTGGTGTGAGAAAATTCCATTTGAAAAATTCTTAAAAATAATTTTGGAGGAAATATAAATGAAAACAGTTTATGATTTTATTAAAAAGTGCGGAGTGTATTATCTTGCAACAGTTGAAGACGGTCAGCCGCGCGTGAGACCTTTTGGTACAATCGATATCTTTGAAGACAAGCTTTACATTCAGACTGGAAAAAAGAAAGAGGTGTCAAAGCAGATTGCGAAAAATAGTAAAGTGGAATTGTGCTGCTTTGATGGTGCGAGTGGAACTTGGTTGAGACTTGCGGGTGAGCTTGTAAGAGATGACAGAGTTGAAGCGAAGAAACATATGCTTGATGGATATCCTGATTTGAGACGAATGTATGATGAGAAGGATGAGAATACAGAAGTGTTGTATTTTAAGAACGGGAAAGCGGTGTTTAGTAGTTTTGCGAGTGAGCCGAGGGTGGTGGAGATTTAGTGGTATTCCGGTTTGTCATCTGCTGCCAGTGAGTAGTTTTCTTCGGTGGTGGCATAGGCATTATCAAATTCCATTATGTTGTCTGTCCACATTTCACATTGACTGATTACTGTTTTTAATGCGTCTTCCTGGCCTTCTGGTGGGTATTTGTATTTTTTCAGAAGATGTTTAACTAAGCGACGCATGCTGGCACGAGCACTTTCTTTTTTCTGCCAGTCGATTGTTCTGTTTTTTCTTAACGTCTCTGTTAATTCTTTTGTGAGGGCAACAAGCTGATCGTCTTCATAAAAGTCTTTAACGGCTTCTGGTTTTGTGAGTGCATCATAGAATGCAAGTTCTTCATCAGATAATCCAAGTTTGTTTCCTTCTGCACTTGCTGCAGCCATTTCTTTTGCAAGCTTAAGCATTTCCTGGATTACTTCTTCGTTTGTAAGCATTCCGTTTAAGTAGCGGTTTAATGTTTGCTGAACAAGTTCGCTGAACTTTTCTGATTTTACAAGATTGGTGCGTTTATAAATCTTAACCTGTTCTGCAATCAATTTTTTGAGCATTTCAACAGCAAGATTTTTGTTTTTCATTTTTGCAACATCGGCAAGGAACTTAGAATCAAACAGATTAAATTCTTCACCAACATCGCTAAAAAGATTTATGACTCCATCAGATTTTACGGACTGCTTTAATAGTTCATTAATTCTGTCATTGATTTCTTTGAGTGAGAATTTTTTTCCACCTGCATTGTACATCAAACGCATCAAAAATACTCGAATTGTTTCGAAATATTCTGATTCAATACGAACATCTTTTTGTAACATAGATGAACATAATGATTTTGCCTGTTTTAACATTAAAGCTTCTTTTATAAATGACTGTTTCTCTTCTTCTTTATCAACAGCCATAATAAAATTTACGCCACCAGTAATAGAAGCTCCTCTTTTTAATTCTGAATCTGAATAAAAATCCGTGTAATCATAACCAA
>JAGHVB010000055.1 GCA_018064525.1 Candidatus Treponema merdequi | reverse complement strand
ACAGCCTTTTCTACATATTCTTTCAAAGTTTTTTCATCATAAATAACTTCCATTCCGCGTCCACCAAGAACGAAAGAAGGACGAATCATGATTGGATAACCAATTTTATCTGCACAAGCCTTAGCTTCATCAAAGTCGATTGCCATTCCGCTTTCTGGCATTGGAATTTCCAATTTTTCCATCATGTGACGGAACAAGTCGCGGTCTTCGGCAATGTCGATTGAATCAATTGATGTACCAAGAATGTTTACGCCGTTTTCCTGAAGTTCGCGTGCAATGTTCAAAGGTGTCTGTCCACCAAACTGAACGATAACTCCAAATGGCTTTTCTTTTTCGTAAATTTGAAGAACATCTTCTGTTGTAACTGGTTCAAAGTAAAGTTTATCTGATGTGTCGTAGTCTGTAGAAACTGTTTCTGGGTTACAGTTTACGATGATTGTTTCGTAGCCCATTTCTTTAAGCTGCATTGCGGCATGACAACAACAGTAGTCAAATTCAATACCCTGACCAATTCTGTTTGGACCACCGCCCAAAATCATAATCTTCTTAGGATTTGTTGTTGCAGGAGCTTTATCTTCTGCATTGTATGTTGAATAGTAGTAGTTTGCATCTTTTACGCCAGAAACAGGAACTGCAAGCCATGCTTCTTTTACACCAAGTTCACGGCGGCGGTTACGGATATCTTTTTCAGAAACCTTGAGAATCTTACTTAAATATTTATCGCTGAATCCGTCTTTTTTAGCCTGAATAAGAAGTTTGTCTTCTGGAACGCGTCCTGGATTTTTGAGCATTTCTTCTTCCAAATCAACAAGTTCTTTCATCTGCTGGAGGAAGAATTCTTTTACATAAGTAATTTCGTGGAGTTTTTCAACGCTTACACCCTTACGCAAAGCTTCGTAAATCTGGAAGTAACGTTCGCTCGAAGCAATCTTAAGCATTTCGCAAAGTTCTTCAGCTGATTTGCGGTTGAAATCTTTTGCAAAACCAAGACCTGAACGGCCATTTTCCAAACCACGGATAGCCTTCTGGAAAGTTTCTTTGAATGTCTTACCAATAGACATAACTTCACCAACAGCTTTCATAGAAGTTCCCAAAGAATCTTCTACACCGCGGAACTTTTCAAATGCCCAGCGAGCAAACTTAAGAACGATGTAATCTCCATCTGGTGCTCCACCTGGAGTATATTTTTCAAGGCTGCCATCGCGCCAGTATGGAAGTTCATCCAAAGTGAGGCCTGCAGCAAGTTTTGCAGAAATCAAAGCGATTGGGAAACCTGTAGCTTTAGAAGCAAGAGCAGAAGAGCGAGAAGTACGAGGGTTAATTTCAATAATAACAACGCGGTCAGTTTTTGGATTGTAAGCAAACTGAACGTTAGTTCCACCAATAACACCAATCTTTTCAACAATCTGGAAAGCCATCTTCTTAAGACGTTCTTCCAGCTTTTTATCGATTGTCATAAATGGAGCAGAACAGAAAGAGTCACCAGTATGAACACCAACAGCATCAATGTTTTCAATAAAACAGATTGCAATCATCTGATTCTTAGAATCGCGGACAACTTCAACTTCAAGTTCTTCCCAACCAAGAATAGACTCTTCAATCAAACACTGATGAGTCATAGACAAATCCAAACCGTTAGCAACAATTGTGCGCAATTCTTCAATATTGTAGCAGAAACCACCACCCTGACCGCCCATTGTGTAAGCAGGACGAACAACAAGTGGGAAACCAATTTCAGCCGCAATCTGTTCAGCACCTTCAATTGTATGACAAATTCCAGACTTAGCACATTCAATGCCGAGTTCTTTCATTGTTTCTTTGAAGATTTCACGGTCTTCACCGCGTTCAATAGCGTCGAGGTCTACACCGATAACTTTAACGCCGTATTTATCCAAAACGCCGGCTTTATTAAGTTCCATTGCCATATTCAAACCTGTCTGACCACCAAGGTTTGGAAGGAGAGCATCAGGGCGTTCCTTTTCGATAATCTGACTTAAACGTTCCACATTTAAAGGCTCAATGTAAGTTGCATCTGCCATAACAGGGTCTGTCATGATAGTCGCAGGGTTTGAATTTACCAATACAATTTTATAGCCCTGTTCACGAAGTGCCTTACATGCCTGAGTTCCGGAATAGTCAAACTCACAAGCCTGTCCGATAACGATTGGACCTGATCCAATAATCATTACTTTGCTAATGTCGTCGCGTTTCATATATATCTCCAAAAAAAAAGCTGAACTCCTAAACAAGAATTCAGCCAAAAAATTTACCAATAAAAACAGTATGAACAATCGGAAGAATTAAATCGAGTAATACACATTTCATATAACCTTCAGTTTTCATACTAAAAAAGATAATATCGTTTTTTTTTATGAAATTCAATACATATTATACAGTTTTATGTGGTATAATACTTACTATGAAAAGTATTATTAAACGTATCCTCATTTTACTGGTTTTAGGGGGAATTTTCATGCCCGTATTCGCGGCTGGAAACAAAAATCAGTATATACAAGTCGGCTCTTCACCGGTCAAAGCCAGTGCATCCCAATTTGCCAAAACAGTAGGTACTTTGAAATACGGAGATGAGGTTATCGTAATTTCTGTTGATAAAAAATGGACAAACATCAAAACCCTTGATGGTAAAATTACCGGATGGGTTCCAAACGCTTCCCTTACAACAAAGAAACTCAAAGTCGAAGTTGCTTCGCAGAAAAAGACTTCAGCAAATGCAAAAGAAATTGCACTTGCCGGAAAAGGATGGGATGCAGGCTTTGAACAAATTCTTGCAACAGATGGGTCTTCATACGATTATAACAGCGTTGATGCAATTGAAGGATTTGCTGAAAATGACCTGAGCATAATTCAGTTTATCAAAGAAGGTCAGTTATACATGGGAGAAGAAAAATGAAAAAGATGACAAAGTTTTTCACAGGCTTTATCTTGGCCGCTGTTTTTTCTTCTTCAACTGTTTTTGCAATTCCAGGATTAAAAGCAATAGACATCTTAAATAAAGCACAGAATGCTTTGAATACTGCAGAAAAAGCAGATGACACAATAACAAAATTTTCACGCATGACAGAACCTATTACTGCTGAAAATGCATATTATGTAGGACGCAGTACAGCTGCTTCAATTTTCCACATCTATCCGTTTTATAAAAATACAATAGCAACTACTTATTTAAATAGAATATGCCGTGCTATTGCAATGAACTCTCCGGTTCCTGTAATTTATAAGCAATATTGTGTTGGAATAATTGATACAGATGAAGTCAATGCCCTTTCTACAGCAAGTGGAATGATTTTAATTTCAAAAGGACTTCTTTCATCTGTTGAATCAGAAGATGAACTTGCAGCAGTCATTGCTCACGAACTTGCACATGTTCAACTTGAACATGCAGTAGGTATCATCAAATCTAGCCGAGTAAATGATTTCATTCAGTCAAGCACAGCTCTTGCAGATGATGTAACAAAAAAATATTCCAAACTTTCAGAAGATGATAAAAAATTATTCCATGAGTTTGCCGGTGTTAACAATTATCTTGTTGATACAATCACAACTAAAGGATATTCGAAAGATCAGGAATTCAAAGCTGATGCAGAAGCATTAAATCTTCTTCTCGCAGCAGGATATGATCCAAATGCGATGATATCTATGCTTAAAAAACTTGACGCTTCATACAAAGCAAGATCAGATTCTAAAGAAGGCGGTTGGACAAAAACTCATCCAAAACCAGCTGACAGACTTAAAAAAGTTGAAGCAATCTGCAGCAAAATGGAATACAAAGGCGCAGATCCTTCAGTTCGTGCTGCAAGATTTAAAACTAACTTAGGAGCATTTAAGAAATGAAACAGTCGCATAAGCTTTGGTTAAGGTCTGCAATTATTGCGGTATCTGCATTTGTTATTGCAATAATTTTTAATTTTTCAGGTGTATTTACATATTTTGAAAACAAAACATACGATCTTCGAATGATTAATGCAGCAAAATATAAAAGAGCATGTGATGACATTGCCTTTATCTGCGTTGATCAGGAAAGCATCGATTATGCATCAGAAAAATACGGCTGGTCATGGCCGTGGCCTCGCGAAGCTTATGCGCGTGTCATTGATTTTCTTTCGGCAGGAAATCCTAAAGCAATTGCATTCGATATTCTTTATACAGAACCTTCTGTTTACGGAGAACAGGATGACATTGCTTTAGGCGATGCTGAAGCAAGAAGTGGAAAAGTAATTCAGGCGTTCTATTACTCAGAAGACGACTATGATAAAATCTTATCTCCAGTCAGAGAAATCAGTGACAACGCAGCTCTTATTGCAAACATTACAAGTGCAAAAGATTCTGATGATGTTATCAGAAGAACAAGAATCAAAACTGAAAAAGATTCAAATCAATTAGACAAGCTGTTGGAATATGCACTTCCATACAGTGACTATTCTCTCGGTCTTGCACCAGCTGCACTTGCTGATCGAGAAAGGAACATCTCTTCAATTCCAACATTAAAAGACGGAACTGCACTTCTCCGCTATACAAAATCAATCGACGACTATCTTCCTTATTCAATCAAAGATATTCTCGAAAGTTATGATGCAATGCAGAATGGCGAAGAAGGCTCTTTTGTTCCATCAGATTTTGATGACCTCTATATTTTCTGTGCTTATTATGCACCGGGTCTTTTCGATATCTGTTCAACACCGGTATCACAAGTTTATCCTGGAGTCGGAGTTCACATTACGGCTCTTGATAATTATTTAACTAATAGTTTTATTACAAAAATTCCTGATTACCTAAACATTCTCTGGATGTTATTTCTCGCATGTCTTGCTTCTGCAATAGTTGCGGTAAGTGAAAGCAAGTTTGCAAAGAGCTCTGCTCTTTTTATTACATGTGGAATTTTACTCGGCTTTGCAATAAGCATTCTTGTACCGGTAATCTTATTCAACAATGGAATCTGGATTTTACTTGTCGCTCCATTATCCGCATTCTTCATTTCTTCTGCAACAAACACTTTGATAAGTCTTGCAACAGAAGGAAAACAAAAACGATTTATCCGTTCTGCATTCAGTCAGTGTCTTTCAAAAGATGTCGTTAACCAGATTATCAACGACGCATCTTCATTTACACTCGGCGGTAAAAAATTTCAGATGTCCGCAATCTTTACTGACATCCAGAAATTCTCTTCTTTCAGCGAACTTCTTTCGGCAGCAGAACTCGGATGCCTTTTAAACTACTACCTTACAAGAATGTCAGACATCATCATTGACGAAAACGGAACTGTAGACAAATACGAAGGCGATGCAATCGTTGCATTAGTCGGAGCTCCTGTCGCGATGCAGGATCATGCAATTCACGCATGCAGCGCTGCAGTCAAAATGAAAAAAGCTGAAATAGAAATGAATACAGAAATCATTGAATATGCTTCAAATCCAAAACCATCATGGATGGAAGACGATTTATACAACGCATTCAAGATTCTCGTAGCAAATAAAAAGACAATCTTTACCCGAATCGGTATCAATAGCGGTGAAATGATTGCCGGTTATTTTGGTTCTGAAAAAAAAAAGAACTATACAATGATGGGAAACAACGTTAACCTTGCTTCTCGTCTCGAAGGCGTCAACAAACAGTATCATACAAATGGAATTTTGATAAGCCAGGCTACACGCGAACTTTTAGGAGATTCTTTTGCAGTCCGCTCGCTCGACAGAGTAAGAGTTGTAAATATCAATACACCAATCCAGCTTTATGAAGTCCTCGATGAAAAAGACTGTGCTTCTCCTGACTTACTTTCATACCTTTCTGAATGGGAAATCGCAATGAAAGAGTTCAATGCCAAAAACTATTCAAAGGCAAAAGAACTTCTGTCAGTACTTCTTTCAAAAAAGCCACAAGACGGCACTGCACAATATTACATTCATCTTCTTGATGACTATTTCCTGAAAGGAACTTATCCAAAAGATACCGACAACGAAGGCGTTGAATACAACCCTGACGATGGCGTTTTCAAACTGTTACAGAAATAAAAAAAAGGTTCGCGAAATGCGAACCTTTTTTTGTCACTTAAAGAAATAATTTCTTATACCCTTTTGCTTTTTCAAGCGCTGCTTCAAGAGTCATTCCGGCAAAATCCTGGGCTCCGAGCCATCTTCCGCTGATTTTATCATCAACAAAAGCACCAAGTACGATTCCAGGAATTACACTGTCAGGATCGTTCGGAGCATTAGGACCACCGAGATCTGTTCTGCACCATCCCGGGTCTGCAAGGTTAATCGTTACGTCAGTTCCGTCAAGTTTGCCTGCCAGATCAGAAGTCACTTTATCAAGCGCTGCCTTACTTGCACTGTATCCAGCCTGTTCCGGTTCGTTACGAATTCCACTTGAAGTATTAATTACGCGGCCAAATCCGCGTTCAATCATCTTTGGAATGTACTCGTAACAGAGCATCATCGGAGCAATTGTATTGATATAAAAACTTGAAACAAAATCTTCAACAGGAGTCGTGTAATACTCAGTTCTGTAAGCAACCTGAACGCCTGCATCATTGAAAAGAATATCAACCGGCTTTTTGCTTTCATTAATTGTCTCAATCATTTTTTTAACAGAAGACGGATCTTTTAATTCAGCTTCTACATCAAATGCTTCAACTCCCATTGCACGAACTTCTTTCAAAACTTCTGCAGTATGCGAAAGTGAGCGTGAATGTAAAATCAAATTACATCCTTTTGAAGCCATAAACTTTGCAATTCGGTATCCGATTCCACGGTTAGCGCCAGTGATGAGCGCCCATTTTCCTTTAACGTCTGTCATAAATTTCCTCAATAAATATTAATTAACATCTCTCATAATACACGCGCGATTTACATTACTTTTTCGATAATCTCATCACACCATTTATCAAACTCAGGATCATCTTTCTGACACTCCGGATGTGATAAAACATAATCGATTGTTTCTCTGATTCCCTGATCTGCGCGTTTTGTTGCGACAAAAGACGGAACAAGTGATTTTAATTTTGAGCAGTCAAAGACAACAGAGTTTGCCTTGTCTCCGATCAAGCTTCCCAAAAAATCATAATTGCTATGACGGACAAGATAATCTGATGAAACATAAACCGGTTTTAATTCTACACCGAGACTGTCTGCAATACATTTGTAAATCTGATTCCATGTTACAGTTTCACCTGACATAATCTGAACTGCTTCACCGATTGCGTGAATATTTCCCATAAGTCCAACAAAACCTTTTGCAAAATCACTGTTATGAGTAATCGTCCAGAGTGAAGTTCCATCCCCGTGAATGATAACTCTCTTTCCTTCTTTGATTCTCTTTACAACCTGCCAGCTTCCATTTTCGCCATGTACTCCAAGTGGAACTGAACGCTCGTCATATGTGTGACTTGGTCTTATGATTGTCACAGGGAAATTTTCTTCGCGATATTTTTTCACTAAAAATTCTTCACACGCGATTTTGTTTCTTGAATATTCCCAGTAAGGATTTGAAAGAGGAGTTTTTTCACTGATGACATAATTTGCACATGGTTTCTGATATACCGAAGCAGAACTGATGTACATATATTGTTTTGCCTTTCCGAGGAAAATTTTATAATCACGTTCAACCTGTGACGGAACAAAACCGATAAAATCACAGACCACATCAAATGACATTCCACTCAAAGCCGCAGTCATCGCAACTTCATCATTAACATCAACTGAAATAAAATGCGCTCTTGCAAGTCCCGGAACATTATTTCTGTTTCCACGGTTAACAAGCCAGAGCTCATGTCCCATATCCAGAACAAGTTTCGAAATCGCCATCGAAATTGTACCTGTTCCACCGATAAAACAAACCTTCATAGTTTTCCTCCTCTTTTTACAGCAATCTATTCCTTGCACGCGATTTTATAAATCTCTGCAATGTCTTTCGAGCTGAGTTTTACAAAGCCGCCTGTCTTTCCGTCTTTTGGAAGACCGAAATTTTTAACAAGCTGCGGGATATCTTTTTCTTTTGCACCGAGTTCTTTAAAAGTCAAAGGCATTCCGATTGATTTTAAGAATGTCCTGAAAGCTGCAATTCCTTCGAGCGCTGTCTTTTCTGGATTTGCAAAATCCATATCACATCCCCACACTCTTACAGCAAACTGCGCAAAACGCATTACATCGTGTTTGTAAACAAATGTCATCCATGCTGGCATAATAACCGCAAGTCCTGCTCCATGTGCGCAGTCATACAAACCAGAAAGTTCATGTTCAATTCCGTGACTGTTCCAGTCCTGATCACGTCCGACACCGACGATGTTATTATGAGCAACCATTCCTGCCCACATGATGTTGGCGCGAGCTTCATAATCATTCGGATCTGCAATTACTTTTGGAGTTTCATTTTTCATTGCAAGTAAAACTGCTTCACAAAGTCTGTCAGTTGTTTCTACATTTTTTGTATTTGTAAAATATCTTTCGCAGACATGAGCCATGATGTCTGTTGCACCACATGCAGTCTGATATGCAGGAAGTGTCTGTGTAAGGGCCGGATTTAAAATTGAAAATTTTGGTCTGATTAAATCTGTTCCGGCACCGCGCTTTACCATTCCTTTTTCTTTTGTAATTACTGAGTCAGGGGAACCTTCAGATCCTGCTGCCGCAATTGTTAAAATTGTTCCAACCGGCAAAGCTTTTTTCGGTTCTGCTTTTCCAGAATAAAAATCCCAGAAATCTCCGTCGTAACATACGCCCATTGCGATAGCTTTTGCACTGTCAATTGTAGAACCACCGCCGACAGCAAGAATAAAATCAACTTTTTCTTTTTTACAAAGTTCAATTCCTTTATAAACAAGAGTATCAAGCGGATTCGGATGAACACCGCCAAGTTCCACAAAATCAATTTTTTTTGTTTTCAATGATTTTTTAACTCTATCAAGAAGTCCTGATTTCTGTGCAGACTTTCCGCCAAAATGAAGAAGAACTTTAGTTCCACCAAATTCTTTAACAAGAGCACCTGCCTCTTTTTCTGTATTCTTTCCAAAAACAAATTTCGTACAGCCGTAAAAAGTAAAATTATCCATAAAAAATCCTCCGTTTCTTTTTAATTGAAATTTACACAACTATATTTTTAATTAATAAATTTCTTTTTTAAAGATAACAGAGGACTTTCAATTTGGAAAGGGTTAATTTTGATATTGAAAAAAAATTTGGTTTATTTTGATATTCAGATATTTTAATTATTCTGTTATATCTTTGTATTACACCAGCTGTGAAAACCACCTGAAGGGCACTGGCTTAAAGAACCGTACGATTTTTCATCCTTTTCTACAAGACCGCATTTTAAGCATTTATGTGACCATACTGCAGCCAAGACTTTATTCCTGAAAATTCTGAAAGAACTTACAGGTATTTCTGCACTTTTTATAACTGACATTTATTTTCCCACCACTTTTTTTTTATTTTTTAGACAGTCATTAGTATATTATATTAATGATATTAGATGTCTTTGAATTTGTCAAACTATTAATTTGTTTTATTCATCAGTTCCTTTATTTTCCGACACAGAAATTTGCAAAAATACTTCCGAGCACATCATCCGGAGTAACTTCTCCTGTAATTTCACCAAGATAATCAAGCGAATCTTCAAGATCCTGAACAACTGCATCAAGTGTATAATTATCATCTGCTGCAACAAGCGCATGTTCAACACACTTAAGAGCTTCTTCAACTGCAGTTTTCTGACGTGCAGAACCAAGCCCAGCCTGCTCGCGGTTTGTATCTACTCCAAAAGTTAAAATATCTTTGATGGAATTTACGAGAGATTCGATTCCGTCTGATTTTTTTGCAGAAAGGTAAATTTCTTTTTTGAGAGATGGAATCAATTTCTTTTCTTCATCTGTTAAAAAGATTTTTTTACTTACAGAACTGACATCACAGACATTGACCGCAATTTTTGAATTATCTGCATCATTCAAAGAATCTTCAAGTTTATCAATCTTATTCCATACAAACAGAACAGGTTTTGAAAAATCTTTTAAGAACAGCAGATCATCTTTATTAACTTTCTGAGTCGCATCCTGTAAATACAGAATGACATCTGCATCTTCTGAAAGATCATGCGTTCGTTCAACACCGACAGCTTCTACATAATCATCTGTTGCGCGAAGTCCCGCCGTATCAAAAAGTCTCGCTGGAATTCCATCAATTGAAATCCAGCTTTCAATCCAGTCGCGTGTTGTACCTTCGATATCAGAAACAATTGCGCGGTCTTCTTTAAGCATTGAATTAAAAAGAGATGATTTTCCTGCATTTGTTTTTCCGCAGAGAACAAGACGTGCGCCGTCCTGAAAAAGTTTTTCACTTTTCCACGAGTCGCGGAGATTTTTTAATCTTTCAATTGCTTCGACAATTCCAGCACGGTCAAATGCATCTGCAATTGTTTCTTCATCTTCCGGATATTCTATTTCTACTTCGATTGCAGCGAGTGTGTCGACCACAAGTTTTTTAATCGAACTGATTTCTTCAAATAAACTTCCGGCCAGACGACCTGCAGCTCTTCCACGACCAGAATCTGTACGGCTTTCAATAATCTCACGGATTGCTTCTGCTTTTGTCAAATCAGCTTTTCCATTTATGTAAGCACGGAATGTATATTCCCCGCGTTCAGCCTGGCGGAATCCATTTTTTAAAAGAAGATTAAAAATTGTCGTAATTACTGCAGTTCCACCATGGCATGAAATTTCTGCCATATCTTCGCCGGTAAAACTTTTTGGTGCGCGAAAAACACTTACAAGCACTTCATCAATTTTTTTATCACCGTCTTTGATCCAGCCGTAAACAATTGTATTTCCGGCTGCTTCCAAAAGAGCTTTAGGACGGGAAAATAATTTTGACAGAAGTTCAATTGATTTTTTTCCGGACATTCTGATAATGCCCAGTGCGCTTGGTGCAAGAGCCGTTGCGATTGCTGCAATCGGCTCTTCTGGTGTATAAGAAGTGTTATCCATAAAATATATTTTACGGATATTAGATTACTTTTTCAAGCAAAGCGAGAATGTTCGGATCATAAATTCCATTTTTTCTCTGCATTTCCTTAAGTGCAGAATCAGCATCCATAATTTTTTTATATGAGCGGGAATTTATAAGCGAGATATAACTTTCTGCTACGCGGATAAATCTTGCGATAAGTGGAATTTTATTTCTTGTAAGTCCTGCAAGATAACCTTTTCCATCAACATTTTCATGATGAAATTCTGCTGCATCAAGGAATATTCTTCTGACATCTTCCGGAATAAATACGAAATATTCTCCAGCTTTCTGAACATGACTTCTGACTTCATACCGTTCTTTGATTGTAAGATGTTCTCCCTGCAGAATATTTCTTGGAACAGATAAAAATCCTGCATCATAAACCATACCTGCACAATAATAAATTAATGAAAGTTCATCATCTACGCCGGAAACTTTACAAAGTTTAAATACAAGTTCGCTGACCTTTTTGGAATTTCTTTTTCTTCCTGTTGCACGGTCAATCCGTTCTCCGAGTTCAATACATGCATTCTGAAGTTCAAGAAATTTCTTTTTTGAATCATCATCTGTAAAATATTCCAATGCAATCTGTTCTGATTCAAAATCAGTAAGCCCAGATTTTTTACCACCTCTTGTTTTTGATTTAGAAAGAAGATCTTTTCCAGGAGTACTCAGCGGAGAATACGGACTTTCAATTTCTGTATCACGCTGTAAAATTGCAACGACTTTCATTGTAGTTTCAAACTGAGCCTGAGCCTGAATTGTTTTTACATGATTTTTATGAATAATGAAAATAAGAATGACAATACTTATGAAAATAAGAACATACAGAGTAATCATAAGATACTTTATTGTTCTTGCTTTCTGATATTCTTTTTCAACCTGAATGGAAAGTTTAATATCTTTTACAGTCTTATTTCCAGCAACAACTTCTTCGAGATCTTTTTTAGCCTGTTCAAGTTTATAAATTTTTTTCTGAATTTTTTCGATTGAATTACGATTATTTTTTTCAACTTCTACAAGCTTGTCATTTTCTAAGACAATTTTTTCTTTATTGAACATCTCATCAACGAGAGAAATAATTCTGGAACTCATTACTTCCGGATGCAAAGTTAAACAACTGATTACAGAATTATATTTTGAAACCGGTACAACAGAATAAGTTTTGTAGAGAGAATTAATCCATGCAAAGTAAGATGCTTCTCCCATAAGCTGAACATTATCCGGTATGTCATTTTTTCCCTGATGATTTTCAATTGCAATATTTATTTCTTCTACGGCTTTATAATACAAACCTTTATTATATAAATAATTTGTTTTTTCAATTACGATATCATCAGTTTTCTGACTTACTTCAAGTTCCTGTTTTGTTTTATCTGATTTTGGAGCAGAAAACAACGGCGTAGGTGCAATAAGAAGTAAAACACCGATTGCAATAAACACAAGAACACCAAAGCCGGATAAAATTTTAGATACAGCATAAGGTATTTTTTTTCTTACAGGAATTTTTATCTTCACATTCATATATTCATCTCACATTTTCTGATTTACAGATTATCTTTTTCAAGGCTCCAGAGATAATCCCAGACTTTTACATTATTTGTATCTTCAATCAAATTTTCTGAAACTGCAGTTGTATTAAGAGATTCTTCTTTAATGCCAATTGCCGGTTTACGGAATTTTGAATCTGCTTCATAAGATTTTCCGTCATACTCTTCCTCTGGTTTTGGATCTGGAGACAGTTTTGAATAATTTCCACCATTATTCCAATGCATATAACCACGGTTTACACTGTCGCGCACACCAAACATTTCTTTTCTGACATATTCAGCATCGTAATATTTTTTATCATAAGGAACATTCAAGAAGAAAGTCTGAATCCACGGACGAACTACAATTTGATTTCTGGAAATAATTGTATTGCGATAAGTTCCATAAAAATAGATTCGATATGGACGCTCTTCATAGGGTTCATAATTTAAGAAACAGTTTTCAAAATGAGACGGATAGAACATCGGACAAATAACATCAACATATTCAGCAAGAGTTTCAACATCCTGACCAGTTCTTGCACCAGTTCTATACCAGCCGTTCGCTCCATAAATATCAATTCCGATCGGAGCATTGATATTTTCACGTGCATATTTCAAAAAGCTGATTAATGCACTTTCTTTGTCCATTCCCTTGCTCTGCCATCGGAACTGAGCATTTGAAAGATTTGTTCCATCAGTCGGGAATCTTATATAATCAAATTGAACTTCATCAAATCCGCGTGAAATCAATTCTTTTGCAATTGCAACGTCGTACTCCCAGACTTCTGGACAATAAGGATCAACCCAGTTTTCATCGTAATAAGTCATCGTCTTATTACCTTCTTCATCTGTTTCATATCCGCGGGTTCCAACCCATGCAGAATCTGTTGCCTTATTCCAGACTGCATATTTTCCATTTGCATATTTAGAAAGATTGCGGTCTTTAAATACAACGATTCGTGCAATAAGATAAATGTCATCTTTCTTAAATTCAGTTACAAATTTTTCAAGATCAATTGCATAAGAACTTATCCGTCCTTTTTTAAGAACGAGAGGATCTTTTGAATTATATCTTAAAAGTCCATAATCATCTTTCATATCGATTACAAGACTGTTCAAATCATTTTCAAGAATTATTTTCTTAAACTTTGAAATTCCATCTTTGAGATAAGCCTGATAACACGGAACATACAGACTTTTCTGCGATGAAATCTGTGCTGCATACGGAGAACTTACCTGATCTGAATTTAAAAGCCACATTTCATTTAATGTGATGCTTGTTTTAAATCCGCTTTCTCCCTGTGGAATCCATGCAGCATAAAGTGTCGATGGTGACAATTCATTTATTTTTTCTATGTCATCATATTTTGAAATCTGTTTTACGCTTCCGCCTTCAGAGATATCAAATTCATTAATACCTTTAGGACTCATGTAAACAATCGAAGAATCTGCAAGATAAAGTCCGTCAATTGTGTCTGCAGGTTCTGTTCCTTTATAAATACATACTGATTTCTTTTTTTCAAAATCAAATCTGTAAAGCCGCGGCATAAATGTCTGCGAAAGAAAAATCTCAGTATAAATATTTCCATCTTCATCTTTACAAAGAACGCCAAGAATATCACTTACTTCATCAGAACCGACATTCGGATCAGCCCCAGCAAGTCCTGTCACTGCTGTAATCAACTTTTTATTGCTTACCTTTGCATAAAAAAATCCTAAAGTCGCATGTGAACAGAAAACATAATCTTCTTTAACTGTTTCTTCACCATTTGTCACATTAAGCGAAACAACTGCAACTGCTTTAATTCCGCTTGTACCAGTTCTGGGCGCATTAAAATATTCCCATGTAGCACCGGCATCTTCCGAAATGAAAATTTTATCTTTTGTCGCACATACCATCTGCGACGGTTTTTCAGGATTAAATGAAATATCTTTTATATCAGCAACCTGTTTTTCAAAAGTAGCTTCCGTTCCGTCATAGTTCTTGATTGTCAAAACCGGAAGTCCTTCGTTTCGTGCTTCAAAGTTTCTTAAATCTTTTGTATAAATAATTCCCTTTGTTGTAACAAAATAAAATGCTTCTGCCATCTTATTCTGTGCAACAGTCTGTTCAACACGAAGAATCTGTTTTGCTTTTCCTTCTGTCCAGAGAGGTAAAATTGTTTTTGAATTTACTATTTTATAAATACCGCTTTCTGTAGCAAGGAGAGGTTTATTGTTTTCAAAAGAACCTGTCTGTACAGTGGAATTTTTTACTGAAGAATTTTCCGCCTGAGGAACAATCTTTGGTAAAGTATATAAAGGGTTTATTGATTTCTCCGTACTTTCAGAGAAAACAGGCATCGACATAAAAAAGGCTGCCATAATAAAGAGTAAAATTTTCATACTCTTATTATCGGCAGCCTTTCTTCTATTCTTTAGAATACTATTTTGAAGTTTCTTTTACTTCGTATTCAGGCGAACAGGTCAAATGAAGTCCAAGTCTTCTGATTGTAACTTCATCTACAGGTGAAAGAATTACACTTGAATGGAATTCAAGGCCTGAAAGCTTTGGAAGCTGTTCAAGGGCTAATTTTGCCTTGTCATTTGTTGAGGAACAGCATGCAAGTGCTACAAGTGCTTCTTCTACATGGAGATGCGGATTTTTGCTCTTAAAATCGAGAGTTTTAAGCTGCTGAATAGGCTTTACATATTCTTCTGTCAGAAGTTTTTCTTCGTGCGGGAGTCCTGCAAGCTGTTTCAAAACCTTAAGAACAATAGAAGCTGCCGCACCAAGAAGACGGGATGTTCTTCCGACAACCACAGTTCCATCTTCAAGCTGAATTGCAGCACATGGATTTCCAGTTTCTTCCTGACGCTTTAACGCAGCAGGAACTACGGCGCGGTCTTCCGGTTTGAGGTCAGCTCTCTTCAAAAGGAATTCCTGCTTATCAAGTTCCACTCTCGGAGCATCCCCTCTTCGCACTGCACACGCAGTCTGATAATAACGGCGGAGCATTTCCTCTTTTGCAGCCTTCTGACAGACTTCGTCATCAATGATTGCATTTCCAACCATGTTAACACCCATGTCAGTCGGAGACTTGTAAGGACTCTCGCCAAGAATCTGCTTGAAGATTTCTTTCAATACCGGGAATGTTTCAACATCGCGGTTATAGTTAACAGTCGTCTGTCCGTATGCTTCAAGGTGGAACGGGTCAATCATGTTTACGTCATCAAGGTCAACTGTCGCACTTTCGTATGCAAGGTTTACCGGATGCTGAAGCGGAAGGTTCCAGATCGGGAATGTTTCAAACTTTGCGTATCCGGCTTTGATTCCGTGCTTGTGATCGTGATAGAGGTTTGAAAGACATGTTGCCATTTTTCCAGAACCAGGACCAGGAGCTGTAATTACGCAGAGCTTTCTTTTTGTTGCAATGTAATCGTTTCTTCCGTAACCGTCGTCGCTTACAATTAACGGAATGTTTCCAGGATATCCCTGAATGATGTAATGAAGATAAGTTTTGATTCCAAGGTTTGTACATTTTGCACGGAATTTATCCGCAGCCGGCTGACAGGTGTACTGAGTAATTACAATTCCACTTACCAGAAATCCGCGCTTTTCAAATTCTTTTTTAAGACGGAGAGTTTCTTCATCATAAGTGATTCCAAGGTCACCTCGAATCTTATTCTGTTCGATTGCATCGGCACTTACAACGATGATGATTTCTGCAATGTCTTTTAATTTTTCAAGCATTTTGAGTTTATTGTCCGGAGCAAATCCTGGCAAAACTCTCGACGCATGATAATCGTCGAATAATTTTCCACCAAACTCAAGATACAGTTTTTCAAATGCATCTATTCGTTCCTGAATATGTTCAGACTGTAACTTCAAATACTTTTTCGAATCAAAACCAATTTGCGACATAAAATTCCCTCAAAAAATCCGGCATCGCTGCCGGACTATAAATGACAGTTAGATAGCTGCCAGACCTTTATCAATGTCAGCGATGATATCGTCGACATTTTCCAAACCACAACTAAAGCGGACAAGACCACCGTCGATTCCAGCTGCTACAAGCTGTTCATCTGTCAGCTGACGGTGAGTTGCACTTGCCGGATGTAATACACAAGTTCTGATATCTGCAACATGAACTTCATCACTTGCAAGTTCAAGTGCATCCATAAAGCGGACTGCAGCTGCTCTTCCGCCTTTGATGCTGATGGAAATTACACCGCAGCATCCTTTTGGAAGATATTTTTTTGCAAGGTCATAACTTTTATCACCAGGAAGTGCCGGATAAGTTACGCTTACGATTTTGTCAGATTTTTTAAAGTGTTCTGCAACCTTGATTGCATTTGAACAGTAGCGGTCCATGCGAACTGCGAGAGTTTCAAGTCCGAGGTTGAGATAGAATGCACTCTGAGCAGCAGGATAACAGCCAAAGTCTCTCATGAGCTGAGTACGTGCTTTGATGATGTATGCTGCGTTTCCGAATTCTTTTTTATATGAAAGTCCGTGATAGCTTTCATCTGGTTCGAACATATCTTTGAAGTGACCGTTAACTTTGCTTGCTGCTTCCCAGTCAAATTTTCCAGAGTCAACGATTACACCACCGCCCTGAACTGCATGTCCGTCCATATATTTTGTTGTCGAGTGAATTACGATGTCTGCACCCCATTCAAATGGTCTGCAAAGATATGGAGTTGCAAAAGTGTTGTCTACGATAAGTGGAACATTTTTAGAATGAGCAACTTTTGCCCAGCGTTCAATATCGAAAACTGTCAAAGCAGGATTTGCGATTGTTTCACCGAAAACACATTTTGTATTCGGTTTGAAAGCTGCTTTGATTTCGTCATCTGTTGCGTCTGCTTTTACCCAGATGCATTCGATTCCAAGTTTTTTAAGAGTGACACTAAAAAGATTTACTGTTCCACCATAAATACAAGTACTTGCGATAAAGCTGTCACCTGCCGAGCAGATATTTAAAATGGAACATAACGAAGCTGCCTGTCCGCTTGAAGTAAGCATTGCGCCGACGCCGCCTTCCATATCTGCAATTTTCTTTTCAACTGCATCACAAGTAGGATTGGCAAATCTTGAATACATGTATTCTGTCGGTTTGTCAAAAAGCGCTGCTACATGGTCGCAGGAATCAAAACGATAAGTTGTTGACTGTACAATTGGAATTGTTCCAGGACCGCCATTTTCCGGTTTATATCCGGAATGCAAACATTTAGTCTCAAATTTCATTTTTTATGCTCCGTGAAAAGGTTGAAAATAGGCATTTGCCCACGTCTTTTCACAAGAGCACAGTATATTTGATTTTTATGGAATTTTCAATAAATCCAGCCCGAATTTATTGAAGTTAATTAAAACTAAATCTCAAACCAAAGTCAAATTCCGGATGTAATTTGAAATGCGGATCATCTGTTTCAATTACAAAATTATTATGTTTCAAATTAAACGCTTCGTTATTTTCTTTGAATTCAAATGATAACGCAGCACCTGCAAAAAGCTGAAGATGTTTTACAGGAGTAAATCCGACACACATTCTTAAAGAAGGATACCATGATTTTTTTATACTGAAATTAAAATCATCTTTTTCATCAGTATCAGTCTTAAAATTCATGTCATAAAGGATTTCATTTGCAAGTATTTCAAAATCAAAATTGAAAAGCCATGCTCTGACTCTTGTTCCAAGTCCCATAAGAAGATGTGCATACTTTTGAGAATTATCAACCGAAGAATCAAAGTTTTTTACATCCGCACAGCATCCCACAATGGCATACAGATATCTCGAACCCGTATTAAATGTAAATCTTAAATTACTGTCAGTTGTATAAGAAGCACCGATTTCACAGACACCGTTTCTGGAATAATTAATCAATCCAACCTGAATTCCATAACAATCCCCCGAACAGATATTTACAAGACCTGCCTGTACACCTGTAACGCTATGTGCATAGTTTGCAATTGCAGCTCCCTGTACACCGATGACATTTCCACCGGCTATATTGACAACTCCGGATCCCTGTACACCCTTGAGATTTTTCTGTGTAAAGTTTGCAACTCCAGCACCCTGCACACCGATAACATCACGGGCAACATTTATGACACCTGTTCCCTGTGCTCCGATAATTCCACGCGCAACATTAAAAACACCGGATCCCTGAACACCTTTAATATCATCAGCAATATTAAAAACTCCAGATCCCTGTACACCGACAACATCCTGTGAAAGATTAAAGACTGCAGTCCCCTGTACACCGGTTATTTTTTTTGCCATATTAAAAACAGCCGATCCCTGAACGCCTTTAACATCAGAAGCAATATTACCAATAGCAGCTCCCTGTACACCCGATACAGACTCTGCATGATTTACACCGATTGAAACCTGTGCACCTCTTATTCCGTATACATCAGATCCTATTAAACCTAAAGCAATTGTCGCAATGACATCTTTATTAATATTTTTGTTACCAAAATATTTTGTTATTCCATTAAATACTGAAAAACAAAAAGGAACATACACAACTTCACTTTGCGGTGCTTCAACAACATCTGCAAACTCTTCACCAGAATCAGATGCATTTCCGTTTCCTTCACCACGAGTTCTGTTTGAAGTTCTGTTGATTGCAGAAAGACTGTTCGTCTGTACTACATATACTTTATTCGGAGAAAGTTCAAAATTGCCCTGATATGTATTTTCCTGTGTGATGACAGTTGCAGAATATCTTCCGCGTTCAAGAGCAAGAAAAACTGGACTTCCATAAGTCTTTTGAATTTCAGAAACAAGTTTTCCGGCATTATTTCTGATGATTACTCTTCCGTCTGTTTCTTTTGAAACTTTTACAAGACATTCAGAAGTTGAAATATCAGAAAGAACAAGATCTCCGGAACCTACGAGAGTAATATTGTAATTAGGATGCTGCGGACCTGACGCACTGCTTTCTGTTTTAGAAAGAGTTTCATTAAAAGCATAAGAATACAATTCATTAAGAGTAACTTTTTTATCACCAGTTGTATCAGCTGCTCCTCTGAGCCCTGTTAAAACTGCATTTGTAAAAAATGATGAACCGATTTCATCAGATTCCTGAGAAGTCTCTTGAGAAGAACTTGATGAAAGATAAGCGTGACCTTTTACAACAGTTGAATCATCAACTAAAAACGGTTTTTGTCTTGAACCGCCTTTTGTCCTGATGAAATTTCCTGAATAGCATGAATCAAGAATTACAACATGAACATCACTTGGAACCTGAGAAATTGATTCTTTTAATATTGTATATTCGTATGAAGTTTTTCCAAGCAGTAAAGCTGTCTCACTCGAGTGTCCGGAATAGTAAAAAATAAATTCCGAACGGCGGCTTGCATTTGAATTTCTTTTTATTGCATCTGTAATTGCATTCAATGCATTATCAACATCATCTTTTGTCGGATCAATTAAAAGAATGCTGTTTGAATTCGGGATACCTCCGATTTCTGACATTGTCTTTTGAAAAGAAGACGCATCTGTTCCGGCATACATAAGACGCGCATTATTTTTTCCACCGGAATTACATCCGATATAAAGAGCAAATCTTTCTACACCTTCTGCAAAAACGCAGAATGAAGTAAAACATGCAGCACAAAAAGATATGATTTTTTTATTATTAAACAACATATTAATCTTTTCCCTGGATTATTTTTTCAACATAAAAATTGATTTTACGCAAGTTTTTGGAACATACTGAGAATCTTTAATAATATCAAGTTTTGCATCTTTAGAATCAATCATACTCAATTCATCAAGAACAAAAGGCTTATCTCCAGTTACAAAAACAAAACATTCATAATTTGGTGCATCATCAAGTTCATAAGAAAAATCAAGCGGAACTTCAATCATATTATGATTTAATTTTGCAGCTTTCCATGTTGAATCTGGAAAATGTTTAGTTACATTTCCATTTCCATCAATACTGAAAATAAGTCCATAATCATTTTTGCCGGCTACATAAGAAATCTGAATTACATCACCAGATTTTACTTTTGCACCATTATTCAATAAAACTGCGGAACCGCCATCCTGTTTGTAAAGTTTAAGAGTCTGTTTTGATTCTGCGCCTTTTAATCTGATTGAATCATTCTGAGCAGTATCTGAATTTAACGAACGGATAACAATCGGAGCACTTACAAGAACAGCAAGTGCTGCAGCTGCTGCAAAACCAACTTTTCGGAATTTTGCAAAATCAACAATCTTAACATTCTTATCCGCACTCTCTTCTGATTTTAATTTTTCCGGTATCACCTTTTCAAAAGGATACTGCAAAAGAATTTCTTCATCAGATTTTCTGAGTTCCTTTAACGCAGCTTCAAGTTCTTCTTTTCCATATTTATCGTAATAATCTTCTGCTTTTTTTTCACCAAGATTAATTTCTTCTAATAATAATTGTGGAATCATTTAAAACTCCTTAATTTGTTTTTCGTGCATACTTCTGTAATTCTGACAACCGTTTTCGAATACCAGATACAGACATTCCTACTTCATTTGCAGTCTCTTCCAGTGTAAGACCATCAACATAATGAAGCGTTGCAATCATTTTATCTTTCTGATCCCTCGAATCAAAAATCTTTTCCAGAATGAATGCAGCTTCTACTTTATCAGTTTCTTTTGACGAAAAATCATCAACCATGACCTGTGCAATTGTTTCAAAATCAGGTCCGCTCCTCAACTTATCAGATCTGATTTTATTCAGGCAAATACGAGTTGCCGTAACATAAAACAAGCTTGCACATACATTAGTAACTGACTCTTTATGTTCCATGATACGAAGAAAAACATCTTGCATCGCATCGAGTGCTTTTTCCTCATCTTTAAGGATAAAGCGGCATCTTCTTAATACCATTGGTCCAAACTTTTGATAGAGTTCTGCAAAATCGCGATTTGTTAAAGTTTGCATTGACTTTATAACTCCGTCTATAATTTAACACTTAAAACTATTTTTTCTGTTACTTTTTCTGATTTTTTTATGAATTTATTTATAAAAGACTTCTATTTGATGATACGCTCAATTTCTTCTGCAAGAATGATTTTAAGGCCTTTTCGTTCCATCGAAGCCTTTTTTTCCGGCTCTATGTTATCATCAAGAAAAACAACATTTCCTTTGTCTTTAAGGCGTTCAAAAATAACTCCGCCGCCCTCATAAATTCTTTTTGCAATATTTAACGCACGGTCAAGGTCGGTAAAAACCTTTTTGTTGATTTCAAATTTCTGACCGGCCCATGTTTTTCTGATCGGATTTGGAGAACGCTTGTTGTAATATTCCTTTATTTTTGCAGTCATTTCTTTTTTGTATTTTCTTTCTTCTGCCTGCTGAACAACCTGTTCTGTTGTAATAAAGAAATCTTTGTATTCTTTGAAAATTTCTTCTGCTGATTTACCGTGTTTTTCAAGCGCTTTTTTTAAAACAAGCATAGTAGTCATCGCATCATCAACGCTTTTATGAGATGCCAGAGCAGATGTGTCACATTCAAGAAATTCTGCCCATTCAAAAAGTTTTTTTCTTGTATCAAAAGTTGAAGAAAGGAGCTTTTCGACATCAAATGCACGGTAATTAATGTAATCAAGATAATATCTTTCACAAGCGCTGTTTACAAATCCGACATCATTGCCAACTGCAAATCCGAGAACATAAGTATTTCCGTTTGTAAAAAGTTTTTTTATTCTTTTATAATATGCATCAAAGTTTGGATTTGCCCTGAAAAAATCTTTGCTGTATGCAAGCTGACATGTATTTTTCGGACTGAAAAGATACCAGTCAAATTCTGTTTCTGGATTCATAACGATATCTTCGCTTTCGAGAACATTAAATTCATCATCTGTCAAAACATAACCGAGACTGCAGATTTTACCGATTCCATCAAAACAGTTTGCACACTCGCAGTCAAAAAACAAATAGCTCTTATGATCCATAACTTACCCCTCTGAAATTTAAAGTAAAATCAAATAAACTGCAAGTGCACACACCCAGGCAACAAAGCACTGCCAGACAACAAGCCATGCCGCAGTCTTTTTTCCAAGCTCGCGACCGACTGCAGCAATCGATGCAACACACGGAACATACAAAAGACAGAAAATCATCATACTCACAGCACTCGCTGTTGTTAAAACAGATGTAAGTGGAATTCCGACGAACAGAATCTGTAATGTTGCAACTACACTTTCTTTAGCCATGACACCAGTGATAAGAGAAGTTACGATTCTCCAGTCACCAAGTCCGATCGGTTTGAAAACAGGAACAAGCATTCCCGCAATCTTTGCAAGAATACTTTTATCGATGTCATCTGTCAAAGTAAAGCTCAGATCAAAATTCTGCAGAATCCAGATTACAATAGATGCAATGAAAATTACTGTAAACGCTTTGTAAATAAAATCTTTTGCTTTTTCCCACAAAAGCTGAACAGTATTTTTTATACCAGGCATTCTGTAATTCGGAAGTTCCATTACAAACGGAACAGGTTCACCTTTAAAAATTGTCGCACGGAATAAAAACGCAACAGCAATTCCAATCACAATACTGAAAAGATACAGACCTGCCATCACAAATCCTGCAACCTTCGGGAAAAATGCGCTTGCAAAAAATGCAAACACCGGAAGTTTTGCAGTACAGCTCATAAACGGAGTCAGAAGAATTGTCATCTTTCGGTCGCGTTTTGAAGGCAGTGTTCTTGTAGACATTACAGCTGGAACTGTACAGCCAAAACCGATCAAAAGCGGAACAATACTTCTTCCTGACAGACCGATTTTACGGAGCAGCTTATCCATAAAAAATGCAACGCGCGCAATATACCCCGAATCTTCCATAAGAGAAAGAAATAGAAACAGAACAAGAATAATCGGAATGAACGAAAGAATACTTCCGACACCGGCACAGATTCCGTCGATGACAAGAGAACGAAGAACTTCATTTACACCAGTAGAAATTAAAAGTCCGTTCAATTTTGAAACACAGAAATCAATTGCACGCTGCAGAAGTATCTGTAAGTTTCCGCCGATTAAATGGAATGAAAGATAAAATACAAGACACATTATTGCTGCAAAAAATGGAAGCGCTGTAAATTTTCCGGTCAGGACTTTATCAATCACCTGGCTTCTTTTGTGTTCACGGCTTTCGCGCGGTTTTACAACTGTTTTATTACAGAGATTCCTGATAAAACCAAATCTCATATCAGCAATTGCGGCAGCGCGGTCAAGACAGCGTTCTTCTTCAAGCTGAATGATGATATGTTCTATCATTTCAAGTTCGTTTTTTGAAAAGTCGAGTTTATTTAAAATGATTTCATCGCCTTCAATAATTTTTGTTGCGGCAAACCTTACTGGAATTGCATGAGACGCCGCATGATCTTCGATAAGATGCATCATCGAGTGAATTGCACGGTGAACAGGAGCATCATTTTCTTTGTCACAAAAATCAGTTCGTCCTGGACGTTCCTGATATTTTGCAACATGAAGCGCATGTTCAATCAATTCATCAACACCTTCATTTCTGTTTGCACTGATTGGAATGACAGGAATTCCGAGCATCTCTTCCATCGCATTGATTTTAATTGTTCCGCCATTGCCTTTTACTTCGTCCATCATATTAAGTGCAAGGACCATCGGCACATCAAGTTCCATTAACTGCAAAGTCAGATAGAGATTACGTTCGATGTTTGTCGCATCAACAATATTGATGATTCCGGCAGGATGATTGTTGAGAATAAAATCGCGGGAAACAATTTCTTCTGCCGTGTAAGGACTTAAAGAATAGATGCCGGGAAGATCTGTCACAAGAGTATTTGAAATTTCTCTGACAGGTCCGCTTTTCTGGTCAACCGTAACACCCGGAAAATTTCCGACATGCTGGTTGCTGCCTGTAAGCTGATTGAACAAAGTTGTTTTTCCGCAGTTCTGATTTCCAACGAGTGCAAAAGATAATGTAAAGTCTTTAGGAAGCGGATTTTCTGATTCTTTTACATGATATTTTCCGTCTTCACCAAGACCAGGGTGAGCAACATTCAAAAGCTGCTGAACAACTTCTTTATCTTTTTCTTCTTTCGAAATTTTTACAACCTTAATTTTTGCAGCATCTGCAAGTCTGAGAGTGAGAGAATATCCGTGAATCATAAGTTCCATCGGATCTCCCATCGGTGCAAATTTAACAAGTGTAATTACCGCTCCCGGAATTACTCCCATATCAAGAAAATGCTGTCTGAGACCGCCTGTTCCTCCGACAGATTTAATTCTTGCAGATTCACCAGGTTTTAATTCTTTTAAAGTCAAGATATTTTCTTTTGCCACAAAAAAACTCCTATTGCATTTATTACACACAAAACCATGACACCGACATCAGCAAAAATTGCAAACCACATTGAACCGATGCCGAATGCACCCAATACAAGACATAAAGCTTTTATAAAAAGTGCAAAACCGATATTTTCATAAACAATGCGCATACACTGTTTTGCAATTTTGATCGCTTTAACAATCTTTAAAGGACTGTCATCCATCAACACAACATCACTTGCTTCAATCGCAGCGTCACTTCCGATTGCACCCATCGAAATACCGACATCACTTCGGGTTAAGACAGGTGCATCGTTAATTCCGTCTCCGACAAACGCAAGAAGACTTCCTGCTTTTTTTTCTGCAAGAAGTTCTTCTACTTTTGAAACTTTATCACAAGGCAAAAGCCCTGAATAAACTTCATCTATCTGAATTTCCTGAGCAACCTTTTCTGCTACAGATTCGGTATCTCCTGTAAGCATTACAGTTTTTAAAATTCCATTTTCCTTTAATTTTTTTACAGCATCTTTTGCATCTGGCTTTATCACATCAGAAATTACAATGTGACCTGCATATTGTTTTTCAATTGCGATATGAACAATTGTTCCTTCATGATGACAGTCGATAAACGCGATGTTTTCACGTTTCATAAGTTTATCATTTCCGATAAGAACTTCTTTACCGTCAACAAAAGCCATTACACCATGACCGCTGATTTCTTTGACATCCTTTACACGAGATTTATCAATTTCGCGGCCAAATGCTTTTGCAAGACTTCTGCTTATCGGATGATTTGAAAAACTTTCTGCAAGTGCTGCATACTCAAGAAGCTTTTCATTTTCAAGAGTACTGTGATGAACACCCGTTACTTCAAAAACACCTTTTGTCATTGTTCCGGTTTTATCAAAGACAAGATATTTAACTTTTGAAAGCGCTTCAATAAAAGAAGAACCCTTAACGAGAATTCCATTTGAAGAAGCAGCTCCGATTCCGGCAAAAAACGAAAGCGGAATGCTTATAACTAGTGCACAAGGACAGCTTATTACAAGAAAAGTCAAAGCACGGTAAACCCAGGTCAATGTATATTGAGAACGAAGTGCGTTGAAAAAATTTTCGTTCTGGCTAAAGAAAATAAAATTTACAGCAGGTGGAATTATTGCAAGCGCAAGTGCTGCAATGCAGACAGCCGGTGTATAAATTTTTGCAAATTTAGAAATGAAATTTTCAGATTTTGATTTTCTGCTTCCGGCATTCTGAACAAGTTCAAGAATTTTTGAAGCAGTAGATTCACCTGCTGCTTTCGAAGTGCAGACTTTTATCATTCCACTTAAATTAATACAACCGCTTAAAACTTCATCACCGCCGTTCACTTCACGCGGAATACTTTCGCCAGTAAGAGCAGAAGTATCAAGTGTAGTTGTTCCCTCAATGATTTTTCCATCAAGCGGAATTTTTTCGCCGGGCATTACAACAATTGTACTTCCCGGAACAACACTTTCTGGATCAACGATTTCACATTTACCGTTTTCTGTTTCAAGGTTTGCATAATCAGGACGGATATCCATAAGAGCTGAAATACTTTTACGGCTTTTACCGACAGCAATCGACTGAAAAAGTTCTCCAATCTGATAAAAGAGCATGACCGCAACACCTTCTGTTTTTTCACCGAGAGCAAGAGCTCCGGCAGTTGCAAGTGCCATCAGAAAATTTTCATCACAAGGCTGACCGTGAATAATTCCTTTAAAAGCTTTTATCAAAATGTCATAGCCGATTACAAAATAAGGAATAAGACAAAGCCAGAATTTAAGCCCACGGTTTAATATTTTATACTCATCGATTTTTTCAGGACATAACAAAATCAATGTCATCAGAATTATAGAAATAATAATTCTGATAAAAACTTTTTTCTGCTTCTTAGTCATAACACCCTCTTATTCAATTTCAAATTCTGCTTTTCATATTTTTTATACAGAATTAAAATTCAATTTCGCAGTCATCTTCCACTTTTCTGCAGTTTTTCAAAACACGCTTCATTACTTCTTTTTCATCTGCGACGTCAGAAAATTCTACAGTCATTTTCAAAAGCATGAAATTAACAGTTGCATTTACAACGCCTTCTGTCTTTTTTGCAGCGTCTTCCATTTTATTTGCACAGTTAGCGCAGTCTACTTCAATGTTATAAGTTTTTTTCATTTTATTTCTCCTCTTCCCTTAAGTGTGACAATCCGCATTCGATAATCATCGCAACATGATTGTCATCAAGAGAATATTTAACTTCTTTTCCTTCTTTTGTTCCTTTGACAAGCTTTGCGCTTCGCAGCACACGAAGTTGATGTGAAACAGCCGAAACAGTCATTCCCAAAATCTCAGCAAGTTCACCCACATTAAGATCTTTAACCTCAAGACAGCTCATTATTTTTGTTCTGGTGGAATCTGCGAAAACCTTAAAAAGTTCTGCAAGTTCATTAATTGTATCTTCATCAGGAATCTTTGATTTAATCTGTTTTGCAAGATTTGCAGTCTGCGGCATAAAACCTCCGTTAAACAAAAAAGGCTCATAATTGTATACTTGAGCATTTGTTCAAGTATTAATATATCCATCATCCTTCCTTTTGTCAACATTTGAACAACTGTTCAAATAAAAAAATACATGATTTTACACTTACATTTCCAGTCTTTCCAAATTCCACCAAAAAAATTATACTGTTAATATCAAAAAGGACGGGACTCAGTATGGAATTTACAAAAAAAGCTCACATTATTTTAATCTCAGTTATCACAGCACTTCTTCTGACAACAGCAGCAATCATCACACACTTTATCAGAACAAACACAACACAAATTGCTTTCTATCAGCTCACACCAGAAATTCAAAAAGCAATCGAAGATCAGATTACAAAAAGTCTTGCAGATAAAAAATCGCGCGTTCACTTTACAACACTGAGCGAAACAAAACCTCTTTTTGAACAGAATACAAAAAAATATGCAGTCATCTTTTCTTACAACTCGCGTTCAATAATTGAGCTCAATTCAAAACAGATTCCAGTTTCAATCATGCAGGCATTTCCGACAAAAATCAGATACAGCGTAATTTCCAACAACAAGTTTTATGCAATGCCTGTTTTACTCGACCACTTTGGATTTTCAATTTACACTTCTTATCAGAACATGCTGAATCTTGCAGAACCAAAATCACTCACAAACTTAAAACAGTTTCTTACTGATATAAACACAAAAGCATCAGTTCCACTTGCAGTATGCGGTGCAGATGACACAGAACTTTTCGGTTTTGTAAGTTCATACGCACAGAGCATGATGACAATCAATGAATATTTTGCACTCTGTTCCGAACTCAACAAAGCACAAAGTACTCTTTCTGATTTACCATACGAACTAAAAAAAGTTCTCGACGAAATTAAATCACTTCAAAAAATCGGATTGCTTTTTGCAAAATGGACAACACTTACTCAGTCACAAATGGAATTTTTAATGAAAGAACATCACATGGGATCTGCCGTTACTTCACTTTCACTTCACAGAACATTTCCATATGTACTCAATAAATATTACAACATTACAATGTTTCCACAGGAACAGAAAGAAACAGCAGCAATCATCGCTCCAGAAATTGTTGCAGTTAAAATGAAAAACGGAAACTTTATAAATTCCATTTTACAGAATCTTTCAACACCTGACTCTCAGAAAGAACTTTCAAAAAACACAATGCTCGCTCCCGCAGCCTCAACCGGTGAATCACATGACACACTCGCAGACGACGTCCGCTTCTGGTCAGCCGCAACACCATCAGGCCCTGTTCCTTCACTCAAAGAAGCAAGCTTCATCACACCAGACCGCGTAAAACTCTACGCCGATAAAATCAGAGAATACCTGAAATAATTCAAGTGGAACTTCACAATCAAAGCTCCCTCAAAAAAAAGCAGCCCGCCACAACGTGACGAGCTGCAAGGGAGATATAAAAAAGTTATTAATTAAAATAGCATTTTTTAATTTTTTACAGATGGAATTTCACAATTCCACACTCTGATGATATTATTCATCAATCCACTTACCAAACTCAAGGTTAGTTCCGAGATAACCGACAACCGGACGACCGGCAGAGTCAAAGTCAAGACATACATTCTGGAACTTCAAACTTCCACCCTGTGCTGGATCTACTGACGGTATTGTCATATATTCCCAACCAGTTGTTGTATAACCTGATTTATCTACACCTTCTGTTACACTTCCAAGAACATTGTTTGCATATGCAAGTTTAATTGCATCACGTCCACCTGTTTCAGTTGCGTTATAGTAAGCAATATATGGCTTATTATCATGGATCTTAATCTGAGTCCAGTTACCGACAGAACCAGCTGCATCAACAGTCATTGCTGTAAATCCATTTTTATTAGATGTTGAATAATCTGGTACATAAATATACTTCAAATCACTGTCATTAGCATCAAATGCTGCAATATGCAAACTCTTTCCACTTACAACCATCGAAATATACTGACCTACATATTCCGGTAAATCTAAAGAACTTGTTGTCCAAGTAATAGCTTGATTTGGAGTACCATCTAAAGCAGAAGAATATCTAAGTTTTAGTTTTCCTGCAGAGAAATCATAATAAACAAATACTGCATAAGAATTGTTGTTATTCTTTACAATGCCGAAATCGTAATGTTTAGAACCTGAAATAACTTCTTTTCTGTTTACTGTTGCAGTATAACTTGTTCCTTCAGTTAGATTTGTATATTGTTCATATCCAGAGCCACTATATAATTGTTTTGTTACTTTATTATTTACTTTTTTACCAATAATAAACTGTCTGAAATATAGTTTTCCATCTTTATCATCATAATAAGCATGGTAAACTCTTGCACCAGTAGTTGTTGTAGAATCTCCATCTGCTATTAATTTTATATTCTGGAAACGGTCGACAAGAACTCCATCAATATTCATACCATCCAAAGATAATGCATTATTATTTGAATTATAAGTATAATTACCTACATATCCAGTATAACGTGTACCAAGTTGCCAACCAACATTATTGTAAGTACTATAATCCCCTGTGTTATCACCATAACCACATTGAACATTGTTATACAAGGAAGCATATTTATCATAGTATAATGCCATTGATCCACCATTCTGATTATAAACTGATACTTGGTAATATCTACCTGCACTATCCTTAGCCATTGCCATTTGATCAAATGTAATACCACCTACTAAGTATTCAGTAGAAATAGTATTTCCATTAGAACCATTGAATTTTCTTCGCTGTGGTTGGAATGATTGAGGAACATATGTACAAGTTCCATCAGTACATCCATTCGAATCCACATATCCAAATACCGGATCATTGCCATCCATAATCATTACAGGATAATATCCATTTTTCGTATTTGTCTTTTTCATATCAAAGAATCTCAAATATCTGTCATCAGTTAACTGAACATTCTTTGTGCTGTTGTAATCGGCTTCGCGGTTTGAAAGATATTCGTATTCAGATATGAGAATCTTATTATTTGAATCTGTCTTAGCTGCGTATTCACCTGATGCGTCGTTCCAGTTTACATTGTTCAATGTGCGGATACCGTTTACGAACAATTCGAGATAGCCTGATTTTGATCCGTTATTTGAAATTCCACAGCTCTGATATGCACCTTTTTTAGCGTCAACGTTTACATTACCTTTTGTAAGTGCAACACCGCTTTCAGCTGATATTCCTGTAGAAACAGTTGAACTGTTTACAATTCTTGCATCCGTTGGCTTTAAGTTAAATCCGTAAACTGTAATAAAGTCTGCAGTACTTCCTTTGATTACAGAATACTTTCCGCTTGCAGAACGAATGTTGTTTTTCTTAAGTCCGCTTGACTGTCTCATATTTGTCTCAATGGAACTTATATATGGAACAACATCCATTTTGTAATATGGTGTCTCAGATGTTTTTACTGTCTGTGTTGTACTTGCAGCACTTGCTGCATTTACTGTGACATTTGGTTTTCCTGTTGAATTGTTCCATGTTGTCATTTTTCCGGCATCAAGAGCCTGTACTTCTACTTCAACATCACTCTGTGCAACATCAGCAATCATTGCTGTGTCCCATGCAATTGCAAAGTAAACAGTATTTGCTTCGCGGGTAAATTCTTCTTTAACAAGTTTTACTGCACATTCATCAGAACTGTCAAACGGAACAAGTTCAATTCCGTCATCAACAAGTGTTGTTTTAGACTGCCATGTTGTACCAACACGCTCCGCAACTGTTACAAATGCATCACCGTTAAATATTGGATTTGTACCATCGCTGCCAGATTTTTTAACACGGAGTTTAATTGTATTTACACGGACATTGTCTGTCGCAATTCCACGAATGACAACTGTTCCAGAAACCTTTGGATCTTCGTCATAAATTCCACCGTCAGCAGGAGTACAAAGCGAAGACTTTTTCCAGTCATCTTCAAGTTCAATATGACCATTATCTTTTGAATTCTGATAAAGTGAATTTTCAAGTGCACCTGTATTTGCATTTCTTCTCCAGAAGAATGGAGTAATGCATGCTGTCGGAGGAACTTCATCATGAAGAAGTACATCAGCCATAATATTTACAGTTGCATACTGGCTTGTTGTTCCGGCTGTTGTTCCTTCTGTCATATCCCAGATTTTGAATGTAAACATTTTATTCTGACCATCTGAGATTTCATTCTTTATGAGTTCCTCAAGAGAAAGATCGATCTTTACATTTTTACGGATTGCTTCTGTTACAGAGTCATTATTGATCTGAGCTCCTGCAACATTTGCAAATTCTTTTGCTCCAGATCTATATTCTGGCAATGTTGTAATATCATTTGTTGCTCTGACTTCGTATGTATATTTGATTCCGTTGTTACCACCGACAACTTCTGGTTTAACAACTGTGCGGCCTTTAATTGTAAACTGTGCTTCTGATAATTCTTTTGGAACGTTAAATTCAAATACGTCATCACCGTTTGCAAGTTTTCCGTTATGTTCAACACCTTTTACGCGGTTTCCAAAATCATAATCGCTGTCATAGAAATCAGATTCAGAATCAGCCATGTACCATCCGGCAAATGCTGTAATCATTTCGCCATCATTCCATTTTTTATTAACTGGATCATAAGACTCTTCTGTTACATTTCCATCACCGTCGTTATCTGTTCCAAAAATTACACCGGCAATACGAGGTCTGTTGTTGCTTACGAATGCAGGGCTTGCTGAATCATATGTATAAGCAATTGCATCAAGTTCTGAAGCTGTAGATGGTCTGTCTGGAGTTGTATATGTGCTGAATGTTGTCTTATCAACATTTGACATAATTCCTACACTGTAGTTTCCGGCTTTATCAAATGCAATGTAATGCAGTTCGATTGGACCGTCAGGAATATTCTTAGAGTTGATGCTTGATTCCCATTTCCATGTTGTTCCTTCATTTGAAACGCTTTCAATCATTCGGTCGCCGTCATCATTTGCAGGAGCAGAATAGTATCCGTATCCATAACCGTGAGCCGCAGACTGTAAAGTTCCACCAGAGCTTTCTGTTACAGTATTATTACAAACCATAACACCGCGTGCAAAATAAGCTTCTCTGTATGTGAGCGGAGGATTTCCGGCAATCGAAATTTCTTTTCCGTCTGCAGAAATAGAACTGATTAAATAATTTGTTCCGCCGACTTTTACAAGTCCGCCTGTATGAATATTTTCATCTGAAGCAGAGAGAATAAGTTTTCCAAGAAGGTTTCCGGCAGGGTCACGTTCTACAGAAAGTTTTTTCCAGTAAATTCCATCTTCAAAAATCCATTCAGCAGATTCAAGATTATCTGGAATTGTTATCTTGTTTGCTATATTTGCAGTTGTATCGCCTGTTTCATAGCGTGACTGCATTACATCATAAATTACATTTCCTGTTGTACGGCGCATAAAGTAGAATGCAACGTAATCAAATCCAGACTGCTTGTTTCCAGATTTATTATCTTCTTTTACCGCAGAACTAAGTTTATAGAAATTATCTGTATTGTTAACTGCTGGTTTAAGGTTATAACCTTTTGCAGCATCTGTTATCAATTCTGGTTTAAGGTTATCAAATTTTAATTTGATTTCTTTTGTACCAGTATGAACAGGATCAGCATTATCATCTGCCGTAAATGTAAGCTGAACTTCACCAACCTCAGCTGATGTATCAAGCTTGTATTTGAAGAAGTAACCGTTGTGTCCTTCTGCAGTAATATTAACGACATCAAAGTTTGCCGAAGAAGCCTGTTTAACATTATCTACAACAAGATTATCTGTTGTATTAGTTTTATGATTGAATACAGCAAAGTTCTTGATATTCTGGTCATCTTCAATACTTCCGATTACATACCAGTTTCCGCGGATGAACATATCTTCTGTATATTCGCGTGATGCTGTCCAAGGAGCATCCCAGTTTACTGTACCAGTTTCATCTGACTGAACAAGATAAATATTCTGGTAAGCACCGTAATAAGGAGTACCGTTATCAACTTCGAAAATTATATCTGATGGAATACTGAACTTAACTGCACTGTCTTTTGCAAAGACACGCATTGCAACTTTGTTTGTATCATCAAGACCTGGATTGTCACTGTTCTTAAGAGGGTTAAATTCACCGCTCTGGTTTACTGTAATATTCCATGTTGTACCGGAAATATTAACAAGAGCTGCATAATCAGAAGCACTTTCTCCCGGCTGCAAACTGTTTCCAGAAACCCATTGAACACTTGTTTCCGGATTATAAGAGCTCATCTTATAAACTTTATAACCTGCATCTGCAAGATAATCGAGGTCTTCTTTTGTAAATTCAAATTTTGTAAATTTATAACCGTCTGAAAGAGTTTCATACTGGATATTTGAAGACCAGTCATCGTTATGATTTTTAGTCTGACCACGGTAAGAAACAATTCCGCTGTCAGATGGATATTTAACTGTACCAGAGTGAACGCTCTTTGCAACAAGCTGTACCCAGACACTCTGGATTGTCTTTGCATTGCGGGCTTCTGAACCACCGTAAACTTTGATGTGTCCACCACCGATTACAATTTCATCTTTTTCCGGTTTTTTTACAGGATATGTAATTTCAACAATCGGTCTGTCTCCCTGAGGATCAAGAAGAATTTTATGACATGTTTCACTTACATTTCCTGCTGTTTCATCAACTGCTTTAATCCAGAGATAAAGTTCTACGATTTTTGAGAATGGATTTGTTTCTCTGTTCAATGCATCTGCATCTGTAATTCCATAATCAATGATGTACTCATTAAGAGTTTTTCCTGTGTGAGTATAAAGCTGGTTTGGATCTGCGTCATTGTCAAAATAGAGATACCAGATTTTTCCGGCATCTTTCATTTCTTCATATTTCACTTTTGATGAAATATCTGCAATGTTGTATCCTTCTGCAACTCCATTTTCAAACCACTTTGTTACAGGAGCATCAGAATCAGGTGATATAGTTGAACTTGTAGAAAGTGCATAATACATCTTACTTGCTTCTGAAACATCACCGTATGAATTAACTTCTCCGCTGACTGTAATAGTACTCTTTGGACTTGTTACATTAACAACCGGAGCTGTGTTATCAATACTAAGTTGAAGTGTCTTAGATGAATTTCTCAAACCGTTATCAAATACTTCGAGTTTAAGATTAATGATTCCATCTTTAAGATTTCCTTTATCTTCATCTTTTCCTGTCAAAAGATCAGGGCTTTCCCATACTTCGTACTCTGTATCCTGACCTTTGATATTAAAGATTCTTGTTTCTGCTTTCTTTACAAACTTCGGTCCGTGACCTGCTTTTAATACGCCAGAACCTGCAGAAGTTTCTTCACCGTCATAAATTCTGTAACCCTGAGTTTCTTCACTGTCACCCATTGTTGCAACTACGGATTTAATTCCGTTATCATCACGGGCAAATACTCTGAGTTTAAAGCTTGGTCTGATTCCACCGAATGTTACTGTTTCAATTGATATTGTCCATGGTGTTGATGTATCAGTTGATGGAATTAATTCGTAAACTCCGTCAGAGTTAAGTTTAAGGTTATATTCAAGACCATCATAAAGTGAAGGGTCTACTGTGTCGACTTTGAGATAAAGTGCACTGTCTCCATGTACTGCATCTCCAAATGTATTTGTTTCATCTTTCAGATATACTGCGTCATCTGCCTTTGATGCTTTTGAAACAAATACGCTGCCTTTCTTATCCGTAACTCTAAAATATACAGCCTGCTTTCCCTGTCCAAGTTTATCACACTTGAATGAACCGTTTGTTACCGGAACATTGATTGCTGCGGCTGTTGTCCATTCAGCTTCTGTCGGATAATCAGGGTCTGGTTCTGATTCTGTTACCTTTTTAATGATAACCTTAAAATCAGAAACGTTTCCATCATCGTCTTCGATATTGCCCATCATTGTAGTGTTATTAAAGAAGATGTAACTTGATGACGACATTCCAGTAAGGTCACCGAGGTTTGTAAATATAATGTTTGGTCGGTCAGTATCCTGATCAACTGTAATTGTACATTCAGTTGATTCTGTGTTTCCTGCAGCATCTGTTGCAGTTGCACGAAGAAGAACCTGTACACCGTCTTTTGAAGAATCACAGTCGTATATTTCTGCTCCGAATGCTTTTTCAGTATCAAGTTCATCAAGTTTCCAGTTGTATGTTCCTGTAACTGTAAGCCCCGGATCAGTTGTATCGTCTACAGGCTTACCATTGTGAGTAACTTCTTTCCATTCTGTTTCACCAGACTTGTATTCAAGTTTTATCAATGAAAGTTTCTGGTCATCAGCACCCGTTCCTGAAACTGTAATCTTTTTATTTACTGTTGCATCAATAATTGAATCTGCAAAGTTTACTTCAGGATCAACATTATCAACCTGTAAAGAGAAGAGATTTACATCAGATGTATTTCCAGCACCATCGGAAACCTGTGCCCATACAGTTCCAGAAGCTGTCAAATGAGAACTTGTAATTGTTGCTTCCCATGTAAATGTTCCTGGAATATCGACGCCTTCAGTGTCTTTAGCCTGAACAAAACTTGTAACAGTTACATCAGGAGAAGTAAACACTTTGTCGCCTACTTTAATCTTAATCGAAGAAATTCCACTCAAAGCATCACTTGCAGTACCTTTTACAACCATGTCTTTCTGACCGTTTGTAAGAATATTTCCAAGACCTTCTGTGTTGCCGTCAATTTCTGTTACGACAGCTGTCGGTACATCAATATCAATTTTAATTCCTGTGATGCTTGTCTGCGCTGTATTTCCTGCGACATCTGTTACACGCAAAGTAATTGTTCCGCCATTTAATACTCCCGCAATTACACCGCCAAACGAAGATGTTCCTGCAAGTTCTGTCCATAACGGAGAAGCCATTGCTGCATTAAGAGTATATTCAACTTTTGCAACACCACTTCCAACATCACTTACTCCACCAGTAACATTCAATGTGGTTGTATTATACCATTCACCATTTTTAGCAGTTGAAATATATGGTTTTACATTTGCTGCTACATATCCAGATTCTTCCGGATTGGTAATAGTACTTGTTCCAAACTGAGGAGCGATTGTATCTTTATATATTTTTCTTGTAATTGAATTTGTTTTTCCGGCTTTATCTGTTGCTGTAAATACAAATGTATAAAGTCCAGAGCCGTATGTTTTTGCATCAATTCCATGTGAAGGATCTGCAGCAACATCTTTAAGATCTACAGGATGAACCCATGTACCTTCATCACTTACAGATATTGTTTCTGCAAGGCTTGTTACCGGAGATGGAGTTGAAGCTTCTGTTGCTTTGTAAGTAACGCTTACAACAAGTTTATCAGAAGATGCAAGTTCCCAGTCATCAGAAACTGTTCCTCCAAATTCAATACTGCTCTTAATATTACTTACATACTGAGTATCAGATGTATTTACTTTTGTTTCTTCGAGGTCAGGATTTTCACTGTCGACTGCAACATAGAACGGACCGTAAATTGTTTCACGGTTTGCTTTTACTGCTGCAGGAAGTGAACTGCTGTACGTAATATCTCTTGCCACAATCTGAACTTTGTAAACACCAGATACTTCTGGCAATCCTGCAAATGTGAATGCGGCAGTTGTTGTACCATGAGTAAATCCTGTTACAGGAGTTGATGAAATCTGAACGTTTCCATCTCTGTTATAAACAACTACTGTTATCTCTGCAATTCCATCATCATCTTCTACTTTTCCAATGAGTTTATTATTACTTGTCTTGTCAAAGATATTACCTTTGTTGTTTGCAAAATCAGTAGAAGTAGAAAGATTATCAAGATCCGTAACTAAACAGAAATTGTTACCTGTAATTTCAGGTTTATCTGTAGACTGATTGATTTCGAATGATTCGTTATTGTTATATTCAGTTGTAGATACTGTTGATTCGTTTCCTGCTTTATCAAGTGCGTGAACGACTACTTCTACAGGTTTTTCATCTGTAGTTTTCCATGTAGTTATGTCAGTTGAATCAATTTTAACTTCTTCACTGAATGAATACCATTTTCCCTGTTTTGGTGGAGTTAAGTTTTTAGAACTTACAGTATTTCCGTCACACTTAACTTCAAACCATACGTTTTCAAGGTTAACTTCATCAACAGTTCCGGATACTTTAAATGTTCCGTTCAAGAAAGTTTTTTCTGTAAGAATTCCACTTACATCAACTGTCTTTTTAACATAAGGTGTTACAGAACTGATGTCTGTTACAGGAACACTTGTATCTCTTACGACATTCTTAGAAACTGAACATGTTCTTCCGTAAATATCTTCTGCTGTAAATGCAAATTCATAAGTACCGTCTGACCATGTAACATCAGTATGTTCTTCAAACTTAAATTTGTATTCAAATGAACCGCTGTTGTAATCTTTTCCATCATCCCATGTAATCTGTTTTCCAGCTCCAGGCTCAAATGGAATTGTTTTTATAATTCGTCCAGCTGATTTAATATCAAGTTTTAATGTCTTTGGAGACTGTTCAAGTTTTAAGAGATCAGAAACTTTTCCTGTAAATTTTATTTCTTTAGAATTATTTGCAAATACCTGTTCATCATTATCAAGATCGTTTACTTTAAATTCAGAGATAACAGGTGGTTTTGCATCAATACCAAAATAGAACTCACCAAGAGTTGCTTCTCTGTAACTTCTGATTAAATTATCTGTTGCATCAGAATATGTTACATCCTGTACAACAATTTTTGCTTTATAGATTCCATCTTTTGAAGGAAGTCCGTCAAATGAGAATGCTGTTGTTGTTGCTCCCTGTTTGATTGAAAGATTATATCTGTTGGAAGAGCGTCCTTCTTCAATATAATCACTTCCATTTTCTTTGTAGAGATAAATCCATGCATTTTCAATTCCGTCATCATCAGTAAAACTTCCCATAAGTTTTGTTGCAGACGAACCATCAAAAATATTTCCTTCATCAGTTGCACCTTCTGAAGGTGTTCTCATAAGTTTAGCTTTATCTGTTACGTTATAAAAGTTACTTGCTTCAATCTTCGGTCTGTCAGTTTCCTGACTGATTGTATAAATCTGATTACTGTTAAATTCTTTTATAGATTTTGAACCTTCATTTCCGGCTTTATCTACAGCATGAATGATAACATCAATTGATTTACCGTCTGTAAGTTTAGTTGTATCAATTTCAATATTATCATTGATTGCAGTAACAGGACCGAGTTTTACATTTCCGTTTGTATCAGCACCTGTAAGATTTACAACTTTTGTTCCGTCAACTACTACTTCATACCATACATCAGAAAGATAAGTATCATTTACAGTACCGGTAATTTTTACTTTACCATTGAGATATTTATTTCCTTCAGATTCAACTTCCGGAACAACAGAGCGGATTGCAACAACAGGATCTGTTGTATCTACAATTACACTTCTTGCTTCTGTAGAAGTTCTTTCAAAACTGTCTGTTACAGTAAATGTAAATGTATATTTTCCATCAGTTGCATCAGATGGAACTGTATAGCTGTAACTCCATGTGGCTGTTTTATGTTCTGAATCAAATGTTATTCCTGTAACAGGATTTGTTTCATTGACATTTCCACCCTTTATCTGAACTTTAAGAGCATTTTCTGTCGGAAGAAGAAGATCATCACTGATTGTACCTGTATAAGTAATTACATCTCCAGGTTTTGCAAACTTTTCAATTTCTGTTACTGTCTCTGATTCACCGTCAAATTTTACAACAGGTGTATCTGTATCAACAGCAAACCAGTATCCGACTGGAACTGCAGAACTTGTGTCAGCGGCATAAATTGTCTGACGGTATTTCTTTGCATCATTTACAGTTGTTTCATTATAAGTCTTATCTGTTGCAGTTACATAAGCTTTATAAAAACCGCCGTTTTTAGGAAGTGTAAATGCAAACTGCTGATTTGTTGTTGCAGCGTTAACTGTAAACTTCTGATTAGAATATTCAGGAATATTAATTCCGTTTTTATCAGTTACATAAATTGTAATGGAAGAATCACCTGCAGCTATTCCATCATCGTCTGTTACAGTACCATTGATGCGGATAGTTCCAGAAGTTCCATCAAACATATTTCCTGTTTCATCACTTACAGATGTCTTCTGACAATTCTGCTGGTTAGTTACTCTGTAGAAATTACTGAATGTAAATACAGGATTATCTGTAGGCTGATCAATATAAGCTTTATTTGCATTTCCGGTTTCATTAAGATATTTTACAAAATCAGTTTCACCGATATTTCCTGCTTTATCTTTTGCCTTGATTTTTACATCAATTAATTTTCTTGATGCCAGATTTCCGAATGCAGTTGTATCGATTGAAATTTCATTTTTAATGTCATTTTTAACGCCAAGATGTTTTTCACCGTTTACATCAAGACCAACGACATTTGTCTTTTTAATTCCGTCAACCCAGACTTCATACCATACATCTTCAAGATACATTTCATTTACAGTTCCTGTAACAGAAACCGTACCGTTGAGATAAAGGTTAGAATCATTTTCTTTTGATACAGATGGAGTTACAGATCTGATTGTAACTTCAGGTTCTGTTGTATCGACAATTACACTTCTTGTTTCTGTAGTTATGCGTCCATAGCTGTCTGTTGCAGTAAATGTAAATGTGTATGTTCCATCTGTTGCATTGGCAGGAATTGAATAAGTATATGACCATGTTCCGTTCTTTCTGTCTGAATCTGCAAAACTTACAGTTACCGGATTTGTTTCATTAACACTTCCGCCTTTAACAAGAACTTTGAGCGCACCCTTATTCGGTTCTGTGCTGTTGTTTGCAGGAAGAAGAAGATCATCACTGACCGTACCTGTATAAGTAATTGAATCACCTTTCTTTACAAACTGAGTTGTATCTGCTGCTTCGTTCAAAAGAAGAACAGGAAGCTGACTGTCAATTGCAAAAAGGTATGGGCCATAACTTACATTACGATATGCTTTTGCATCGCGGGAAGTTATTTCATTATAAGTAACATCTCTAGCAGTTATTGTTGCTTTATAGAATCCGCCTTCTGTCGGCATTGGAATTTCAAACTGCTGGTTTGTGCTTTCTGATGTTATCGTCTGATTTTTCGGATAGCCGGAAATAGAAGTTCCAGCTTCATCTGTAATATTAACACTGACAGCACCGCTTTCTGTTCCAATTCCATCATCATCTTTGATATTACAGTTAATTGAAATTCCACTTACTGTTCCATCAAAAATATTTCCTGTTACATCACTTGAAGAAACTTTGTTAAGATTATCTTTATCAGTAACCTTGTGGAAGTTGCTGCTTGTAAATGCAGGTTTGTCTGTTTCCTGTGAAATATAAGCTTTATACGAAGTTGAATTTTCTGCATTAAGAAGATCAGCAAAAGTATAAATTGTTTCGTTTCCGGCTTTATCTTTTGCCATCACCTTGATGTTAATTTCTTTAACTTCATTAAGTTCACAAAGTCCGGTTGTATCAATTTTAATATCATCACCGGAAATTGCATATTTTGCGCCAAAGCGTTTTCCAGAAGAACCGATTTCCGGATAAGTTCCCTTGATAACTCCATCAACCCATACTTCATACCATACATCATCAAGATAACTTTCTTCTACAGTTCCGTTTACTCTGATTGTACCATTAAGGTACATATCACCGTCTTTCATAATAGACGGAGTTACAGATGTAATTTTTACAACAGGAGCCTGAGTATCAATATAAACGCTGCGTATTACGCTTGAAGTTCTTCCAAATTCATCACATGCAGTAAATGTAAGTTCATACATTCCAGTCTGAACATCATCACCGGAAGGCATTACAAAATCGACATTCCAGTTTCCGTCCTTATCCTGTACAAGACCAGTTCCTGTATAATTTACATCAAGCATAAACTCAGGATTTTCTTCTGCGTGTGTAACCTGATTGATATATTTTCCACTTACGTCTTTCTTTATTCTCTGTCCTGCAGCGTTGAGGTAATCTTTATTTCCGCTTGCATCAGCAGGTGTTTTTACTGTCAAAGTAAGAGGACTCTTTACTAAAGTTCCAGAAGATGTTTCAAGTTTTGCAAGTTTATAATCATCACTGATTGTACCGCCAAATTTTACAGTACCGCCTTTCTTTGTATACTTTGTTTCACTGTCACCAGCAACAGTCTCTGTCAAAGTCGGAGCTTCTGCATCAATAGCAATTTTGAAAATCTTTTCTGTTCTGCGGTAAAGATTTTTTTCTGCCTCTGTAAGACTGGAAGGATTTTCATAAGTTGAATCGATTGCAATTACTCTTGCGTCATAAACGCCTGCTTCTGTCGGCATATTGCTGTAGCTGAATGACTGAGTTGTAAGTTTTTTGCCGTAATTTGTTGAATCAGGAATTCCCCATGACTCAGAAGGTTTCTTAATTTCAACTTCAATTGTCTTAATTCCATCATCATCAGTTGCAACACCCATGATGGAAGTTTTTGTATCAAATACATTTCCTGCTCCTCCGCCCTGTGGATTTGCAGAAAGCTTTGAAACATCATTAAGATCAAAATCAACATTACTTCCTGTCAAAACAGGTGCATCAGAAATCTGATTAATCCAGCATTTCTTATTTGTTGCAGGCGCACCAGAAACAGAAGGTTCGTTAATATATTCTGTCAGAGTTTTTACAGCTTCGTTTCCAGCTTTATCTTTTGCATGAAGTTCGATTACAACTTCCTTATTGTTGTAAGTCTTAAATTTATTGACATCAGTTGAATCGATTTTTACTTTATCAAGGAATGAATACCACAAACCATGTCCGTTATCACCGTCAAATTCAAATGACTTGGCACGGACTGTATTTCCACTTTCATCAGAAGATTGAATTTCGTACCATACATCTTCAAGATAATCATCTTCTACACTTCCGGAAAGTTTAAATGTTCCATTAAGGAGATAATCATCTGTTCTGTATGCACATTCCGGAGTACCATCTTTATCTGCAGTTACATAAGGAGTAATATCGTTATATTCAATTTCAGGAAGTTTTGTATCAACATAGAACTTACGAGTTTTTGAATCTGTAAGTTTAGAATCATTTGTTGCTGTAACAGTCAATTCATAGCTGTAAAGTTTATCTGCAACAGATACTCCGCTGAAATCATAAGACCACTTACCGTTTGATTTGTCAAAACTGCCGGTAATATCAATATTATAATTATCAGGAGTTGCAGCAGGATCTGTCAGATCTTTTCGAGAACCGCTTAAAATAATCTTGTTGATTTTTCCCCAGCCGTCATCATTTTCAATATAACCTTCAAAATGAATATCACCCGAACCTTTAACTCCAGGTTTTAATTCATTTCCTTTATTTACTACAACGCCCTGTTCTGCTGCGTCATTTGTAAAGCTGAGTGTCACTCCGCCGACTTCTGCAGAAGAAGATTTTTCTGAAGGCCAGAATAATCTTGGAGGCTTACTTGAAGTCATTCCCTGGAATACATAAAGTTTTGTAAGAGGATCAGCATAAGAATTTTCTTTATCTTTTCCAATTACAGCAAGGTAATAGTAAAGCGAAGGCTCAAGCATAGGAGAAAGGTTTACCTGATAGTTATAGCTTTCTACAGAGCCGCTCGCATAATTTCCAAATTCTGCCGGATCAATATCTACAGGATATGCAGGAACTTTTTCCGGAGCAGAGTCACCGTTATAGGCAAGTGTTACTGCTCTTGAAGCTGCTTTTTCTGTATTATAGAATTCTGTAAATTTATCTAAAGCACCATAAAGTTTATTTACATCAGCATCAGAAAGAGGTTCATCGTATGGACCAAACTGATATACTGCGATTGTTTCAGGACTTACTTTTATTCCGTTTCTTCCAGCACAAAGGTTAACTGTTACACCTTGTCCGCCAGAAGCTTTTGCACATGTTGTATTAATGTTGTTAGTTCCAAAACCGAAAATCTGATATTTTGGATTTGCATCAGGATTTAAAGTGAAATATGCTTTTGAACTTTTCTTTGAATCAAAAACATTCTTAACATATATTTTTGTATCTTCTGAGATTGAAGTATCTGTCGAAGTTCCATTTATAATTTTCTTAACTTTAGAAGCATCAAGACCGCTCGCACTGCTGAGCCAGTCATCATAAACATCATCATACAGATAAAAAGTTTCTGTTGTATTTCCGCTTGTATTATTAAAACCTTCTTTTGGGTTTCTATAAATTCTTGCACTGTCAGATGTAACGACCTTGCATAAAAATTCCATATCGCCGGAAGTTGCTGTATAAATTGAATTATAACGGCGTTTTAATTCTTCTGACTGTGCTCTTGTTTTTTCATCTGTAACAGCTTTACCTTTCTGATTTGCAAATTCAATTTCAGTACCGCCGGCAGTTTCAATATTTGTTTCTGTCCAGACTTCTCCGTTCAACGGCTGAGCTGTTTCAGGGTCTGCATCTTTGTCAAAAAGTTTTACAGTCATTTCGCTGACTGTATGATCATCAGCAATTGTTCCTGAGATTTTAAAACATGAACCGTATGCTGTCGGATTGTCTTTATCTTTTGATGCAGGAGAACTTAAAATAAATAGAGGCGCCGTATTGTCGACGTCAAAAGGAAGAGTATTAGTACCGGATTTTCGGCCAGCCGCATCAGTTGCATAAACTTCTGCAACATATCTTCCATCTTTCAGGCTCCAGCTGTCGCCTGCTTTCGGATTTAACGTTGCAGTCCATTCATTTCCCGAAACAACACCAAAATATGTTCCGTACAACGCATTATTTTCGTCGGTGTTTTTAACTTCAATTACGACAGATGTTACTTTCGTATCATCAGCACAAACACCGGCAATTGTAAAGTCTTCACGAATGACACTTGATGCCGGAGGATAGGTCACACTCAGTGTCGGAGCCTGCGTATCGACAGCCTCTCCAAGACCTACCTCACAGTTTGAGAATAATATCAATGATGACAAGCAAAGAAATGCATATGTTAATTTTAACAATCCTTTCTTCATCAAGTGTTTCATATAAACCCCTCTTTCTAATTACGAATAAACTTTTCGAAATTAGAAAATATTAATTCGAATTCCTTCTGCAAACTGGAATATTAAGTTTTTAATATCCATAGTTCCTGCAGTAACATCACTTGGAATAAACCATAACTGGAATTCTGTATAAAGTGAAATTGTTCTGAATGCTTTTGCTTTTCTGAATGTACAGCGAGGGAATTCAATCTGAGCGAGAACTGCAGACAATGTCTGAGTTTTTCCGCTTGCTGTTTCTGTGAATACGCTAAAGTTTGCACCAAGAGCAAATCCCATACTTAACCAGTCCCAGTCCGGACCAAGGAAGCTTCTGAATGGAATGTAAGCAATGTTAGCAAGTAATTTTGCACCGAATACATTTCCACCATAACGAAGGTTTGTCTTACTGAACATATTTCTCTGAGCCTGTGTAAACTGTCCCCACTGGAACTGTAATTTTACATTGTCATCAAAGAAAGTAAGACCAGCACCAACACTGAATAATGTTGAACCCCAGAATGAACCATCAAGATACAATCCCTGAATAAATCCTGGTACTTCATATCCAGCTTTATCACCCTTACGAAGGGCAAGAGTTACACTGTTCAAACCGACAGCATCACTTGCAAGTCCTGAGAACTCAAGTGTCTGATTGTAACGACCTCCAATACTTGGAGCAATCATTTTTACAAATGGCGCAGTTTTATCAATCTGAACAATACATCTGTTAATTGCAGAGCTTCCGTCTTTCATAACGGCACGAAGAAGAAGGAAGTGATATCCTTCAGGCATATCTTCATTTTCAACTCTGTATTTCCATTTGTCTTTGTTTCCAAGTCTTGTAAATGTTTTTCCATTATCAAGACTCAATTCAATGTAGCTTAAAGATTTTGCAGCAAGAGCATCTTTCTGTTCTTTAGTAGCACCTTTTGCTTTAGCGGCATCAATTTCTTCCTGAGAAACTGTATAACCTGCTCTACCTTTAATGAAAGGACGATCTATTGCAAAACTTCCATAATCAAAATTATCAATTGTAATCCACGGACCAACTGCTTTGTAATCAACAGTCTGGTTGATGGATTCAACTGCCATTCCGCCTTCAAGGCCAGCCCTTACTTTATACGAATGAACCCCCTCAGAGAGCTTTTCTGCATTCATTTCAAACTTAAAGTATCCGGCCTGTGTCAAAGTAACAGTTTCTGCAGCTTTTCCATCTACAAAGAGAGTTACTTCATTAACTTTGCGGGTTGTAACTACGGCACCATAAATGTTAAAGTCGCCGTTCTTTGTTTCACCATTAAGCGGATAGTAAATATTTACATCTGCTTCTGCAATTCTCTTATCAAGAGAAATATTGCGGCTTACACTCGATTCATTGCCTGCTGCATCTTTTCCTGTAAGCTGAACATTGTAGCGTCCGCTTTCAAGTGAACTGATATCAACTGTTGTTGTAATAATTTTATCTGGTGTAAGATTTGTCTTTGCAAGTTTTGGACTTACATATTTTCCTTCAAGACTTGTTACTGTGATGTACAGATCTGTAAGACCAATATTATCAAGAGTAAATCCAGAGAAGAACACAGGTCCTGTTGTCTTTGAGTCATCAAGCGGAAGCTCGAGCGAAATTTCAGGTTTTGTATTATCAATGTTGATCAAGCTTGAATAAATGCTTTCAATTCCGTATCCGTCAGTTGTTCTTAAGAATACTACATGAGTTCCGTCCGGCAATACGCGTGTATCAAAAACATAAGTCCAGTTTTCTTTTCCTGTTGCGAGATTGTATGTCAAACCGTTATCAACAGAAACTTCAACTTTAGAAATTCCGTTGCGGTCAAATGCAGTTCCACTTAAAGTAACAATTCCTTTCTGAGTTGTTTCAATTTTTGGAAGAACCATGCGGCCGACAGGTTCTGCAAGAGATACTCTGAACTTGCGTACAAATTCCGGACCTTTAACTCCGTTAATATCAACACCGTAAACTGATACAGTGTGTTCATTATCTGTCAAAGTATTGAGCGGAATATCAACTTTAAAGCTGTATCCTTCTCCTTCGATCTGATTCCATTTTCCCTGATCGATTCTGTAGAATACTTTTGAAGGACCATCATCATCGAGTACGACACCAGAAACTACAAAGTCTTTTGTAATTACTTCGTTATCTGTCGGAAGCTGAATTGTAGCAACCGGAAGATCCGATTTTGAATCGATGATGAATTCCCATGAATTTAAAGTTGTAACATTTCCGGCTGCATCTGAAAAGTCAAATCTCATAAACTTATTGATTGGCTGTTCCGGTGTTCCGACAAATGTTGTTACCATTGATTTATTTTCTACAGGAAGTCTCTTTCCTGTATTGATGTCTACATAATCAATTTTATTAAGATATCCGTCATCAGTTGCCATAAATGCAATTGCATTTTTTCCGTTTACAACTTCTTCAACTCCAGGCACGATAACCTGAACGAGCGGAGCAACTGTATCATGGTGAACAGCTCCTCTGTAATAAGAAACATGTCCGCTTAAATCTGTTGCCCTGATATCAAATGGAATCAAACCTTCTTCAAAAGAAGCAAGATTTTCTTCTGCCCAAAGCTGAACAGTTGTTCTCTTTCCTGTTGCTCCGAATGACTTCCAGTTTGCACCACCGTCAACCGAATATTCAACTGATTCAATTCCTGTTGCATCAACAGCAGTTCCTGTAACTGTAAGTTTTCCGCGTACCCATTCGTAAACTGTCGGACGTGAAATATTAAATGCAGGACCTTCATTGTCATTGATGATTGTAACAGGAGCAAAGTCTACACGGGCTCCGGTAGAATCTGTCGCACGAACCATAACATCTCTGAATACACCACCGCGTGTCGCAGTAATGATTACAGCTTTCCCTGCTACAGAAAGTTCAAGACCTGGATAATTTGCAAGGAAGTTTGCAGAAACTTCACCATCAAGATTTGCAATGCCTGCAAACTTTCCGCTCTCACCAAGAATATATGCCACATTCGATGCTGACCATACTGTATCGTAAGAAGAAAGCCACTGTCCCATTCTTGCATCGTTAATATCAGAAGCATCACACTCACGGATGATTCCAAGCTGAGCATAAAGTTTATTTGAATATTCTTTTCCGCTGACTGCAGTAATTTCAACTGTTACAAGTCCTGCACTCATTCCATCAAGAGGAATGTAAGAAGTTCCATTTGCAGTTGTTTTATCTGGTCTTGCAACGACAGGTTTTCCTTCTGCAAGAACTTTTCCTTCTGTTCCGTTTCCGGCAAAAATCTTATATGAAAGTGCAAGATCTTTTAATTCAGAAGTAATTTCAAGATTAATTCCGACAGACGGATTTTTTTCTGCAAGATTTCTGTTTTTATTCCATCGTGCTGCTGCTGATTTTGAAGTTGATGGAACGTATACGTTCATTCCTTTGCTGTATGCCGAACCTGCAACATCTGTAATTTTTACGCTGGCATTTTCATCTGTAAATGAAGGTTCAAAACCTGCGGCAGCTTTTTCTACAACGCGTGTAAAGTTATTTACATATAAACATGTTGAATAATTCGAAACGCGGTCAAGAGTATCTGTAACAGTATATCTTACATTTACAATTCCCCATGGAAGAGTTTCAACAGGAATGTCGAAAACAACTTTAGGCTGAGGATTTTTAATATCGATTACTTTTTCTTCGCGTTTTTCATCGTTTGATCTTCCGAGTCTGTCCGGAGTCCATTCAATCGAATAAGATGCACTCTTAATTCCAGAAAGAGAAGAAGCTTCTACAGACAATACAGAACCGCCTTCAGGATTTACAACTTTTCCAAAAGTAAATTCGCCGGCATCTGTTCCGCCTTTTAAAACTGCATCTGTAAATTTAGGTTTAATTCCGCTTGATGTATATTCTGCTTTTGTATCATTTCCAGCAATTCCATAGCGGTCAACAGCTTTTACAGATACTGTATGTTTTCCAATTGTTTTGAATTTGTCATCATTAAGAAGAACTGTAAACACACCATGTGTCTCAACGGTTTCTACTTCAGTTCCATCAACCGAAACAATTACACTTGAAACAGCGTCATCATCTTTTGCAATACCACGTACAAAAAATTCACCTTCCTTTAATGCACTGCCATTCTGCGGCCACTGAAGATTGACAACCGGTTTATCAAGTTCCGGATTAATTGTAATATTGCGTTCTGCTTTTGTTATGTTTCCTGCAACATCAACTGCTGTGATAACAAGCTTTCCGCTTTTATTTCCTTTTTCAGAATTAAATTCTTTTGTCCAGTAAGGGTTACCGGGAATAATTTCAAAGTCGCCTTTTTCACCGTTATATTCCCATGTGAGAGATTTGAGTCCGATTCCATCCTTTGCATAACCTGCTGCTGTAAAGATTCCGTTTTCTACCTGTTTTTCTACAGGGTAAACAATCTTAACATCAGGTTTTGTATTATCGATGAAACAGAGGAATGAATAGTATCCGACAGAACCCTGTAAGTCTGTTGCCTTAAACCAGATTACGAAAGGTCCTTCTTCGAGTTTTTTTGTATCAATTGCAAATTTGAAATTTGCTGAATTAGTCTTTTTATTGTTTGAAACTTTTACATCTGTAAAATGTTCACCCTGATCGAGTGAATAAGCCATTGCTTTAATACCGTTTCCATCAGAAACAACTCCGGCAAAATTTACAGTTCCAGAAATGATAGTTCCGATTCCGACATTTGTTACTTCTGTAACAGGTCTGTTTCTGTCGAGTACCCAGCTAGTTTTTACTGACTCGCCTTTCAGACCGTTTATATCAACGCCGTAAACTTCAATTGTATGAGGACCTTCAGAAAGCTGTTCTGTATTCAAAAAGTATGACCAGAATTCTTTTCCAGATGCGCGGACAGGATTTTCAGCGTCACCATCAAGAATAAGTTCTACATATTCAACTGCATCATCATCAACACATGTACCGACAATATTCAGATTACCCGGAACACGCATTTTTGAAACAGGGTTCGTAATTCTGCAGATTGGAAGATCCGATTTTGGATCTACCCAGATATTGTAAGGTCCACCAAGTGAAGTATTACCTCCAAGATCTGTTACAGTTACAATGACATTATATTTGCCTTTTTTTTCATTAATATCAAAAGTTTCCTGCCAGCTGTCAAGTTGTTCAACTTTGACTTCTGTAACATCACGGGCAAGAACATTTGATAAGGCAAACATTCCAACTAAGAGAACCATCGCAATTTTTTTTGCATACTCGCACATTCTAAGACTATTCATACTTTTTCATCCTGGATGATTAATCAGACTCTCTCATAGTCTAATTTATCCAAATTCTCCAAAATCTACAACCCCTAAACTAGAAGTTCCGAAGATTAAAACAATTCTCCACCTTTAGTTTCGGCATAAATATCAAAAATGTTTAATTTTCCAAACATAACATCCCTGTCTGGAAATCATCAAACATGCGACAATTTTACTTTAATTGAGACAAATGATAATGTAAAATCTGTTAGTTGATTAAACTCAAAAGCGCATCTGTTAAAGAAGAAATCTTTACAGGCTTTGTAAGATAAGAATTCATACCGCTCAAGAAGCAGTCCCGTACGTCTTTTTCATCTGTTGAAGATGTAAGGGCGATAATCGGAATCGCTCTTGCGTGCGGGCTGTCTATCTGCCGGATTGCCTTAGCGACATCAGGTCCGCTCATTCCAGGCATTATGACATCCATAAGAATCGCGTTAAACGTACCAGCTACAACCGCATTGAACATATCAAGGGCTTCTGGTCCAGTTTTAGCTTCTATTACTGTAGCACCTTCACCTTCGAGCATTTCTCTTGCAATCAAACGGCTCATCTCATTATCTTCTACAAGAAGAATTCTGACCCCTGCAAGGCGTTCTGCATTTATTCCAACCGAAATTGAAGTCTTTAGTCCGGAAAGACCCCTGTTGAAATAATCTACAAATTTGTCCCTGCTTTTTTCAAATGACTGCAAAATCATGTCAGAAAAAGCCCCGCATTCTCCTCCAAGAATCATGTTACAGGCTTTATCAGGCGAAAAAGCATCTTTATATACGCGTTTTGCTGTAAGCGCGTCATAACAATCGGCAACAGAAACAATCTGAGCCGAAATTGGTATCTGATTTCCTTTTAACCCGTCCGGATAACCCCTTCCGTCCCATTTTTCATGGTGAGAACGGCAGATTTCCATGCTGGTTGTCAGGTAAGCTTCACTCCAGTCTTTTGGAGCACGCTGTAAAATACCACAGCCGTTTATACTGTGCATTTTCATTATATCAAATTCTTCAGGGGTAAGGCGTCCAGGTTTTAGTAAAATTGCATCTGGAATTGTAATCTTACCGATATCATGAAGAGCGCTGGCAGAAGTAATAAGCTCAACTTTATTCTGTGTAAGCTTATATTCAGGCCAGTCTCTCATCACCTGTTCTGCAAGAATATGTGTAAAACCTTTTACTCTTCTGATGTGCTGGCCGCTTTCTGCATCGCGGGCTTCTGTCACATCACCCAAAAGTTCAATAATATCTTCGTTGATTCGATTTAAAGCCTTATTCTTTGACTGAATTTCTGAAGTACGCTCTGTAATAAGAACTTCAAACTGCTTTTCTATCAGCGAGCGTGCATCCGCATCTTCTTTATGACGAATCTGGGCACGGGTCTGTTCATCAAAACTGATAAGACCTACAACTACACTGTCAGGATCAGCTTCTGAAGCAGTAAAACGGAGTTTATAATAATAAAGTTCATCTGAAATCTTGATTCGGAAGAAAACTTCATAAGATGGGCATACGGAAAGTTCAGATTTGATTTTTTCATCTTCTACAGAACGCTGAAAACCAGGCCAGTCTTCTTCATAAACGACCTGCTTAAAGAACATTCTGAGTCTTTCGTCTTCTGAAAGACTGGGATCAATCTCATTGTATAATGTCTCAAATAATTTACTTACACGATAAAGAATTACGTCATGTGCTTTCATATTTACACACGCAACGTAATCATACTCAATTGCGAGACTTGAAATTACAGCTTCCTGCCGGCAAAAAGCTTCCCTGTCTACTTTCTGATTAACACTCTCCATAGCATAAACCCTTTCTCCCACTTATCATTACAATTATACATCATATCTAGAAAAAAACAACCAAAAGTATTAAAATTATTATAAATGAAGAGAGTTTTCAGATTATTCAGTTTTATTTTTTTATCATTCGCTTTTACCACTTTCGCTCAGACAGTCAAAGCCGGCTATCTGACAGAAGGTGCTGCACTTTCTTCATACAGTCAGAAAAACAAAATTCGAAACGGGTATTCCTATGATTATATTCAGACACTCGCTTCGTACACCGGCTGGAATATTGAATATGTATATGGAACTTATAAAGAACTGTATTCAAAACTGGAAAACGGACAGATTGATATTCTGCCGGAAGTTTCATACACAGATGAAAAATGCGGATATATTTTATTTCCGCAGGACAAAATGGCAGATGTCGGTTATTACCTGTACAAACGCCCTGATGATACAACTATATCAGGCAGTAACTTTCAGTCACTTGAAAATAAAAAAATCGGAATATACGCAGACTCTCCTGTAAAAGACGAACTCAATATTTTCCTTACGCTCAATAACCTGCACACAGAAGTAAAGGCTTACGATTCCAACGAAAAAATGTATGACGATTTTGAAAATTCCAGAATCTCTGCAATCGTTCACCCGAACATAACTGCAAAACCAGACTGGATCCCAATAAGTTATATTTCTTCTCTCGAAGTTTATCTTGCCGTTAATAAAAACAGACCTGACATTCTTAATCAGATTGAAATAGCCTTTAACGAAATCAGAAATTTCAATCCTGATTTTTTCATGGAATTATGGAGCAGACACAATCTGCAGACAGGAAAAAACAAACAGTTTACAGATCTGGAAAATGATTTTTTTATTTCACATCCTGTTTTAAAAATCGGATATCTGGACAACGACCTTCCTTTCAGCAACAAAAATGAAACAACGTTCAAAGCAGAAGGTTTTGTCACAGACTTTATAGAACTGATTTCTTCAAAATTGAAAACACAAAAAGTTGTTCCACAGTTCATCTCATTCAGTTCTTACAACGATATGATAAACTCGTTAAAAAAAGAAGAAATTGATGTTATCTTTCCGATTGTAAATAATTATTACGAAGGCGAAATTCAAGGATTTTTTCCAACAGACACCGTTATAAGAACACCGATTGACCTTTTATATAAAAACAATCTTGATACAAACTGGAAAGAATCAATTGCCGTATCTTCTTCAAATATTGAAGACTCTTTTATTTACGAAATAATTCCGGACGCACAGATTCACTATTACAAAAACCGTGACACATGCATATCTGCAGTTTTACAGGAAACAGAAAAAGTTACCATCATCAATTCCTATAAACTTACAAGCATGCTTTATAAAAATAAAAAATATAAAGATTTAAAACATATTCAGCTTCCACAGGAATGCAATCTTTCTTTTGGTATAAAAAGAGACAACTTAGTTTTACTTTCAATTTTCAATAAATTAATTTCTACAATTTCAGAAAATGAAGCAAACCAGATTCTGGCAGTGCATGCAGCAAAAGCTTTACAGTTTACTGTACAGGATTTTATAAATTCATATTTCTGGATCATTGTATTTATATGCGTAATTTTCTTTGCGCTCTGTGCATCTCTTTTACTTGCTGTAACCAAAATTAAAGATTACATCAATTTTGATGCACTCACACATCTTTTAAACAGAAAAACCCTTCAATCCTGCTACAACAGCAGCAAACGGAATTCAGAAAAATCAAATTCAGCATTCTGCATAATGATTATGGATCTTGATGATTTTAAAAAAGTCAACGACACATACGGTCACGCCTGCGGTGACGAAGTTTTAAAAACCGTTGCCAGAATAATCACACATGGAATAAGCAGCAATGACTACGCATTCCGCTGGGGTGGAGAAGAAATTCTTGTAATATTCAACACAACTCCAAACAATGCCTATAACGCAGCAGAAAGAATAAGACACACAATTGAAAACAATATTTTAATTTATAAAAATGAAGAAATAAAAATAACAGCGACAATGGGATTTGCCGTATACCGTCCGGGCATAACATGGCAGGAACTTTTTGCAACAGCCGACGACAATCTTTACAAAGGAAAACAGAGCGGAAAAAATCAGATTGTACTTTAAAATTACTGTTATTAACGGGATTATTTGCCACAAAGAGGTAAATATGAAAAAAATATCACTTATAAATTTCTTGTAAACAGTGACAAATCTGCCGTAAAAATATCCACATCTGTTAATTATGAAAATGCTCCATCTGAAACAGAAATCAAAGGTACTTTTTACAGATATCTGTATGTACCATGTCTAAAAAAATTATAAAAACTTAATCATCATAAAAAAATCCCGGACAGTAAAGCAGTTCAATTAAAAACTGTTACAACCATCCGGGATTTTTTATTTATGTTACTTTGTCAAAATTTTTTATTGCAATCCAGATTATTTTGTTAAAATATCGTATATTCTGTCGAGGTCACTTCTTGAGAAAAAGTCGATTACTACAGAACCTGTATTTAAATTTCCTTTCAAAGTTACTTTTGTTCCAAGTGCATTGATAAACTGCTGTTCAATGCTGATGACATCAGGATCGCGGTCATCTTTTTTAGCATCTGTCGGTTTTTCTTTTTTCTGAACACGACCTTCATTAAGACTCTTTGCAAGTTCTTCTGCCTTGCGTACAGAAAGAGTTTCACCTACGATTTTTCCAAAGAGAGTACGCTGGTTAGCTGCATTTTCTACAGAAAGGATTGCTCTTGCGTGACCTGCAGTAATCTGACCTGTCATAAGAGAATTCTGCATATCTTCCGGGAGTTTCAAAAGACGAAGTGCATTTGCTACAGTCGAACGCTGTTTTCCGACACGTCCGGCAACTTCATCCTGTGTAAGACCAGAAAGTTCCATCAACTTATAATATGCCTGAGCTTCTTCGATTGCATTAAGATCTGCTCTCTGAATATTTTCGATAAGGGCAATTTCAAGTTTCTTTTCTTCGGAATATTTTCTAAGCTGAACAGGAACTTTTGTAATTCCGGCAATAAGAGATGCGCGGGTTCTGCGTTCTCCGGCGATAATGTAAAACATTCCGTCGCCGGCATCTTCGATAGTAATCGGCTGTAAAACGCCGTGTTCACGAATTGAATCTGCAAGTTCGTTTAATGCTTCTTCTGAAAAAGTCTGACGAGGCTGATGTGGATTTGGTTTAAGTTTTTTAGGATCAATCCACAAAGTTCCATTGTCATCAGCTTTAATTCCATCAGGAAGTTCCTGAGGAACAGGAGTTTTAATTTTTACAGAAGCAGATTTTTTTTCTGATACTTTTGGAGCTGCTTCGATTACATCATCTTCAGGAATCTCAGCCATCAAAGCGCCGAGCCCTTTTCCAAGTCTCTTTGTAGTTTTAGCCACGGCTGATTACCTCACCTGCTAATTTTTCATAACTCTTTGCACCTGCACATTCAGGATCATATTTACAGATTGGAAGCCCGTGTGAAGGAGCTTCTGAAAGACGGATGTTTCTTGGAATAATTGTGTTGAAAACAACTTCTTTAAAATATGATTTAACCTGAAGAACAACATCCTGAGCAAGACGTGTTCTTGAATCGTACATAGTAAAGAAAATTCCACCGATAACCAGATCAGGATTGATGCTCTTCTGAACTTTTTTAACAGTCTGAAGCAGAAGAGTAATTCCTTCAAGCGCAAAATATTCACACTGCATCGGAACGAGAACTGCATCGGCCGCAGCAAGTCCGTTAAGAGTTAAGATTCCAAGTGATGGAGGACAGTCGATGAGAATATAATCATATTTGTCTTTTAATGGCTCTAATGCATCGCGCAGAAAGTATTCACGCTTATCCTGATCAACAAGTTCGATTGCAGCACCAGAAAGATCAATTGATGCACTGATTGCATCAAGATTTTTAATCATTGTATGTTTAACTGTGTCTTCCGGTTCTGATTCACCGCTTAAAAGTTCGTAAACTGTCGGTTTATCTTTTGAAACACCAACACCGCTCGACATATTTCCCTGTGAGTCAAAATCTACAAGAAGAACTTTTTTTCCGGCAAGTGCGATATAAGCACCGATATTAATTGCAGAAGTGGTTTTACCAACCCCTCCTTTCTGATTTACAAAGACAAATGTTTTAGCCATAAAATCTATTATAAAGAGTTTTTCAATGTATGTATATATTAAAACAACCCCATTTTCTATATTTAGAAGCCGAAACAAATTTTTTTTTAAGTGGAATTTCAAAATCCGGAATCTTAAAAATGCCGGTATTTTCTACATACCAGGACATTCCAGTTTGACCGGGAGCTTAATTCTTACGGTCATCTTTTATAAAAGCAGGGCGGCCTTCGAGGGTAATTATCCGGTCAGAAACTTTTTCTGCTTCTTCTGCGGAATGCGTAACAAAAAGAGTCGTAATCTGATTTTTGGATGAATTTTTAAGCTCCAGAAAATATTTTAATAAAACTTCTTTTGTTTTAACATCCTGTGATTTAAAAGGTTCGTCCAGAAGAAGAAGCGGAACTTCATCATCAGGACAGCAGTTTTCAAGAAAGGCAAAAGCTCTTGCGAGCGCCGCCCTTCCGCATTCTCCGCCGGAACATTCAGAAGGAAGGCTTTTTGCCTTTTGAGAAAGTCCTGTTTTTTCAAGATATTTTTCGGCAGCCTCAAGTGCAGTTTTTTTACCGTACATATCGTAAAGAGGCAGTGCTGTATTTTCTAAAATTGAAAGATGAGGCAGCAAAAGACTCTTCTGAAAATCAACCGAACAGAACTGCGGAAAAGAACTTTCTTCAAAAGAATAAGAAAGATTTTCTGCGCCAAGTCCCGATATGCACGAAAGCATAGTTGATTTTCCCGTTCCGCTTGCGCCGAGTATTGCGACAGTTGAACCGTCAGCAACTTCGAACGAAAAGTTTTCAAAGATTTTTACCGTGGAATTCTGTACGGCGATTTTTATGTTTACGTTTGTGGAATTATGTATTGCACTTTCGGAAGATGCGTTACTTGAGTTTGAAGCTGTATTTGCTTTTTCGATATATTCTGCATGTAAGTTTACGATTTTCATTTTTATTAATTCCACCTTTAATAATCAGACACTTCTATTTGAAAACTTTTTCACAATGAGCGAGAAGCACCAGTCACAAAGACCGCAGAGAACAATAATTGCAATCGTATCTGCAAACATCGCCGCAACTTCTACAGTCGTCTTTGCAGCAAAAAGAGAACTTCCAAGTCCAGAATGCGGAAGGCTCAAGACCTCTGCAGCACAGACAATTTTCCACGACTGAGAAAGCGCAGTACCTGCAGAACTTAAGAAAGCATTTTTCGCATGCGGAACAAACATATATTTTATTTTAGCAGACAGACTCAAACGAAAAGCTTTTGCCATCAGTAAATAATCAGAAGGATAATTTTTAACGCTCGAATAAACAGCGCTGCTCACCTGCGGAAAAGTCATAATCGCACAGGTCACGATCGGAACAAGATCAGTTCCAAACCAGAAAATAAAAAGCAGAACTACAGAAACAACCGGAGTCGATTTGATTACTGTCAAAAGAGGAATAAAAAATGAATGAGCTCCAGGCTTTAATCCCCACCACACGCCGCACACAAACGCCGGAACACAGGCAAGCAGAAATCCAAGAATCACGCGCACAAAAGTATTACCAGCATCAATCCAGAAACCTTTTGTAACAGCTTTCTTCACAAGTTCCACTACCACAGCTTTCGGTGACGGAAGAATGAAACCCGATTTATCAAAAGCAGAAACTACAGCCCAGATAATTATGAGTGCCGCAATTCCTGAGAAAAAGAAAATGTTGTTCTTAATTTTTTCATTCATAATTTTATTTACCGTCTTTTGTTAAAACAAAAATCACTTCTTTACTGACATCGCGCGCGATCTATTCAGTTATCGCAAGATCAAACTCGCGTTCTGCACAGAGAGCCGAAACTGGAATCGCTGCTTCACATAGGTTTGCCGGAATTCCGATCTGCATTTTTTCTGCATTGATTCCTGCTTCGTGAGGATTTGAAATTACCCAGTCAAAACTTTTCTGCCATGTTGTCATAAATTTTTCATACTGTTTTTTATGATGTTTGATAAAATCTTTTCTGAAGATTACAACAGTGAAAGGATAATTTTCTCTTTTTGAAAAATGTGTATAACCTTTCTGAATGTCAAACGGAATATAAATCTTGTCACCAAGTTTCTGCTTTGCAAGAGTTGTAAATGGTTCCGGTAAAACTGCATATTTAATTTTACCTGCAGCAAATGCCTGAATCATTTCTGGCGGAAAGAGCTGATAGTTGTAAACTGGATTTGAAAGATTATCGTGAACTTTCAAATCAGAACTCAACATTGCCGATTCCATGCAGATAAAACTGAAAATTGTTTCAGGAATCGTACTTCCTTTCGGAAGATAAACTTCATCTTTAGAAAAATCAATATCATACAGGCTGCTGATTGATGAATCATTTGTTACAAACGAAAGATTTCCTTTTCCGCAAACGGCAACGATTTCGAAAAGATCAGGATTTTTTTCAAGAATTGAAATTGCTTTATCAGAAGGGAGAATCGTTCCGTCAAGTTCCCCTTTAATCAAATACGGAAGAACAATATCAGGAGACGGCTCAACTTTCATTTCGACAGGACATTCAAAAGAAAACTCTTCGTTTATCATTCCACAGAAAGCAAGCGCGCTGGGTCCCTGAAGAACAGAAAACTTAATTGTATCGTCAGCAATACTACCGCAGCTGACTAAACCAGAAATTACCAAAAAAAATGTCACTACGAAAGTCAAAAATCTTTTCATAGTGACATTGTAATGGTTTTAAGGATTGGTGTAAATGTTCTTCTTATAATGTATTAATTGCAGCAAGTGTTGCAGCAGCAGAAGCCTGTTCTGCAAATGCTTTCATCTGTTTCATTTCACTAATCATTTGAACTTTATGACATTCATCTTCATATATATTTATGGCTTCTTTAATAGAAGAAGCTCGCCCTGATTTTATATATGTTATCATTGAACTGATTATTACAGGATTTGTATAATCTATCGCTAATGGACAATTTTCATATTTTGCATAATGCTCAATAATTTTATTTTCCATAATTGGTAATTTTTCTTCATAAAGTTCAATAGTCGATTTATGTTTTCCATAAATACCAGCACAAATACCACCTGAAATAATTGACACAATTTCAATTAGCAAAACCATCCATAAGACAACAAACATAATTGGATCTTTGAATACTGAAGACAATGTTGGAATTAATCCAATTATACCTGCAATTAAAAAAAACATTGCAACGCCATATTCATTTGAAACTTTTTTTACCCAAACTGTATTATTTACAAGACTCTTGCCTTTCTGATAAAAGTCATAAATATCAGCAATTTTAGAAAAATGATCATAACATCTTTCTAAATCTTGAGTAATCTCATTTGGATTACTTATTTCTTTTGTTTTAGAAACTTCAATTTGATTAATTGGAGTTCCACAACTCGGACAAAATTTTGCTCCTTCTAAAATTTCTTTACCGCAATTTGAACAGAACATTATAAAAAACTCCTAAAAAAATTAACTATTACTATTTTTCTTCAACGGAATAACTCCAGATTCTGTTCGAAGTTGAACCAAGTGCGGTAACTTTGGCTGTACCTTTAACTCTATATACTGAATCCTTTTTTGCGCTGACCAGTTTTTCGTTGTTGGAATAAATAGTTATCAAGCTGCCTCCTGAAACTGTCATGCCGAGTGGATCAATTTTATTTGTTTTGAAGCTGGCAACTGCTTTGTATGCGAGTTCCATTGGGTCTTTTGTGATAGGGTTGAGGTTTTCGTCGATGGAACTTAATATAACGTCAAATTCCACTGGCTTACCGTTAATATTTGCTTCTGCAAATTTCTTGAACGCGAGGTCAGTCATTGATTTAGATGCAGTTTCTACGAATGCTGGACTTGTAACAGTTTTTGTATACTGGGCATCGATGTCTTTAAATCCTTTGATTCTGGCATTGATTTCATCTTTCATCTGAGCCGCATACTGAGAAGCAACGTTTGCAGAGGTATTGTTGATTGTTCCTTTTGGAAGTTTAGAACCTTTTTTGTCACATGCGTAAGATGTCATGTCTGAAAGTTCCACAGTAAAATCATCACTTCCATTTTTTACCGTACAAGTAAAGTCATAGCGTGAATTTCCAACTAAAATCTTAACGATAAAGCTTCCTGTAAAAACATATTCTTCAGACGAAACATCAATCGTCTTGAAATAACCGTCATAAATCTTCCATGTCGAAGATTCCTGTGTAGCAAAGTCATAAACGCCTGCAAGCAAATCTTTAGCAGGTGTTCCAGCAAACAATGCAGCAGATGTGATAAATGCTGCAAATAAAGTGATAAGTTTTTTCATAAGTTTTGACTCCTAATGATTTATTCCAAACGCTCTAAATTTAGAGTCGCTATATTTCCATTATACCAATACTCTAAATATAGGACAAGTCCTGTTTATTGTAATTTTGAGTATTAAGAATGGATAGTGAAGTAGAAAAAGTTATTGATACACTGATTTCTTTTAGAAAAAATAAAAATATCTCAATAGTCCAGCTTTCTGCAGATTCTGGAATTTCGCGAAGCCATTTATATTATATTGAAACAAAAAAGACGATTCCTAACATTGAAACTCTGTCAAAAATCGCCCATGCAATGGATTTAGAATTAAAAGATTTTTTTATTTAATAAGTCAACTGCATTGCAGAAAGTTCATCCTTTAAAGATTTTTCCACAAAGCTATTTAGAGACATATCCATTTTTTTTGCGGCAACAGCAACCTGACTATGAAACAATGGTGTAAGCCGAACATTAAATTTACCTGAATACGGCTTCTCAGGTTCTATTCCATCTTCTTTGCACCAATCAAGATAATCATCTACAGAAGCATGAAATTCATTTTCAACTTCATCAACAGATGTACCCTGAAAAGTTATAACTGTTCTTGTGTTAATAACTTCTCCAGAAAAAACACGAGCCTCATCATCATACTCAACTGTTCCAATAAAACCTTTATATGTCATCATTTCTTCACCCCGGCATTTTCTAAAAACTTTCGCATAGATTTTACTGCACCTCTATCTGTAACTTTTTCTGGATGCGGACGATGAAAGACAGCCCTTTCACCATTCAATTCTATACGTACTCGAGACCCATTTCCTTCTGAAATAGAAGCACCTAAAGATTTCAGAAGATTTTCAATATCCTGCCATTCAATATTCGACTGAACTGGATTTTTGAAAATTAAATCAAATACTTTTTGTTGCTTCGTATTCATATAATTATAATACCACTTTATAGTACTATTTGCAACTTAATTTGTCCATAAAAAAACTGGTAGCTATAACTACCAGTTTTACATTTCCCTTAGTCCTTGAGCGAATAAATCAAGTCCAGAAGCTGGTCGAGTTTCTCGTGCGTTGTGAGCGGATTTATGAGCGTAAACTTGAGGTGAACGCGGCCGCCGAAAACTGTCTGACCGATTACTACGCCTTCTTTGTGAATGAGGGCGCGGCGAACTTTTTTGTTTACTTCGTCGTTCTGTTCGTCTGTAAGATTTTTGTCATACAGTCTGAATACGATTGAAGAAAGTTCCGGTTCGCAGGTGCGGGCAAAACCTTCGCGATGTTCGAGAGCATCATAAACATATTTTGCGTTTTCGATACAAGTGTCGATAAGTGCATTCCAGCCGTCTTTTCCGCGGCACTGGAATGAAAGCCATACTTTAAGTGCATCAAAGCGGCGTGTAGTCTGCATTGATTTACTTACAAGGTTTGTATATCCGTCTTCTTCGTCTTCTTCGCGGTTTAAGTAATCTGCGTGAAGTTCGAATGGTTCAAAGTCTTTTGCGTCTTTGATGAGCGAGCAACTTGCACTAATCGGCATCATGAACATTTTATGAAAGTCGACTGTGATTGAGTCTGCTCTGTTGAGCCCTGCGATGCGCGAGCGATATTTATCTGACATGATTGCGCCGCTTCCGTATGCTGCGTCACAGTGGAACCAGATGTCATATTTTTCTGCAATGTCCGCAATTTTTTCAATCGGGTCGATACTGCCGTAATCTGTTGTTCCAACTGTAGCAACTACACAGAACGGAATGTTTCCGTCTTTGATATCTTTTTCGATGAGTGATTTGAGAGCATCAACATCCATCTTCTGTCTTTCATCAACAGGAACTTTTACTACAGCATCGTAACCGAGTCCGAGCATGTGAGTAGATTTTTCCATTGAGAAGTGAGAAATTTCTGATGCGTACATTCTGAACTTGCGGTAATTTTCAGGAAGTCCGAATTTTTTAACGTCCCAGTTTAACTTTTCTTTGCAGAACCAGTCGCGTGCAAGAAAAATTCCATTTGTATTTGACTGAGAGCCGCCGCTTGTGAAAATTCCATCTGAACCTTCACCGTAACCGTAAAGCTTGCAGAGCTGGCGTACAACTTCAACTTCGATTTCTGTTGCGACAGGTGACTGATCCCAGCTGTCCATCGACTGATTGAAAGTTGAAATGATTAATTCTGCTGCGATTGTTTCGATTAATGTTGCGCTGTGAAGATGTGCCATGTAGTTAGTGGAACTTGTACGAACGAAGTTTGGCAGTACAACGCGTTTTGTATTTTCCAAAGCTTTATCAAATCCGAGTCCGTTGTCCGGAAGGATCGAACCTTTGACAGCCTTTTTAAGATCAAAAGGCTGTGGTCCGGTATAAGCTTTATCATTGTTATAGGCTTCGATAATCGCTTTAGATGTTTTCTCGATTGTGTCTTTGAAAACATCTAAAGACGCTTTATCGTTTGTGATAAAGATATTATTTGTATTCAAGGTCAACCTCAGTGATTACCTTTTCAATAATATCAAGGGCTGTGTTCAAATCTTCTTTTGTAACGTTGAGAGCGCAGAGACATCTCATTACTGATCCGTTTCTTCCGCCTTTTTCCATTACAAGATGATTTTCAAAACAGCGTTTCTGAACAAGTGCCGCGATTTCACCGCTTGCTTTCTTTGCACCGAGTTGATCTGGTTCTGATTTCGGATCGATAAATTCGATTCCGCGCATCAAACCTTTTCCGCGAAGGTCACCGATGATAGAAACTTTTGCTTTGATAGCTTCCATTCTTTTTGCAAATATTTCGCCTTTTTCAACTACTTCTGCAAGGAACTCTGGTTTTGAAACTTTGTTCATTACGATTGTTCCGGCTTTCATAGCGAGCTGGTTTCCGCGGAATGTACCTGCGTGTGCACCCTGTGTCCAGACATCGAGCTTCTTGTTGTAAATTACAACAGAAAGTGGCTGTGAACCGCCGATTGCCTTTGACGAAAGGATTACATCAGGAACGATGTCTGCATATTCGAATGCAAAGAATTTTCCAGAACGACCAAAGCCGCACTGAATTTCATCACAGATTAATGGAATATCAAGTTCTTTTGTTACGCGGCGAACTGTCTGTAAAAATTTTACAGGTGCCGGAACAACTCCGCCTTCACCCTGAATTGGTTCGAGGATTACGGCTGCAGGTTTTGTAATTCCACCTTCCGGATCTTTAAGCTGGCGTTCAAAGAACGCACATGCTGCATCCACACCAGCATCTCCACCAAGCCCAAAAGGACAGCGGTAAGAATATGGGTATGGGAAAAAGTGAGTTTCTGGCATCAAGCCATTTACTTTATTCTTTGCGTTGAGATTACCTGTGCAAGAGAGTGCTCCGTGTCCCATTCCATGGTATCCACCAGTAAATGCAATAACAGAGCTGCGTCCAGTTGCAGTTTTGCAAAGCTTTAAAGCGGCATCTACAGCGTCAGTTCCACTTGGAGAGCAAAATTGAATCTTTGCGTTGTTCTTAAGTTCACCTGGTAAGAGATTCAAAAGTGTGTGCACAAATTCATCTTTTACTGGAGTTGTTAAGTCCAAAGTGTGTAACGGTAAATTACCGGTAAGCATATCCATCATGCCCTGATTTACATCAGGATCATTATGGCCAAGTGCGAGAGTTCCAGCTCCGCACAAAAAATCCAGATATTTGTTCCCTTCAACATCCGTCAGCCAAGAACCCTGTGCCTTTGCCAAAGCGAAAGGAAATTTTCTAGGGTAACTACGAGCATTGGACTCTGTGGAATCCTGTCTGGTAATGTAATACTGATTGGTGATTTCAGTGTCTTTCTGAACCATCTACTTTCTCCATTACGAGTGGGTTAAACAAATAGCCGAACCGCTTGCAAACTGCAAGTGCTTCTATGTCGTTATGTCTATGTAACGCTGAATTCATACAGCGCGTTATAAGAGAGTACCCTATTACCCCCTTTTATACAATAAGAATTTTGAATTTTTTTGGATTTTTTTTAAGTGGAATTTGATAGTGCGTGATGTCAGCTCTTATTCCGGGGTCTATGGTAATATCAGGAGTCAATTCTTATTCCGGGATCTATGGTAGTAGTGGCAAAAAGATCGTTTTTTCCAAATGGCTAATAAATTACATTAATTGACATTGTTTTATTAGCTATTTCACAAAAAAAACAGATATCCCTGGCAAATATAGACTTCAAAACAGGCAAAATGTGCAAATTCCACTTAAAAAAAACAAAAAATTCTCAGTTTTGGCTAATAAAACCACCAAATCAAACCTCTTTTATTAGCCACTTTAAAAAAATGATTTTCGCCCAGAAATAAAAAATCATTACATACATCAAATTAATCAAAATGATGAATTTCAGTGAAGACTATTTTCTTAGAGAAACTTCTTAACCGTCATCTCGGCAAATTTTGAGATGTCTGTCAAAGACTTGTCATCACTCGGGAGGACAAAAAGGGCGCCGACACCGCTTTCAGGATTCTGGCGGATTGTTTCTTTGCGGGCTGCAAGATATGTGTCGAGCGAAGTTAAAAGGACTTGTGAAAAGTACTTAGCTTCACGCTTGATTGCTGCGTTATCCATGTCATCGTTTTTGTTTATGAGCTTAAAAAAGAGAAAAGCCTGGTTTTCGATTTTGGCGCACTGAGCAAGATAGATGTCGAGGACTTCTTTTGTAAAATATTTTTCTGATTGGACAAAAGTGTAGATCTGAAAAAGCGGATCGACTTCGTGCTTTTTAATGTAATTGGCAGCACATGATTTGAACATCTTTTCTATCTGAGTTCCACCAGCAGAAGCAAGATCATCTTCTGAAACGAGATTTACTTTTGTATAAAAATCCGAGCAGTAAGTATAGATGGCTTTGAGCATTTCTTCTTTGCTCGCAAAATGATTGTAGAGACTGGCTTTTTTGATTGTGAGGTAATTAGAAATGTCATTGAGCGAAGTTTCTCCCATACCTTTTTCAAAGGCACAAAAGAGAGCGGCTTCTATGATTTTTTCCTGAGTGATAAGCGGACGTGACATTTTAAACTACCTGTTGTTAGTTTATATGCGTAAGTGGAATTTGTCAATTAAGAGATATAATTTAATGCCAAAACCGCTTCTTTACTGACATCATTTTGCAACCGGAATCACTTCACTGTCCGCGCCATTTTTCATAATCATGTAAATCAAATTCAAAAAAGTTCCGCCAAGAACAGAAAATCCCCATGCTCCGGGATAATTAAAAGGAAGTAGAACTCTTTTACAAACATCATTCATGACTCCGCCAAAATTTCCTAAAAGATCCCAGGTGTTCCATCTGAGAAAACGGCCGAGGTAAATTCCAAAACAGGTAATATAAATAAAAATCACTCGAAAAATAAATATTCTGCAATCATTATTAAAAATGCAAAACTTATTTGTCACAATTTTATTCTTACCAGACATTCTCTTTTTCAATTTTTCTTCAATAACTTCGAGGCTCACAAACGCATAATACAAACCTGCAAATCCAAAAGTTAAAAGCATAATCAAATCATACCAGAGCGGAGCTGCGCGATTCTTTCCAAGATGAATTAAATCTGTGAGCATGTACGGAGCATTTGGGAAAAATATAATCCAGAAAAAAATCAAAACAGCAAAAAGAAAACGATTTTTAATTTCATGTGTCTGAATAATAGAAGAAATAAACCATGGAACAAATGCAAGAAAAAGATTTGTAAGCATAAAAAGATAAATCGTATAACCCGTAACAAAAAATCTCATCAATGCCATCACAACTGCAAATACAGAAATCGCGCAAAGAAGTTTTGTCGATCGAATGGAAAAAATATTTTTAAAATATGTTTTAATGTGATTCATAGCAAGTCCTGTCAAAAATAGGACAGCCTTAAATTATTCCCACTTATAACCGGCGCCATATACTGTCTGGATTTTTTCAGAAAGATTTTCATCACACGAAAGTTTTTTTCTCAGTCGCTTGATGTGACAGTCGATTGCCCTGTCGTTGAGATATGTATCTTCGGGGTAACTGATTTCGATGAGCTGGTCTCTTGATAAAACGATATTCTGATTTTTCAAAAAACCTTCAAGCAGACGAAACTCAGTTACAGTAAGTTCGATTGATTTCTGATTTATTTTTGCTGTATATGAAAGCAGGTTTAATTCAAGGCTGCCCGAGCGGAGAATGTTTTTGTTATTGGAATTTTCTCCGCCGGCATCTGTATTATCTAAGGCTGACTCATGATAGCTGCATCTTCTCAAAAGCACATGAATTCTTGCAACGAGTTCGCGCATTGAAAACGGCTTACAAAGATAATCGTCAGCACCAAGTTCGAGCCCCAGAACTTTATCAAATTCTTCATCGCGGCTTGTCAAAAACATTACTGGAGTTTTAATTCCGTCATCGCGAAGCTTTTTAAGGCACATAATTCCATCCATAACAGGCATCATTATATCCATTACAATCAACTCCGGATTCAAACCAGATTTCACAGAATCATAAATCTCCTGTCCGTTTGCAAATTCCACTGTTTCAAAACCTTCTTTTTTCAAGGCAGTCTTAATTGTCATACGGACATTTTTTTCATCATCAACAAGCGCTATCATAATTTTATTTTACTCAGTTTTATCAGTTAATTTCAAGTTGTCAGGTTTATCATCTCCTGCTTTTGATGATGCACCTTTCAAATTGTTCCAGTCAACTTTTCTTGTAAAGAACATCAATGCTGCGATAATGATGAATGTAAAAATTGAACCGATAAGAAGTGCGTAATCTTCTGACTTGAGCGAGAAGAAAAGATAACCGTACATCAAGATGAAAGTTACGCACATTCCGATTCCGGTTTTGACATTCTTTGTAATAGATGCAACATAAAGCGATATTACGATTCCACTTGCAAAACTTGAAATAAGATATGCTGCAGTAAATGGAATATGTTCTGAAAAACTCATCAAGAGTAAGAAGAATACAATTGATGCTGCACCGCACAAAAGATAATTTACTGGATGAAGTGAAATCTTCATGAATATTTCAAAAAGGAAAAGTACGATAAATGGAACTATGATAAATAAAAATCCATAAGTAACTGCACGATCAAGCATTTTATAAACATCAACAGGAGTTTTAAATTCAAATCCGATTCTATCATTATCATTTCCAGTAAACGGAACAAACCAGTCAGCAGTAAAACCTTCTTCTGTTAAATTGCGTGTTGTCGGCAAATAATCAAAATCTGTAAAACCAGGGCTCTTCCAGTCAGATTTAACAGAAAGTTTATTCTGTTTATCAGAAAGGAACAATGTAAATTTTTCTGCTCCACGAATGTTTAATTCTGTTGAAAAAACATTTGTACCTTTAACACATTTAAAATCTGATTTTAAAATCACTAGATTAGAATATTCATAATTTCCCATTTCATTCAAATATTTTGCGTTAATTTCAAATTCCGGCTTACTTTTAATTCCATTAATTTCAAAAACAGGTATTTCAAGAACTGATTTATCTGATAAAACAACTCTGCACTTTGCATTATCAGTTTTATAAGTATATTCAGAATTATTATTCTGATTATATGTAAACTGACCTGAAAGTTTAATTTTACCTGTAAAGATTGGAGCGCTGTAAATACCAAGGTGTCTGATTTCAGATTTAATTTCTGCTTCACAGTTTAAATTTTCAGGAGAAAAGCGCACAGTTCCAAATTCTTTATCAAGATAAGCAGCACCTTTTGAATTTATCTTTTTTACATTTCTTTCATAAGGCACTTCAAATTCAACTTTTCGAATGCAGAACTTTTCGCCTGCCGCTTTTGCAATACTCTCTTTAGCATTATTTCTTGCGATTTCTCTGTCATTTAATTTCAACCCGATGAAAAGATTTGCAAGAAGCAATGCTCCGATGATTGCAGACATAAAAACTATTTTTCCTGCAATCGATGATGATTTTTTCATAAAAAAACTCCTTAACTAAAAAGCCTGTTTTAGAAGCACATATACTTCCGGCCTTTGTTAAGGAAATTGTATTAAGAGATTGTGTCAAAATTGTGGCAGGATTGTGTTATTTTGGAATTTACCAGACCGCGGTCTCTTTCAATACCCGCGGGTATTTCGAATGATTTCAGCTTTTGGGGTAACTCACATTGCTCGAGAGAGTGCGCTCTAACAATTTATTCTCATCTCAAACTTAGCCCCGCCGAGTGTTTCACTTTTACCGACTAAAATCTCGCCTTCAAGAGAATCTGCAATCGCTTTGACAGTTGAAAGTCCGAGTCCAGTGTGACTTGTCTTTACAGAATCATCGCGTTCAGAATAGAAGCGGTCAAAAATCTTTTCGATTGAATCAGGGTTAATTCCTTTTCCGTTGTCTTCAACAATGAGTGAAAAATAATTATTTCTATCAGCAGTGGTGTTTGAAATGTTGCCGTTTTTAATTCCGAAACTATTTTTGCATTCAACGGTTATCTTAACTTTACTTCCAAAACTTGCGGCGTTATCAATAAGATTTTCTGCTGCACGGTCAAAATAATCTTCTGGAATTTTAAGTGCAAACTCATCAGAAATATTTTTTTCAAAAATAAAATCAACATCTTTTACATCTGAATACTTTTTCTGAACTCTCGAAATAATATTTTCAACAAATGCACAAACCGGAATCGGTTCACACTCAAGTTCTTCGCCTGCATCAATTTTAGAAATATTTCTTACGCCGGTTAAGAGCATCTGCAGATGGTTCACTTCTGAAATTACAGCCTTACAGATTTCATCTCTGTCTTCTTTTGACAAATCAGGATCATTCAAAAGTTCTGCAGAAGATCTGATTACTGTGAGAGGATTTTTAAACTCATGTGAAATATCAGAAGAGAAAGCCTGACCAAACTGAATTTTTTTATTTAATCTTTCGATAAGACTTGAAAACGAACGCGACAAATCACCGATTTCATCAATTCGTTTTGAACCCGTAAACTTTGTAAAAATGATTTTTCCTTTTTTATCAGCGCAGTCAGTTGCCTGTCGTGACAATTTTTTCAACGGACGGCTTATTCTGAATGCAAAGAAAACTGCAATCACAAAGACTGCAGCTAAAGATTTCAAAAAGATTACCGCAAGATCTCGTCTGAGTTCATAAATATTTCTCAAAATTCTGTAAGTTGAACGGCTTACTAAAACGACACCACAAACTTTTTCATTTTCATCAAGAACCGGAACTGCAGAATAAAGCGTAACACTCCTCTGTTCTCCGCTTGATATTCGGGTCACGGCTCCGTAAGTTCCATTTAACGCAGCTTTAATTTCTTCGCCGTCGTAAACTTTTTTCTCACTGTAAAAATCTGCAGTCTGATATGGAGTCGGCCTCCCGAGTACTTTTCTCATCATTCGGACAGGAAAAGAAAATAATTTATAGACAAAAGTTTCTTCTGCATATTTTCGAGTGGAATTTTCTTCGCCGGCATTTGTTTCAAAAACAGAATAAGTTTCATCGTCACGACTTTTTATAACATTTTCCTGCACTGCGGAAGTCTGAGGCTCATTTTCATTCCACAAAGCAGAATCGGCAATCAGTTCACCGTCACTGTTCAACACACGGATACGGCTCACAAACTGACCGTTCATGTTTTCGAGAATCTTTTTTGCGTTCTGATTATTTACACCAAACGAAGACAAACTCGAAGCAACAATTCTCGCCTGCTGAACATTGGAACTTTCAAGCATTGCGAGCTGCTGTTTTTCATAAGTTTTTAATGCCATCATTACAACTACAGGAACAAACGCAATGATGACAAGAAAAATAGAAATCTGAATCGAGATTGGAATTTTTAATTTCGGAAATTTTAAATTAAATTTTCGCATAATTTATTTTACCATCTTTTGCCATTCTTCAGGTTCTGCAACTTCAAACGAATGAAGTTCATCAGACCACGGATCAACATATTCAAGAGTTCTTGCGTGAAGGCAAAGTCTGTCAAACGGATTTACATGCGAACGGTAATTCTGATCTCCTGCAATCGGATATCCTTTTGACGCAAGATGCGCCCTGATCTGATTTTTTCTTCCTGTATCAAGTTCAAGTTCGAAGAGAGTAAATTTTGTGGAACTTTTTAAAATACGAAAATGTGTTCTGGCAGTGATTTCTTTTTTTTCAGGATTTCTGGAATCAGTCCGTGTTTTCTGACTTCTGTCTGCATTCTTCTTTTCATCGTGACCGGCAACATAACCGATGTTGTATGCATTGTAAGAAAGCTTGTCGTCAATGATTCCGCTTTCGGGTAAAATTCCATATTTTGTAAAATTAACAGGAGTTTCCGAAAGAGCAATATATTTCCGATGCTTTACCATTTTATGCCAGCTGTCCATTATGATTTTCTGAGCCCGTTCATTTGTCGCAAACATCATCACGCCGCTCGTATCACGGTCAAGACGATGAACCGCAAACGGTCTGTACTTCTGCGAATATTCACCTTTTTTTCTGAGAATGTTTTCAATCAGATTTTCAGCTGTGCGTCCGCGAAATCCTTCAAACCCCACCGACATCAAACCACATGGTTTTGAAATTACAATAATATTCCTATCCTGATAAAGAATCTCAACTCTTTCCATAAATTTCCTCACGAAATTTTCCGGTACTTTCCATAACCATCGCGCAGATTTCCCCAAACAAAAACAACTTCATCTCCAATACCCGCGCCGCGTAATTCCCAATTCCTAATTAATAATGCGGTGGTTTTCTGTTTGGAATTTCTTCTGAGTTTTCGATGAGCTCTGTAATTTTTTCTGACATCAGTCTGTTTGCAGTCGTCAAACGGTCAATCGTTTTTGTATGTTCAACTACAACATTCTGAAGTTCAGAAGTAAACTCTTCGAGATATGCAATTTTTGTTTCAAGTGCAATAAATTTTTCTTCGATTTCTTTTTCGCTCATTTTCTTTTTGCCTTTTTTGCTGCAGCTTTTTGTGTAATTTTTGAATCAGGAAAATTAACATCAATTTTGTTGTATGGAATTTCAATTTTTGCTTCATCAAAAACTTTTTTGATTGCAATAAAAGTATCATTCTTCGTAGTTAAAAAATCTGCACTGTTAAACCATACGGCGAGAGTCAATGTAATTCCACTTTCACCAAAACCGTCAAACCATGCTGCAGGAGCAGGATCTTTTAATACTGTCTTACAATGTGCTGGAACTTTCTGGATTGTTTTAAGAGCATATTCCATATCAGTGTCATAACTTACATCAACATTAATTGTCATTCGTCGTTTATCAAAGAAAGATGTATTTTTAAAATTCGAATTAATAATTGTTGAGTTTGGAATTCTTATAAGCTGATTATCAAGTGTATGAATCTGAACTGATAAAAGACCGACAATATCAACAATTCCAGTTTCGCCATCAACTGTAATAAGATCTCCCGGCTTCATTGTTTTTTCTATCATGATAAAAATTCCGCTGATAATATTACTTACAGAAGTCTGAGCAGCAAAAGCCAAAGCAACACCGGCAACTCCTGCAGCGCCCCAGATAGCAGAAAGTTTAATTCCAAAGAAATTCAAAACATACATGATCATTAAAAACCATGCAACGTATTTTACGATTTTTACAAGAATCATCGAACGCTGTGCCGAAAGTTTTTCTGCAGGAAATTTCTTAATCCATCTGACAATTAATTTATAAATAATATAAATTGCAAGAACAATAACTGCTGTTGTTATGATATGAAAAAGGTTTGACTTTATCCATGTCATTACAACGCCTGCAGTTTTAGTTACAGATTCAACTGCATCCTGTCCTGCATCAACAACAACATCAAGAACACCTTCTCCACCTGCAGCTTCTGCAGTCTTTTCTACAACTTCTTCATTCATTTTTTTCAACCTCCGAATAATTAAAACCGAAATTATTTTATCCGGTTCAATTTACAAATATCTTTTATGATGCACTCTTCACACTTTGGAGCTCTTGCAGTACAGACATACCGTCCATGCAAAATAAGCCAGTGGTGTGCGTGCTTCATATATTCTGATGGAATTTTTTCGACCAGAACCTTTTCCATTTCTTCCGGGTTATCACAGTCGGAAAATCCAATTCTCTGAGACACTCTTAATACATGAGTATCAACAGGCATTACTTTTTTACCAAAGGCAACATTCAGAACAACATTCGCAGTTTTACGCCCGACACCAGAAAGTGACAGAAGTTCTTTCATCGTATCAGGAACAGTTCCGTTAAAATTTTCTATAAGCTGCTTAGAAAGTTCAACAACATTTTTAGATTTATTTTTTGAAAGTCCTATCGGCCTTATTATTTCTTCAACTTTTTCAGCACCAAGTCTGACCATCTTCTGCGGAACTGGCGCAAGTTTAAAAAGTTTTTCTGTAACTTTATTTACACTTTTATCTGTAGTCTGAGCGCTGAGAACTACTGCAACAAGCAGAGTATAATTATCAGAATATTCCAGTTCCGGTCTGGGTGCGGGATTCTGTTTTTTAAACCTTTCAAAAATTTCAATTATTTCTTCAGACTTCAGTTTCATATCTTTTGAAAAAAATAAACCTGCATTCAGATCATCAAAACAGTTTCAGGTTTTAAAATCTGAATACAGGTATTCAAAATAATTACAGCTTATTTAATTTCTGCCAGCAATGCCTTAACTTTGTCTGTTTTTTCCCAAGGGAATTCTTTACGGCCAAAGTGTCCGTATGCAGCAGTGTTTGAATAAATTGGACGCTTGAGATCAAGTGTAGAAATAATTCCAGCAGGTGAACAGTCAAATACTTTTGATACTGCTTTGCTCAAAATTACTTCCGGTACTTTTCCTGTTCCAAATGTATCAATCATGATTGAAACCGGGAATGGAACTCCGATTGCATATGCAAGCTGAACTTCACAGCGTTCTGCAAGTTTTGCTGCAACGATATTCTTTGCAATGTAACGAGCCATGTATGCTGCAGAGCGGTCAACTTTAGAAGGATCTTTTCCACTGAATGCACCGCCGCCATGACGACCCATTCCACCATAAGTATCTACAATAATTTTGCGTCCTGTAAGACCAGAGTCGCCATGAGGTCCACCGACAACAAATTTTCCTGTAGGATTAATAAAGTATTTTGTATTTTTATCAAGAAGTCCTGTAGGTTCAAGAACAGGTTTGATTACTTTTGAAATCAAATCTTTTTCAATCTGTTCGTGACTTACATCAGGATTATGCTGATGAGAAATTACAACTGTATCGATGCGAACAGGTTTGTGTCCGTCATATTCAATTGTTACCTGGCTCTTTGAGTCTGGTCTCATCCATTTGATTTTTTCACTCTTACGAAGTTTTGCAGCTTCAAGAAGAAGATTATGTGAATACATGATTGGAGCAGGCATCAATTCTTTTGTTTCATTGCATGCAAAACCGAACATCATTCCCTGATCTCCGGCTCCCTGCTTACCTTTGAATTTTTTGAGGCCTTTTCCGACTACACCCTGATTGATGTCAGGAGACTGCGTATGAATTGCATTGAAAACAGCCATCGACTTGTAATCAAGTCCAAAGTCTGCATCAGTGTAACCGATTTTTTTTGCCACATCACGGGCAATGTTCTGAATATCAAGTTCTTTAAAATTAGTCGTGATTTCTCCACCGACAAGAACAAATCCTGTTGAAGTAAAACATTCGCAGGCAACATGACTCTCAGGATCTTTAGCAAGACATGCATCTAATACTGCATCCGAAATTTGATCACACACCTTATCAGGGTGTCCTTCACTAACTGATTCAGAAGTGAATAAATAATTTTTGTCCATAAAATGGCCTCTTTGTAAGCGGCAGTAAAACCGCTATGTAAATTTAATGCCGGGCGAAAAAATTCCCCCGAACGTTTAAAGCAAAAATTGCTTGTACTAAACGCCAAATATATAGTATATTATTAGATAAGTTTAGGCAATTATTTTAAGTGGAACTTTCCCAAGGCCGGACTTATTTATAAAGGAGTTTAATCATGGCTTTAAAAAAGACTTTTTCAAAGGACAAAAAGAAGTGTACAGTAACTTTTACTGTTTCAAAAGAAGCAGCAGGAGAAGCTAAAACAATCAACATTGCAGGCGATTTCAACAGCTGGAGTTCAACAGAAACTCCACTCAAACAGGCAAAAGACGGTTCGTTCTCAGTAAAACTCACACTCGACGCAGACCGCGAATATCAGTTCCGCTATCTTTTAGACGGCCACAAATGGGAAAACGACTGGAACGCCGACAAATACGTTCCGGCACCATACTCAAACGCAGAAAACTCAGTTGTAATTACTGCCAACTGATTTTTAAGTAAAACAAAAACGCATACAGATTTATTTGAAATATAATATTAAAGTTTAAATATAAAAAAACCCCTTTTACAGTTATTGATATGTACCCTTTTTACTGGACAAAAGTAAGAGGGGTATTTTTATGCGATACACATTTGAGTTCAAATTAAGATGTATTGAACTTTACAAACAAGGACT